>CALURK010000033.1 GCA_944323165.1 Candidatus Gastranaerophilales bacterium | reverse complement strand
CTGAACGTCGCAGATATATGCCTGTTGCATATGTAAAAAAAGATATAATAGCAAATGCGAATGCACAAATGATACCAGATGGCAATTTATATACATTTGGCATAATAACATCTAATGTTCATATGGCATGGATGCGGGCTATTTGTGGACGTATGAAAAGTGATTATGCATATTCAGCAAGTATAGTTTATAACAATTTTCCTTGGTGCACATCGACAGATGAACAGAAAGCAAAAATAGAAAAAACAGCACAGGGAATTTTGGATGCACGTGCCTTATACCCTGATTGCTCGCTTGCTGATTTGTATGATGATTTGACAATGCCTGTAGAACTCAGAAAAGCTCATCAAGAGAATGATAGAGCTGTAATGGAGGCTTATGGCTTCAAGAAGAAGGACGAAAATGGAAAACTCCGTTGGCTAAATGAATCCGAAACTGTTGCTGAACTTATGAAAATGTATCAAAAACTCACTCAGGAAGACGCTTCTTAAATGATTTGATTTGTATATGAAAGAGATTTTATATAAATTTTTGAAAAAAATATTTAACTTCACCTTTCCCTCTTGAATTTTTTTTTTGTTAGCAATATAACGGTATTTGGAAAAATTAGTAATATAGTTTTGGGAATGTAAATAGTTATGGGAATTTATTTTTTATCATTAGGAATGCTGCTTTTGGGAGCTTTACTTTCCATCGTGGTAAGTGAAAATTGGAAATTGAAAGTTTGTACTATTTCTTCACTTTTATCTACCGGGTTAATCTTGCTTCCTGCTCTTGCAGTTATTTTAACCGGTGCTGAGTTGGGACAAACAATTTATATGTCACCAATGGTTGGATATGTTGATTTTAGAATTGATGTTCTATCAGCATTTTTCCTTACGGTTATTTCAATTATGAGTTTTCTTGGGGTTTTGTATGCTAACGGGTATATGAAACCTTATTTAGGCAAGGGGATGAATATTTCATCTCATTGTTTCTTTTTAATGATGCTTATTGCGTCAATGATTATGGTTGTGACGGTTCAGAGCGCTATGTTCTTCCTGATCGTTTGGGAGATAATGTCTTTGTCTTCTTTCTTCCTGGTTATATTTGAAGGGGAGAAAAAAGAAGTTTTGAAGGCAGGAATTAAATATCTTGTTTATATGCATTTATCAATGATATTTATAATGGCAGCATTTGTTCTTTTGGACGCTCATTGCGGAAGCCTTAGATTTGCAGATTTTGCAGCTTCGGTTAAACCGGGAAGTGCTTTTGCGAATTTAGTATTTTTGCTGGCATTTATCGGGTTTGGAATAAAAGCCGGTTTTGTTCCGTTCCATAATTGGCTTCCGGATGCTCACCCTGCTGCTCCGAGCCATGTGTCCGGAATTATGTCTGGCGTTATGATTAAGACAGGTATTTATGGTATTTTAAGATTTTTGTTATTTATCGGAACTCCTTCTAAAGCTATTTCTTATGCAGTCTTGGCTGTTGCGGTTGTTTCTGCTTTGTACGGTGTTTTGTATGCTATAACTCAACATGATATTAAAAGACTTCTTGCATATCACAGTATTGAAAATATCGGTATAATCGGTATGGGTATAGGTGTTGGTATGCTGGGGCTTGCTTATAATAATCAATTTGTAGCAGTTTTAGGTTTTGCAGGCGGTATATTACACGTGCTTAACCACTCTATATTTAAAGAATTATTATTCTTCGCAGCTGGCAGTGCTTACTTAAAGACTCATACAAGAAATATTGAGCTTATGGGCGGTTTGATTAAGAAAATGCCTTACACTGCTCTGTTATTTATAATAGGATCAGTTGCTATATGCGGAATTCCTCCGTTTAACGGTTTTGTTAGTGAATTCTTAATTTATGCAGGTATGATTAGCGGAATTCCGGCTTCAAGTATGAGTTTATTTATTGTACTTGTACTTGCAATTGCTGCTTTAGGTATGGTCGGAACGATGGCTATGTTGTGCTTTACTAAAGCTTCAGGAATCATGTTCTTGGGTAATCCTAGAGGGGTTAATCTTGATGAAGTTTCGGAAGTCCCGAGAGTTATGATTTGTCCTATGACAATTCTTGCTTTCTTGGCTTTCTTTATCGGTATGTTCCCTCATTACTTTATAACTTTAGTAATGATGCCTGTTTCCGAATTCGTAAACGGCGTTGGTGCTATTGTTCCTTTCGAAAATTTATTTAATTTAACAAGTGGATTGAGTTACTATTTCTTTATTTTCTTTGTTTTTGTAGTTGCTTTGCTTATTGTAAGAAAAGTTCTCGGACGAGGAAAAACGGAAGCTGTACATACTACTTGGGGGTGTGGATATAATAGGGCAAATAATCATATGCAATATACAGCGTCTTCTTACGCTAGTTTGTTTATATCTACTTTGAAACCTCTATTCAAGAGAGTTTCACATATTAAAAAACCTAAAGAACTCTTCCCTAAAGAGGCTTATTATGAACAAGAAATTCAAGATATTGAAGAAGCTTATATCGTAAAACCTCTTATCAATTGGGATGAAAAATTTCTTACCAAGTTTGAAAGAATTCAAAATGGTAATATTCAACAATATATTTTGTTCGGATTGGTATTTTTAATATTGGCAATAATTGGTATGGTATACTTTGGGGGTTAATAAGTGATGATTGGCTTAAGTATAATAAATATATTAATACTTTTGATAGTACCATTTTTAATGATTGGTGTTATCAAAAAGACAAAAGCTTTCTGGGCTGGAAGAAAGGGTGTAAGTATATGGCAGCCTTTGTGGGACTTTTTAAGACTTATGAAAAAAGGCGCTGTAATTAGCGAAACTACATCTTGGGTATTCAAATACACTCCGATTATAGGTTTGGGTGCTACTGTATTCTCTGCTATGTTTGTACCTCTTGCAACCGGGGCGGCTGTAATTAATATTCCTTTTGCATTTGTTATATTTTCTTATGTTTTAGGTTTAGGAAAGTTTTTCTCATTGATTTCTGCTCTTGATACAGGAAGCAGTTTCGAAGGGATGGGGGCTTCCAGAGAAGCTTGTTTTTCAACTATTGTTGAACCTGCATTCTTTATAGCTTTGGCTTCTATTGCAGCTTTAACGCAAAATTATAGTTTCGGAAGCTTCAAGCTTATTTTACAAAATGCTGGCGGATATGGGTTCATAATTATAGCCTTGGCTGTAGTTACTCTGTTTATAATGTTATTAATAGAAGGTTGCAGAGTTCCTGTTGATGATCCTACTACTCACCTGGAATTAACAATGATTCATGAAGTTATGATTTTGGATAATTCCGGTGTCGATTTAGGGTTAATAACTTGGACAGCAGCTATTAAAATGTTTATATTTGAAGCTTTGATAGCTAATCTGATAATTCCATTATCTTGGGGATTGTTAGGTTCTACATTAGCATTTTTAGCTATTGTGTTTATTTTATCTGTAATCATTGGTACGGTTGAATCTTCTATGGCAAGATTCAGAATGACGCACGTTTTTGAATTTATATTTCTTATGTCGATTACTGCGTTAATTATTTTGGCTTTGGTTACTTATAGGATTTACGGCGGCTAAATGATTATTACTTATATTAGTTAGAGAGTAAGAGGTAAACAAGAAAGAAACTGTTATGGAAAATATTTTTA
>CALURK010000032.1 GCA_944323165.1 Candidatus Gastranaerophilales bacterium | reverse complement strand
TCCCTTGGAAGGGGAGGGATGGGATGGGGTGATTTTTATAACGTTCCCTCCCTTGGAAGGGGAGGGTTAGGGTGGGGGTGATTTTTTAACGCCCCCTCCCTTGGAAGGGGAGGGATGGGGTGGGGTGATTTTTATAACGTTCCCTCCCTTGATAGGGGAGGGATGGGGTGGGGTGATTTTTTAACGCCCCCTCCCTTGATAGGGGAGGGATGGGGTGGGGTGATTTTTATAACGTTCCCTCCCTTGGAAGGGGAGGGTTAGGGTGGGGCGATATAAAATGCTTTATGCTGAACTTGGTTCAGCATCTTTAAGATAGAAGATAAAGTAGATTCCGAAACAAGTTCGGAATGACAGATCAACATTTTCTATGCCCTGCATATTGGAGGTTCTTGCTATCGAAACACACATAATAACAAGAGGCTAGGAACAAATCCTATCCTCTTTTTGGTGGGCGTTAGAAGACTTCTCTTGCTCACTCGCGTTTAACGGGTCTACGGTTTTTGCTTCTAAGAATTTCATTCTTTTTGCAAAAATCCTCCGCCCTCAGCTCGTTCGCGCCGAACTTCTTTAAATATGCCCTGCATATTGGAAGTTCTCTCTATCAAAACACGCAAAATAAAAGAGATGATAACTAATGTCATCATCTCTTTTATGGTGGGCGTTAGAAGACTCGAACTTCTGACCCTCTCCTTGTAAGGGAGACGCTCTACCAACTGAGCTAAACGCCCTTCTTTCTGCTTAATCCAGTTACCTTGTGTCACCACCCAGCCCCTGAATCTCGCCACCGGCTGTCAACAAATTTATACTAAAACAAACAAATTTTATTGTCAAATACTTTGTTATAATAATCTAATTAGCGTATTTCATTGAAATTTTAATTTATATACAATATTAAAATAAGAAAGGAGTTTTGAACTATGGAAATCAAAGTTGTTCAAGATGCAAAAAGTATTGAATCCGACATTCTTGTAGTAAACAAGTTTGAAGGCGAAAATACTACTAACGAGCTTGCCAACAAATACGCTGTTGAGCAAGATAATTTTAAAGGTAAATTCGGAGAAACTTACCTGCTTCCGACTTACGGAAAAGAAGTTTACAAAAAAGTTCTCGTTTTAGGTTTGGGTAAAAAAGAAGAATTTAATCCGAATAAAATGAGAGAAGCTGTAGCTAAAGCCGTAAAAAAATGTATGCAAATGGAAGCTAAAAAGGTTTCATTCTCACTTGATGGAATTGAATTTGATTATTCAGAACAATTCACAATGGGCGCTTTTATTGCTGATTATGCTTTTGACAAATACAAATCAGAAAAGAAGGATAACAAAGTACAAGAAGTTTACGTTCAAGCTAATGCAGATATAGTTTCCAAAGCAGAAAAAATTGCAGCAGCAATGACTTTTGCAAGAAATCTTGCTAACGAACCTGCACAATTTGCAACCCCGACAGAATTAGCAAATATAGCGTGTGATTTTGGCTTAGACACAAAAATATACAATAAAGATGAATGTGAAAAAATGGGAATGGGTGCTTTTCTTGCCGTATCAAGAGGAAGTGTTCAAGAACCTAAATTCATACACATGAAATATCAAGTTGATAACCCTAAAAAGAAAATTGCAATTATCGGTAAAGGTATTACATTTGATAGCGGCGGACTTGATATTAAACCACCTTCATCAATGCTTACAATGAAAGATGACATGTCAGCAGCTGCATGTATCCTTGGAGTTATGAGCATAATAAGAGAATTCCATCCGCAAGTAGAAGTTCACGGAATAATTGCAGCTTGTGAAAACATGCCGGGCTGCTCAGCTTACAAACCCGGTGACATCTTAACTGCGATGAACGGTAAAACAATCGAAGTTGATAATACAGATGCAGAAGGCAGATTAACTCTTGCTGACGCACTTTGTTACGCTTGCGAACTTGGTGTAGATGAAGTTATTGACTTAGCAACTCTAACAGGTGCTTGTATGGTAGCTTTAGGCACAAATGCCGCAGGTATTATGGGCAACGACGAAGATCTTGTAAAAAGACTTATCGACACAGCAGACAGAAACGGCGAAAAATATTGGGAACTTCCTCTTTGGGAAGAATATTTTGACAGCCTAAAAAGTGATATTGCAGATATGAAAAACACAGGCGCTCGTTGGGGCGGCGCATCAATTGCCGGAGTTTTCCTGCAAAAATTTGTTAAAGATGTTAAATGGGCTCACATTGATATCGCAGGGACTGCATACCTTGAAAAACCTCAAAAAGAGTTTATAAAAGGTGCTACAGGAGCTGGCGTAAGAACTCTTTTAAATTACATCTTAGAGCAATAATTACTTTTTCATTAGTAAAAATACAAGGTGGCGGGATGCAAAGCATCCCGCCACTATTTTTATATCCCTAATACTCTAAAACCTATATTTCTTCTGTATCAACAAAAGTTATTTTATATCCCAAAATCTCTGCAATAAGCAACACTTCATTATATGTTATGCTTCCGCGTTTAAGCTTCCCTGAAAAATTTGATAAAGAATACTCTTTTCCGTACTCTTTCGATAACATTATACACAAATCCTTCATTGAAACATTCTTTGACGCAAGTAGGGATTTTATTTGTTCTCTAACTTTCATACTCATATTAATAATTATATTTTTCAGTTTATTTGTTGACAAATAAATTGATTAGCTCTATTATTATCAACTGTAGAATCAATAATATAATTTGGTAATCAATAATCCGTTTACAATAATTTATAATTGGAGAATTTTATGGAAGCAAAATTATTTTTTGAATTTTTGGGAAAGAGAATAAAAGAAAAGAGGGAAGAAAAGGGATTAACAATTGATGAATTATCAATTAAATGCGGGATAAGAAAGATTTATTTGAGAAAAATAGAAGCCGGAGAAGCTTACGGATTGAGTACAACGAAGTTTTTAATGATTGCAGACGCTTTAGACACTCTTCCAAGTAATTTAGTTAAAAACTGGGAAGAATTTTATAAAACCAGAATAAACGGTCTCAGCTTGTCATGCTGAACTCGTTTCAGCATCTTTGGAACAAAAGATAAAGTAGATTCCGAAACAAGTTCGGAATGACTTAAAATAATACCCCCGCCCCTTGAGGGAGGGGGTAGGGGGTGGGGTTATATGAATTACGTCATGCTGAACTTGGTTCAGATTATTTAAAACAAAAGATAAAGTAGATTCCGAAACAAGTTCGGAATGACTTAAAATAATACCCCCGTCCCTTGAGGGAGGGGGTAGGGGGTGGGGTTATATGAATTACGTCATGCTGAACTCGGTTCAGCATCTTTGGAACAAAAGATAAAGCAGATTCCGAAACAAGTCCGGAATGACTTTAAAGAATTTCCCCCGTCCCTTGAGGGAGGGGGTAGGGGGTGGGGTTTATGAAATACGTCATGCTGAACTCGGTTCAGCATCTTGAAAATGAAAGATAAAGTAGATTCCGAAACAAGTTCGGAATGACACAAAATAATACCCCCGCCCCTTGAGGGAGGGGGTAGGGGGTGGGGTTATATGAAATACGTCATGCTGAACTCGGTTCA
>CALURK010000031.1 GCA_944323165.1 Candidatus Gastranaerophilales bacterium | reverse complement strand
TTTTTATAATAACTTTGTCATTCAATTTTTTAAAACCTCTGAAAGGAAGTTTTTGTATTTCTATATTACCGTTTTCAAAAACTTTTTGACATCCGAAACACACAAAATCCGTCTTATATTTTTCAATAGCATCATAAGATTCTTTAAAAGTATTAGCC
Source organism: Candidatus Gastranaerophilales bacterium (assembly GCA_944323165.1). GTDB lineage: Bacteria > Cyanobacteriota > Vampirovibrionia > Gastranaerophilales > Gastranaerophilaceae > CAG-196. The sequence goes on along the minus strand of CALURK010000031.1, from coordinate 6,613 downwards.
TCAATCCAGTCGTCACTGTCAACAAAAGCTATATAAGAAGAATTTACGAATTCTAACGCTTTATTTCTTGCATCAGATAATCCGCCATTTTCTTTATTTATCAATTTTATTCTGGAATCTTTTTTAGAATACTCTATCAAAATATCCATAGAAGAGTCCGTTGAACCGTCATTTACACAAATAATTTCAAAATCTTCAAATGTTTGATTTAAGATACTATCCAAACATCTTCTCAAATATTTTTCTACATTATAAACCGGTACAATTACTGAAATTAAAGCCACTGTAAAACCTTTCCTCTTTATAAAACGTAAAAAAATTATATATTACATAAAATACATAAACAATAAAATAAAATAAACATGTTCAAAACTATGTAGAAAAATAATAAAATTATGTAGAAAAAATGTTCAAAACTTTTAGGTTTTCTACATAAAAATTTTTTGATTTATTTTTTTATAAAAAAAATGTAGAAAAATGTTCAAAACTTTAAAAAAATCGACGAGTTTTCTACATATTTTTGAACAGAAAATTTTCAATAATATCAATACTTTCCACCACTTATGAACAAATAATTTGAGCTTATGATGAAGATTATTAATTTAATATAATTAAATATAATTAAATATAATAATAAAAAGAAAAACTTTTAAACAAAAGTTAAAAGTTTAAACATAAAATATAAAACATGAAATATAAAATCAAAAACTAAAAAACTCTATAAGAACAAGTGCTCAAAACTTGTGAAGCATTTTTTGTTATTAAAGAACTTCTTTGATAAGCATTTTGTGCATTTTGAATAACAATAGATTCATTAACAGAATATCCGTTAGTCAAAGCTCCTTTTAGAATTTTGTTATCAGAAAATGATGAAACTGAAAAAGATGACAATTCAGAAGGATCTTTAGGAGTATCATTTTTAGAAAAATCTGCTTCATATTCCGGCACATAATTTGACATTTTATCAAAAGCAATTTTAGCCTGAGGTTTACCTTCAAAACTTGCACTACTAAACACCTCTGATCCGTCATTTTCATTAACTTTATCAAAAGGCGTATGCGAATTTATAGTAATTTGTTTTGGTGTAAACGGCGACGTCAATTGTCCATAAATAGTCGTCGGCGAATACGGTTGAAGACTTTCGATACTCATAATTTTTTTGCTCTGTGGAATTTATTAATATACTTATATACACTTATTATATAATATATTATATAGTTTTTAAAGATGTATTTTAATAAAACTTTACAATAACTTAAAACTTTAATAAATCCTCTTTTTGGGTTAGAATTTAGGAGAGTAGATAAATAAGGAGAAATAATATGATAATGCTTGGTGTAGCATTACTAATGAGTATGGTATTATGCTTGTTATTTGGTGTACCGTATATAGATTTTTTAAGAAGAAAAACAATAGGACAGTACATATTGGATGTAGCGCCGGAAGAGCACGCCAAGAAAGCAGGTACGCCGACTACAGGCGGTGTATTTATAGTACTGGCTATAATTATTTCATCAATGATAACGCTTTTTATGGATCAGCAGATGGATAATTCTGCTTGGATAATATTGATAACATTTCTTTTTATGGCACTAGCCGGTTTACAGGACGATTATTTGAAGATAAAAGGTCACGAGAATAAGGGTTTGAGTCCAAGGGGTAAACTTGTAAGACAGATTTTGATAGCGTTAATACCTACAGTATATGCAATGCAGACTTATGGAACTGTAATTACATTAGGTTCGCGCACGTTTGATTTAGGAATTTTATATCCTTTCTTTACTGTATTTGTAGTAACAGGAGCATCAAATGCTTACAATTTGACAGACGGTTTGGACGGTTTGGCTGCATCTACAGGAATTCCTGCATTTTTAGCTTGCGGATTTTTGGCATTTGTAGACGGTCATAATGCGGCTGCTATTGTTGCTGCGACAGTAATTGGTGCTTTGATAGGATTTTTGAAATACAATAAACCAAAAGCTCAGGTATTTATGGGAGATACTGGTTCTTTAGCTCTTGGCGGTTTATTGGGAACTCTTGCGGTTATCGGCAGATGTGAAATTTTACTTGCGTTATTTGGCGGAATTTTTGTTATAGAAACTTTATCTGTAATAATTCAAGTTACGAGTTTTAAGTTAACAGGAAAACGCGTATTTAAGATGTCCCCAATACATCATCATTTTGAGCTTTGCGGGCATTCTGAGATAAGAATAGTAAAGGAATTTACTCTTGTTTCTCTAATTTTATCAATTATAGCGGTTGTATTGAATTTTATGTTATAATCCGATTATGAATATTAACCCAATTAACAGAATAAGATTTCAGAATGTAAATTTTAAAGAAAAATCTCCTTCGAATACAAAAAACGGGGATTTTTGTCCTGAAGAAAATAAGTTAGTAAAGGAGCTTGATAAGATGAGTATGATTAATAATGTGAATATTAACAAAAGTGATTATGAACTGAATCTTTCAATGGAAGAGCTTGAGAAAAGGACTCATAAGGATTATTTAACAACTAAAAAAATGCTTTCAGCTGATGCTCCTGAATATTTAGCGCTTTCAGACGGAGATAAAGAGGCTTTGAAACATTTGGTAAAGGCAGCTTCGGTTTTGGATAAAGTTAATATGCAGTTAGATAACCCAAATAATTTACCTTTCAAAGAATATTTAGAGCAAGAAGTTGCAAAAGGTAATGAGCAAGCGAAGTTAACAAAGATATTATTTGATGCTCAAAAGGGAGTATGTTCTCTTGATAGAGAAAGCAATATGATAGAGCTTGCGAAAGGTGTTTCAGAACGTCCCGGAAAAGGTGTTTATCCTGAAGATTTAGGTAAAGAAGAATTTCATACAATTTTAATAAATATGTTAAAAGAAGGTAAAGTTGATGATGTAGCAAAAATATTAAATCAACGTTCAGTAGTGGAGAGAGTTGGAAACGAACTTGTAGCAACTGATTATGTGGACAAATTCAAAGATGATTTTGCAAATATGGCGACCGAGTTGGAAAAAGCCGCAGAAACTTCTACAAACGAAGACTTTAATGAATTTCTAAGATTGCAGGCAAAAGCATTAAGAACAGCAGATCCTATGTTGGATGCTTACGCAGATAAAAAATGGGCAACTTTGCAGGATACTCCTTTGGAATTTACGATTACAAGAGAAAATTATTCGGATGAGTTAACAGAAACTGTTGTAGAAAATCCAGAATTAAAGAAATTGTTGGATGAAAATGGAATAGTACCTGTTGCAAAAGACTTTTTAGGCGGCAGAGTCGGAATAGTAAATAAAAAAGGAACAGATGCTATACTTGGCGTAAAGAGTTATTTGCCATTGATGGCTCAAAATATGCCGTTTAAAGATGACTATATTCAAAATATTGCTCCTGACGGAAAAGATTCTAAACAAACAATGGTAGATGTAGATTTGGTAGCAGTAACTGGTGATGTTGGAGAATTTAGAGCCGGCATAACTCTTGCAGAAAATCTTCCTAATGATGATAAGCTTTCAATACGTGAACTTGATGGAGGAAGAAGAAATGTTTACCATAGACAAATACGTTTGATAACTTCGGATGACGCCAGAGAAAAGATGAAAAAAAGATTGGAAGCTACATTAAATCCTGAGCTTCATAAATATTATAACGATGAAGCAGACCATTGGTTTACTGTAGGTCACGAAAACGGCCATTCACTCGGACCAAAATCAGGAACTGAGGGTTTGGGCAAATATAAATCTATAATAGAAGAAAATAAAGCAGATATGGTGTCACTTGCTATGTTAGATGTATTAACAGAAGCCGGAATGTACACACCAGAGCAGAGAAATCAAATTATAGTAACTTATGCAGCTGATAACATGATGACATCAAAACCAACATTGAGTCAGGCACACAGAGTTCGCTCAGTTATGCAAAATTACTATTTTATAAAAGAAGGAGCAATGGAGATTACTCCTGAAGGTATTTTGAATGTAAACATTGATAAAATGGTTCCGACAGCAAGAAAAATGCTTGAAGAAATTATTCAAGTGCAAATGAAGGGTGATTTTTCAAAGGGCGAAAAATATGTGATGGATAATTTTGTTTGGACAGATGAAATGCAAAAAATGGCAGATAATATCAAAAAAGTATCCAAAACATTGAACGGAAGAGTGGAATCACCTTTGGCAGATAAGCTTCTTGCAGAATAGAAATGTAAATATTTGTAACAAGAAAAAACTCCTGAGGGCAATTTTACGTCATCAGGAGTTTTACATGAAATGTGTAGTGAAAAAAAAGTGAAGTCGTATGAAAATTTCAGAAGTACAAACAACTTATCCAAATATTTCTCAACCTTCAAAAGCATCATTTAAAGGTAGCGAATATGGTGCGAAAGATAGCGGAAATACTGTTTTATTAGGAACTGTAGCAGCAGCTTCAGCTGCTGTAGCCGGTGTTGCTTTATATAAAAATCATAAAACAGGAACAGCTTTGAAAGAGGCTTTAAATAAGTTAAAGGATACAGAAAATACAGCAAAAATAACAAAGGATAAGTTGGATGAAACTCAAAAGAAGTTAGATGAAGCTTTGAAAAGCAATGAAATTACTGATGAGAGTGAAAAATCTGAGACATTAAAACATATTAAGAAAAAAGGTAAAAAAATATTAAAAAAGACAAGAAAATTTTTTAAGCGACAAAGAAAAAATATTAAATCAAAGGTTTCTAATGCCGGTGAATATATATCAGAAAAAATAAGTTCAATGAAGCAGAAATCTCAAGTAAAAAGTGAAAGAACAATAAAATCAGAGAATACCCAAAAACAAGTAGATACAAGCGATATCATAAATGAAAAATGGGCAAGGGAACAAAATAAAAGAAGAGAAGATTCTTACACTGCTTTGCAGCAATCAGAAGAGATTTTGCGTCAAGAAAAAGTAAGAGCAGAAGCTTTGCGTGCAAAAAATAAACAAGAAAAAATAACTGAAAAAATAGAAAACAAAAATAATAAAAAGATAGAAAAAAATAATAAAAAAATAGAAAAATTACAAAATAAAGACAATAAAGATACTCAAAAAATAAGTTTTAGGCAGAAAATAAGAAACTTTTTAGAATCAATCTTAAATGATGAAGATATCTAATTCGTCAAGTTTTTGATAAATCATTGAATTGAAAATAAATATAATATCGGAATTTGTTTTTGGGAAATCTAAATTAAAGCCGATATTAAAAAGTTTATTTTCCGAAAAAATTACAGAAGAGTTTATATAACCAATAAAATTGGCATTTTCACTTCTGAACATCTTAAATAATTTGTCATTGTATTCGCTAATTTTTTCTTTAGGTAAATCTTGATTAGGAAGTGTGATAAGTGTTTTTCCGTCATATAAGGATGTTAAAATATATTTGTTACCTTCAATAAATTTTTCTAAGAAAATAGATTTTGCAATTACGGGCGAAAAATTGAATAATTCTTGTTTAAAACTAATAACTTCATCCATAGAATGAGCAATTTTAGAAAACCCGTCTGCTTTTACAAAAAGCGGAAATTCTTTGGGATAAAGAAATCTTTCCGGCGTATTGATTTGGTATTTGGAAGTCATTTCTGACTTGAATTTGTTAGAAAGAATTAGATTAGTCCAAAAAGCAGTTATTCCAATACAGTTAATAAAATTTTTTTTCAAAACGTCAACAATACCTTGAAAAATTAATTTACTATCTTCAACGATAACCATATCAATTTTTAGAGCTTTGCATTTTTTAGCGAGTTCTCTAAAGGTATTAAATTTAACTTCAGCAGTGTTTGGATATTCAAAATTTGTGTAGAGTTTGTTTAAATATTTGGAATTTTTAATAAGTAAAAGAGATTTAGCATTTATATCGCCGATAATAAGTACATTATATGCATCCACTTTATAAAAACCTCCGATAAGTATTTTAGCATAAACTCCTCTTGAAATTTGGTTTTGTTTCTGGTTTAATAGGTTCTAGGGTTTTTGTTATATAAAAATAAAAACTTTTGACAATAAAATAAGCCGATGTGATGGAATTGGTAGACGTGCCAGACTCAAAATCTGGTGTAGGCAACTACGTGCCGGTTCGACCCCGGCCATCGGCAGATTTAAAAAGACCTTTAGGGGTCTTTTTTTTATTGTGAGCAAAGGGGTAAATGCATATTGGTTTGTAAGTAAGACTACAAGATTTATGGCTACAATTTGCGGGGGTAAATGTATTTTAGCTTGTAAGTAAGACTACAAGATTTATGGCTACAATTTGCGGGGGTAAATGCATTTTAGTTTGGAAGTAAGACTAAAAGATTTATGGTTAAAATAGTCATGTGAACTTTTTTGTCATTCCGAACTCGTTTCGGAATCTTATATCCCCCACCCCCTACCCCCCTCCCTCACGGGGCGGGGGTAAATGCATATTGGTTTGTAAGTAAGACTACAAGATTTATGGCTACAATTTGCGGGGGTAAATGTATTTTAGTTTGGAAGTAAGACTAAAAGATTTATGGTTAAAATAGTCATGTGAATTTTTTTGTCATTCCGAACTCGTTTCGGAATCTTATATCCCCCACCCCCTACCCCCCTCCCTCAAGTGGCGGGGGTAAATGCATATTGGTTTGTAAGTAAGAC
>CALURK010000030.1 GCA_944323165.1 Candidatus Gastranaerophilales bacterium | reverse complement strand
TGACTAAATGTCACGTCCGAGGAGAGGTAGCATCTGAACCAACAGCCTTACAAATATATGGGCGTTTGGCGCAGTTGACTCTGCCGACGAGGAGGTGACTAAATGTCACGTCCGAGGAGAGGTAGCATCTGAACCAACAGCCTTACAAATATATGGGCGTTTGGCGCAGTTGGTAGCGCATCTGAACGACATTCAGAGGGTCACAAGTTCGAGTCTTGTAACGCCCACCATTTAAAACTCAACCAGCCAAAGAATAAAATATAATTCGGGGTGTTAGCGCAGTTGGTAGCGCACGACACTGGCAGTGTCGGGGTCAGGGGTTCGAATCCCCTACACTCCAATTTGTTGTTTTTCTTTACAAAAATTAAAGAATAAGCAAATTTTATTTTTATTTGGTCTTTATTCTAGTATGTATATTAATAGCACTTATAATACATATTCCCCAAATTTCACATCAAGCGGACGTGATGTATGTAATTCGCTAGGAGAACTAATTCATAGGAATGACACTAGCTTGTTTCGGAGTGATTTAGGAAACTGGGATCACCTTATTGATTATATAGGAGAAAAATTTAAAAACGCGCCCAAAGCCAACCTATATAGCCTTTCTTGCTCTGCAGGAGATGAAGTTTATTCTCTTGCAATGAAACTTTTAGCAAAATACGGAGAAAAAGGAGCTGAAAAATATTTTCCAATATTAGCTTCCGATTACGATGCCAAAATCATAAGCATGGCACAAAAAGGCTATCTTCCAATGTTTGAAGGTGACGACAAATTAATTAATGAACATACACATGGCAAATTCAATAAATATTTTGAAATCGTAAAAACAGTTCCAGATTTTATAAAGAATATGGATTTAGACTATGATTTTATTGCAAAAGTAAAGCCTGAACTAAGAAATAAAGTTTCATTCAAAGTCGCAGATGCAACAGAAGAGTGTAAATCTGTAAATCCAAATAACTCAATAGTAATGGCAAGAAATTTTTGGCCATATCTGAAAGATGAAACAACAAGAATACAAATGTCAAACAATTTGTACAAAAGGTTAGACAAAAATTCCGCAGTTATTATTGGAAGTTTTGATGATACACCTGGCACATACGCATCAAAAAATCTCTATGATGCAGGTTTTAGATGTAATCTAAACAACTGCTGTATTTACGAGAAAAATGCAATCCCAATAACTGAAATGTATTATTTTTAGCACTATTTACTCATGATTTTAGATTTTTCAGCTGTTTTATATACAGTTTCAAACAAAATTTCGCTAATATTACTTTCATTCAAGACTTTATTTCCTTCAGCAGTCGTTCCGCCTGGAGTTGTAACAGCAGTAATAAGTTCTTCAGGGGTATTTCCTGTTTCTAAAACCATTTTTGCAGCCCCAAGTGCTGTTTGAGCCGAAAGAGTAAGAGCTACATTATAATCTAACCCTAACTTTTCACCTGCTTTTGCTATTTCATTAATTATGTAATAATAAAAAGCGGGACCAGATCCGGAAACACCAGTTACAGCATCAATGTCTTTTTCTTGACACTTAATTACTCTGCCAATTTTTGAAAATATCGTTTCAACAGTATCTAGATCAGAATCTTTTGCAGAAGCATTTTTGCAAATAGCACTCATCCCACATTCCAAAAGCGCTGGAGTATTTGGCATTACTCTCACAATTCTTTTATCAAATCCTAAAGCCTTCTCAATTTTATCAAAAGTTATACCAGCCGCAATGGATATTATTAATTGCTTATCATTTATAAAAGTTTTGATTTTTTCTAACAAATCAGGAACAACAAAAGGCTTTGTCGCAATTAGAACAATATCTGCTTTACTTATAGCTTCTTCAGGAGTTGAAAAAACCTTTATACCAAAATTATCACCAGCTTTCTTAGCAGCAACTTCATTAACTTCAACAGCAATAACATGCTCTTTATCAAAAGTTTTTGAGCTTAAAAGACCCTTCATAATAGCACTTGCCATTTTTCCAGCGCCGATAAAGCAAATAGTTTTGTTATCCATACCTCTCTCCTATTCAATTAACTGACTTTATAATATAACTTAAAAGAATTTATTCAAGCTATCATTACCAAGTAACTTTTTAAAAGATTCTTCGGACTCACGTCCTCAGAATAACGGCACACTGGTAAGTCACACTATAAGCTCAAAGACTTTCACCAAACAAGTAGGTTGGGGTTTCTTGAATTGTCCACACTAAAACAATGTGAAGGAGGATGCAGAGATAAAACATTTTGGGCGCACCCCTTCCCTATATGAGGGAAGGTTGGGATGGGTGATAACAAAAACCTCAAAATCAACTTTTCCATTATGTCGTCATTCTGAGTCCTATATCCATTCAGGGGCGAAGAATCACTTTAACTTTTTAAGAGATTCTTCGGACTAACATCCTCAGAATGACGGCACACTGGTAAGTCACACTATAAGCTCAAAGACTTTCACCAAACAAGTAGGTTGGGGTTTCTTGAATTGTCCACACTAAAACAATGTGAAGGAGGATGCAGAGATAAAACATTTTGGGCACACCCCTTCCCTATATGAGGGAAGGTTGGGATGGGTGATAACTTCTTAAACAAACAAAAAATATCGATGCGTGAAATTTATTTGAAGCGGTAAATTGATAATTTACCACATCCTACAAAACTCGAAAGACGGCACTCCGGTAAGTTATGTAAAATGTGATAAATATCTAATTTACCGCTTCAACAATATAGGTGGTAACACTATATTTAATACAGTCTGCTAACTCTCCACAGTATTTACTATAATAAAAATGTTGCAGTAATCAAAGATTACCAAAACTACAGGTCATTTCTTAATATTTCTTAATATTATTAAGAGATTTGCATAATTGTTACAATTGCCTCAAATTCAGGAATAATCATTTATATAGAGAAGAGAAGAGAAGAGAAGATGTCAATTATTTCTTATTGAAATACTTTATATATACAAGCAATGTACAAAGTATATAAAGGAGAATAACTTATGACGAACTTAACAACTTGGAAACAAATTGACACTAACAGAAACGGATATCTTGATGGAAATGAAGTAACTAAGGCAAAGAAAAAAAATATTAAAAATGTTTGGATTAATATGACAGAAAATGACTACAAAACTGGCATTACCAGACAAGGCAAATTAGATGAAATAATTAATGACTATGGATATGGACTACCTGAGGTGAGTGTAACAGAGATCATGATTGGTTTTACAGATGAAGAAAGTCAAAAAATAAAGTCAGAAAGAAAAAAAATATTATTAGAAAGAAAAAAAGCTATTGAGGAAAAACTAATTTTATTAGATCGAAAAGCTAAACAAAATATAGAACAGGGTAGAGATTATCAAAATGAATACGATGCTGAATTAGATAAACTTCCAAGTGGTTTTTTAGACAAGCTTTCAGAATATTACTATAATCTCAAATTTTCATTTAAACTATATTTTTATGATCCAAATAAAACAATTGACAGAAGCTTTCAGGCTCCTACAATTGGAGAGCAAAGAGAAGAATATGTACAATCCTCGTTAGGTTCCGAACGTGTTAAACGTATGCAAACAAGACAAGATGTCAAAAATAAATATAAATCCTTAATAAATTCTAATACTAAAACTTACCTTAACATAGCTGCAGATATTACCGCATTGATAGAAGAATATAAAGTATTGTTAGAACAACTTCAGTAATCAAAGATTGACAAAACCTACGGACTGTGTATACAAAACCTAAAAATCAACAGGTAGAATGTAGTAAATCTGTGATTTACCGCATAAAATAAATCCACTTCACTCTTCACACCTCACTCTTCACAAAAAACGAGTAAGTAGGTTGGGGTTTCTACCCCAACACAAAAAATAAAAGTAAAAAAACGAGAACCGATTCTCCAATCAATTCTCGTTTTCTCTTAATTTAGATGTTGGCAGCGTGCTATCTTCCCAGGAAGTGGCCCTCCAAGTATTTTCGCCTCTGCAGGGCTTTACGACCGT
>CALURK010000029.1 GCA_944323165.1 Candidatus Gastranaerophilales bacterium | reverse complement strand
AAATAATACCCCCGCCCCTTGAGGGAGGGGGTAGGGGGTGGGGTTATATGAAATACGTCATGCTGAACTCGGTTCAGCATCTTTGGAACAAAAGATAAAGCAGATTCCGAAACAAGTTCGGAATGACTTAAAATAATACCCCCGCCCCTTGAGGGAGGGGGTAGGGGGTGGGGTTTATGAAATACGTCATACTGAACTCGGTTCAGATTATTTAAAACAAAAGATAAAATAGATTCCGAAACAAGTTCGGAATGACTTAAAATAATACCCCCGCCCCTTGAGGGAGGGGGTAGGGGGTGGGGTTATATGAAATACGTCATGCTGAACTCGGTTCAGATTATTTAAAACAAAAGATAAAATAGATTCCGAAACAAGTTCGGAATGACACAAAATAATTTACCCCACCCTAGCCCTCCCCTACAAAGGGAGGGAACGAAAATATTTGTGAAAAAAGTTTTGTCTGCCGACAAAAAAAGTTCTTTTCTTTTTGCTTACTTTACGAAAAAACTCGTAGTTTCATTTCCTGCTAAAAAATACCTTTACCCCTTTACCCCTTTACCCCTTTACCCCTAGCCAGCACCGAATAAATCACCATCATAATTTAAGCTTTTCGCTTCTTTCAATAGCGGAAAATCATCTATATTATTATTTTTTACAAAACTAATCGCTTCACTTCTTGCAAGTTCAAGAATTTTCGCATCATGAACAATATCAGCAATAATCATATCAGGAAGCCCGCTTTGGCGAGTTCCCAAAAATTCTCCAGGTCCTCTTATTTGCAAATCTTGTTCTGCGATTACAAACCCATCATTTGTCTGAGTCATGATATTTAAGCGTGCTTTTGTCTCTTGTGATTTTGTTGAGGAAGATAACAGGCAATAAGATTGCAAATCGCTTCTACCTACACGTCCTCTAAGCTGATGTAATTGAGAAAGTCCAAAGCGTTCGGCATTTTCAATCACAATAACTGTAGCATTTGGAACATCTACGCCTACTTCCACAACGGTCGTTGAAACCAAGATATCGTATTCTTTGTTCTTAAACTTATTCATCACATCATCTTTTTCATCATTTTTTAATTTACCGTGCAAAAGTCCTATTTTATATTCAGGAAAAACTTCATTTTGCCAGCGCTCTTTTTCGATTGTTGCCGCCTTTGCAGAAAGTGTTTCGCTCTCTTCTATCAAAGGATAAACGATGTAAGCCTGTCGTCCGTTTTCGACCTCGTGCCTTATAAGTTCGGCAATTTGTTTCCTTGAATTTACCATCTTAGTAATTATTGGTTTTCTGCCTTTCGGTAATTCGTCAATGATTGTCAAATCTAAATCACCGTTCATTGTAATTGCAAGAGTTCTTGGAATTGGGGTTGCAGTCATTGTTAGGATTTGCGGATTTTGTGATTTTTTTCTGAGAGCAAGTCTTTGTTTAACACCAAACCTATGCTGTTCATCAATTACAACCGCTCCCAAATTTGCAAACTCTATATTATCTTGAATAAGAGCGTGCGTACCTACTGCAATATCCACCTGCCCGTTTCTTAGATTAGTTTCAGCAATTTTTCGTTGTTTTTTCCCGATACTTCCTAAAAACAGCTCTACCCTCAAACCAAGAGGAGCAAGCCATTTGGACATATTATTATAATGTTGCTGCGCTAAAATTTCAGTCGGAGCCATTATTGCCGCCTGATACCCATTCTCTATTGCAGCTAGTAGCATTATTGTCGCAACTACAGTTTTTCCGCTACCGACATCACCCTGTAGAAGTCTTTGCATTGGTTTGGTTGAATTTAAGTCATTTAAAATCTCGTTTACCGCACGTTTTTGCGCACCTGTTAATTCAAACGGAAGCCCTTCTATGAATTTCATAACAAGCCCGTCGCGCTTGATTTCAAGCGGTATTGAAGAAATCGTTCTGTTATTTTCTTCTCTTAAAAGTGCAAGTCTTAGTTGAATTAGGAACAATTCTTCAAACACAAGAGAAAATCTTGCTCTATTCAAAGCCTCATTATCTTTAGGAAAATGAATCTGTTCTATCGCTTCATTTTTTTGCATAAGATTATATTTTTCGATGATATATTCAGGCAAAACGGTTTCAATATCATTCTTGAAAAGTTGAATTGTATTAAAAATAGCTTTTCTAAGCGTTTTAATATTCAGATTTTCACTCAAAGGATAAATTGGAACAATTCTTGCTAAATTTACATTAGATGAGGACAAAATTTCATCATCCATAATAGAATAAGTTGGTTTCTCAAGAGTTGGCATGCCATCATAAGAATTTATCTTCACCATGCCGGAAACCATAATTCCAGAACCTTTGGGAAACTGCGATTTCATTCTCTCTAGAGTAAACCTGTTTGATTTGGAAGAAAAGAAATTCAAATTTAGGCTTCCAGAGCCGTCAGTAATTTTAACCTTCACAACTCCTAAATTATTCTTTGTCGTAAAAGCCTCTACAGCACGAATTGTACCAAAAACTGTCGTAGTTTCGCCGACCTGCAAATCACGAATTCTGGTTCTTGAAGAATAATCTACGTGTTTGCGCGGGAAATAATACAGCAAATCACCTACAGTAGAAATCCCAAGCTTATTTAAAATATAAGCAATCTTTGGACCTATACCTTTCAGGTACATCACATCAGATTTTAGAGTTAATTTACTATCTTTCGCTTCATTCGGCTGAATTCCGATTTCAGTTTTAATTACATTAACCAAACGTTCAAGAGATTTTTTTCTCTGCGGCAAAGTATCCATAGGATACCGCTCAAAATGCTCTAAAAGTACCTGCCATTTTGGGTTTTTCGTATTTTTAATTTCTTTACGTAACTCAGAACAAATAAACGAAGAAAAACTCCTTGTTTTCCCGTTAATATTGATGTATTTGTACTTAACCTCAATCTCAACAGCTTTTTTTATCTGCTCTAAATTATCCATGAATTGATTATACTATAAATTCATCTTTACATTTCGTTACATTCGCAAACAAAAAAGGCAATTTTTTGAAATAGATATACTTTATATATATGTAAGAGATAAATAAGAGAGATAAAAAAGATGACAGCAACATACGATGCAATAGAAAGAAATAAAAAACCGGCAGGAGCTATAGAAATCCCAGAAGATTTTCAATTCTACTACTTAAAGAAACAAGACAGACAAATGAGATTTAATAACGGTGGAGATCCAATCTATGCAGTATTTGATAAAATCGACAACAGACCTCTTTCTAAAATCGCAAGAGATTTTGTTAGAGAATTAAAAGATGATTCAATCAGATTTATCTCTACTTTACTTAAATAAGAGCCAAGTGCTACATAAGTAGTTTCACAAAAACTCTTATATTTAAAAATTTACCCCCATCTTACATCTTACAACAATTTTTCAGCCCCGATTAGGGGCTTTTTATTTGGCTTACAAAAGAAAGGGCGGAAACTCCGTTTCCGCCCGATAAGCTCTCTATTAAAACTAATTTTCTTTTACTGCTTCATAACAATCAGAACAGATAGTTTCATATCCTGAGTGTTCGCCAAGCTTTCTGTATTTCCAACAGCGCTCGCATTTTTCACCCTCTGCTTTTACTACCCATACTGTTGTTTCACCTTCTGTGTATTCATTTAAAACATCACTCGGCCTATCTTCCGTTACATAAGCTTGAGAAGTTATGAAGATATCTGCAAGGTCTTTTTCATTTGCCTTCAAGACTTCATTATCCGCTGATTTTACGTAAACGCCAACTTCTAATGAGCTTCCGATTTTTTTATCTGCCCTTAGAGGTTCTATAGCTCGTGTTACAACTTCTCGTGTCTTAAGTATTTTTGCAAAATCCTCTTCAAGCTTTGCATTTTCCCATTCATTATTTACAATTGGCCAATTAGCAAGAAGAATACTTTCCAGTCCGCCTCTTTGAATTTCAGGAGTATTCTGCCAAATGTCCTCAGCCTGGTGAGGCATTACAGGAGTTAGAATTCTTACTAATACCTGCAACGTTTCAAATAGAACAGTCTGGCAAGCTCTTCTGGATAAAGATTTTTTGCCTGCAGTATACAATCTGTCTTTTACAATATCAAGATAGAATGAGCTTAAATCTACAGCTGCAAAGTTTTGTAACGTTTGGAAATATTTGTAAAATTCATAATTATTGAATGCTACGGTAACTTCTTCCACAACCTTATTTAACTTATGCAATGCAAATTTATCAATAGGTTTTAAATCTTCATACTTAACATAATCTTTGTTTGGATCAAAATCAAAAATATTACCAAGTAAAAATCTTGCAGTATTTCTGGTTTTCTTAAAGATTTCAGCAAGTTGTTTAATTATATTATCACCAATTTTGGTATCGTTTCTGTAATCAACAGAAGCTGCCCATAATCTTAAGATATCAGCGCCATAATTTTTGATAATATCATCAGGTCTGATGTAATTACCCAAAGATTTTGACATTTTTCTTCCGTCTTCTCCAAATACAAAACCATGTGTTAAAACTGATTTATATGGAGCTTTTCCTTGGGTAGCCATAGAAGTTAGAAGAGAAGATTGGAACCATCCCCTATGTTGGTCAGAACCTTCCAAATACATATCTACAGGCGTATGACCCAATTCATCAGAACGTTTTTCTACAACAGCTCTCCAAGTTATACCTGAATCGAACCAAACGTCCATAATGTCACGTTCTTTTTTGATATGTTTGCTTCCGCATTTCGGACAAACAAATCCTTCCGGCAACAACTCTTCTACTGATCTTTTTACCCAAGCATCAGAGCTTTCTTTTTCAAATATTTTGGCAACATTCTCTATTGTTTCATCGCTTACGATAACTTCACCGCAATCTTCGCAATAGAATACAGGTATAGGAACCCCCCAAGCTCTTTGGCGTGAAATACACCAATCAGAACGTCCTGCAACCATATTGGAAATTCTGGCTTCACCACTTGCAGGAATCCATTTTACACCCTTTATTGCCTCTAAAGTTTCAGCTCTGAATTTATCAACCTTTACAAACCATTGCGGAGTAGCACGATAAATTACAGGATTTTTACATCTCCAACAATGCGGGTAAGAGTGGTTTATATCTGCTGCAGCAAGAAGAGCGCCGCAGTTTTGAAGTTTTTCTATAACGATTTTATTACCTTTATAATAAGGAACGCCTTCTAAATCTTTATCGCCTACAATCTCAGTCCAGCAACCTTTACTATCCAAAGGAGAAAATACTTCTATATTGTATTTACCACCGACTTCGTAGTCCTCAAGACCATGTCCAGGAGCTGTATGAACAGAACCTGTTCCGGCATCGAGTGTAACGTGTTCTCCCAAAATTATCGGAGATTTTCTATCATACAAAGGATGTTTTGTATTCAATAATTCTAAATCTTCACCCTTTACAGTTCCTATAACATTAATGTCCTTTTCGTCCCAACTAACACCTTCAAGGAAGCTAGCTAAAAGACCTTGAGCCACTACATAAACGTCATTTTTATACTCAAAGAATGTATAGTCAAATCTTGGGTGCATACTAATTGCCATATTGGAAGGAATTGTCCAAGGAGTTGTTGTCCAAATAACTGCATATACATCGTCACTTGGAATATCCACCAATTTCTTAATTTTATTTACCGCTTCATCGTCGAATTCGAAACGTACATAAATTGAAGTAGAAGTGTGATCTGCATATTCTACCTCGGCTTCAGCTAGAGCAGTTTCGCAAGAAGCACACCAATAAACAGGTTTAAGCCCTTTTTCTATATACCCCTTTTTATACATTTCTCCAAAAACTCTAACCTGCTCAGCTTCAAATTCAGGATTAATTGTAAGATAAGGATGCTCCCAATCGCCCCAAACCCCAAGACGCTTAAATTCAGCTTCCTGACCTTTTAAATTTTTGTGAGCAAATTCCCTGCATTTTGCCCTAAGTTCTGCCGGCGAAAGAGCTTCTCTTCCGCCCTTAATATTTTTTACGACCTTATTTTCTATCGGAAGTCCGTGTCCGTCATATCCCGGAACATACGGAGAATAATACCCTGACATTGATTTATACTTAATCAAAATATCTTTTAAAATTTTGTTTAATGCAGTACCAACGTGAATTTTTTCAGAACTCAAATAAGGAGGTCCGTCGTGAAGAACAAAAGAATTGGATTTATCACGCTGTTCCAAGTTCTTTTGATATACATTTATCCCCTCCCAAAATTTTTGAGTTTCAGGTTCTTTTTTTGTAGCATTTGCCCTCATTTCTAATGTTGTTTTCGGCAAATTTAATGTGTCTTTATATTCCATTTTCACCTCATTAAAATATTATAATTTTCAATTATTAACTAGCTTCCTTGAAATCTTTTTGAAAACTAACATCGTGCTTAATTTTTGTAAGCGTATTTGTCTTAAGATTTCTCATTTTTATAAAATCAGCCATCTTGTTGTAATCAAAAGCATTTTCCCACCTTGCAATTACAACAGTTGCAACACAATTTCCGATTAAATTAACAGTAGTTCTCCCCATATCAAGAATTTGGTCAATGCCTAAAAGAACGGCAACACCTATAATTGGGATATTAAAACTTGTAAGAGTTCCGGCAAGAACAATTAGAGAAGCTCTCGGAACACCTGCAACTCCTTTACTTGTAAGCATAAGAGCAAACATAATAACTAACTGCTGTTCAAATGATAAATTTATCCCAACAAGTTGAGTAGAAAAAATAACCGCCATTGCAAGATACAAGGTTGAACCGTCAAGATTAAATGTATACCCTGTTGGCATTACAAAACCTACAATCGATTTAGGAACACCAAATTTTTCCATTATTGACATAGCTTTAGGTAAAGCAGCCTCGGAACTTGCAGTAGTGAAAGTTAAAAGAGCAGGCTCTTGAATAGCTTTAATTAAAGCCCTTACAGAAATCTTAACAATTCTGCATGCAATAAACAAAACCAGTGCAACAAATACTGCTAATGCCACATAAAGTGACAAAATTATTTTTCCGTAGTTAAACAGAATCTCTATTCCGTTAGATCCAACTGTATAAGCAATAGCACCAAATATACCCATCGGCGCGAATAACATAACATATTCCGTAAACTTAAACATAACAGAAGCTACTGAGTTTAAAATATCAATAACAGGCTGGGCTTTTTTTCCCACAGCACAAATAGCAAGAGCAAAGAAAATACAAAATACAACTATTTGTAATAAATTACCCTCAGCCATAGACTGGAAAATACTTGTTGGACAAAGGCTCAAAAGCAAATCTCCAAAAGAATTGTGCTGAGTAGTAGATGCCATTTGTACAATTCTAGTAAGTCCTGTATCATCAGAAGCTATATTTGCAATACCAATACCCGGTTTAAATACATTTGCAAAGCCAAGTCCTATAAATAAAGCAAGGGTAGTAACAACTTCGAAATAAGCGATAGTCTTTATACCAAGCCTACCAAGGCTTTTAACATCACCGTGTCCGGCAATTCCAACCACAAGAGTTGCAAACAATAAAGGAGCTATAATCATCTTCACCATACGCAAAAATATTTCTGCAAGCACGTGAAGCCTAACAGCAAAATCAGGGAAAACCCATCCTACCAGCACTCCTAAAAATAATGCCGTAAAAATAGCTATCGTTAATCGTGACTTTTTCAAAATCTTTTCCCTTACAATACAGGTAAAATAATTACCCTCGTAACTCTTACTTTCTAAAGTATACTATAAAAAAACAAAAAGAAGAAACTAATTTGCAGTAAAAATGCTAATCTATAGGTAAAAAAGCGTTATTTTCTAAATTTCTACTGACTTCCTTTCCATAAAAAGTATGCACAAAGATTCCGAAACAAGTTCGGAATGACAAAAAAATCTCCCCCGCCCCTTGAGGGAGGGGGGAGGGGGTGGGGGTGAAACAAGAACACGAAACAAATTCAGGATAACATAAAAATTTCCCCGCCCCTTGAGGGAGGGGGGAGGGGGTGGGGTTGAAACAAGAACACGAAACAAAATCGGGGGTAACAAAAAATTTCCCCCCCCTCAAGAGGGAGGGGAGCGGGAGGGCACACGTC
>CALURK010000028.1 GCA_944323165.1 Candidatus Gastranaerophilales bacterium | reverse complement strand
AAAAGAAATCTTCAACAAGTTATGCAAGAATCTTTCTTCTACGGTGCTAACAGATTTGGTAAAAATTTCATAGCATAGTAACATTTTCTTTTGAGTAAAGAAAATGTCACCAAAAAGAAATGAACTATCCGGCTAGATATATCACTACTAGTTCTTTCTTTTCAGCCTTTTACAAAGGGTCGAGTAGTTAAAATTTAAATTACAAAACCCATTTACCCCAACTCTCTTATATAATCTTACATCTTACTAAAAAAGATTTTCTCCCATTTTCTATGGGAGTTTTTTTGTTAAAAAATTAGCTTATTTATTGTAAAGAAAAATAAAGCAAAAAAAATTCTAAGAGCAAATTTTTTTTATTTTTATTTTTATAAACAAATAAAAGGAAGGTGTGTATGTTAATTAATCCAATATCAAGCAATCAAAAACAAACTAATTTTAGAG
The DNA here is from genome assembly GCA_944323165.1 of Candidatus Gastranaerophilales bacterium. Taxonomy (GTDB): domain Bacteria; phylum Cyanobacteriota; class Vampirovibrionia; order Gastranaerophilales; family Gastranaerophilaceae; genus CAG-196. Next base: position 9,398 of record CALURK010000028.1, on the reverse strand, counting down.
GCAAACAAAATTCAGAAATATTAAAAAATCAGCTAAAAATTCTTTTAACACAGGATATCTGGGCTCCGAAGTTAAGTGTTAAACTACCCGAAACAGATTTAGAAAAAGAAGTTTTGTTAGAAATATTAGAAAACAGAGCAAAGCTAGAGAAATTCACAAGACTAAAAAATCAAAAATTTGAAATCTTATCTAATAAAAACCTTTATGAACACTTAAAACAAACAGATAAGGATGATCAAGCGTTAACAGAATTATCCTCAAAACTAAAAAGTTATGGCAATATAAAAACGACTCTTAATACACTGGATAAAAATATAGAAATAGAAATAAAAAAGAATAAACCTGCATTAGATTATTTTAAAGAAATAGACAACCTCGAAGAAGAATACTTGAATAAACATCTGACAAAATATACAAAAATTGATAAATTTTGGCATCAAATAAGGAAAAATAATATTAACAAAAATCTACAGTATTCAACAAAAGAATTAATTGATATTATTAAACAAAAAAATCCATCAGATATAACAACTACAACAGTTATAAACACACATAAACCACTTACAAAAAAGATTTTTATTGCAAAAATAGAAAAGCAATACGAACAGATATTACGACAAAATATCAATATTTACAGCGGAAAAGAACTGAAATCAGAAGATGCTGTCAAAGCTAAAACTGCAATCTATACAGATAACGCTGACGGTTTTAATCATTTTCCTGAAGTTCAAAAATCATTAGCCAAGATTTTTGAAGGAATCAGAAATAAGTACATGTTTAAAGTTAATCGTATAGTAGGAATAGAAATCTTCCCTATTGGTGAAATTTTAAAAGATATGCACATTGTAGAAAAAGACCTAAAAGAAAGTTTAAGTGAAATTAAAATATTAAAACAAGAGCTTAAAAATGCTCCTGATGATATGAACTTAAAAAATGCGTTAAATGAAGCTGAACAAGTATTTGAAGTACATAAAAAAGACTGGTTAATGAGACTTGAATACAGTATGAAATACGAACAAATGAATCGACAGAGGTTTAAAGATGCAGGACTAGAAGAAGAATATGCCTATCTAACAGATGCAAACCTGCTTTTGAACAAGTACAAAAAAGCCTACAAAGCTTTTGAAGAAAAAAAATCACTTACAAATGATGAATTAGAAGCAGCAATAAATTAGTAAAAATTTTCTATAAACACTTTGTTTATTATAAAATAAAATTATGAATTTTGACGCCGCAATAGATAGCTTTTTATCACCTATAGCCGATAAGATCTCCGGTTTAATATTCTCCTATATCACGATAGGAGGAGTGAAAGTTGAATTCCTAGTAGCTCTTTTGATTACAGCAGCTGTATATTTCACATTTAGAACAGGATTTATCGGAATTTGGGGATTTAAACACGCTATCAAATTAATAACCAATAAGTACAAACATAGCAATCCTAACGGATACCAAAGGAAGAAAAAAGGAGAATTATCATCTTTTCAGGCGCTCAGCGCAACGATTTCAGCTTCTGCAGGCATCGGTAATGTTGCAGGCTCAGCAGCAGCTGTCTCAATTGGCGGGCCAGGAGTAATTTTCTGGATGATAATAGCAGGTTTTTTTTCAATGGCTTTAAAATTTTCTGAAGTTTTACTTGGTGTAAAATTTAGAAAAACAAATCCGGACGGAACCGTTTCAGGCGGTCCAATGTACTATATTCTCGTAGGGCTTCGCGGTAAATATTCGCAAAAATTTGCCCCTATACTTGCTAAAATTTATGCTATTTGCTGTGTTTTTGCAATGATTGGCGGATGGAACTTATTCCAAATAAACGCTATGACTGCACAATTCACAGAAGTAACAGGAGGTAATAATAGCATTTTTGCAAATAATGGTTGGATTTTAGGAACTATTGTTGCCATAATTACCTGGTTTACAATAATTGGCGGTATTAAAGCTATTGGTAAATTCACCTCTAAAGTAACACCGATTATGTGCTCTCTATACGTTTTAAGCGCATTTTTAGTTTGCTTAGTCAATATACATCACTTACCTGAAACTGTTGTTTTAATTATTCGAGAAGCTTTTTCGCCAAAAGCAATGACAGGAGGAGCCTTTGCTTGTATGCTCTGGGGATTCAGACGTGCGATGTTTGCTAATGAATCCGGTTTGGGAACTGCCCCAATTGCTTTTTCAGCTGTTAATACAAATAAGCCCGTCGCTCAAGCTTTTATCTCAATGCTACAACCGTTTGTTGATACTGTTATTGTTGGTGTCGCGACAGCTTTTGTTATAGTAGTTTCTAAAGTATATCTTAATGTAAACGGTATTGCCGGTATAGAACTTACTTCAAAGGCTTTTGCGACTATTTGCCCTTGGTACCCGATAATTTTAACAATAATGGCAAGCTGCTTTGTAATTTCAACAATGCTTTGCGGCTCTTATTATGGACTAAAGGCTTGGAACTTCCTGTTTGGGTACTCTAATATTAAGAATCGTATTTTCCAATCAATTTATTGTATCTGCATAATTGCAGGCTCTGCAATGAATTTTAAAAGTATAATAAACCTTTCAGATGCTGTAACATTATTTCTGGCAGTCCCGAATTTGATTGCGGTATTTGCACTGTCAGGAGTCGTAATAAAAGAACTTAAACGCTATTGCGAAAGATACGAAATTGCACCTAACATAGTAAAAAAGATCTAACCTTTATTAATTCTTTACTTGCAGGGTTCAGCTAAATAGTGTACAATACACTAACAATAAGGAGGTCACTATATGCCAAAAATTTATTTTGTGGATGTTACTAACAGAGATGGAGTTCAGACTTCAAGATTGGGGCTTGCAAAACTGCAAAAAACAATAATAAACCTTATGCTTGATGATATGGGCATAACGCAATCTGAATTTGGATTTCCAACTACCATGCACGAATTAAATTACCTCAATGCCAACTTAGAATTAGTAAAACGCGGAGTTATAAAAAAAACAAAACTTTCTGGCTGGATGCGAGCAATTGCGGCTGATGTCGAACAATCCTTCAGCAACTGTCCTCTTCTTGAGAACTGTAATTTATCTCAATCAACTTCTGAACAAATGATTAATGGAAAATATTTAGGTAAAAAAACTTCTCAGGATATTTTAAATATGACTTGCGAAGCTGTAGAATGCGCGGTTTCTAAAGGTGCAAAAATTATAGGAGTTAATGCTGAAGATGCTTCAAGAAGCGACCTTGATTATTTAATTAAACTAGCAAAAGAAGTCAAAAAATGTGGAGCTTATCGCTTTAGATACTGTGATACTCTAGGTTATGAGGATCCAAGCACGACTTATAATCGAATATATACACTTGCAAAAGAAACCCAAATGCCTATAGAACTGCATTATCATAATGATTTAGGTATGGCGGTAGCTTGCTCTGTAGAAGGAGCAAGAGCAGCTATTGATGCAGGAGTTGATGCTTATATAAACACAGCAATAAATGGAATGGGCGAACGCGCCGGAAATGCGGATTTGGTATCCTGCCTTCTTGCAACGCTCAAGTCCGCAGGTTTTAAAGGGAAATACCAAATAGATGAGCAAATCGATTTAAGTAAGTCATGGAAACTTGCGAAATACACAGCTTATGCATTCGGATTACCAATTCCAATAAACCAACCGGCTGTAGGTGATAACGCTTTTGCTCATGAATCAGGTATTCACGCAGATGGTGCTTTAAAAGACAGAAGAAATTATGAATTATATGACTTTGAAGAATTAGGACGTGGTGAACCTGAAATAATTGAAACCGGCAGAATGATTACAACGGGTGAATATGGTGGAATTAAAGGTTTCAGAAATGTATACAATAAGTTAGAAATAGAATTTAAGGACGAAAACGAGGCAAGAAATATTTTGGAATTAGCACGTTACGCTAACGTTCATACACAAAAGCCTTTAACAGAAAGTGAGTTAAAGTTTATATATCATTATCCTGATATAGCGGCTAAAATAATGACCGTGTCACCTTTCTACAAACCTGAAGGTGAACTTCAAAAACGATTGGAAAAAGGTTCTGTTGCAATGCCTCATCAGATTATTTAGACAAAACAAAAAAAAGCACTTGATAAAATTTAACAAGTGCTTTTTTTTAAAATTTTTATTATTTTTTACAAATACTAACATCATCTAAGATAATAGCATAAACAGCTTCGCCTTTTTTAGCTTTGTAGTGGCATCCAGGTGTTATCAAGCCAACAACTAAGCCGACACCACAACCAACCGGAATACCAATTGCTAAACCAGCACCAATTTCAGCAGGATTTGGAATAAATGCAAAACCTACACCTGCACCGGCACCAACTATACCTAAAGTAAGAGTTGACAAAACAAGCTTTCCTGTAGTAGTCCAAGGACCTTCTTTTAACTTATAATCCTTCGTAAATGGTCTTGCTTTAATATCTATACAAGTGTTGTCCGGAAATACGATTTTTCTGAATATCAGACTAACTCTTGCATTTTTATTAAACCATTTTGGTTTTTCTACATTTATTACCTCTGCAACAATCTTAGTTCCGCAAGGAAGTAACAATGTACCTTCTCTTGTATAAAGAGCTTGAGGTACAACAAAATTAACAGTTTCACCAGCCTTAGAACACTTTGAGAAAAACTTTTCATCAAAAACAAACTGTAATACGTTACCTTTTTCTATTACATTTCTTAAATTTGTAACAGTTACAACGTTACAAGGAGCTTTTTTATGAACATCTAAGTGCTCAATCGCTTGAGTCTGCTCCGCACACTGAGCCAATACAGGAACTGTATTAATACTCAAAAGACTTAGTGTAAAAAAGAATGAAAGAATTTTTTTTAACATAAAATACCTCTTATTTACATCATATATTTTTAATTACAAGTAGTATAACTTATTTTCAAATTTTTCTCAATAGTCCAATAGATTTTACAAAAAAAAAGAGCCCACCAAGGCGGACTTTATAATTGGCTGGGACGGAAGGATTCGAACCTCCGAGATGGCTGGACCAAAACCAGCTGCCTTACCACTTGGCGACGTCCCATCGCATTTACTATATTAAAATATCAATATTCTTTGTCAAGAGGAAATTTTTATTTTATCAAAAAGGGCATAGAAAATAATATTTCCTATGCCTTATATAAGATTAACAATAGGAGGGGATTTTATTCATTTTTTTAATCTCTTGATAATTGCCATACCACATCTGCACCTAATGCTAGCAACCCACCTATCCAAGCAAATTTTTTATTAAAAGTACTACATTCAGCAATTTTTGAAGAAATTTTACTAGGTGTAATTGATGATAGAACACCTTTTACAGCAGTTGCCGCTATTGGCAATGTCAAAGCTCCAGCTGCTCCGACTATAGCACCCTCTGCTGCTCTACCACCAATGCCACCAATTTTTTCCATTCTGTCTTTTCCACCTTTGTTATCTATTCTTGTTCCATATAGATAACTTAATGTTTCTTCTGTATATTTTTTATGATAATCTTTTTTACCAAAAAACTTTTCATTGAAACCATGCATTAAAGCTGTTTCACCAAATCTTTCTATATCAGATCTTAAGCTTACAACTTCGCCGGATTTTTGTGATATTATTGATGCGTACATATTTTCTATTACTTGTCGTACAGATTTTGCAGGATCTGTATTTGGATTATCTTTAAAATATTTGTTAAATTTTTCGTATATTGTACCCTTTATCTTATCATATTCTTCACAAACCCCATCTGAATCACCTTCTCTTATTTTTTGAGCCAAATTTACTATTGAAGTTTGTAAACCACTATCTGTCATTACTTGTTCAAATAATGCTCTATCTTCGGCAGCATAGGCATTTGTCTTATTTTGTAATAATAATTCATGCATTGCTCCGGCATGAGTCAATTGATTCTTTTCCATATCCTGATATACTTGATTCATTTGTTTCATGTATTCAGGATACATACCCATCAGACCGGGCATTCCTAAACCTGCCATACCAATTCCGGTCATTCCCATACCCATTCCCAAGAATGACGGTGTATAATATGAGCTATAAGTGCTGCTTCCTCCCGGTAAAGCGTATGCTCCTAAACCACTCATATATGGATTATTACCTATTCCTGTTATGCCAAACGGATATGACATAATGACCTCCTACTAAATTTTTGTTATTTTTATAACCTTTTTAACCTTACATATTTATAAAGTATTTGTATTTAGTAAAATTGATATTTTTAAATAATTTCTTAACAAAAGTTTACAATTTATTCTCACATAATTTTGTTGTATCATATTAAAATAAGCAATTTGGGGAGCTGGTAATGAGAATAGAAGCTAAAAATTTAGTCAAAATATACGGGGATAGAAGCGTTGTTAATGATGTTTCTTTTTTCATGGATAAAGGTGAAGTAGTATGCTTGCTCGGACCTAATGGAGCCGGTAAAACAACTACTTTTTATATGATAGTTGGATTAGTTAAACCTAATACAGGCTCGGTTTTTATTGACGATAAAGAAATTACAACTTGGCCGATGAACTTAAGAGCTAAAGAAGGTATCGGGTATTTACCTCAGGAAAATTCTATCTTCAGAAAGTTAACTGTCGAAGAAAACATTCAATTAGTATTGGAAATGAATGATAAACTGACTGTTAATGAAAAGAAAATGAAGCTCGAAGAATTATTAACCGAATTTGGTGTAATGAAACTTAGAAAATCACCTGCGGTAGCGCTTTCAGGTGGTGAAAGAAGACGTGTTGAAATTGCTCGTGCGCTGGCTGCAAGTCCTGATTTTATGCTACTAGACGAACCTTTTGCCGGCATCGACCCGATTGCGATTGGAGAAATTAAAGATAATATCAGAAAAATATCTGAAGAAAAAGGTTTAGGAGTCTTAATAACTGACCACAACCCTAAAGCTACACTTTCTATTACAGATAGAGCTTACGTTATATTTGACGGAAAAATAAAAATTCAAGGTAAAAGTACTGATGTTGCTAACGATCCTGTTGCTAAAGAATTCTACTTAGGAAAGGATTTCAAATTATAGGATGAAAAGACTTTTCACTGTATATGACAGATATATTTTTATGCAGGTTCTCACAACCACCATTGTTGCAATATTGTTGTTTACAATCGTTTGGATTGCCCCGGAAATGCTTTTAAACACCATTAAAAAAATTCTGGCGCACGAGTATACTGTAAAAACAGGGATTATGGTTCTTGTTTATGAATTACCTAAAATTCTTGGTAAAGCTTTCCCTGTGGGATTATTGTTAGGTTCCTTATTCACTTTTGATAAACTGAGCAAAGATTCCGAACTTACTATCTTTCGAGCTGTTGGAATGTCTTTTTCGAGAATTTTAAGACCACTTTTAATCCTTAGTTTCATTGTCACATATCTCTGCTTTGTAACTTATGATAAATGGATTCCGTATTCTTGCCAAAAACTACAAGAAATAAAAGGCGGAGAGGCTTTAACTCAATATATTTATACACAAAAAGATGAAAATAATCATCCAAAACAAGCGGTTATTGTTTCAAAGTTCTTTAGAAATAAAATGACCAATGTAATTGTATTAAATTTTTCAAAACAAGTTTTCGATGATTTACACGGACTTAATAACATTCTTGTTGGCGAATCCGGATATAAAGGCGTTGATAAAAATGGAAATCCTTGCTGGGTTTTGGAGGATGTAACTTCTTACAATATCAATGAGGATGGAATATTCAAAAAAATTACAAAACAAGATAAAACTTATATTCTTAATGGTGAAGACGCAGAAGACGCTTATACAATTATGATTAATTCGACAAAAAGAGACAGGGATATTAATAATAAAGATTTGAAACATTATGTCGACCTATTAAAAAAAGCCAACCTTGATGAAGATTACAGGCTGATGTATAACAAGTACCTACAAAGATTCTTTCACCCGTTTGTCTGTGTTTTGTTAGCAATTTTAGGTTGCTTGCTCGGATTCAGCAAACCAAGAGAGCAAAGATTAATAGGTTTTACAATTGCAATAGGATGTATATTTGTTTATTATATTACTCTGCCATTTTTTGATTTATTGGCAGAAAAGGGAGTGCTACACCCTATAATTACAGCAGCATTTCCACCCGGTGCTTTCTTATGTGCAATAATTGCTTTTTACAAATCGAGGGATTTATAATATGAAAAAAATTATTCTTCTTCTACTACTTCTGTTCACTGTTAATAATGTTATGGCAGAACCGATTAACGTAAGTTATGATAACGGGATTTACCACATTATACTATCAGGAGATAAAATAAAAAAACAAATAGAATTTGTTTCATCCCCTACACTTATAACAAATTCGGAAGCGCATAATAAATCTGGATCACTTCTTACAATAAATGCCGGCTTTTTTGATCCTAAAAATCAAAAAACAATTTCTTATATAACTAATGATACTCAAATCATTGAAGATCCTATTTTTAATGAAAATATTTTGGCTAACCCTACATTAAGACAAAATTTAAATAAAATATTAAACAGATCTGAATTTAGAGTTCTTGAGTGTGACGGCAAATATAAATATGAAATTGCACCACATAATTCTAAAACTGACTTTCTATGCTCTATACAAACAGCAGCACAAGGAGGACCGCAACTTTTACCAAATCTAAGACTTGAGGAAGAATTTTTTATAGTCAAGGATAGTGAAGGAAATGTTATAAGAGAATCCGCTTCAGTTCTACACAAAACAGCTAGAACATTGATTGGATTAAAAACTATAGAGGGAGGGAAACAGGAAGTACATATTTTTATAGTCACAGACAAGCACCCAATGGATATATATGAAGCCCGTGACCTTTGCTCTAGCTACAAATTAGATAGTGCAATGGCTTTTGATGGCGGAAGTTCTACTTCTTTTAACTATAAAAAAATCTCCGTTGTATCCAACGAAAATGATGGTGGGACTGGTAGAGCTCTCAAATCTTTTATGATTATTAAGAAAAAATAATATTTTTAAGAATAAAAAAGTCCCGACTGCATTGTGCAATCGGGACTTTTCTAAATAATGTCAAACTACTTAACTTCAACAGTAGCACCAGCAGCTTCAAGTTGTTTCTTGATAGCTTCTGCTTCTTCTTTCTTAACGCCTTCTTTGATAGCTTTAGGAGCACCATCAACTAAATCTTTAGCTTCTTTTAAGCCAAGACCAGTGATAGCTCTAACTTCCTTAAGAACAGCGATTTTCTTATCAGCTGGAACTGAAGCTAAAACTACGTTTACTTCAGCATCTGCATCTTCAGCAGGAGCAGCAGCTGCAGCAGGAGCAGCAGCAACAGCTACAGGAGCTGCAGCAGATACGCCGAATTTTTCTTCCATAGCTTTTACTAATTCAGCAGCTTCTAATAAAGTTAATTTTTCAATTGATTCTAAAATTG
>CALURK010000027.1 GCA_944323165.1 Candidatus Gastranaerophilales bacterium | reverse complement strand
GTTCCTCATTGGTATCTACTCCAAAATCCATCGCCCCTTGAGCTCCTACGCACGTAGACCTTTTATCGGAACACAGAGTTTCCCCCGCCCCTTGAGGGAGGGGGCCAGGGGGTGGGGTCATACTGGAAATGTAGTTCTGTATATACTCAATAACCCCTGCTATATTCCTGTCTATCTCGTTATTCCATATTCGAATAACCTTATACCCGCATTCTGACAAAAAATTATCACGATTCTCATCATAGTTTTTTTGCAAAGTTTCATTATGCTGTCCGCCATCAAGCTCTATTATTAATCCCAACTCCGGACAGAAAAAATCTACTATATATTTACCTATTGGTTGTTGACGTCTAAACTTATACCCCAATTGTGATTTTCTTAGATATTGCCACAATTTATTTTCTTGTAAAGTTAAGTTATTACGAAGCTCTTTCGCATTACTTTGTGTTTCTTCAGAGTATCCTCTGCTACTATTATGACCCCACCCCGAAATCGGAGATTTCGACCCTCCCTCAAGGGGCGGGTAAAATGTTACGTCATTTTTTACAAAATTCTCCACAACCAGAGATCTCAAAAACACCCTAAGTGTACCTCGAGTAGTAGAAGTCATTTCCAAATCTTTATAAGCTTCTTCTGCCAAAACTACGCCTTCACAGTCGAAATTGGAAAAACATATATCCGATACAATTTCTTCCATGTTAGGATTTATTGAAATTCTTAATTCATAATAATTACTCATACATCTTAATCCAAATCAATTTTTGAAACGTCTACCAACTCTTTCAATTCAATTCCAAGCGCCGTTGCAATACGCTCTAAAGTATCAATCCCAGCAACACTCGTACCTCGCTCTATTGCACCAAGCGAAGTTGCACTTAAATCGGACTTTTCTGCCAATTCCTCTTGGCTAAATCCAAGTTTATTTCTTAATAATTTAATTTTTAAGCCAATTTTACTTACTATATTATTAGGTTTACTTGTCATAATTATAAGTATACTAACTTGTTGACAAACTATAGACAATAAAGTATACTTAAGATATTCGTAAGTTTACTTATTAAAATAAAGGAGAATAAACTATGTATGAAGAAGAAATCAGAAAGAATATTTTTTAAAAGTTGGATTCAATGGAAGAATACTTAAAGTATGATATAGAATCATTATGCGAACATTTGGCAGCAGTTCACGAACTGGCAACTTTGTTCCATTGGAGTAACAATAGCAATTTTATAGAAGAGGAAAAAATGTCATAAAAAAAGGATTGTTTTATCATAAAAACAATCCTTTTTTTATTTAACCTTCAATAAATCTTCCCATTGCTCTGAATTTATCATATCTTTCTTGTTTTAATGTTTCAGGAGATTTTTGAACCAATTCATTTAAAGCGTTAACTATTGAATTTTTCATATTCCTAGCAGTTTCATCATAATCACAATGAGCACCGCCCAAAGGTTCTTTAATCTCTTCGTCGATGATATTAAATTCCAACAAATCTTTAGAAGTGATTTTCAACGCTTCAGCAGCATCGGCAAAACGAGATGCATCTCTCCAAAGAATAGAAGCGCAGCCTTCTGGAGAAATAACGGTATAATAAGCGTGTTCAAGCATCATAACTCTATCTGCAACCGCTAAACCTAATGCCCCACCACTACAGCCTTCACCTGTAATTATTGAAACTATTGGAACGTTAAGTTTTGACATTTCTCTTAAATTTACCGCAATCGCAGCTCCTTGACCTGTTTCTTCTGCCTTAATTCCAGGATATGCGCCAGGAGTATCAATAATAGTAACTATTGGCATATTAAATTTGTTTGCGTGTTTAAAAAGTCTTAATGCCTTTCTGTAACCTTGAGGTTGCGGCATTCCAAAATTATATTCCAAATTTTCTTTAGTATTTTTACCTTTTTGAATACCGATAATCATAATCGGGCGCCCGTCTAATTTAGCAATACCACCGATTATGGCTCTGTCGTCCATTCCTTCTCTGTCACCGTGTAACTCGATGAAATCTTCGCACATCAAATCTACATAATCTAAAAATTTTGGTCTTTCAGGATGCCTTGCAATTTGTAATTTCTGTGAAGGTTTCAATTTTGAATACAACTCCTTTTTGTAATCTTGAGCTTGTTTTTCGAAGTCCTCAATTTGGCTATCCAAATCCATGCCGGACTCTTCGCTCATTTTTTTTAGTTCATCTATTTTTTTTTGTATTTCTACGATTGGTTTTTCAAAGTCTAATACTGTTGCCATCTTTTTTATACCCCGTGCATATCTAAAATATTAGCCAGTGTTTTTCTTAAATTCTTTCTCTTAGAGACTATATCCACCTGACCGAACTTTAGCAAATATTCTGCTGTTTGGAAATCTTCAGGAAGTTTTTGTCTGATTGTTTGTTCAATAACTCTTCTTCCTGCAAAACCTATTCTTGCACCTTGTTCGGCGATAATTATGTCGCCTAAAGTTCCGAAGCTTGCGGTTATTCCGCCAAATGTCGGCTCTGTTAATAAATTGATGTACAGAATTCCTGCTTCATCCAGCTTTCCTGCTGCACAAGATGTTTTTGCCATCTGCATTAAGCTCAAAGCACTTTCTTGCATTCTTGCGCCGCCTGATGAAGTTACTGCAAGCATCGGAAGTCTTAGTTCCAGAGCTTTTTCCATTATTCTGGTAACTTTTTCTCCAACAACACTGCCCATTGAACCGCCCATATAATCAAAATCCATTACGGCAGCTGCAATCTTATGCCCTTCTATTTTGCCGATACCCGTAATTACAGCCTCATCCAAACCGGTTTTTGCATGTGCCTTCTTTAATCTCTCTGAATAAGCTTCTGTATCCACAAAATGCAAAGGATCCGTCGGAAGAATATTTTTGTACATTTCTTCAAATGAACCTTCATCAAATAACTGTTTTATTCTCGTTGTTGCATTTATCCTAAAATGATAATCACAATGAGGACAAACAAACATATTTTCCGCTAATTCACTTTTCAAAATCTGAGAGCCGCAATGAACACACTTTGTCCATAATTCAGGCACCTCTACATCTATGCCCTTCATTTCGCGGGCTCTGCGCTCTATCTGAGCTTCTTTTCGCTTATCAAACCATTCTTGTATTGTCATTTTATATACACATACGGCTTTCTAAAAAAACCGTCCTTCTCCTACTTTAATCCACTATTACATTCTACACCAAACATACGGGAAGTGGTATGTTTTAATATTTTGTTACGCTTTATTACCTAACGTTTTAAGTTTTTCTTTCAATTCTGCTAACCAGTTTTTATAATTGATTTCCAAACGCAATTCATCTACAAGTTTTGATTCGTCTTCTGTTTTTACTTTATTGATTGGACCGTATTCAAATATATCCGCTCCTGATTTGCGATTTAAATCATTATTCCAGCTTGCATATATTCCTTCACTTTCTTCAGGAAGTTTTAATTTTCCTAATTTTTCTTCGCTTCCAATCTTTATTTGTGTCCTTAATTGCTTTAATACGCTGTTACTTCCTTGAAAAATCGGGGTATTGTTTGTTATATTTGGCATATTTTCTCCTTTTGTACCACGTTCTTTTTAAAACTTATAAAATATTTTTTTGCTACTCTTTCCAAAAAAAAACACATAAATTATAACACATATATTTATAATTAAAAAAGGTCCGGTTTATACCAGACCTTCTTTTAGCGCCTTCACAGCCGCTTGAGTCCTGTCATCAACCACAAGCTTCTGGATTATATTACAGACGTGAGCCTTTGCTGTATGTTCGCTTATAGTGAGCGTCTTGGCTATCTGGCTGTTGGACTGACCTTCCACTACCAATTTTAAAACCTCATATTCTCGTTGGGTTAAATTGGAGTGATGCTCCTTGAATGAACTTCGAGAAAATTGACGAGATGGTATTACTCCGCCGTTTTTATCACGAATAAAAGGAACTACGTGAGGATCTATCCACATTGCTCCTTCTTTTACCATTTTTATTACACTCATCAAAAAGTCCGTACTGATGTCCTTGATTACGTAAGCACTCGCCCCGGAACTTAATGCTGACGTTAACTCATTTTCTGAAATGTGAGAAGTTAGCATTACAACTTTTATATTGTTATTGTATTCAAGAATTTGCTTTGTTGCTTCTATTCCGGAAATATCAGGTAATCCTATATCCATTAAGACTATATCAGGCTTGATTAATTTTGATTTTTCTATTGCCTCTTTACCGTTTACCGCTTCTCCTATTATCACTAAATCAGGATAGTCTGAAAATAATGATTTTATACCTATACGCATTAATTTTTGGTCTTCTACCAATAATATTTTTATCTGCATATTACCTCCTTTTTTAATAAGGCAGGAATATTTGCCCAGATTAATATTAAATTATTTCTTTTTTTTATTAAATTGCAGGAGTAAATATCTTAAATGCTAATTGCGCATAGTTTAAATTTAGAAGTATTTTTTTAAAGATTCCTGTAAATCAAGGATTTTTATATGGTTCTCCAATAACGCCTGATTTCTTCCTTCATAAGCGTTTGGATAATTGTCATTTATATCTATTGCCTTATTAAAATTTACGACAGCTTCGTCTAATTTGTCTTGCAAATAATATATCATCCCGATAAATGTATATTCTATCTCTTTTGATTCCGAATAAGTTAATGCCTTGTTAAAATACTCCAATGCCTTCTCATAATCTTTATTGAATTGATACATGCAGCCTAAACCGCGCAAGACAACAGAATTTTTCGGTGAAATACGATAAGCTTCTTCCAATGTTTTTATTCCTGAAGAATAATCATACTTGTCATATTCTTGTTTGGCTTTTTTGATTAAGGTTATTAATTTAATTTGGGCACTGGATTTTCTTAAAAACTCCGAAATTTTACCTAAATTATCGAGAATTTCTTCCATACTAAACCGTATGCATTTTTTCAAAAATGCCCTTCTTTTGAACCCAAACCTCGACTTCTAATTTATTACATTCTTCTATTAATACATTCTTTAGCTCTTTGAAGTTTAACTCTGAATGCTTGATATCACATAACATAAACATTACAAAATGACCTTGCATTAATGTTTGTTTTATATCTTCTATATTAACCTTATACTTTGCTAATACGTTCGAAACCCCTGCTACTATACCTACTTTATCTGCTCCTGATACAGTAATTATTATTTTGTAATCGTCCATTTTTCTCTCCTTTAATTTATTTAGTATTATAAATGTTACGTGGATATGAAGTCAATTAATTATTTATAAGCAAAAAATTTTTTTATACTTTTTATAAAAATTATGAAAATAAATCTTTTTCACTCCAATCTCATAAAATCACAAAAACTAAAATTCAAACGTTCCGATTTCTTTATTAAAATCAAAGGATATGGACGTAATAAGGCTTGGGCAGATGAAGTTATTAAAACGACAGACCGTGCTGTTGATTTAATTAAAGAAAACATTCCGGCAGAAAATGTCCTAAAAGACATTTCAACAGGTGTCAGAAATGCCAATACCTTTGCTTTTGGTCCCAGCAAAAGATTTTACTCAGGCATACTTAGAACTGACAGAGATGGCTGGGACAATAAATTTCTTTGTGATCTGACAACTAAATATTCAGATAATAAATATAAAGTTTATGAAAAAAGATTTGATTATGTAGCCGAACACCCCCTCGGAAACAGCTACAAAATGGATATATCAAGACCAAGAAAATTACACGATAATACAAAAGCAATTCTACACGCATCCTGCAAATACGTAAACAATTCTCTCAATCATATTTTCCAGCTATCTCAAGAAATTTTTCCTAAATACTTAAACAAAAAAATAAAACAAGATGATTTGAAAAAAATTAACTCCATAATTGCCGAAATAAGATGGATTTTAGCGCATTCTACGCCTTGGATGAGAGGTTCTGATACTATCTCCAACGTTTTTATAAGAGCGATTTATAAAGCCCTTGGGATTAAATCCTATCCTGTTAAGAAAAATACATCTCTGGATTTAGAAGCTTTTTGCACAGAACTTAATGATTATAAGGACAATTTCACAAGATATTTCACCAAACCACCTAAAATAATATAATTTATTCAATAGCCCTGACAAAATATTTTTTGACGGTACTTATATAAAATATGAAAATTCAATCTTATAATAACTACAACTCTTTTAAAGCAAATTTAAATTCCCCCAAACTGCGCTTTATACAAAAAGACTTTTATGTTCCCATAAAAGGGTACGGGAAAAATGCAACTTGGGCAAATTCCGTAAAATCAACCGCAGATATGGCTGTTAATCTGATTAGAAAAAATACAAGTGCTGAAAATGTTTTAAAAATAATTTCTACAGGTATAAGACTTGCAAATTCAATATGCAAAGATATTAACAAAGCCTCTCACACAGGAATTTTACGCACCAAACGGGAAGGCTGGATTTGTGAGTCGGACTGGAGCGGACTGGTTCTTTGGACAAATTATTCAAGAATTTCACGTTACAAACCATACAAAGAAAAATTGGATAAAGTTGCAAAAAAACAATTAACCAACCCTTATAATGATATTGAATTAACCATACCAATTATTGAAAGTAAAGAAAGCTTGTTAAAACACCCTAATCCGAAATATATTAATAATGCTTTCGGACACATTTCGCAAATTTATTCTAACTTTAAGAAAAAATTTAATTCAAAAGATATAAACAATTCTCAAATGAAAGATATAAATGATAATATAGCGGAAATTCGCTGGATACTAGCACATTCAATGCCTTGGGAAAGAGGGAGTGATGCTATATCAAATGTTTTGATAAGGGCAATGTACAAATCGGTAGGAATAAAATCGTATCCTCTAAAAGAGGGGATATCACTTGATTTGGAAGCTTTTTGCACAGAGCTTAATGATTACAAAGCAAAATTTCCGAGCTTTTTCGAAAAACCGCCGGAAATTATTGACTGATTATAATAAAAAAAACAGCCTCGATAAAAGGCTGTTTTTTTATTATTGATTATGCATTCAATTATTATTCATAAACATATCCGTTAGTTAAATCAATTTTCAAAGGTCCAAGAAGTCTGATGTTAACAATTTGTCCAGGCATTGTAAGAACTTTAGCGCCCTTGAACAATCTTCTCCAGAAACCAATCTTACCCGGATCAATTGTTGCTACACCATAAAGCATTACAGCTTGATCATTTGGAGTTACAAGAAGCTCGTTTTTAACGATAACTTCACCGTTTTGTCTGAATAATTTTGCTCTCTGAACGTGTTTAACTTGTCCTTTTAAGTCACTTCCTTCAGAAATTAGAAGATATTTATCTTTTGTAACGATATTTTTAGGAGCTTTTGCTGTATAAATATCAGTTACATTAGAGATTTGAGAACCTACAACTGTTTCCATCTTAATAGGAATTATTGCACCTGCAGGTATTATACCGATTGAACCTTGAACTCTTACGTTATCAACGATATAACCTTCTGCGGTTCTTTTTTGCATACTTTCTGCTAATTTAGCGTTCGGATTAAGTTTTGCTTCCTGCATCATTTTGTAAAGTATAGCTGCAACTTCTGCTCTGTTTGCAGGTCTGTTTGCTTCCAATTTACCTTCATTACCAGGCATTACAACTATCAAATCCAATAATTGAGCTTTACCTGCTGCAATCAAAAACCATGCCGGAAGTTGGGTGTAGTCTTCATAACTTTTAGAGATAATATCTTGAGCTCTTTGTTCGCTAATTTGCTGTGTTGTAAGAGCATTAACGGCAATTGTGATAGCTTCTGCTCTTGTTACAGAATCATAAGGTCTGAATCTTTGACCGTCCGCATCAGGTATCAAGTCAAAATAAACAGCTTTTCTGATTATATCGTATGCCCAAAAATCCTTATCCACATCTGAGAAGTGAATATCTTGAGTTACATTTGCATCTTCCTGACCCAAAGCCTTGATTGCCATAGACGCAAACTCTGCTCTGGTTACAGGAATGTCCGGTTTGTATGTGCCGTCAGGATAACCAACAACAACACCGACTTCTGTTAAAAATTTGATTGACTGATATGCCCAGTGATTTTCGTTCATATCAGTGTAAAACGCTTGTGCCGGATTGTTGAACATTATCAGTATGCCTAATGCAAACACTCCTTTTAATAAATTTTTGAACATTAAAAGTCCTCCTTATCATATCTCCTATTAATTCATACTATATTAAATAACGACTTATTGCAATGATTATCATAGAGTTTTAACAATTCTACATAATCGGACAAAATTATTTTATCTTGGGTTTTAATGTATATGGGTGTGGTGTTATGAAAATACATAATGTTTCAAACGTAAATTTTCAAAGACGGCTGAAATCTAATGAAGAAGCCGAATATTCAGGCGTTTTAAAACAGGGAAGAGAAAAGTGTATCGGAAATAACTGTAATGGAAATAAATTTATTTTAATTGTTCCTGCAAGTTCCTTACCCAACAAAACCGGAGTCGGAAACTTGAATTCTAAAGAGAGTTCAGAGTTTTTTGATTTTGCAAAATTATACTGGGGTATAAACGAAACTCAAATTCTGCCTATAGGACAATATCACAGCCATAGAGGTGAATATCCGATTTATTCAGGAACTTCTATGGATTTGGGAAATCACGTTATTGATATCAAAAATTACGTTTCTAAAGAAGATTTTGATGAAATTGTTAGAAAAAATGAGATAAAGGACAGAGTTAATTTTTCTAACGTAGTAGATGCAAATTCTTCTCAGGAAAAAATTCTTAAAAAATTATATGAAAGTAAAAAATATGAAAGTGAATTTGAAGCTTTCAAGAAAAATAACGTTCAAAGACTTCAACCCAAAGCTCTTTATAGAGCTTTAAGAGAAATTAACGGTTCGTATAATTACAAGAACTGGAATAATTTGGATAAAAACCTCTTTAACAGAGATATTGTTAGTGAAAACGAATTTGAAAATAGAGTTAAAGAAATTAAAGCTTTAAAAAGTAAAGAGATTGATTTCTATTACTTCAAACAATTTTTGGCAGAAGACAGTTTGAAAAATGCCAGAGAAAATTTAAACAAAAAAGGAATAAAACTTAATGGGGATATGCCTTGCGGATTTTCTTTCGACGAAGTTTGGGCTCATCCAAAAGCTTTTATACCTAAAACCTCTATAGGCTGGGGGCTTCCGGCTCTTGATTTAGACTCTCCAGATGGAATTAATCTGTTAAAAGAAAAAGTTCGTTTTTATGCCGAAAGATTTGACGGTATTAGAATGGACGCTTCTTGGACTTATATCAACCAGCCTAATATCAAAAACGGTGTTCATAATAAAAAGTTCTACGAAGATAAAATTTTAAACATTATTGATGATGAAGTTAAAAAGGTCAAGGGTAATTCTTTTGATTTGAAATCTATTATGCATGAATTTGCCGCATCAAAAGAAGATTTTGATATTTATGACGGATATAATTTAAAACCTTATGTTAAAGATAGGGTAAAAATTTATACTTCTGACTATCTTAATGACCATTGGGAAACTAATCAAAATTTCTTGGAAAGAGGCTGGGCTAAAGATAGCTTTATACTTGGCGCAAGAAACCACGATTCTAAAGAAATTAAACCTTCTGAAGAACAAATTAGTGCTTTGAGCAAAATCCTTAAAATTCCCGCTGATAAATTGAATAATCAAAATGAATTTGTGAAGGCAAAACTTGCAGAACCCATGAGTGCAAAATACAGTATGATTTATTTTGCAGATGCGCTTGATATCGACAGACAATTTCAGGGAAATCAGGACAGAACTCTGAATTACGCCACCCAAATCCCGCTTGATTACCAAGACAGATACTTTGCCTCGCTCGAAAACGGTAAAGGTTTTAATCCGATGGACGCCTTAGAAAAATCATTTAAGGCAAAAGGTCTGGATAAAACGGACCCGGAACTATATAAAAAAATAGTTAAGTACAAAAAAATTCTTGAGCAAAAAGAAAAGCAGACACATCCTTATTGGAAAATAATTGGCGGACTTGCCTGCTTCGGTCTGATTATATATGGATTTTTTAAGTTTCATAAAAATAAACCAAGAAAATAACACTTAATTTTTTTTTGAATTAACTCATCTCATCTTCTATATATGTTTTTAATTTATCCACATGCTCAACTTTCCTCAACTTTTGGATTGCAATATTTTCAATCTGCCTAATTCTCTCCTTAGAGAATCCCAAATCATTGCCGATTTGCTCTAAAGTTTTTGGCTCTTCGTTTCCAATCCCAAATCTCCTCGTCAAAATTTCCCTCTCTCTTTTATCAAGCCTACTCAACAGCCGTTTCACGTCTTTTTGCCTTAAATACTTCTGCGCATTGCTCTCAGGCGAAGAATAAGAAGTATCTTCTACATAATCCTGAATACACAAATCATCAGTTACAAATGTGTCAAGACTTATTGGTTCTTTTTTAAGTGCGTTTTTTACCTCATTAATTTTTTTACTGTCTAAACCTGAAAGCTTATAAATAGTTTCTTCATCCAGCTCCATATTTTCATCATAAGATGCAATACTGCAAGCTTTTTTGTATTTCCGTATTTTTTCCAGCATATGAACAGGAATTCTAATAGTTCTTGAATGGTTCGAAATCGCACGGATTATCGTCTGTTTTATCCACCAGGTTGCATAAGTCGAAAATTTAAAATTCTTTTTGTAATCAAACTTCTCAGCCGCTTTAATTAACCCCAATGAACCTTCCTGAACCAAATCCATAAACAGGATTCCCTGACCTATGTATTTTTTTGCAATACTTACTACAAGCCTCAAATTTGCCTGAATAAGTTCGCGCTTGGCAGCTTCGCGCTCTCTTGGGCTGCCCTCTTGAATTTTGCGCCCCAGCTCAACTTCCTCACTTTTGGTCAACATTTTTTTGCGACCTATTTCTTTTAAATACATTTGTAAAATATCATCATTGTTTACAATAGTGCTGAATGTTTTGGGTAAATTTGATTCCATTTCTGTGCTATCTATATATTCTGCACTGTTATAAGCTCTACTCATCTTTATCTCCTCTAAAGCTATCCTATATTTATAGACGACAGAATTAAAAAAAAGTTCCCAAAGGGGGGTAAATGTATTTGAGCTGGACAGTAAAACTACAGGATTTATGGTTAGAAGGGTAAGGGAAAATGTATTTGGACTAGAAAATAAGACTACATTCCCCCTCCCCTTGAGGGAGGGGGTAGGGGGTGGGGTGGTATAATGATTCCGAAATAAGTTCGGAATGACACAAGATTTCCACCGCATATTATAACAATAGATTTTGTAGTTTTACTTCCAAACTAAAATACATTTACCCCCCCCCCGCCCCTTGAGGGAGGGGGTAGGGGGTGGGGTGGTATAAGATCCTGAAATAAATTCAGGATGACACAAGATTTCCACC
>CALURK010000026.1 GCA_944323165.1 Candidatus Gastranaerophilales bacterium | reverse complement strand
GTTAAACTGTCAAACCAACTGCCTATCGTTGTACTATTCGTAACAGTCATATTTACAGTTGTTCCGTCTGAACGATGAACAACTATTGTATTAGTCTTTGTAATTCCTGCTTGAGCCAGAGTTGTATTTAAATCGGCTGCATTAGTTATGGTATAAGATATTGATGCAGTTGAAGTTGAGGCAATACCTGTCGTTGTAGTCACTGTTACCGATGTTGTAGACATTCCAAAATCGTCTATCAAACCGCCGGTTACATAGTTACCGCTAGGAGATGTAAAGACTATTTTTCCGTCATTTATTTGAGCTGAAATATCATAATCAGATAACTCTTTAAATAACTCATCCAAAGTTGTTGATGTTGTTATGGTAATTGTACCCAAGGCATTGTTTTCACGGTCATATACCGTTAACTTATTATTGCTTGAAGTTACATTTACTATCGTGTCAATTACGGAAGAACCGTCAGCTGTTACTGTTGCAGTATACATTACAGACAATGTAGATGAGCTTGTGGTATTTACAACCTCGGTGGTTGATTGATATGTTATGCCCAAATGAGTTGGCAATGTTCCTGTTATATACTTACCTTCCAATGAAGATAACGATATCACTCCGTTTGCAATTATTCCATCAATACCCTGACCTTTTAATTTTTCAAAAACATCACCAATTGTTTCTGTCGTTCCAATCGTTAATGTTACTAATGGCTTATGCAACTTGTCATTAACTATTATGGTCGAATTACCCGTCAAACCTAAATCTGACATCTTTGTTTCTAAATTTGCATAAACTTCTGTTTCTGTATATAATGTTTCTCCGCTTGCAGATACACTATCTGTCGTAGTTACAGATGTTATACCTAATGCGGAAGCTACTGTACCTGATATCGTACCGCCACTTATATTCAAACGCCCTGTTGCATCTATAGATGCAGTGCCACCTTCTTTATGAATCATTTCTATTAACTCGTTAAGAGTAGTATTTGAATTTACATTCAAATCCTTCGAATTAAATCTTAAAGAATAACCCGATTGAACTTTATCTGTTGTTCCAAGAGTCGAAATTATTTGACCTAATGTTGTATCACCAGTGACAGCAGCAGTAGTAGTTACCGTCATGATTGAACCCAAAGCAAATGAAGATAAATTCTCTGTATCCAATCCCATATTGGCTTCAAGAGTAGCGTTTTCTATATAACCGTTCTCTATCTTGAAAACACCGTCTTCAAAACTTGCGGTTATATTGTTGTGATTGTTTATAAAATCTAACAAATCACCTATAGTCGTATTCTCTGTTACAGTTATAGAACCTGCTAAAGTTCCGTCTGAATTGTACAATTTTACAGTTCTTTGTGCGGCAGACATCGAATTTGTTATTCCATATTCCGCAAGACGAGTATCTTCTGTTGCTTCTATTGTGATTGTATCTTTTCTCGATAGTGCATCTGATGTAACATATTTGCCGGAAAGAGTTTCTGTTAAACGCAAAACGTTTGATAAATTTGCAGTTCCGCCATTTAATGTCGCATTCTCTATTGTTAATCTATGAGTATCTGTATCCCAAGATGATGCTATTCCCTCATTTTTTAGTTTATCCATCAATGATTGAATAGTATCTGTTTTAGTTATATTTATCGTTCTGTTTGACCCGCGAACATCAAATATTGCAGTTCCATTTGAAGTTAAACCCAAATTTCCTAAGGTTGAACTTGTCGTGGCCAATATCGTATTTACTACAGAATGAGTCAGTGCCTGACTTCTTGAATATGTAGAAGCTACTGTAATTTGATCTGTTGATATAACAGGGGCACCATATAAACAAGTTAAAATATCCGTACCCTGAATATAACGACTGTCAGTCTCTCTTATGGTCCCATTGTCAACCAATTCTTGTACTCTATCATCAGATAATGTTGCAAATGCACCACCGGTTATCTCTAAAACACCATCATCACGTAATTTAGTATATATACCCAAATTACCTAAATCAGCCATAAAATCACCTAATGTCTGACCGTGATATATCTTTTCGTAATAAGTATTTCCGTCAGCATCAGTAACTTCTAAATATCCTGCTCTAACCTTTAAATCATCTACTAACATTGTGTCTAAAGTTACAAGTTCAAAGGTTTGAATAGTTTCTGTTAACGGTTTTCCCGTAGTCATTGCAGTATATGGCTCGGTCTTCAACCCTAAGGCTTTTATTGCGTCAAAAGTTCCGCCGGTTATAGTTCCGCCGGTTATTTCCACAATACCATTTTCATCAATAGAGGCATATAATCCGGCATTTGTCATCTCGGCCAGCAAACTACCTATTGTTGTAGTGGTTTGTATTGTTATCGTAGAATATTCATTACTTGAATTTTTTATGATAACAGTCTGACCGTTTGTAATATTTATCCCTTCGCCTAAGTCTGAAAGTAAGGTATCCGATGTGGCTGTGGTAGACTGAGTTGTTACTGAAACGTGAGATAAATTACCAGAAGTCTGGGTATTAGAATAGACATCAAGTTCTAACCCCAATGCATCTGAAAAATTAGTGGCACCTTCATTTGTTATTCTGGCATCTGATATTGTAAAATATCCGTCAGGAGAAAGGGAGGCTGATACATTTATATCTTTGAAATCCTCTATTATTGAACCTAGTGTTGAAGAAGAATTGATTGTTATTTGGTATGTAGAATCATTTGCGACAACGGTTATAACACCGTTTGAAACTCCTAATTCACTTAAAAGAGTGTCTTCTGTCGCAGCTGAAAATACTGTGTCTGTAGATGAGGTCTGCAATTCATTGCTCTCATAACCTTCATTTACACCCTCTAAGTGAAACGCATCTACAATACCCGTATTATCGATATCATTTATTGCACCTGCATCTATGTCTATTGAAAAAACACCTGTCTTTTCATTAAAAGTAGCGCTTACCCCTATATCTTTAAGCTTATCTATAAAAGTCTGGATCGTATCATCTTCTGTTATCGTTACACCACGTTCTATTCCGTTTACAGTTACACCTATATTACCTGCCTTGACTCCTAAATTTATTAACTTTGAATCATTTGAAGCAGTAGTTGTTTGAATTATTGTTGTCATGTAGCTGTAATTACTATTAGCAGTAGTCCCTGTAGCTAACTGATTAACCTCTACTTTATATTCAGCCTCTTTTGCATCTGTGGTAGCGATAGCGGTTAATACATCTAAGTTTGCTGACGTAGCTATATTCTGCGCAAATAAATCCATTGTCGGAATTCCAAATTGCGCATCGGTAACTTTCTCTATTACAGTCCTGAATGACGAGAAAAATGATTTTATATTATTAAGAGTTTCCTTTGACAATAATACAGTTTCTTTTTCTTCTTCAAGCGTGTCAATTTTCGCTTGCTTTAAAGCTACAAGCGATTCTACCCAAGATGATGTATCTAAGCCAGATGCTAACCCGCTGAAAGATATTGTCATTTTTCTTACCTGTATTTTGCCTTAGAACGTCGTAACAATGCTAGTTCTCTTTTGTGGGGGTAATATCTTATATCCTTGATAATTTTATGATTCGTTTCCAGTTGAAAAATTCACATCGCTACCTTATATATGTATTATAGCATATCGCTATATTTTTTCAAGAGGGGGATTTTTTAGAACAATATAGCAAAAAAATATATCACAAGTGTTAATAATATTATGATTACGGAAATATCACCTGCTAATACTTTTTTTAGACCTGTTTTTCTTGGCAAAAGCAATAAGTTTTCAGGCAAAAGCAAGCATTTTGAACAACCAAATAATTTTTTCCCAGAAAGAAAAGAAATAAAAAAAACATATAATGAATTATGGGAAGAACTCAAACTGCCAAGAAATCTTAAGCCACCATTGCAATTCCGTGCAATGCTTTCTGAAATGGGATTTTCTATAAATGAATATATGATCTTTGTCAATAAAAATAAATCCCCTTTAAAAATGCGTATTCAAAACAAATCCGGACTTAGTAAATTCCTTCTTGCACATGAAATAGAACATGTTAAACAAATTTGGGAGATTATAAGATTATTAGGAGCTGAAAACTTTATAAAAGAATTTAATACTGATAATGACGATTTTAAAAACGTTAAAAAATATAAATTAATCGAAAAAACTTTGGGAAAAATTTCTCCAAACACCCCTGAAGGAAAAGAAGCTTTATCATATTGGGAAGCATTAAAAAAATATACTAATGTCGAAAAAGCTTACAAACTATTTAGTATTCAAGAATTTATAGACTTTTTCAAATATAAAAATAATAATTTGGAAAAAAATGCCTGCAATGCTTCTAAAAAATATAAACCTGATAAAACAAGATTTTTTAAAACAGCTCTAAATGAATACTTAAAACTGTTAAAACATCTATAAAATATTGCCAAGAAGCTTACTTAAAAATATAATAGATGATATGTATATAAACTATGAAAAAATAGGAAAATTTTTAGGTTTTGGGCAAAAATTTTTCTATGAGCTTAAAATTGCTCAGAACTGCGCCTATATAAAAAAGAATATTAAACAAGTCAAAAAAAAACTAAAAGGGAAACATCCAATTATTGTAGCCTTTTATGTTTATGATGACACAAAGTGGAAATCTCAAAGCGTGTACGATTTGATGATGAGCGATGAGAAGTTTGAACCTTATATCTTCGTCACGAAATGTAACGCCCCAAAAGATAATTGCAACTATCAAACCAATAAAGATTATGAAAAGGTTTATAACTTTTTCATAAATAGAAATATGCGTGTAATAAGAGGGTATGATACTGACAAAGAGAGATTTATACCTTTTGCAGAAATGACTCCTCAGCCTGATATCATTATTTATCAACACCCTTGGTATGTAGAAACCTCCCAAGGGCCTGTAGTTTGTTCTAAATTTGCGCTAACATATTATATCCCATATTTTATAGCAACTACCAATATGTACATTGAATATGATTTAAGGTTTCATCAATATGTTTATAAGCACTATATTTTAAATGATTTAATCAAACAAGAGTTTGCTAAAAAAATGAGAAACAAAGCAGATAATGTTGTTGTAGTCGGTCACCCTCAACTCGATGAATTTTATCTTGATAAAACACCTGAAGAAAGCAAATACGTAATTTATGCACCACACTGGTCGGTATGCGGAAACAATATAAGGCTTTCGACATTTGATTGGAGTGGAAAAATTATATTAGAATTTGCATCTAACCATCCTGAACTGAATTGGGTTTTTAAACCTCACCCTGTTTTATACAATTTTTTATATACATCCGGCTTCATGACGAAAGAAGAAGCAGATGATTATTACAAAAAATGGTCTGAAATCGGAGTTGTAAACAATTCCGGAGGATATCTGGATTTATTTAAAAAATCACGAGCCCTAATTACAGACTGCGGCTCTTTTCTAACAGAATACCTTTTGACAGAAAAGCCTTGTATACACTTAATCTCAAAAGATGGAGCTGAATTCAATGAGATGGTTAAAAAGATTTCAAAAAGTTATTACCAAGCCTTTAATATTGTTGACTTGGAGAATTATTTAAACAGTGTTATTATAGACAATTTTGACATCAAAAAAAATGAAAGACTTAGAACATTATCAGAACTAAATTTTAGAAATACCCGCTGTGCTAGAAATATTATCAATGATATTTTGAAAGATGTACTATAATACAATGGATTTCAGAAATTCATACTTAATATTTAAATCATTATACAATTCTTTATATTTTGCATCATTTCTCTTATAAAAGAATTTGTCTTTTAATTTCTCTAAAATCATTTTCTTAATTGTAATGTTATCTTCACTAAGATTTTTAAAACACAATCGTCTTAAGATCAAAAATAAAACATTTTTCAGTGATGACAATCTGTAATCAAAGATATTGCCTAATCTGGCGTTAATATGCGG
This sequence comes from Candidatus Gastranaerophilales bacterium, assembly GCA_944323165.1. Lineage (GTDB taxonomy): Bacteria > Cyanobacteriota > Vampirovibrionia > Gastranaerophilales > Gastranaerophilaceae > CAG-196. The sequence continues at coordinate 7,039 of CALURK010000026.1, read as the reverse complement.
AGAAATCTCTATATCAGACGGCATGCCTAAGCAATTTTTATACTGTAACTCTGCATACTCTAAAGGCTTATTCTGAATAAAAATTTCTGAATCTTCAAACCTGACCTTTTTAAGAGGAAAAATCATATCTTCATTAAAAAATCCTTTATGGGATAAGATGTAATTATCTATATTATCTAAACCGTAATATATAATATCACCTTGTTTGTCAAAAATCGGATTTTGCATCCTCTCTCTTTCATAAAAGTCAATAATTTTTTCAAAATTATCCAAATCATATTTTATCTGTGTAATTTTTTCGATATACCTATCATATTCAGCTAAACTACAATCGTTCCTATAATTATCATGCGGGAAAATATCAATATTTACGACGTCGTTTATAGAAGTTCCATAAATAATTTGAATATGGTGCGGAGTTTGTGAATAGATAAATTTCTGAGGATATTTTTTTAAAAACCTATTCCAAACTATAGCTCTATTATTTTTAGCAAAAGATAACAATTTAGGCGGTATACATATATAATTATTCTTACAAAAATCAAGAGTCTTTTCGTAATCTTCTCTCATCATACCAATATCAAAGTCATCATCCCAAGGAACAAACCCTCCGTTACGTATAGCACCAATCAATGTACCACCTATAGGGAAGTATTTTACCCCCAGTTCATCTAATTGACGAAGGATTTTTTTACAAAAATCAAAGGTCCGCAATTGATACTCTCTTAGTTCTCCTGAAGCAGGCTTTAATTTGCAAGCATCTATTGTTTTATAGAAATTTCTATACTCTTTTAACTTAGTTTTATATAACTCTTTATAATTTTTTCTACACAACATACTAAAAAATTATTTCCTTTACACACATTAGCCAAGAAGGTTCAATAAAGGCTCTCACTTCTACACTTTCATTTTTGGTATCCATAAGCATATCATATTTAATCTGTTCAATAACTTTATTGTACATTTTTAAAAGAACTAATATAACATCATAATCCATAGTTTTTAATAATTCCGGGTCTAACATGGGGTAGTCAAAAAAACTATTATTTCCAGATTCATCAGCAAATTTCTTATCACAAACTCCAACTATATTTAATCCTGACAAATCATAGTTTTCAAACAACAAACTCGACATTATACCGGCACCATAAACAATAACCCTTTTTCCGACATATTTTCGGGCTAACTTATCTATTTGTTTTTGAGCTCCTACTTTATGATAATACCCTAAATAATCCATCCATACTCTCCACTTGAACAAATATAATACAAAATTGGAGGTTTTTCAATTTAATATGATATAATAAAGTAGAGTTGGAGAGTAAGATGGTAAAAATTTACATAGGAATGAGTGCAGATTTATTGCATCCTGGGCACTTAAATATTATTAACGAAGCAAGAAAAATTTTAGAAAAAGAAGGCGGAGGAGAAATAATAGTAGGACTTCTTACGGATAAAGCTATTGCAAGTTACAAAAGGCTTCCATATATGACTTTTGAGCAAAGAAAAACTGTTGTTGAAAATGTCAAAGGAATATCTAAAGTTGTAACCCAAGAAACCTTGGATTATGTTCCCAACTTATTAAAAATCAAACCTGATTATGTTCTTCACGGAGATGATTGGAAAAATGGAGTTCAAGCAAAAACCAGAGAAAGAATTATTGAAACGATGAAAGAATGGGGAGGTAAAGTAATTGACATACCTTATACGGAAGGAATTTCCTCCTCTAAACTTAATAAAATTTTAAAAGAAGTTGGCACAACCCCTGAGATTAGGGGTAAAAGACTCCGACGCCTACTTGAAAGCAAAGATATAGTCACTGTTTGCGAAGCTCATAACGGGCTTAGCGGTCTTATTGTAGAAAATATTTTTGTTAACGAAAACGGAAGAAAAAGAGAATTTGATGCTATATGGATTTCATCACTTACACAAGCAACCGCTCAAGGTAAGCCGGATATAGGATATTTGGATACCACTTCCAGAATGTCAACATTGAATGACATTTTAGAAGTTACCACAAAACCTATTATTTATGATGGAGATAATGGAGGACCGCAAGAGCATTTCATATTTACTGTTAAGACTCTTGAAAGACTTGGGGTATCTGCTATCATTATCGAAGATAAAATAGGGTTAAAAAAGAATTCACTCTTTGGAACAGATGTTGAACAATTCCAAGATACACCGGAAGACTTTGCATTAAAGATACATGCCGGAAAACAAGCTCAAGTTAGTGATAATTTTATGATAATAGCAAGAATAGAAAGTCTAATTCTGGAACAAGGATTAGATGATGCCATAAAAAGAGCAAAAATTTATCTGGAAGCAGGAGCAGATGGCATAATGATACATTCCAGAAAAGATACTTTCGATGAAATTAAAGAATTTGCAAAGATCTACAACACACTTCCTAATAAAAAGCCTTTGGTTGTAGTTCCGTCTTCATATCCAGATGTTACAGAAAAGGAATTGGCAGAAAATGGAATTAACATTGTAATTTATGCCAACCAACTTCTGCGTTCAGCATATCCCGCAATGGTCAAGACCGCAGAAAGCATTCTGGCTAACCATAGATGTAAAGAAGCATCCGACAATTACTGTATGAAAATTAAAGACATTTTAACTCTTATTCCTTATGGAGGACAAAGCTAAGATGATAAATCCTGAGCTTTTTTACAAAGAACTCACAAGATACAACATATCTTGCTTTACAGGAGTCCCTGACAGCCTATTGAAAGATTTTTGCGCATACATTACTGATTGCTCAAAAAACCATACTATATGTGCAAACGAAGGTAACGCAGTCGCTTTAGCTTGCGGTCACTATCTTGCTACACAAGAACCAGCACTTGTATATATGCAAAATTCAGGTATCGGAAATATAATAAATCCCCTACTATCACTTGCAGATAAAGATGTTTATAATATACCATTTTTGATGTTAATCGGATGGAGAGGAGAACCCGGAATTAAGGACGAGCCGCAACATAAAACACAGGGAAGACTAACTTTAAAATTATTAGATACTGTGGGGATTAAATACGAAATTCTTAATGAAAACTTTGAGGAGCAAGTACAAAAAGCCGTTACATATATGAAGGAAACCAAAGAACCCTTCGCCTTGGTCGCAAGAAAAGGAATTTTTGATAAATATGAACTACATAATAAGCAAATAAATACTTACGAAATGACAAGAGAACAAGCAATTAGAAACATTCTCAAAAAACTACCTCAAAATTCCTTTATCGTTTCAACTACAGGCTACACCTCAAGAGAGCTTTATGAAGCAAGGGAAGAACATAGTCATGATTTTTTAACTGTTGGTTCTATGGGACACGCAAGCAGTATTGCACTTGGAATAGCCCTTAGCAAACCTGATAAGGAAATTTTTTGCTTTGACGGTGATGGAGCACTTCTTATGCATATGGGGGCAGTGCCTGTTATCGCATCGAAAAGCTTAACAAATTTTAAACATATAATCTTTAATAATGAAGCTCACGATTCTGTCGGAGCTCAACCTACGGCTTCTAAATATATAAATTTCAAATGCCTTTATAACAATGTTTTTTCTGTATCTTCGGAAAAAGAACTTCTGGAAATACTGCCAGATTTTATACAAATAAACAAAACAGCACTTCTTGAAATAAAAGTTAAATGTGGAGCGCGTAAAGATTTGGGACGTCCAAAAGAAAGTCCTATAGAAAACAAAAAACTTTTTATGGAGAAACTTAATGACTGATTTTATATACAGAGGCTCAATAGAAAATTTGAAATATTGGAAAGAAGATGCTCTTGTATTTACCGGGAAAAAATCTTTTGAGAAAATAAGACCCATTGTAGAAGAATACTTAAATTTTCCGTTTTATTATAATGATTTCTCCACTAATCCAAAGCTTGAAGAAATAGAAAAAGGAGTTGAAACAATATCAATAAACCCCAAAACAATAATTGCTATAGGTGGAGGAAGCGTTATTGATTTTGCCAAAGTTTATAAGTACAAAACGAAATTAAACGTCCCTCTTATTGCAATTCCGACTACTTGCGGAACAGGTTCTGAAGCAACTCAATTTGCGGTTTATTATAAAGAAGGGAAAAAACAATCCCTAGATAGTCCAGAAGTCTTACCGAATGTTGCAATTGTAGACAGCCAATTTGTAGAAAATAATCCTACTTATTTAAAAGCCTGTACAGCTTTAGATGCTTATTGTCAGGCTATAGAATCTTATTTTGCATGTAAATCAACGGAAAAAAGTAGACAATATGCAATGGAGGCTATAAAACTTTGCAGAGATAATCTTGTTAAATATGTTAACTCTAATGAGAAAACTTATTCATTAAACATGTCCAAAGCATCTAATCTTTCGGGAAAAGCCATTAATATATCAAGAACAACCGCAGCTCATGCTATGTCGTATTCAATTACAACAAAGTATGGCATCCCTCACGGACACGCAGTTGCTCTTAATATTGCAAAAGTAATGGAATATAATAAAAATGTTGATGAAAAGAGTATTAATGACAAAAGGGGAGTCGCTTTTGTCAGAGAAAGGATGGATGAAATCTATAGTACTATAGGAATTCTTAATGCTAATGATTATTTTCAAGACTTATTTTATAAAGTTGGTATTGAATACAAAGAATACCCATCAGAATACATTGATCCTGAAAGGTTGAAAAATAACCCAAGAAAAATAGGAGGAATGAATGAATTACATTAAAGAATATTTAAATACACAAGAATTTGATAAAATATTAAAAAAATTATCACATAAGCTAAAAAATAAAAAGATTATTGTCTATGGAGCAGGAATACTATTTCAAACAATTGTGCGTGATTATGATTTATCTTGCTTAAATATTGTAGGAATATGTGATAAAAAATATTCATCTTGTGATAAAAACAAGACAGATTTGGGATATAAAATAGTTTTAAAAGATGAAATTTGTGAAAAAGCTGATTGCATTATAATCGCTCTTAAAGATTACAAAAATACCGAGAAGGAATTAAAAAATGAATTAAAAAAATGCCAGATAATACCATTAATTAAATCTAAACCCCAATTTATAACTATAAAAAAAATTATGCACAAAAATCAAAAAAGGATAAATATTGGTCCTTTATCCTTCACATTGCCATTAACAAATAATGAGAAAATTTTATATTACCTAGAACAAGAAAACCCCTATCCCAATTTAAACATTCAACCTGCAAGAAATCTAAAGCTGTGTATGGCAGAAATAGCCGCCAATGAAAGTGCTAAATACATCATAAAACACATGCTTAAAACACCCTCTTTTGATAACAGATTAAAATTATTATCATATGCCTTAAAACAAGTACAAGTAGATGGAGAATATTTTGAATTCGGAGTCTTTAATGGTAAAACAATTAACCATATTTCTGCCGAAAAACCTTTAAATACAATATATGGCTTTGACAGTTTTGAAGGTTTACCTGAAATCTGGACGCCATATTATAAAAAAGGTTTTTTCACAGTTAACAATTTACCAGAAGTTAATAAAAACGTTAAACTTATAAAAGGCTGGTTTGAAGATACACTACCTAATTTCGTAAAGCAAAAGGGGAATTTTCAAACAGCATTTATTCATAGTGATAGTGACTTATATTCATCAACAAAAACGACTTTGGATAATCTAAAACACACCATACGAAGTGGTACTGTAATAGTTTTCGATGAATACTTAAATTATCCTGGTTGGCAAGAAAATGAATTCAAAGCCTTTCAAGAGTTTATTGAAGAAACAGGTTATAAATATGAATATATTGGCTACGTTTTTAACGCTAAACAGGTCGCAATAAGAATAGTATAATCTTCCTTATTTAATTCTCTTAAAAATTTGTAGGTTGGGCTTATAGCCCAACAATTAATTAGTTTTATAAGTCTGGTTTCTAAACAGACAGAATTTTTTTGCACACTTACCCTATCCAGCTTAAGAGTAATTTGAGCACTAGCAGAGGCAAAAGGTTTGATAGCTTCTGGCAAAAAGTAAATTGCCATAAAAGTTTCCACTGAGATACACTCCTCGCGAAGAAATACAATTATATCAAAAAACTAAGCAGCAATCTCCCCTACTCGAAATGGGAAAAGAGAATTTGCTCGACAAATGCATGTGAAATCTAAAATATTCTTTTAAAGAGTCACAAGGTTTGAGTATTTTGGGCTAGTTAGAAATTTACAACAATTAAATATTGATGTATAATAGCCCTATAAAAAGGAGTGTGTGTAATGAAGATTAATCCTATAGTAAATTCTAATCCTAATCAAACAAATTTTAAAGCTGTTAATCAAAAATATTTGAAAGAAGCGGAAAACTGGTACAAAAGAATTGGAGATATTGATAGTTCTTGGTATGAATCATTAAGGGATGATGTGTGTTTATTTGGTGATATTTCATCCAAAGATGGTATTGACACGATGAATGCAATAAAAAAATATGTTAAAGAAGGCAGTAAAAGTTGTTACAATCATATTCTTGAGTGCATTAAAAGAGGTTAGTTTATAAGTTCTCCGACTTGATTACCTGCAATAGCACCTAAGCCCATACCGACAAGAGAACCTACCGGACCTAAGTATTTAGCTCCGATAGCTCCGCCATATCCAATACCTGCAATTGAGCTAACAAAATTTATTGCAGATTTTGCAGTAGATTTTATGGCATTTTCACCATCTGAAATTTCTTTTACTAAATGAGCAGCTTCAAGTCCGCCCAATACTGCTGTCCCTATTTTTGTCGTTCTTGTCATTGCTTTTGCTGTTAAATCGCCAAAAGCAGAATTTGTTACAAATTTTTTTGCAATAATAAAAGATGGTTTTTCTTTTGTGTGTGCAATATTTTTTATATTTGTGTCTATTTGTACACGGTTTATACCAAATTTTTTTGTTATAAAATCTCCCAATTTTGTTTCCATTAATGTTGTATCATTTTTCAAAAGCCACTTAGCAAGCTTAGGACAAGGACTTGTTTTAGGATTTACAAACTTGTGCAACAACGTTCCTCTAAAAAATGAGAACGGATG
>CALURK010000025.1 GCA_944323165.1 Candidatus Gastranaerophilales bacterium | reverse complement strand
GTATAAGATCCTGAAATAAATTCAGGATGACACAAGATTTCCACCGCCTACTATAACAATAGATTTTGTAGTGTTACTTCCAAACTAAAATACATTTACCCCCCTCCCCTTGAGGGAAGGGGTAGGGGGTGGGGTGGTATAAGATCCTGAAATAAATTCAGGATGACACAAGATTTCCACCGCCTACTATAACAATAGATTTTGTAGTGTTACCTCCAAACTAAAATACATTTACCCCCCCCTTATTGCGCGACAAGCCATTCATATCCAATGAAAATAAATATAATTACACAAACCTTTTAACTTCTGATGTTTTTTATTATAATAATGAGTTATGAACTACGATGAAGCTATTAAATTAATAACAAGCAAGAGTAATTTTTATATAGATTTAAGTTTGGATAGAATTACCTCTGCGCTTGATAAACTCGGTAATCCGCAGGATAATTTAAAATTCATACATGTAGCCGGAACAAACGGTAAAGGCTCTGTTTGCACCATGCTTGAATCAATTTTGAGATGCGCAGGATACAAAACAGGACTCTACACCAGCCCTCATATTTGGGAATATACTGAGAGAATTAGAGTAAACGGCGTTGAGATTTCTAAATCTGATTTTGCAAAGTATGCTGAAAGAATTGTTAATCTTAACATTCATCTTACGGAATTTGAAATTCTCACAATCATAATGTTTTTGTATTTCAAAGATAAAAAAGTTGATATAGTAGTTTTAGAAACAGGTTTGGGCGGAAGATTTGACGCTACAAACGTTATTAGACAAAACTTATGTTCAATTATCACTCATATAGATTTAGACCATACAGAAAGGCTTGGGGATACAAAAGATAAAATTGCATTCGAAAAAGCGGGAATAATAAAACATAATTGTCCCGTAATAACTTCTGAAGGATATGAAGCTATTAGGGATAAAGCAGATGAGATGAATTCACTGTTCATTCTAGCCACTCCTTATGTTAATCCAGAATTTATAGAAGCACTTTCTCTAAAGGGAAATCATCAAATAGAGAATTTAGCGCTTGTTATCACTGCAATAAATTATTTATTTAAAGATATTGATGATAAAACGATAATAGAAGGCTTAAAAAACGTTAGAAATCCTTTCAGATTTGAATATATAGAGAGAAAAAATTTAATCATAGACGCATCGCACAATCCAAACGGAATCGAGGCGTTGAGAGATAATTTGGATTGGTATTTTCCTAATCAAAAGAGAAGATTTATATTCGGGTGTTTAAAAAACAAAGATTACGAAAAGATGATGAATATATTGTTCAAAGAAGATGACGAAATTTATCTTAAAGAATTTGATTATCCGAATGCTGCAAGCTATGATGAACTTAAGGAAAAATGTCCTTATCCTGCCCAAAAATATGAAGGAGAGGATATTTTAGTCAACGACAAATTAAACATAATATGCGGTTCTTTTTATATGATAGGGGGAATGTTATGGCTCAAATCTCTTCAAGTTTAGAAGACTATATTGAAGCAGTTTACAGCATTTATATTAATGAAAAGAAAGTAAAAGCAGTAGATGTTGCAAGGAAACTGAACGTTTCAAGAGCATCAGTAACTGAGGCTTTGCAGAAATTAGAGCAGTTCGGTCTGATAAATTACGGTCATTATGGCGTAATTTCAATTACTGATGAGGGTGTAAAAAAAGCCAAAGAAATTATAAAAAAGCACGAAACACTTTCTGCTTTTTTTGAAAAGATTTTAAAAGTAGATCACGAACTTGCTGAAGAAACCGCTTGCAAAATTGAGCATGTAATTGATAACAGCATTTTAGAGAAGCTTGAAAAACACATTGAAAGCTTTAAGATACAATAACTTCTCCTACAATTTTGCCGGAAATTGTTTTTATTTTATTGTCAAAATCAATTTTTCCCCATCCCAACCTGTTAATCATCTCTAAAACCGCAAATCTTCTTGCTTCCATTGAACAATCATTTATTTTAACAACAAAAGCATCTTTTATTTTTGTATTAAGTACGATACAAAGTCCTCCCGCACCGACTTTTGCCAAAATTCCCTCAGTTTTTTGGATAATTTCCGTATCTGTACGATTTTCTCCGCCGTAAATATATGGATTTTTCAATATAGAATTAATAATTTTGTCATATTTTAAAAGATTGATATAACCTACAAGCATTTTATAAAGAGGCATGCTAACAATCGGAACACCACAGCCGTCAGTAGTTATAGGAAATTCTTTTGTTTTTATATCGCAAAGTTCATATATTTTACCTATTACAGCCTGCTGCAGGGGATGATTTAATTCATAATAATTTTCAACATCCCAACCATTAATTTTGCACAAGACGAGAAAACCCAAATGCTTACCTGAACAATTGTTATGAATTTGAGTCGGTTTTTCGCCTCTTAAAAGCATTTTATCCTGCATCGTTCTGGATAAAGGAGCATGAATTCCACATTTTAGCATATTTTCAGTAATGCCGAATTTTTTCATAATCCGATAAGCGACTTCTAAATGACATTCCTCACCAGAATGAGAGCCGCAGCACAAAGCCAACTCTTCCTCAGTTAAATCAGCATTGCAATCCACAAGCAAAGTTGCTTGCAAAGGCTTAGCGCAAGAGCGCATATAATAAGGATAAGAACTAATATCATCAGTTTTCTTAGAAAACTGTACAAATATCCCTTCGTGAAACTCTTCCATCAACCCGTCACGAATATAATCTACACGCATAAAACTTAAAACTCTTGAGCTTCCGGCTCTTTTTCAGGCTCTTTATGTTCTTTTATGTAAGTAAGAATTGCATCGATTTTCTGGCGCAAAATCTCATTTTCTTCCTTAAGTTTAGTATTCTCAACTCTGATATCGTATTTTTCTTTCTCCATCGCGATAGACGGAATATCATCAGGATTAAGCGAAAATCTTTTGCCTGCCTCTTCCTTCATAAAAATAATACTTTTAACATCTTTTTCCGCAACAAAACCCATTTGAACCATAAGTTCAGCAATGAATACGTGTTTTCCAGCCTCATTCATTTCCTGTTGTTTATTCAAAACTTCATCCAATTGTTCAATAGTCATTTTGCCGGCACGAATAAAATATTCACCTGTTCTGTATTTACCGGCCAAAAAACCAGCTGTAGCACTAATCAAATTAGGTGTTTCCTTAGAAAAGAAACCTGAAGTTTTACAAAACATAAAAGCTTTAGCAACTTCTTCCATAGTAAAATTGCTTTCAATAGCAATTTCCACAAGCGACATGCCCTTAGCACAACAGCTCAGGAAAGAATAAATATCTTCATCATACTTAGATTCTTTAGTCTTAAGCTCATTTTGCCCCAATTCAGATAAAGAAGGTCTGTAAACGTGAAATAATTCACCTTCTTGAACATTAAGAAACTCACTACTAAGATAATTCATTAAATCACTGGATAAATTCAAAAAAATAGTTTGTTTAATCCACAAAGGGAAAGCAAGCATTTTTTCCATATAATCTATAAATAAGCTCTTAGTCATGAAATATACCCTTCTTTTATATGATGAACATAAGTGTATTATATCATAATATGTAGTAAGATAGAATATGTAAAGGAAACTTCATAATGGGCATGGATGGTTTATCAATAGCAAACACAGGTGCCGTAAAGGAAGCCACGTCAGCTGAATATGCCAATAAAACCGAACAAGCTATCCAATCAGGCGCAATAAACGATTCCCGTCAAGTGCAAAGCTTGGGAATAAACCAGCGTGTAAGACATAAAGACGACGAAGAAGGAAGTTCCGGACAACAACAGCAACAACAGCAAAGTCAAAACCAGAAAAAAGAAATTTTTGAAGATGGATTAGTAGAAGAGTCTGAAGCACAAGTTGATAACGATTCAGATGAAGATTTTTCAGAAGAAGAGGACATTGAAAATCCAAACAAAGATTTTTATGTTAAATTAAACGTAAAAGATGATATAATAGAATTATATGACAGTACAACAAATAAATTAATAGAAACAATATCCGGAAATGAACTTGGGGAATTAGTACAAAAGCTTAATATGGCATCCGGAATATTTGTAAACAAGAAGGTATAAATGCCTCCAAAAAATCCATACGAAAAATATATTAAACAATACCAGACAAGTAATATCACAACAGCAACACCGGAAAAATTAATGATATTGCTCTTTGATGGCGCACTACAATTTTTGCAGAAAGCAAAAACTGCCATTTTAGAAAATAACATTAAAGAACGCTCGGCAAATATTGATGGTGCAAGAAAAATTCTAAGAGAGTTAATGCGAACCATTGATCTCGAAAATGGTAATGACGTATCAAAACAACTTTTCAGACTTTATAACAAAATGGCAATGAATTTAATTAAAGCCAACATTCAACGTAACGTTGATAAGATTGATGAAGTTATACAAGATATTACTAATATAAGATGGGGATTTCAAAAGGCAATTGATATAAAAAACGGGTTAATAACTGTGGAAGAAGCTATGAATGAGTTGCCGCAAGCAAATGAAATCCAACATCCGGCACTAAGAAAGGATAATGATAATAATGCAGGATGAAAAACAATTTGAACAATTAATTATGCAATATACACAACTTAAAAATGGCTCTGAAGAAATTGCTAAAATGATTGAGAATGACGATTTCGATAACGCAATTACTATGCTGAAAAACAGAGAAAAGTTATTTTTAAGCTGTAAATGTATGCAAAAATACCTTGAACTAACACCTGTTCAACAGAAAGAACTTGATCAACTTGTTGATGAAATAAGGGATTTGGAATTAAGAAACATAAAAAAGTTGGAAAAAGGTAAAGAGGAAGTTCTTTTAGAACTCAAAAAAAGTCAAAAAAATCAAAAAATTCAACAAGCTTATGATTTCAACACCGATTCGAGCGGAAGTATTATAAACATTAAAGAATAGTATTTTCTTTTATGTGCAGATATTCTTTTTCAAGTATTTCATTAGAAATATCAACAATTTTCTTCGCTAAAAGAGAATATGCCCTTCGAGAAAAGTGGTTGATACAGGTTGTGTAATCTTCTTCGGATTTTATAAATTCACTAAGTTCAATGGTTTTTATTTCGTTTTTCTCTGCAAAATTTCTGACCGCTTTATTTAAAATTTTGTGTTTATAAGCCATATTTTCATATCCGGGAAGAATTTTATCCGTCGGAATTTCACTCCCTAAAATCAATACCAGCTTAGTTTTAGGATTAAGATTTTTTCTAATATACTCCAAATTTGATATAACAGTATCTACTGGAGGATCTCCGGCAAAAATATAATCTTTTTGAAAATCTTTTAACATCAATAAATTCGTATTTTTCGCAATCTCAGGAAGCGGTGCAAGTATTTTTTCCCAATTATTTTCATCCGTTATATCACAGTCTGTGTAGCCAAAAACCACATAACTTCCGTCATTCTTGTTAATATAAAGTCCGCTGTGAGTCACTGTTAAAAGACTTAAAAAAATTATATTATACTTTGGATCAAAAAATTTCGTCTTAAATTCGTCTTTGCTGGGAAACGGAAATCTACCCGAAATTTGATTCAACTTATCTTGAGAGAATTTATGCGTCTGTTCTATAAAAGCGGTATGTGTATGCGCTAATACATATATTAACTGCTTGTTCCAGTAAGGAAATTCCGTATCAATATTGCAGTCTGAATCTATATAACTCAACGTTGAATACAAATCACAAGGGCCTTTGAATAAAATATTTATATTATTTTTCTTAGGAATTTTCTCAGACTTAATTTCTAAATCTTTAACAAGCTCAATCCAATCTACATTTCCGCCAAGTTCAGACGCTACTTCGCCCTTAATTTCAATATCAGGTTTTCCTAAATATGAGTAAACATACTGCTCTATTCCCATATTCATAACCCTGCAGGAGAAAAGAAAATGAATAAGCTTTTCGGTAACTTTATCCGTAACATAAAATCCGCAAATACCGTAATTACCGAATTTGTCTTCTGCAATTACATAAGCTGAATTATTATTCCTGATTGTTTCTTCTAAATTCTCATCACGAAATTTTGTAAAATTTAATTGATTAGTCCTTAAAATAAGTTTCTTAATTCTATCAATATTTTTAAGACAATCAGTCTTTATACAAATTTTAATGCCGCTTGAACGTAAAAATTCTTCATTAGAACTTTCTCCTCTGGCTTGAGCTTTTCGTTCAAGGAGTTTATACTGCTTAAGTCTTGTATGTTCAAAATCGTAATCATTTACCAGATAAAGCTCTTCAGACATTTTCCTAACGTTTTCAGGAGTTGCAGTCATGATTTTCGGACAATAAAACAATGCCTCATTAAGATTAGAAATGTTATCATCAATAAAAATAACATTTTCTTCCCTCAAATTCATATCCTTAATAATTCCCATAACTCTTTCTCCCTTAGGAAAAAAGTTGATTGAAGGAAAAACAAACAAATCCCAAATATGTTCAAAACCACTATTTACAAACTTTTCTTTTACTTTTTGAAAATCATTTTTAGAACAAATGGAATTCATAATTCCTTTCGTAGTCAATTCTTGAATAAAATTAACTATATCAATATCAAAAAGAACATTACCTTCCTCGAGATTACCTTTCCAAAAAGTATCATCCAAGTCCCAAATAATTAATTTTGTTTTAGTTATATCGTAATTTTTCATTCTACCTGATTTGTAGTTATATTACAGATATTGGCATCTTGAAGATATTTATTCCAAACTTTAGAAACAGGATTATTTTGTGCCGTATCAAAACTTGAAAAATCAGGTGATTCTCCTGAATAATTAGCCAAAAGTTCGTACGCATCAATTACAGAAACTAATTCATTAATTTGTGCTTGAGTAAGCTTACAAACTACACTTGATTGGACATTCAAAAAATTTACATCTTCACGATAAACACATTTGTTATTTTCCCAGCCTGCAATACTCTTGGAAGAGATAACATTCATATTTAAAACATTCACATTATCCTTGCTGCTATACGGAGAACAATTTTTAAGCGCTGCAGTAAAACTACTTTCTTTTGCATAAACAAAAAAACAAGTAGAAACAAACAGTATAAACAATGAAATTGAAATCTTTTTGAACATACCAAACCTACTTATTCAAAGCAGCTTTAAGTCTTGCAAGAGAACGTGCAAGAGCAGCTTGAGCTCTTTCAGCATTAATTTTTGCATTAGCATCCGCCAATCTTGCTTCAGCTCTTTCTTTAGCAGCATTTGCTCTGGTTACATCAATATCACAGCCGTCTTCGCACACATCTGTAAGAATAGTTGCTGTATTATCTTTGAATTGGAACACACCGCCCATTGTTGCGAAATACTTATTCTTCTCACCAATTCTTGCCTTAGTAACTCCAATTGCCAAAGCTGTAGTAAGCGGAATATGGTCTTTTAAAATACCAACCTGACCACTTGTAGTCTGAATTACAAGTTCGTCAACTTCACCTTCAAAAACAATTCTTTCATGTGTAATTATTTTAAGTTTCATTTTTCTATACCATTTCCAAGTACGCACTAACACTAAATAACTATTTTTCATCTGTTTCCTGCGCACGGGGAAACAGATGAATTAATAGTATTATTCTAATGTCTTAGCTTTTTCAACAGCTTCTTCAATCGTACCAACCATATAGAAAGCTTGTTCCGGCAAATCATCGTGTTTACCTTCGATAATTTCCTTAAAGCCTTTAATAGTATCTTCAAGTTTTACATATTTTCCAGGAATACCAGAGAATTGTTCTGCTACGAAGAACGGTTGTGACAAGAATCTTTGAATTTTTCTTGCTCTGTTAACTGTTTCTTTATCTTCATCAGACAATTCATCCATACCAAGAATAGCGATAATATCTTGTAATTCTTTATATTTTTGAAGAATTTCAAGCACTTTTCTTGTAACTTCGTAGTGTTCTTTACCGATAATATTAGGATCAAGAACTCTTGAGCTTGAAGCTAGCGGATCAACAGCCGGATAAATACCCAAAGAAGCAATTTGTCTTGAAAGAACTGTTGAAGCATCTAAGTGAGAGAATGTAGTGGCAGGTGCCGGGTCTGTCAAGTCATCTGCCGGTACATAAATTGCTTGAACTGAAGTTATTGAACCGTCTTTTGTTGAAGTAATACGTTCCTGCAATTCACCCATCTCTGTTGCAAGTGTAGGCTGATAACCTACTGCGGAAGGCATACGTCCCAAAAGTGCTGATACTTCTGAACCTGCTTGAGTAAATCTGAAAATATTATCAATAAATAAAAGTACATCTTGTTTAGAGTAATCTCTAAAGTATTCTGCAGCAGTAAGAGCAGAAAGACCAACTCTCATTCTTGCTCCAGGCGGCTCGTTCATCTGACCGTAAATCAGACCTACTTTGTCAAGAACTCCGCTTTCTTTAAATTCGTTCCAAAGGTCGTTACCTTCTCTTGTTCTTTCACCAACACCGCCGAATACTGAAACACCATTGTGTGCCATTGCAATGTTGTGAATTAATTCCTGAATAAGAACGGTTTTACCAACACCGGCACCTCCGAACAGACCAACTTTTCCACCCTTTTGATAAGGTTGAAGAAGGTCAATTGCCTTAATACCTGTTTCAAGAATTTCTATATCAGTATTCTGTTCTATAAGAGAAGGTGATTCTCTGTGAATTGGTAAATAATCATTAGTTTCAATAGGCCCTGCATTATCTACAGGTTCACCGATTACATTAAGAATTCTTCCTAAAATTGGCTTACCAACAGGGATTTTAATAGGTTCGCCGGTGTTTTCCACCTTCATACCTCTTTTTAAACCGTCTGTTGATGCCATTGCAACTGTTCTTACTCTATTAGAACCTAACATTTGTTGAACTTCCGCAACGATATAAGAACCGTCTTCTCTATATATTTTTAAAGCATTGTATATCTCAGGAAGTTCGCCTTGTGCAAATTCTACGTCAATTACAGGTCCGATAATCTGTGTAATCAAACCTTCATTTTTGTTTAATGTTTCCATTTGCCCTACCTCATCTCTCTCATTTATTATGTTATGATTATAACATAAAATTTTAATTTACAATGCGTTAAATAGTTTAAATATCAGCAGGAACTTTATTTTTTTTCAACACATCTATTAATGGCTCTAAAAATTTTTCTTCATCTTCAAATTGGTTTTTAAGAGAGTAGTAAGCAATTTCGACCAATTCCTTGCAAATTCCTGAAATCGGAAATTTTCTAAGCTTCGCATTTATCGCATATCTTGCTATGTTATATCTGAGTTCATTAATTTCGTTATAAGAATACTTAATCAACATGCTATTTACTTCATCTAAAGCAGAAGGATTGTACATAATTCCCTTATACAGAGCAGGAATTGAATACTCTAAACCATCACCGACGCAGTCGTGGTTTCGTATTTCTATAAAGTTTCTGAGGCGAACTTCAGGAAAATAAAGATTTGAATGCAATTGCCAATCTTCAATTTCCGCTTCAAACCCTTCAAACCCTTTTTTCATAAACTGCCTGAATGTTAATCTTCCGTTCATATTAACTGTTCTGTTATCTCTGTTTATAAAAATCATCGGTGTATCAAGAAGTTTTTCGACATAATCTCTAAAGCTCATTCCGTCTTGAAATTTGGTTGCAAAACCGCATCTTTCATTATCTGTATTTAGCCAAGCTAGGGCTCTAAAAGATTTATAACCTGTATCGACTCCGCCTCTGTAACGTGAATTTGCAAACATTGCTGTTGAAAATGGCATCATTAAATTTGCAATTCTAAATTTCTTCATCGCATCCTCTTCGGATTTATAATCAATGCCAACTTGAATACCTGCAGTTTCTCTCATCATTACATCAGACAAAATTCCCCACAAATAATTTGCCATAAGATGATATCGTCTTTTGGGAATAAGTTTTATATTTTTGTATGTTGTAGTAGGAGAAACACCTTTGTTTATCAGTTTTATGCCAAATTCATCCAAAATAGGTTTTAAATTATTATCAATTTCTTCTACGCGATTTTTTAAATCTCTGATAAATTCTTTTGGTTCAAGACTTAATTCAAATTGACAACCCGGTTCCAGAGTAATTGTGTCGTGAATTTTTTTCAAACCAATAATGTTAACATCATCAAGAATATAATCCCAGTTATCATTTTTAGCAAATTCTCTTAGAAGTTCGCACATTCCATACTCTCCTGAGTACGGCGCAACCTGATTTGTAGCTTTTACAATTGGTATACGTTCATATTCCATACCAACAGATTGGGTTGTTTTGCAACCTAAAATAAATTCTTCTAAAAGCTGGTTGTATTCTAAATGTTCTTTCGGTTTTGCGTCACAATAACTCACGATTTTCTCCTTTCCCTATTATATCTTAAACAAGACTTTATAATTTTAGTGGAGATTATAAGTTTTAACATTTCCCTGTTTGTACTATTATAAATACCATGGTGGATTATTTTCAGCGTGCAAAATACTTTAGAACTAAAAAAAGACTGGGACAGAATTTTTTAATAAATCCTGACGTAATTTCTGATATTATTGATTTTGCAGACATAAAAGAGGATGATGTTGTTTTGGAAATTGGACCCGGAGTAGGGTTTGTAACAGAACAATTGGTTAAGCATGCCAAAAAAGTTATTGCTGTAGAATTAGATGAAGAAGCTATAAAAGAACTTGAAAAATTGGAATGCGATAATTTAGAAATTATTCACAATGATATTTTAAAAACAAATTTATCCGATTTAACGGATGAAAAAATAAAAGTTGTAGCAAATATTCCATACTATATAACTTCTCCGATTATCGCTCATCTTTTGGGTGAAATCGATGATTTGGAGAATTCTAACAGAAACAAAATTGTTGATATAATTCTTATGGTTCAGGAAGAAGTTGCGAGAAGAATTATTGCTACAGAAAAAAGTCCTGCCAAACAATACGGATTACTTTCAATTCTTTCACAGTTTTGGGCAGATTGTTCTATTTTAAGATTAGTCGGGAGAAAATCTTTCTACCCTGCACCAAAAGTTAATTCTGCTCTTGTATCTTTGAAGGTTAGAAAAGAGCCGTTATTGAAACTTAAAGATTACAAACATTTCAGAAAAACTATTAAAGCTGCATTTGCCCAGAGAAGAAAAACGCTCAAAAATTGCCTTGTCGGAGCAGGTTTTGATAAAGATAAAGTTTCTAAAACGATTTCTGAAATGGGATTGGATGAAAATATTCGCGGAGAAAAACTTTCTATCGAAAAATTAGGCGAGCTTTCGGAAAAATTATTGACATAAAAAAAAGAAGCAACCGAAATTGCTTCTTTCTTTTTATATTATTGCCTATTATGCTCTGTCTTTAATTTCTTTTTCGATATCAGCAATAAATTCATCAACGGATTTTGTACCGATTTGTCCAACGCCGCGTTTTCTAATTGCTACAGAATTAGATTCTATTTCCTTATCGCCAATTACGCATACATAAGGGATTTTCTTGTCTTGAAGTGAATCTCTGATTTTATAATTCATAGATTCAGATCTGTCATCAAGTTTCACTCTTATGCCTAAATCACGCATTTTTTTGTAAACCTTTTCTGCAAAATCAACGTGTTTTTCGTTAGAAATCGGCACAATTGCAACCTGAGTCGGTGCAAGCCAGGTAGGGAAAGCACCTGCATAATGCTCAATAAGAATTCCGTGGAATCTTTCCATTGAACCGAATATTACACGGTGAAGCATTATAGGAGTTTTCATACTTCCATCTTTGTCTTGGTACTTGATATCAAACCTTTCAGGAAGGTTGAAATCAAGCTGAATTGTTGCACATTGCCATGTTCTTCCAATAGCATCTTTTACCTTGAAGTCGATTTTCGGACCGTAGAAAGCACCGTCGCCTTCGTTAATATCATATTTCATGCCGCGTCTGTCCATAGCTTCTTTCAGGCCTGCTTCTGCACGCTCCCAATTTTCTAACTCACCTACGTAACTGTCAGGACGAGTTGACAATTCAACTTCAAATTCCATCTTAAAGATTTTCATAGTATCTGCTACAAAATCAATAATTGCATTGATTTCGTCAACTAATTGCTCAGGCGTACAGAAAATGTGCGCATCGTCTTGAGTAAATCCTTGTACACGAGTTAAACCTGACAATGCTCCTGATTTTTCTTTTCTGTAAACAGTTCCCAATTCTGCCATTCTTAACGGTAATGAACGGTATGAATATCTGTTTGCTTGATAAATTAATATATGGAACGGGCAGTTCATAGGTTTGACTACAAACTGTTCATCTGAGTCTTCATCATCTTTCTGGATAAAGAACATGTTTTCTTTGTAGTGATCCATGTGACCTGAAATTTCCCACAATTTTGATTTAGCAATTTGCGGCGTATTAACGATTACATACCCTCTTTTTCTATGTTCTTCTCTCCAGTAATTTTCAATTTGTTCTCTGACAACTGCAAGATTAGGATGCCACAAAACAAGACCTGCACCAATTTCTTCTCTTACTGAGAACAAATCAAGCTGAGTTCCTAATTTTCTGTGATCACGTTTTTCTGCTTCTTCTAAAAATGTCAAATAATTCTGCAAATCTTCTTTATTCCAATATGCTGTTGCATAAATTCTTTGAAGCATTTTATTCTTTTCGTTACCGCGCCAATAAGCTCCTGCAACCTTCAAAAGCTTTATTGCGTTACCTTTTATATAAGATGTATTAGGAATGTGAGGTCCTGCGCAAAGGTCGTTAAATAAAACATTTCCGTCTTTGTCCTTTGTTAAATACAAGGTTGGATTGTCGTTTCTGTGCTCTTCTAATAATTCTGCCTTGTAGATTTCACCTTCTAACTTGAATTCCGCAATCTGCTTTTCTACATCCGGTATTTCATATCTTTCAAACGTTAAATTTTGTTTGATGATATTTTTCATTTCTTCTTCGATTTTAGCCAAATCATCGTGGGTAAAAGCATGCCCGTCTGTTAGGTCAAAATCGTAGTAAAATCCGCTGTCTGTAGCCGGTCCGATTGCCAACTTTGCTTGTGGAAACAGCTTTTGTACAGCTTGTGCCATGATGTGTGAGCATGAATGTCTTAATACATGCAATGTTTCGTTGTTTTTTTCCATTTTCTATCCTT
This sequence comes from Candidatus Gastranaerophilales bacterium, assembly GCA_944323165.1. Classification (GTDB taxonomy): domain Bacteria; phylum Cyanobacteriota; class Vampirovibrionia; order Gastranaerophilales; family Gastranaerophilaceae; genus CAG-196. The sequence goes on along the minus strand of CALURK010000025.1, from coordinate 377 downwards.
TCCGGGGGTAAATATGTGGTCTGTAGTAACATTCTACTAACCTATTCAGCCCCTATAAGAGGTGGATCCCTCTAACTATTTTACAAAGATATATTAGCATAAAAATAAGGATTAATTACATTATTCCCTCCCTTGTAAGGGGAGGGATAGGGTGGGGTAAAATTAATCCTGAAATAAATTCAGGATGACACAAGATTTCCCCCGCCTATTATAACAATAGATTTTGTAGTTTTACCTCCAAACTAAAATACATTTACCCCCCCGCCACTTGAGGGAGGGGGGTAGGGGGTGGGGTATATAAAGATTCCGAAACGAGTTCGGAATGACAAAAAAATTCACATGACTATTTTAGCTATAACTCTTGTAGTCTTACTTAC
>CALURK010000024.1 GCA_944323165.1 Candidatus Gastranaerophilales bacterium | reverse complement strand
ATGCTAGATTTTTATCAATAAAAGCAGCTTCCAGGAGCGGTTTTAAGACAGCAGGTGCTCTCAAACTGCGGTTTTCTATTGCCATATCAACAATTTCTTTAACCAGATCCGGATTTGTTTTGCTTTTTTCAATAATGTTTTCGACAGCCCAATTGTTGAAAATAGGCTTTCCGTCTTTATCTTTGAGTGCTGAGAGATATTCAGGAGTAAGAATTACATTTTTAGCTTCCGGTCGGGGCTGCCATTTAGCGTTTAATGAGATACTTGAAATATCAGCCTTTTTAAGCCCGGCTTCAAAATTAGTTTTAAACAGACCGAGATTGAACTTTTCCGGCTTGATTTCAGAAACGCATTTTTCTAAGAAACGACACTTTGCGCTATTCGGATTTTCGCCTAATATTTCATCAAGGTGAGTGAGTAAATCCTCCGGAAGGTTTTCTTTATTAATAATTCTTTCTACAATGTCTTTTGCTTCTGTGGTGTTGTATTTTTTGCGCAAGCTGTCTTTTTTATTTGCAATGGCTGTCTCTTTGGCGAGACGTTTTTCATTTGCTATGCGTGTTTCTTCTATTACTTTGTTTAATTGTGCTTCCATCTCTGATGGAGAGTATTTCCCGTATTGATAAACCATAGATGACATTTCACCCGGATCAACTTTGTTTTCCAGCCCCCGTTTTGCAAATTTTACTCTTTCTTCAATTTCTTTGGAAGAAAGGTTAATGCCCTCTCTATTGATAGAGCAGTTATAAAGAATGCTGTGATAATTTTTGATTCCGTTTTTTTCGCAGTATATTATCAAATCTTGAATAGCAGTCTCTCTTATATTTATATCCCTGCTGATTTCTCTGATTTCTGCATCTGTAAGCGAACAGTTTTCTTTAATCCTCTGTATAGCATCTTCATAAGCTTTTTGACTGGCGATAACAGCCGGATCTTTCATTCGGGCTTCTAGTGCAGCTTTCATTTGTGCAATTTTCATGCAGCCCGGAATAATATTAATTCCTTTTTTATAAGCATTGCTTATCTGGATTACAAAATTCTGACTGTAAGCTGCGTTTGCAACCAAACTTAACTGCTCTTTCGGAAAATTAGGATCTGCGGCAAGTTCTTTAATAAATGAAATATTATTCTGATTAAGATGAATGAAATAGTTCTCGGTTGACGGGTTAAAATCAGGAGCGGAAATTCTGGATTCAATATAACTGATTACCTCGTCAGAGGTATTTTTCTTGAAATTGTCTATTTGTTGCTCGCTTGCACCGAGCTGCCGCAGTGTTTCTAAGACGTTCTCTGTAGCCGAAGCCGCAATTTTGCCATGCGGAATGCTGATTCTGGTATTGGATTCGCTGCGGCTGCCTGTCGCTTTTTGTACTGTTTCACCTTTACTGCTTCTTCCGTTAATTTGTCCGTTGCCAAGGAAATATGCTTCCGTTTCGTTTGTTGAACGGTAATAAGCTTCTGTATCAAACTCTTCCGGTTTAATCAGATTATCAAGCTGCAATCTTGCCATATAACTGTCAATGCTGCCTTTTTCCACAGGATTTTCCTGTGCGTGTTTTAATAATCGTGTGTTTGCTTCATAGCTGAGGCAACGGTCTGCATAAGCCTCTGCTACCTGCCTTTGAAGTTTAGTTACTTCCGCATTGCTCAAGCCTAAATCCTCAAGTTCTGCGCCGTATTCGTCTTTAACGTATTTTCTTGTTAATTCGTCAATTGCTTTTCCGTCTTTATGTTTCATATACAATTCTACGACACCATCTCTGCCGTATGTAGCAAGGATATTTCTGAATTGCAGCGTATGTATAAATTCATGTGCAATCATTGTTTTGATATCACCGGTATTTTTCAGTTCGTCAGAAAGGTACAACGTTCCGGTCTTCCAGTCGTAAGCTCCATCACCTTCGGTTTTTACAAACTTTATATTTGGCTCGCAGCCTGCAACATCCATTTTTTCCGCAAGAAATTTCATAAAATGCCCTGCAAATAGTTGCGGCTCTTTGCCGTATTGAGCTTCCATCTGCCTGATTTCTTTTGCATACTTTGTATGAATTTCATCCAGATTCTTTGCCATCTCACTATAGCGCTGTGTCATAAGCTGCTTTGTTTTGCCGCTTGCAACCATTGTCAGAGCTTCCGTATTTTCTGCCGGTGCTTTAGGGTTAACTTCCGCTGCCCTTAACTCATTTTCCAATTTTTCAGGAGTATTCAGGCGCATACCTTCGTCTTTAAACTCATTTTTGTAAACCTCGTTTTCAAACCTTGGAGTAACATTCTGCGCAGGATTCTCCGCAGTTGCTTCCTTTACACCCAGAACGAGTGTTGCGACAGCAAGCTCATCGGCATTTTTTGCTTTAAAGAAAACTTTGCCGTTTGCTTTTAGATTAAATGAGCCGTCGCGCATTTTTTCTATTTTAATCTGAGATAAATCCGCTTCAGGAAGCTGCATTCCTTTATTTATTCTTGCACCGACAAACATCATTCCAAAATTCATTATCCCATTTTGTGCCATCGATTCCTTAAATGACATATCGCTTGTTATTCTGTCAAACAACACGTCTGCTGTGGTTTCCATTGCTGCACCCGCACTCATAGAGAACTTTTGAGAAGCTACAATTTGTGAAAATATTTGAGGATTTTTTGATAAAACTTTTGATACGACATTTCCCAATGGACCTGAGACATACGCACCAAATGCACCATACATCAAACCATTCTTAAGCTCTTCCCAAGCTTCTTCACCTTTTTCTGCTGTCAAACCCTCTTTACTAGTCAAGCCGCCTACTATTGTTTCTGCTGCCGGAACTGCTGCCATTGAAGCTGTCATTCCCGCTTTCATTACTTGACCGCCTAACTTGGCACCCAATTTGCTTACAACCTTGCTTCCTGTTTTTAATACGGCTGATGAACCGCTTGTCAATAATGCCAAAGCTACTGTGCCGGCGACTTCTGTTCCCATTGCATTCATTTTCTGGATTTGGATATACTTTTCTATTACTTCGTCTGATTTATAGCTTCCCATTGCTCCTTTATAGGCCTGTTTGTATTCGTTTACTATTTGGGAATGATTGTATGATTTTAGCTTATTGTCTGCGTCTGATTTCGACTCTTTCAATACTTCTATTAATTTTTCTTTTAATTCTGCATCACTTGAACAATTCTTTTTCAAATTTTCTATAAACGTTTGAGCCTCCATCATATTATTTTTAAATAACGGAGCTAACAAGGCTGATGGTTTAAAACCGGATGTATCGCCTTTTTGCAGTTCTTTTATTCCGTATGAAAAATATTCACTCAAATTTTCATACACATTCATTTCATTCATTTTTGATGATACATCTGCTAATTTTTCAAAATTCTTTGCATTAAAGTTTACACCATATAACTTCTTGAATTCTCGTTCAAATTCCATAGGCTTATTTACTTTTGATTTTAGAATTTTTAGTGTATTTATTTCATTTTTTATACTATCTTCATTTTCAAAAACGGTTACAAAATCATTTCTACCTGTTATATTATCCCAAGTTGAACTACCTATTACGTTCATTCCTTGCACAAAGGCATCTGCGGAGATATAGCCTATTCCATTATGATAACTTTCCAGCATACTTAATGCTTTTTGTGCATTTGAAAGCAATGTATCTATTACTTTACTCCTTGTTTCTGCATCCCTTTTCATTGCTGAACTTGATGCAGAACGAGGTTTTACCGGATTTTTTCTTAATTTTACTCCTGTTATTGGCTCTTTTATATACTCATCCCTACCAAATCCATCCAGATATGACTCTTTGTCTTTTCCTGTCAAGCTCATGCCATTATTTATACCCCAAATACTGCCATTTTTTAGAGCTTGCTTCTGTTGGTTCGTAAGACTAAAATTATCGTATCCCTCACGAGTATTCATCCAAGCGGCAAAATCATTTTTGCTCAATTTCCCTTGAGATAACATCATTTGAGCTATATCATACTTCGTAAACTTACGGCCGCTCTTTGCCTCGGATGCACGTAAGTTCTTGATATTTGCCCTTGTATATTCATCTATTTTCTTTGATATTCCGTTTGACATCTCACCACAAACCTTGTTCTACATTCTTTTATCGGCATTTTAGAGAAAATCTTTATACCCACAAAGAAAATTGTTACAAAAATTTACAATTATTTTTTATGCATTTTTGACTACTTTTTGATTAATGGCATTTATTCGGAAATAAACAACAAGACTTTTTTTAACAAAAAACATCAAAATGTTTTATTAAGAAAAAAACATTCAAAAATTCTTCTTTACATTTCCTTTACAATTCTTGATTACATGGCAATTTTTATTTTGTTCTGCTTTTAAATAAATATTAAGTTGGTATAATCGACTTATAGATATATTAAAAAAAGCATAATCCCTATTGCTTAAGCCGAATATATCAGCAGCCGGTGTAGTTATATACAAAACTATTCCAGCAGGAAGTATATGTGTATGATAAATAAAATTGGTATAGACACAACTAGCAAAGTAAATAGTATAGAAGCCCGCAAAAATAAGAATGTAGAACAAAAAAATTCTCCAAACTTCAAAGGGTTAGGAGCCATTGCGCTTACAGGAATTCAGGCTTGCGAAAGAATGCCAATGGTTAACGTTGCCGTAATTGATATGTTATCCGCAATTCTTCCAAGAACTATAGTCGAATCCATGACCAACTGGTTTGCCGGATTTGAAGCATTCAGAAGAGAATCCTCTGGACTTGTGGTTAACTGCCTTATCCCAAGCATTATAACACTTGGGATCGCTAAATGTATAAATGGCGGCTTTATGCCTAAAGGCGTTAATATGTCTAACTGCTGGGCCGACAGTTCTTTAATAAACAAAGCTTCTGAATATTATAAAAATGCTAATTCTGATGATAAAGTTAAAGAAGCTTTCAAAAACATCATTGCCGACATACAAGGGCATGAAGGAGAAAGTACCATCCATTTTAAGAATGCGCTTTCGGAAGAAGAATTGAATAAGTATGCCCAAAAACTTGCTGATATTACAAGACAAAATGATAAACCTAAAAGTTTAGGACAAAAATTACAACATTTCGTAAGAAGACTCGCTGGTAAAGAAAAAAAACAAATAAATCCTGTATATGAAATATCAAATTCTATCATTGAAAAAACTCGTGTTGCAGAAAATATTAAAATTGTTGATGCCAAATCTGAAGTTTCAGCTTCCTCTGTTACAACTCTTTTAGAAGATTCCGTAAAATTCTTCAAAGGGTATAACAAAGCAAAAAATACATCAATAGAAGAATTTGCCAAGAAGAGTAAAAATCTTGTAAGAGCAAAAAGCTGGATGGGTCTGGCTGTTGTACTCCCTCTTGCAGTTTCTATGCAATACATAAACAGATGGATTACAGGAAAAATTTCTGGCGTAAAAGGTGCTCCTATATATGATGACTTTGGTAAAGGAAAAAGCACAATTGAAGAAAATCCTAAAGCTAAAGAAGGATTATTAAAACAAAAATTAATTTCAATTTCATCGATGATTGGCGTATCACTCCTTTCAATGATGAAAAAACCAACACTTGGTATGCTTGAATTTAAAGGTATGTTCCCAACAATGGATCAGGCAAGAATAATATCTACCGCTACATTTGCTTCAAGAATGGCTGCTGCGGATGATAAAAACGAACTTGCAGAAGCTACTGTTAGAGATATTGCAACATTCTCAAGCCTGTATTTCTTAGGAGATTATGCTGCAAAGGCTGCTGCAACTGTTATTCAAAACAAGACAGGAGTTTCTCTTTTAAATAAAACTAAGGAACTTGATAAAAATGCAAATATTTTCCAAAAAGCTTGGCATTGGGTTAAAGATATAAATATCAAATCCTCAGAAGAAGTAGTAAGTCCATTAGAAGAATCACTTAAGAAACAAAATCTTAAACCAACAGAAAGTCAATTAAAAACAATAGAAAAAGAACTTAAACGAGCTAAAAATTTACGTTCCGCTTGTCAGGTAACTAACCTTGGTGTATCATTAGCATTGTTAGGGATTGTTATTCCTATTTTCACAAGAAAAAATACGAAAAAGAAACACGAACTTGCTCTAAAACAGGTTCAAGAAAAAGCACAAGTCGAAAATAAAAATGAAAAGTCTGAAGCCGTAACTCCTTTGGATATCAAATATTCAAAGCTAACAGCAGGATTTAGGGCTGAAAGACATTAGAGGCATTATGAAACTATATCCGATACAACAACAAACAACTCCAAACCAACAAAATACACAGTTTAAAGGCGCTGTAGACACCAGCTTGCGTTATCTTGCAACAAATCAAGCAATCGGGGCTAATGGTGTAGATTTCTGCTTTATGGTTTCTCCAAGAACAGCTAGCGACACGATTAAGCGTGGACCTGCAGCCGGTCTTGAAACTTTTAGACGTGAAATTATGGGAACGGTTAACGATTCTTGTATCGGTCTTTTTGGAGCTGCTTCCGGAGCTCTTATCGGATATGGCTTAAGCAAAAAATATGATTTTAAAATCAATAAAATGTTCACAGCCCCGGAAACTTTGGACATTTTAGCCGAAAACAAGGCTGAGCAAATTAAAAATAACAAAAATCAAATTGATTACATTAAAACGACACTATCAAATGTTAAAGCTTACAACCCTACTTCAAAAAATTCTGATACTGAAGGTTTCGTAAAAATTTCACAAAAAACAATTGATGAGGCTGCTGAATTATTCGACAAAGCTTTAAAAAATGATAAAATGAACTTCCACGACTGGGCAAAAGATAAAACTGCAGACGCAAGAAGTGTTTTAATTAATAAAATAACGGAAGATACGGGTGCTCAATCAAGTTATATTCTTGAATCTACTAATAAAAACATTAAAAGCGAAACTAACTTGAAATCTTTGTTGAATGATATTTATATCGTATCGGATTCTTTTAACAAGGATAAGGTTAAAGATGCTTTCAAAAAACAAATTGAAACAAAATCCCCTGCGACAGAAAATATTTTCATAAAAAGTGCTCAAAAATTTATGAAATCAAGAGCTGCAGGAGGTTTTGCAATCGCTTCAGCAATAGGACTTTCTGTACAGCCTATTAACATGTACCTTACTAAATTAAAAACAGGTACTGACGGTTTTGTCGGAGTTGAAGGGCGTTCTAAGGATCATTCTGCCGGCTTTAAGGGCATTAAAGTTGCTAGTAGCGCTGCTTTCCTCAGTTTAATACTTGCTACATTAAAAATGACTCCGCTTCAGTTCCTTAAATCACCTGCCAAATTTATGGATAAAATGGCATTTACGGGTAAAATGCCTACTATTAATCAGTTAAAAGGTGTTTATGGTGTTACAATTATTTCAAGAATTTTCTCTGCAAGAGATAAAGATGAACTTAGAGAAGTCTTAACAAAAGACACTTTAGGATACTTAAGCTGGCTGGTTTTAGGTGATATCATAAATAAACTTGTTGCAGATAAATTAGATAAAACTGTTATGAATTACAAACGCGGCTGTGAAAAAGCAAACCCATTTAAACGTACTTTCAATGCATCTTTGAAAACAAGAGATGAAATTGTTATTGAAACTCTTGCTAAAAATGGAATTAAAACTACAAAAGAAGAAAACGGAAAGACAATTGCTAAAAGCTTTAAAGAGATGTTGAAAGATGTTGATTCTTTAGAGCCAAAAATAAAAAAATTAACTAAGAAACGTTTACGCACGCTAAATGCTGCACAAGTAGCAGGATATTTGTTCTCAGGACTTGTTTTAGGTCTTGGTATACCTAACTTGAATATTTACATAACAAATACACTGGATAAAAAACGCAAAGCAAATGCAATGAAAAAAGAAGCGCAAAGGATGAGTGCTTAACTTATTGGAGCTTAAGAACGGCATAGTGACGTTTTTTTGTACCGTTTTCTTTCCTGTATGAATAGAATAAATCATTGTTACAGCTTGTACAATACGGACAAATATCAATATTTTTTACTCCGATTTCTTCAAGCTGACGGGCGTTAATATTCTTCAAATCAACATTTCTATTCTCATAAATTTCGGAAGTATTTTTCACGGTTTTCAATAACTCATCTCTTACTTCTTCAGAAACTTCATAACAGCAAATTGAAATTGCAGGTCCAATAATTGCAATAATATCTTCTGGATTAGATTTCATTTTTCTAACGGTCTTAACTCCAATTGAAGCCGCAGTTCCTCTCCAGCCTGCATGAGATACGGCACCAATCTTTTGTTTTGTATCATAAAAAATTAAAGGAGTACAATCTGCAAATCTCAAACAAATTGTATCTTCCGTCTTTGTAAGAATTAAACCATCCGTATCAGGGTATTCCAATCGTTTATCAACAAATTCTACATGATCACTATGCGTTTGCTGAGGTGTAATAACTCGCCCCTTAACATTTGGAATATCTTCAATTTCAAACCCTCTTGTTGTAAAAAAAGCCGTTTCCAAAAGTGAACTTTTTAGGACTCTCTTTCCGTTGATCTCTTCAAAATAAAACATACTAAGAATATATCATAAAAAATAAAAGAGGGCGCAGCTCTATCGAGCTGCGCCCTACAATATCAAACAATTATGATTTGATTAACAAGCTTGCACCAATTACCCCTGCTGTATTTCCTAACTGAGCAGGAACAACCTCAACTTCTCTTTGAATTGTCATTGCACGTTTTGCAATAGTTTCTCTGATTGGATCAAGCAAAATATCACCGGCATCAGCAACACCACCACCGATAATAATCTTTTCCGGATTTAAAAGGTTTACAACACTTGTCAATCCCATTCCTATATATTCACCCATAATTCTGAAGATTTGTTTTGCAACAGGATCGCCTTCTTTTGCTGCAACTGCAACAATATATGGAGTAATATCAGGATTTGCAAGTTCTCTATACTTAGTAGATTTTCCGCCCTTTATATATTCTTCTGCCATAGCAACAATACTAGGACCTGATGCATAAGCTTCTAAACATCCTCTGTCACCGCAACCACACAAAGGACCGCCTTGCATATTTAATTTTATATGTCCGATTTCACCTGCTGCATTGTTTGCACCGCGAACTAGCTTTCCGTTTACAACAAGTCCTGAACCGATTCCTGTTCCGACGGTTATACATACAAGATTTTCGCAGCCTACACCTGCACCATAATTAAGTTCGCCTAAAGTAGCCGTTCTAACATCATTATCAACACGAGTCGGAATTCCAAACTCTTTTTCCATAATACTAGCGATTGGAACATTCACCCAACCAGGAATATTCGGAGCTAATCTTACTATACCTTTTTTGCAGTCAATTTGTCCCGGGAAACCAAATCCCATGCCTTCTATATCAGATGCCTTCATTTTTGTTTCCTTCAACAAATCCTTCACAGCATCTTTCATACTGTTTATTGTATGTTCATACCCCATTTCTGCTCTTGTCGGGATTGAATTTGAATAAATAATTTTTCCTTTATCGCTTACAAGTGCGATTTTCACATTGGTTCCACCTACGTCAATACCAATTCTTTGTGCCATTTATACTTTCTCCTTCCTATCAATAAGTGCTTAAATTCTAACACAAAGGGGGGGAAATGTATATATTTTACTCTTTTAAATTATATTTTGTGATAGAATTAGGATATGTTTAGACACGTTGCACCAATAATTTTATTATTAATATCAAATATCTTTATGACATTTGCTTGGTACGGGCATTTGAGATTTAGAAGTTTGCCTTTGGTTATTGTTATTCTTGCAAGCTGGGGAATTGCTTTTTTTGAATACTGTTTCCAAGTCCCTGCAAACAGAATAGGTTATAATTGCTACAATGCAGTGCAACTAAAAACTATTCAAGAAGCGATAACTTTAATTGTATTTTCATTTTTTTCTGTTTTGTACCTTAGAGAACAATTCAAGTGGAATTATTTAGTCGGATTTGCTTTTATAGTTCTTGCAGTATTTTTCATTTTTAAAAAGTAATATTAATTCATCCTATTAATAAAATTTGCTAGCAATTTATCAGCACATATTCTTATTTGTTTGATTATTGGAGTAATATTCGCTATATGCTCGTACTCTTGTTGTTGGTTACAAAAAAAGTCAACAACAACGCTCATATTGTAAACTTCTTCCGCCAGATTTTTGTATCTTTTTAATTCATTTTCCTCAAACATAAAACGCATTTATATAACTCCTTTTCTAAAAATTTTGTCTTAGACATGATATTAATATAAATTCATATCTTTGTAAAGTCTTTAATAAAAATTAAGACAAATTTAAAAACAATGCTATGATTTTATTATGATAGATAAGAAATTTGTTAAACTGGGACGAAGTTGGGGAATGATAATTCCACCTTGGATTATTAAGCTTCTGGATATTAACCCTGAACAAGATACAATGAATATTTCTATAGACAAGAAGAGGATAATTATAGAAAAAGCAAAAAAGACTGATTAAAGTTTTTTATGCTAAACTATAGTTATGAAAAAGATAGCTCTCGTAAGTCACGGATGTGCGAAAAATTTAGTCGATTCTGAATTAATGTTGGGACTTTTAGCCCAAAATGGGTACAAAATTACTCTCAACGAAGATGAAACAGATACAGTTATTGTGAATACCTGTTCATTTATTTGTGATGCAGAAAGAGAATCTATTCGATCTATTTTAGAACTTGTTGATAAGGGCAAAAATGTTATTGTAACAGGATGCCTTTCTCAAAAACACCCACAAGATTTAAAAAAAGAAATTCCCGAAATTAAAGCAGTCATTGGAACAACGGATTTTACTAAAATCATTGATGTATTGAAAAAAATCGATAATGAATACGTTTGTGAAGTCAGCGAAAACCCAAATTATATTTATCCGGAAAATGTAGAACGCCAACAGATTACTATGGGCGCAAGCTCGTATATAAAAATTGCAGAAGGCTGCAATTATAGATGCGGATACTGTATTATTCCGTATTTGAGAGGGAATTACCACTCAAGAAAGATTGAGAATATTGTAGAAGAAGCAAAAACTCTTGTGAAAAAAGGTGTTACGGAAATTATCCTTGTAGCCCAAGACACAACAGGTTACGGAATAGATTTGTACAAAAAACCATCTCTTCCAAAACTTTTAGAAGAATTAAATAAAATAGAAGGTTTAGGGTGGATTCGCTTTATGTACGCATATCCGACAAACCTTGATGATGAACTTTTAGAAACTATTGCAAAACTGGATAAGGTCGTAAAATACGTTGATATTCCTCTTCAGCATTCTCATCCTGAAATGCTTAAGATGATGAACAGACCATCTTTTGACTATCGACCGATGATTGAAAATATCAGAAAACATATTCCAAATGTTTCAATAAGAACAGCATTTATTGTAGGCTACCCCGGCGAAACTGAGGAACATTTTGAGCATTTGTGCAAATTTGTTGAGGATATGAAATTTGACAGAATGGGAGTTTTCATTTATTCAAGAGAAAAAGGAACTCCGTCTTACAAATTGCCAAACCGAGTTAGTGCAAAAGTTGCAAAACAAAGATATAAAAAATTGATGGAAATTCAACAAAAAATTTCTATCGAACGCAATAAAAAATTTATCGGTCAAACGCTTCCATGTATTATAGAATGCTCATCTGATGATGGTGAAGTAATCGCAAGAACGCAGTATGATGCACCTGAAATTGACGGAGTTGTAAATATCAGAACAGATAAAATGGTTATCCCCGGTGATATCGAGATGGTAAAAATTATAAACGCTACTGAATATGATTTAATCGGTGAAATTGCGTAAAATAATATTGAGATTTAAAAGTAAAAGCAAAGGCGGCTTTTGTTTCACAAAATCCGCCTTTGCTTCTAAATTATTGATTAATTATTTTCAAAAGTCTTTCCCAGACTTCATCGATAGAACCGTTTGCATCTATTTTATACAAAACACCTTTTTTCTCATAGAATTCTACAAGCGGTGCGGTTTCTCTAAAATATGTATCAAAACGAGCTTTTGCAGTTTCTTCATTATCATCAGCTCTTGTTTTTAATGCGCTTCCGCACTTGTCACAAACATCTTCAACTTTTGACGGCTTGAATTTTTTGTTGTAAATCTCACCGCATTTTGGACAAGATTGGCGATAAATTATTCTATCTATCAAGATTTGTGTATCTATATCAAAATAAATAGCTTTGAAAGATGCTGAATTATCTTTATCAATATCAGAATTAATAACATCAAGCATTTTTGCTTGCTCAAGGCTTCTTGGGTAACCGTCTAAAACATATCCGCCCTTGCAGTCTTCTTCAGCAAGTCTGTTTGCTATAATCTTCCCGACAAGTTCCGGCGGAACGAGCTGTCCTTTATCAATAAAAGACTTTGCAATTTTGCCTTCTTCTGATTCTTTAGCAATTTCTGCTCTCAATAGAGAACCTGTATCAACGTGCGGAAAGCCTAAGTATTCAGACAATCTGTTTGTTTGAGTACCTTTACCGCAAGCCGGAGGTCCTAAAAAAATTAATTCTTTTTTCATAATTATTTGCTCCTTCTTAAGTTAATTATAGAACTAAAAGGGAATATGTAAAACTTTTTCCAAATTTGAACAAAAATAAAATTAATTCGTTATACAAATAAGAAACGGAGGTTAGAGTATGAAAAAAGTTTTATCTATTCTTAGTTTAATCGCAGTTTTCGCAACATTATCACCGGCATACGCCGGTCCTGGGAAAGGTCATGTAGTTCATGCCGGCCCTGGAGTTCATCATAGACCGCCACATCACGTAATGGCACCGCCGCCACCACCGCCAAGATATTATCGAGGCTCCGCCGTAATTGGCGGAGTGTTAGCCAGGCGCAGCTGTTGGGGCTCTCCTTACTGCAATTATAGACTAGGCTGGTATGATGACTATTATCCACCTTGTTATAGGGACGGGGTGTATATAAATTTCGGAATTCCTATTCGTTTTTAAATTTTCTTTCTCCCAAAACAACTCAAGCTCCTGTTTTTATGCAGGAGTTTTTATTTTGATAATATGATAAACTATAATTATGATTGATTTAGATACTGGGGAAAATATTAACACTCTTTATAGATTTGTAGAAATCAAAGGGGGCAAACGTACAGAAAGGTTTAAGACACCTGACATTAATCGTGCGCTTAAATTTCACAAATGGTACGTCGCAAGGTACAAAGTGGGACTACTTTTAGAGATTTTGCCAGAAAAAAAAGTTTACGATAACAAAGAAAAAAAGGTGAAGTATACTTTCTAGACAGAAAAGGAAACATCATCTTGAACTTGATTCAGGAGCCCAAAACAAGACAAGATTCCGAAATAAATTCGGAATGACAGGCTTAAAAAACGTCATCCTGAACTTGGTTCAGGAGCCCAAAACAAGACAAGATTCCGAAATAAATTCGGAATGACAGGCTTAAAAAACGTCATCCTGAACTTGGTTCAGGATCTCAAAACAAAATAAGATTCCGTAATAAATTCGGAATGACAGGCTTAAAAAACGTCATCCTGAACTTGGTTCAGGATCTCAAAACAA
>CALURK010000023.1 GCA_944323165.1 Candidatus Gastranaerophilales bacterium | reverse complement strand
ACGGTCGTAAAGCCCTGCAGAGGCGAAAATACTTGGAGGGCCACTTCCTGGGAAGATAGCACGCTGCCAACATCTAATATTCAAAACCCATAGACAAAACCGGATAGTTAAGTCTATGGGTTTTTCATATTGATTTGGTCTTGCTCGCTCGCGTGTAACGGGTATTCGGTTTTTGCTCAAAGAATAAATGTTATTTTTCGCAAAAGACCTTCACCCTCAGCTCGCTCGCGCTGCCAACATCTAATTTAATTAAAAGCGAGAATCAATAAGTTTTTGGTTCTCGCTTTTTTATTATCTTGATTTCAGACAACTGGCTAATATTAATTAATAGCTAATTATAGTATCATAATCGGTATGAAAAAGATACTTTTATTATTTATTACTTTCTTTATGTTTTCTGCAATGGTTTATGCAGAAACTGTAGTGTTTAATACTAAGACTTACAAATATCATAAGCCTGGTTGTCAGTGGGCTAACAGATGTACTGTTAATTGTATTAAAATAGAAAAGAAGGACGCTATAAAAAGGGGCGGAGTTCCTTGTAAAGTTTGCGGCGGTTAGTCACAAAAAAAGTTGAGATATAACTCAACTTTTTTTATTTGTAAATATTAAGTTTTAAAGATTGCATTTTCCATACGCACAAGGGTTTTCTTTTTCTACAACGTTACAATGGTGCATTGAAAATGCTGTTACAATGGCACTTACTCCGACAAGCGAATAAGTTATTCTGGCAAGAATTGTCATATCTCCAAGTAGAAATTCTACCAAATTAAAATCGAACATTCCAACCAGTCCCCAGTTAAGTGCGCCTACGAGAACTAATAAGTAGGCAGAAGTTTTTATAAATTTTTGCATTTTATGCCCTCCTTTCGGGTACACATTTATTATTAAACTTTTTTTTCAAATTAAATTAGCTAACCTGGGCACTACTTTTGTATAATTTATTTTTTCACTTTATTTTTACTATATTTCATCCCGATTTTTACTTTTATTTTCCCTCTTTACCCCTTATTCTCTTTGTGCAATAATAGTGGGGAAAAAGGAAGGATTAAATTATGTCAGATGTAAGAGTAAGAATAGCGCCGTCCCCAAGTGGTAATCTTCACATTGGAACGGCTAGAACAGCTTTATTTAACTATTTATTTGCGAAGAAAAACAATGGTAAGTTTATATTGAGAATCGAGGATACCGATGCTGAAAGAACAAGTCAGGAATATGTGGATAATATTTTTGACAGTTTGAAGGCTTTAGGTCTTAATTGGGATGAAGGCCCTGATGTTGGTGGTGATTATGGCCCTTATACTCAATCTCAGAGATTCGATATTTATCCTAAATATATCCAAAAACTTCTTGATGAAGGTTTTGCTTATGAATGTTTTTGTACTCCTGAGGAGTTAGAGGCTGAAAAAGAGGAAGCTACAAAAAATAAGCAAGCTTACGTTTATTCTAAAAAATGTGAGAATTTAACAGAAGAAGAAAAAGCAAAATTAAGAGCAGAAGGTAGAAAACCTGCTATAAGATTCAATGTTGCAAAGGCTCAAAAGGCTTTTCATGATACATCCATATTAGAGTTTGATGATTTGGTAAAAGGAAAGCTTCATATGGATACAAATCTTATCGGAGATTTTGTTATTATGAAGTCAAACGGAGCTCCAACTTACAACTATGCTGTTGTAATTGATGATGCTTTGATGAAAATATCTCACGTTATAAGAGGTGAAGATCACATTTCCAATACTTACAAACAAATTTTGATATTTGAAGCTTTAGGTTTTGAGGTTCCAAGATTTGGTCATTTGGGAATGATTTTGGCTCCTGATAGAAGCAAGTTGTCAAAAAGACACGGGGCAACTGCTGTATCTGACTTTGTGGAACAAGGTTATTTGACAGAAGCTTTGGTTAACTTTGTTGCACTACTTGGCTGGTCACCTTCTGATGGACAAGAAATTAAGACTGTAGATGAGATAGCTCAAGATTTTAGAATTAATGAAATTTCTTCATCTAATTCAATTTTCGAGTATGACAAATTGAAATGGATGAACAGCCATTATATTAAAATGCTTCCGAAAGATGTTTTAAGACAAAAGCTTAAAAAGTATTTAACAAAATATGATTTGAGTGAATTAACAGAAGAGCAGTTTAATAGAATGATTGATATTACTTATGAACCTTTAACATTGCTTTCTGACATTACAGACGCCGTTTCATATTTCTTTGGCGGTGATAAAGTTGAAATCGATGAAAAAGCTAAGGCTGAATTGGATACAGATCTTTCTCAGGACGTTTTGAAAACTTTCGTTGAACAAGCAGAAGGTTGGGAATGGACTGAAGAGAATTTACATGAAAAATTAGAGGTATTCAGAGGCAAATTTAAGGAAGAAAAAGGGTACAAACCTAAATTTACAATGTGGGCAATTCGTGCAGCTGTAACAGGTAGGCTTTGCGGTGCTGATATGGTTGCTACATTAGCGATCATTGGTAAAGAAAATTCTTTGAAGAGAGCTAAGGCTGCTATCAAAAAAGCTTTGGTATAGTTTGAAATTTTAAAAGTAAAAAGAGGGTGCAATTTTTTTGATTGCATCCTTTTTTGTGTATAATATATAGAATGAAATTGAGAGGATAAAAATTTTGTTCAACTATCGTTTTTCAAGAAGAGTTTTATTTATATTGTTTTTGTTATTATTTAGCGGAATAAGAGTTTTTGGGTACGAAATTTTTTATCCGAGTGAAAAAAATTATACAACAACGTATGATTATGGACTTTTTGTTGGAAAAGCCAGAAGTTCTGAGAGTATAACAATAAATAATGAAAAGGTTTTTGTTGCGTCAAACGGGGCTTTTGCGCATTCGGTTAAATTAAGGGAAGGTGATAACAGAGTTTTCATTCGCTCAAATTATTCCACAAAAGTTTATAATATATGCAAGAAAAAAGAAGTTACAAAAGTTCAACCTGAATTTAAGGAAGTCGTTGAACATGTAGTTTTAGTAAACAAGGATAATGTTCCGCTAAGGTCTGCACCTGAGGACATCGGATTTAATATAATTTCTTATTTATTTAAGGATACAAGAGTTATAATTAATGGAGAAAAAGGAAATTATTATAGGGTTTTTCTTTCAAAAGATAAGTTTGCTTGGATTTTGAAAAGTGATATAATAGAATTTGTTAATGCAGATAAAACCCCTGCAAGTTTTATTAACACTGAGAGTCAAAAGTATAAAAATGCTAGTATTCAAACGATATCTTTTACTAAGAATTTGCCTTATACAGTAGAGGATGGAGAAAAGGAAATATTATTTAGAGTTTATAATCCGGAGTTATCTGAAAACTCCGTTTATACGTTAAACATACTTAAGCCAAGAAATTATTTCTATAATGTTACTCTAAAAGATGGGCTTTACACTTTCAAAGTAAGTGAGGTTCCCAAAAACTTGGAGGATTTGACTGTCGTAATTGATGCAGGTCATGGCGGAACTGAGGGAGGTGCCGTCGGATGTCTTGGAGATAGAGAAAAAGATATAAACCTCAGAATAGCTTTAGAATTGCAAAATATTCTCAAGGAAAAGGGTGTTAACGTAATAATGACAAGAGAATGCGACGGTACAATATCTTTAAAAGACAGAGTTA
This sequence comes from Candidatus Gastranaerophilales bacterium, assembly GCA_944323165.1. Classification (GTDB taxonomy): domain Bacteria; phylum Cyanobacteriota; class Vampirovibrionia; order Gastranaerophilales; family Gastranaerophilaceae; genus CAG-196. The sequence goes on along the minus strand of CALURK010000023.1, from coordinate 17,315 downwards.
AACTTGCCAAAGAAAATGATGCAGATATATTTATAAGTATTCACTTGAACTCGATAGGAAATATTCATTTAAATCGCTTTCAAAACAGGGGGACAAGTGTATATTACTTCAACAAAAATTCAAAAGAATTGGCAACAATATTAGAGAAAAGTATTCCCAAATCCGCCGGCACGCAGCGAGATGGTGTAAAAACTGCAAGTCTTGCAGTGATAAGACCTGCAAATTATGTCGGAGTGCTTATAGAAACAGCATATATGATAAACCCTCTTGATTCTTTATTGTATAGTCAAGAAGATTTTGCAAAGAATGTTGCTAAAGGTATATTAGATGGGATAAAAAGTTTTATTTCAGAATAATTTTACTTAAAATTGTTAAAAAATGTAACAATATTGTACAAATTCCTAAAGTTTTCAAAAAAATAGCCGTAATAAATATTATCAATGTAAGTTGTACTTAAAGGAGTAATATTATTATGAGCGAAGTAAATCCGTTATTAAACAGCACTTTAGCAGGTCAGATTGCACAGAAGTTAGATGCAAAAGATGGAAATAAAGATGGTAAGATAAGTGCATCCATTTGGAACGAATTTGTTGCAGGTAAAGGCGGAAAAGAGATCAATGAATTTATTGATGTAGAACAGGCAATGAAATCAATAACAACTTATGCAGTAAAGGGTGGCAATGCAGAGAAGAGTGCCGACTCTTTAGCAGGTGAATGGTTGGAAGCTGCCGGGGGTGCAGAAGATGCAGGTAATACTACAGGTGCAGACGATGCTGACGGCGCAGGAAATACTCAAGGTACAGGCAATACAGAAGCTGCTGATGATGCGGAAAGTGCAGGCAACACACAAGGTACAGGCAATACAGAAGCTGCTGATGACGCAGAAGGCACTGGTAACACTCAAGGTGCTGCTGATAAGAAACCAAAAACTGATCCCCAAAAAGAGGCTGCAGCAGAGCAAATGGGATTAAGAAAAACTTATCGTTCGGATTTTTATTATAGTGAAAAAGAAAAAATGCACTACAAATGGGATAAAAAGAAAAAACAATTTGTAAAATATCCTAATATTGATTATTTTGAAAAAGATGGTTCGTATAGACGTTCATACAAAAATTCGGATGGTTCAAAAAGAATTATAAATTATTCTAGTGATGGTTACCCGACTTCAATGCAAGCAAGAAATTATCAAAATAAGACATATACGAACAAGGATTTTGTTGCCAAAAAACTTGGTTTGCGAAAAACCTATGGTGAAAACATTTATTATGATGAAAAAACAAAAAAACATTATGAATGGAACAAAGAAAAACATACTTTTGATATAAGAAAAGACATTAAATACGTAGGTCGAGATGGTGTTGCATATGATAAAACAGTAAAAATTGTAAAAAACAAAAAAGGTCAGGTTATCAAAGAGTCAGTGCCTGCGGTGGACACATATTATGATTCACAAGGTAACAAGACAAAAGAAGTTAAAAAAGATTCACAAGGCAAGGTTATAGAATCTTGGGAATACTCCTATGATTCACAAGGTAACGGAATAAAAGCAGTTAAAAAAGATTCGCAAGGCAAGGTTACAGAATCTTGGGAAGTTGCCTATGATTCACAAGGTAACGGAATAAAAGCAGTTAAAAAAGATTCACAAGGCAAGGTTATAGGCTCTTGGAAATACGATTCTCAAGGCAAGGTTAAAGAATCTTGGGCATACTCCTATGATTCACAAGGTAACAAGTCAGGCGAAATGAAAAAAGATGCGAATGGAGCGATAATAAAAAGCTCGTTAAAAAGTGACGAAGAATGGTCTTACTATGATGGCAAAGGGAATAAAATCGAAAAAACAGAATATGATAAACTATAAAAAGAAAAGAGCGAGCAATCGCTCTTTTTTTATTTCCTATTTTAGTGCTACAATATAGTTATGGCAAACACGTTTGAAGAAGTGATTTCTCAGATAAAAGACCGGCTGGATATAGTAGATGTAGTATCGCAATATGTAGTTTTAAAGAAAAGCGGAGCAAATTATTGGGGACTTTGTCCTTTTCATAATGATAAGAAACCCTCAATGTCAGTGAGTCCTTCTCGCGGAATTTATAAATGCTTTTCTTGCGGAGCAGGCGGTGATGCACTCAGTTTCCTTGTAAAAATCCAAAACAGAGAGTACAAGGATGTAATATTAGAACTTGCGGAAAAATACGGAATAGAGCTCCCTACAAAATACCATCCGTCTTCTGATACGAAGAATTTAAAAAAAGAGATGATAAAAGCATGCTCTAAAGCTGCCAAATTTTATCATATACAACTGAGAAGTGCGGAAGATTCTCATAAAGCAATGACAGCCCTAAGAAAAAGAGATGTGGATGATAGTATTATAGATAAATTTACTCTCGGCTGGGCTCCTAATAAGTATGACGTTCTCTATAAAGAATTAAAAAAAGAATTCAGTGATGAGGTTTTAGAAAAAGCCGGACTAATACTAAAATCAAACCAAGGCGGCTGGATAGACAGGTTTAGAAACAGAATAATAATTCCTATCCAAAATGAAAACGGGGATTATGTTGCTTTTGGCGCAAGAGCCGTAGATGAGGGACAAAACCCGAAATACCTGAATTCATCCGATTCACTTATATATAACAAAAGCAAAATTCTTTTTGGTCTATACACTGCACAAAATGCGATAAAAGAACAAGACGGCGTTTTGATAATGGAAGGATATTTTGATGTAATATCAGCTCAAGCTCACGGAGTAGAAAACGCGGTAGCGTCATGCGGAACAGCCTTGACTCCTGATCATGTCAAGTTGTTATCAAGATATACAAAATCAAGACGAATATTTTTGTCTTTTGATACGGATAGTGCAGGGGTAAATGCAACCAAAAAAGGAAGTGCAGTTATAAAAGAAACTTTATCAACGTTAGGCGGCATAAAACAGTTTGATGAAAGCCACATATCCTCCGTTTCTGATAACAAATATGCCTGCGAAATACGTGTAGTTTCTCCTCCTCAAGGAAAAGATCCTGATGAATTTATAAGGACAATGGGCGGAGATATGTTTAAGGAATACATTAAAAACGCTCCGTTGTTGATAGATTTTTTGTTGAATAATATTCTTAAAGAAAAAAATAATGCCAAGACTCCACAAGAAAAAGCAATGCTTGTAGAGCAAGTAATAGAAATTCTAAAAGATGTAAATAATAAGATTATTCAATCAGAATACGTAAAAATGGTATCTTCAATCTTAAATGTGGATGAGAATGCCATGCTAAAAGAACTTGCCCGGCATGAAGCGGCTTATCAGGCAGGTGAAAAAATACAATATAATAAAAAAGTTGTAACAAATTCTTCACAATTTGAGATAAAAGCGCAAAAAAATTTATTGAGTGTTTTTTTAGCAAGTGGCAATGTTCTAAGTTACCAACAACTGAAAGAATTATTACCCGAAAATATCATTCAAGATGAAACGTTAATAATTGTAAAAAATACAATTGACAAATTGTCGTGTACAATAAATAATGTTAAGGAATTGATAAAAAATTTGTATACGGAATTCATTGAGGATGATAATTTGACCGAAATATTAACCGATATAGTAGAACTCTCGGAATCCTTCACAGGACTTGAAGCTTCGGAGTTAGAAAATGCTGTAAAGGAAAACGTAGCAAGGTTAAAAAGATGTTATCAAGAAAAAGAAGCCGAAAAAATTCGTCAGCAGTATAAACAGGTTAATGATGACGATATAGAAGCTTTAAAATTGCAAATGCAACTAAGAGATAAAATAAAATTAAGGACTGGAGAAAAATAGATGACCCAAAAAAGAAATTCACATTCATCAGTTGTAAGTGTAGAAGACGAAAATATTGATTTATTGGATTTTGATGCAGACAAGGATGATGATGATACAGTAGATTACATAGAAACTGATTTAGGGACAGACAATATTGAAGATATAATCACTTCATCAAAATTAAATGAGATGAAAAGTGACGACTTTTATATGATGGATTCAGGTGATTCTTCAAGAGATTCAGACTTAGATACAGAAGTTCCAAAAGGCGTTGCTGTAGAAGATCCTGTAAGATTATATTTGAGAGAAATCGGAAGAATAAAACTTTTGTCAACCAGTGAAGAAATAGAACTTGCAAGAAAAATTATACAAGGCGGAACTCCCGGAGCTATTGCTAAACGTAAGTTGGTTCAAGCAAACTTAAGACTTGTTGTAAGTATTGCAAAAAAATATGTAGGTAGAGGCATGCTGTTCTTAGACCTTATTCAAGAAGGAAACTTAGGTTTGATAAGAGCTGCTGAAAAATTTGATCACGAGCGCGGTTTTAAGTTTTCAACTTATGCAACTTGGTGGATAAGACAAGCTATCACAAGAGCAATAGCAGATCAGGCAAGAACAATACGTATACCTGTACATATGGTTGAAACAATTAATAAATTGAAAAAAGTAACTCGTCGTTTGGCACAGGAACTTTCAAGAAAACCAACCGAAGAAGAATTAGCTTCAGAAATGGGCGTTTCAATTTCTAAATTAAGAGAAATTGTTAAAATAGCTCAAGAGCCTTTATCATTAGAAACTCCAATCGGAAAAGAAGAAGATTCAAGATTGGGTGATTTTATCGAAGATAAAGAAGCAGATGCTCCAATTAAGACCGTAGCTTCAGAACTTTTAAGAGAAGATTTGGCAGAAGTTCTGTGTACATTATCACCACGAGAAAGAGATGTTCTAAGGCTCCGTTTTGGAATGGATGATGGACGTCAAAGAACTTTGGAAGAAGTTGGACAGCTGTTTGGTGTAACAAGAGAACGTATTAGACAAATTGAAGCAAAAGCTTTGAGAAAATTACGCCATCCAAATCGTAGTAAAAGATTAAGAGAATACGTAGAAAATTAGTTATAAAGATAAATAAAAGAGGTAAATAAATACCTCTTTTATTTTTAACAAAACATTACATTATATTGGAATTTTAGCATGTTTAAAATATAATAGCTAGAGTAAACCTATGAGGGAGTATAAGAGATGCCAAATAACGAAAGTGTTGGAAAGAAAATTGTAGAAGCTTTGAAAAAACAAGCTGAAAGTATGGATATACAAGAAAATCAGGATGTAAGTTTTGATTCGGCTCCTGTGAGTAATCCAATGAATGATGATATATTTTCATCACCATCAGATGATATCTTTGCAGAGCCGGTGAATAATTCAAAAAGTACAAATTTCTTTGATGATGTAACAGAGGAAAAGGATCCATTTTTCGAAGAGTCAAAACCTGTACATGCAACGGTTTCTGAAACAATGAGTGAAAATTTTGAGATGCCTGCAAATATCGCAGTATTGAAAAAGCTAATTTCACAGTTGCCAAGTGGAGTTTCAAGACATACTGGAGCTCAGATTATTAAACAAACAATGGAAGCTCTTGGAATTTCAATGAAAAGTGTGCTTCAAGATGCTCAACAAGTTCAAGAGAATTTGAAAGTGTCTGCAAGAGAATGCCAAGCTTCTATTCAAGAATATAAAAAGCAAATTTTGGCTTTAGAAAAACAATCTCAAAGCTATCAAAAACAGTATTCAGCTTTGAATGATTTGATTAGCTTATTTATTCAAACAACTAAGTAAATGTAAAATAAAATCAATAAAAAAAGGAGGTCTTAAAACAAACCTCCTTTTTTATTGTTATTTTTATTGTTAAATTCCTTCATCCTCTTCAGAGTCTTCGCTAACTGCAGGAGCTGCAACAGTTATCCCAAGTGATTCTAGTGCAGCGCGGGCTTTTGGAGCAAGGGCTGTATCTGAAAAGTTTTCTAAAATTGTTTGATAGCATTCAATTGCTTCAGGTTTCATATCTCTAAGCTTGTAAACATTTCCTGCTTTATAATAAAGCGGAGCTAATTCTGTAGATGATGACATTAACATTTGATTATCAAGCTTAATTTTTATACCAATTAAAGTTTCATTATCTTGCGGAGAAAGCAGTGCTCTTCCGTATATTTTTTCAGTTAATTTATCAATAGTATCAGACATTTCCGCAATAGTTTCTTTTGATAATTTAGAAGATTTTTTTGCAGCAGATACGTCAAGAGAAATCGCCGAAAGTAATAAAAAACCAACTAATATTGATAATATAATCCTTTTCATGTCTACCCCTTTTAATACTCCAATAATCTTACCTTCATTATACTACATAAAAAGTTGATTTTTATTATCACTTAAATGTATGATTGTTTTATGGAAAAAATGGTATATCAAAAATTTATTCTGGGAACTGGCGGAATAGAAAATAGAGAAATTTTTGAAAAATCTCTAATAAAAGGTCTTGGAGGAGTGATATTTTTTACTCGTGATATCGATTCTAAGGAACAGTTTACAGGTTTAGTTTCTAAAATAAAAAAAATCTCTAATAATAAATTATTTTTATCAATCGATCAAGAAGGCGGACGTGTAGAAAGAACGGAGAAAATCCATGCAAGGTATCTATCTCCAAGGTATGCTTATGAAAAAGGTGAAAAATTTCTCTTAAATCAGACGAAAAAAATTGCAAAAGAGTTAGAAAGCTATGGGCTAAATTTAAATTTTGCACCTTGTGCCGATGTTAATACAAACCCTAAAAATCCAATAATCGGCGAACGTTCTTTTTCTGATAATCCGGAAGTTGTATCAAGATGTGTGAAAATAGTTAGTGAAGAATATCGGAAAAATGGAATAATACCGTGTATAAAACATTTTCCTGGGCATGGCGATGCTTCAAGTGACAGCCACTTAACATTACCAATAATAGATTTACCGTTAAATGAAATGGAAAAATGTCATATAAAGCCATTTAAAGATAATATAGATATAGAAATGATAATGGTTGCACATTTATATTGCACATGTTTTGACAGTGTTTCAACTCCGTCTTCTTTAAGCAAAAATGTTATAGGATATTTAAGAAATGTTCTAAAATATGAAGGCGTTGTAATTACTGACGATATGGTAATGAAAGGGGTTCAAGCATACGGGAGTTTGGAAGCTTGCAAAATGGCTATAAGAGCCGGAGTTGATATGTTTATATTCAGAGATGCAAATGAAGATGTCGTGAGAATGATTGATGACCTTGTAAAAGAGGTCGAAAGTGATGAAGTTTTAAAGCAAAGAGTTATCGAGTCCGATGAAAGAATACAACGATTAAAAAAAGAACGGCTGAAATAACCTCATGCCGTCCTTTCTTTTTATAAAATATTTATTATTAAGAAGCCGCAACCTCTGTGTTTTCGTTAGAAGCGGCATTTGCAGCTTTTTCAGCGTCGAAACACTCTTTGCAAAGTACATCCCTGCCTTGAGTAGGATTAAACGGAACTTGTGTTTGCTTTCCGCATTTAGCACAAACTGCATCGTGCATTTTCTTTTTACCTCTGTGCATTTGTTTTTTTAGCTTTCTGCAGTTAGCACATCTTTTTGGCTTATTTGTTAACCCTTTTTCTGCATAAAATTCCTGTTCTCCGGCCGTAAAAACAAACTCACAACCGCAGTCTTCACAAATAAGCGTTTCATCTTGGTACATGACTTGATCTCCTAAATATTTAATAACCCAGACGTAGTTAGCGTCATGCACTCATTCTATACTTTTTTTCGGTAAGCGTCAAGTGGTAGAGGTCATTCTAACGAAGAATTGAAACAAAACTTATAAAAAGAATATATACTACTTACCAGTAGAACCAAAGCCGCCTGCACCGCGTTCGGTTTCAGAAAGCTCTGTAACAACTTCAATTTTTGCCTGCTCACATCTTGCAATAACCATCTGAGCAATGCGTTCGTCAGGTTTTATAGTGTAAGGTTCATTAGAGAGGTTAACAACAGGGATGCAAACTTCCCCTCTATAGTCTTCATCAATTGTCCCGACACAATTTATAAGGCTGATACCGTGTTTAATAGAAAGTCCGGAGCGAGGTCTAATTTGCGCCTCATATCCGTGCTCTAATTCAATTTTTAATCCAGTAGGGATAAGCTTTCTTTCAAGCGGTTGAAGAGTGACATCTTCGTCGATTGCAGCACATAAATCCATACCTGCAGCACCTTCAGTCTTGTATTCAGGCACAAACCTATTATGCGGCATTCTAAAAATCTTTAATATCATAATCCTCTCCAAAAGTCTTTCTTACGCGGTAATAATAGTCTTACCGTCAACAACCTGTTTAGGGAAAATGGTAAGAGTTTCAAGCCCCATAGATTTATCAAGCTTTTTATCATTAATCGGGTTAACTTTTTGAGCTTTCTCAATAGCTTCTCCATTACCATTTGTCATAGACATAAAACTATTAGCATACTTAATAAACATATTTTTACGAGGAGTGCAATTTTCTCCAAAAGTAATAGCTGAAATACTCATAAACTTACCTTCTTTCCAAGATTCATTTTGTGACAGATAAAGTTCAATGTCAATAAAAATATAAAGTTTGTAACAATTTATTTTTTATGTTAATATTTGAGGAGAGGATACATTGAAATTTTAGTAGATGTTGTCGAAGTGGCAAGGACTCCGCGAGAAACGATAAAGAATCGTTTAGAGTGGATGGCAGGCGAGTCGTGACGAAGTCAAGTGAGCCGTATAAAGACAGATACCGAGTCCGCCACGGAGAGAATTGAAAATTAAATACGAAATTATGTCGATGTGGCAAGGACTCCGCGAGAAACGATAAAGAATCGTTTAGAGTGGATGGCAGGCGAGTCGTGACGAAGTCAAGTGAGCCGTATAAAGACAGATACCGAGTCCGCCACGGAGAGAATTGAAAATTAAATATGAAACTATGTCGATGTGGCGGAATCGGTATACGCGCACGTTTGAGGGGCGTGTGGAGAGATCCTTGCGGGTTCAAGTCCCGCCATCGACAATTAAAAAGGGGATAACAAATGTTATCCCCTTTTTAATATGCTTGATTGGTGAGGGCTTTAATTTGTTTTAGCGGGTTCAGCGGGAGCGAGCTGAGGCTGGAGTGTTTTTGTTATGAGTGATGAAATCACGAAAACAAAACACGGAATTGCCGTTAAACGCGAGCGACCAAGACAAGTCCCGCCATCGCCACCATAAAAAAGACGATGACATTTGTTATCGTCTTTTTTATTTTTTTAATTCTAAATATTTTCGTCAAAATAATGTGTTAAAATATTTAATTAATTGCTCTTATCGGATTTTTGTAATATTATATAATAGAGAGGTAGAAATGGATTTTTTTAGACGTAATAAGAAAATAATAGTGGGGTTCATCTTTGCAGCAGTAGCTTTGTGGCTATTGGGAGGTACCGCATTAGTTGCTGTTTTAAGCATGGGGAATTAGGGATGAATCCAAAAAAAATATTAAATATATTAATATTTTTAGGAATAATACTCAACATGTTTCTGTGTTGTGGTGTCAATGCTGCTCAGGATTTGGAAACTAAAAAGAAGCAAACTCGTGCTAAAATTAATCATTTAAAATGGTTAGAAAGTTTAGAAACTAACAAGTTATATAAAAACCAACAAAAGTTAGAAAATGCAACAAATTCGCTTCAACAGTCAAAATCTCAAATAATTTCTGCACAAAGAGAATTAAACAGTATGCAAACTCAGTTGGATCAAGCTGCCACAGAGTACGCAAATTTGAACAGTGTATTGGCTACTCATATAAGAAAGGTTTATAAATCGCAGCGTAAAGCTTTTTTTGAGCTTCTGATAACATCAGAAGATATTAATATGCTAGTTGATAGAGTGTATTTTCAAAAGATAATCTTGCAGGATGATTACAAAAGAATGGCTGCTGCAAAACAAAAGGCTCAAGAAATTGCAATGCTAAAATATAATATTGAGGCTAGGAAACGCAATTTAGAAAGATCAGTTGCTTCTATAAATACACAACAATCATATATTCAAAAAGCAATAGCTAAAAATGAAAGTATGATTAATAAATTGAGAACCGATCGTGTTGCTTACCAAAGGGCAGAGCGTGAACTTGCAAAACAGTCTGCCAGCATCGGTTCATACATAAACAGAACAGCGAAAGACTCGGATGTAAAAGTTGCTTCAGGCTTTATAAAACCTATACAAGGCAGAATTACATCGCCATTTGGCTGGAGAACTCATCCAATCTTTAATAGTAAATCTTTCCATTCAGGAGTAGATATCGGCGGCCCGAATTTAGGTGCTATAAAAGCTTCTAATTCAGGAAAGGTTATATATTCAGGTTGGTATGGCGGCTATGGAAAGGTTGTTATTTTAGAGCACGGTATCGTAAACGGAAAACCTATTACAACTTTATACGCTCATATGAGTTCAATAGCTGTTTCTAACGGTCAAAGGGTGTCAAAAGGGCAAACAATAGGTTATGAAGGTACAACAGGCTACAGTACCGGACCACATTGTCACTTTGAGGTCAGAGTGAATGGGCAGCCTAATAATCCATTGAATTATATATAGCAGGATGTAAAAATTGAAAAAGACATTAATACTATTAATATTATCTTCTCTAATAATTTGCAATGCGGCTTACGCTGAATATTCTTACGTAGATACTTCAGACTTTACAGGAGATGCATTCTTTACGCCTCCTGCCCTTCAAGAGAAGCAAGAAGAGGCTCAAAAAGTTAATGATTTTGGTAGAACACCATCCATCCCTCCATTGAAAAAATTACGTCTAAAAATAAAAAAGAAACTAAATGAAAGAGATGCAAAAAAAATGGAGCTAGCTCCAACAGCACCTAAGGAAGAAGATGTATATGCAGCAGGTGCGGAAACATCTGAATATGCTTCTAAAGATTTGAAAGATGATTTCGATGAAACGATGATGCCGGATGGTTTTGAAGCGGATGAAGAGTCTTTAGATGAAAATAAGAATGCCAAACGTCATTTTTGGCAAAAAAAGCCAAAAGAAGTGAAAGCAGAAGCTCCTGAAGACGGTGATAATATAATATTAGATTGTGAGCGAGTAGATTATGATACCGATTCGTACAGTGTTGTAGCAAATGGTAATGCTGTTGTTACTTTTGTAAAACAAGATACTACCGTTAAAGCGGATAAAATTACCTATGATAGAATGAACAATACTATTAAGGCAGAGGGTAATGTTCGAATCATAAAAAACGGTCAAACAATAAATGGAGAATACATTTTTGTTGATTTAAATGAAGAAAATGCATTGATAGAAAAACCTATTGCTCAAACTGCAACAGTCGAAATAAAATCTGAAAAAGGTTATGTATACGGTGATAGAATAGTTCAAGAAAATGGAACTCTAACTGTAGATCAGTCACTTCCTGTGAACTTTAGAACCTTAAATTCAGGCCCGTTAATGTCGACAATGATTGTTCCAAAAGATGAAACATTGACAAAAGATATGGAAAGCGGGCGAATAACGCTTAAAGCTAAAAACATAAAAATTACCCAAAAAGGTGATTTGATTGTCGCTGATATAAAGAAAGCTTCGCTATTTCGCGGGGATAAAAAACTTATAAAACTTCCTCCTGCTAAAATTTATACGAATAAAAACTTTGATTTTGCAGAAACTGCTTCTTGGGAATTAGGTTCTATAAGGGGCTTGGGAATGTATATAGGTCCTGGACACGTATTTGAAATACCTGGTGGCTCTGTATTAAAAGTAATGCCAATATTAAATTATAACCACGGATTTGGTATTGGTGGTATTGCCCGATACAGCAGCGCGTCAAACTGGACTCAAGCGGCGTATGGAACTGCTGACAGTAAATTCCTTATTAGAGGTCGACAAAAATTGGATGATCATTTGTCTTTGCAATATGTAATGAATGATTATTCTAGAGAGTGGTTTTTAGGAAGACGTAGAGCTAAATACGGTGCAAGTATCGTTTATGAAAATGGGTACGCAAAAGATGGGTTTCTTTTAAAGAACCAAATGTCAAGTTTTGCTCACCAATTTGATTTTGGTTATTTCCAAGATATAGATGAGGATTCAACATATAAAGAATTAGGTGGTTCTGAGTTGGGTACGACAAGAACCAGATACATGGCTCAAGTAAATCAAAATTTCTTCACTCATAAAAATGAGGAAAGGCAAACTGCAGCTACTTTTGGAATTGTAGGTCAAGTATCTGCTGCATTATACGGAACTGGTGATACTCAGGTTATTGGACGATTAGGTCCTATTTTACACTTGCAGTACAAACGCTGGATGCAAGATATTGGATATTTCCAGTCTGCTTATGAAGATAATACTCCGATGCCGGTATACGATTCTTACAGATACGGAAAGTCAAATGTGTATTTGAGAGAATACTTAAGAATTAACAGGTACTTAACTGTTTCTTGGTTTGGATCTATTAATTTGTCAGGAGATGCTCCAGATGACAAAGCTTTCCAAGAAAATGCTTTCTTCATATCTGTTGGTCCTGACGATATAAAGTTTAGTATAGGTTATGACTTCGTACGTGAAAATACCCGTTTTATGGTAGAAGTCATGATGGATACAAAAGGTACAAAAGTTGAGTATGATAAATTAGAAATAAAACAAGACAAGAAAGCTAAAAAATCAGAAGATAAAGTAGAGGATGAATCCGATTTTCAACAATCACAGAAAGCTCCTGTACTTCAACATGCTGTTGTAGAAGATGTAAAGAATATGGAAGATGTTTTATAAAAGTAGTTTAATAAAAAAAATAATAGAATATGGAAAAAAATGTGGTGTAAAGAATTTTTCACCGGGATATTCGGGGAATATTTCTGCCAGATATAAGGATAAAATGTTGATAACAACTTCCGGTTCAAGCAACGGATTCTTAACAAGAAAGCAGGTTGTGCTGACGGATTTCGAGGGAAAAACACTTGAAAAAAATAAAAAACCTTCAAGTGAGAAGTTTTTGCATATCGGTATTTATAAGTTAAGACCTGAAATAAATTATATTATTCACGTTCACGCACCGTATTTAAGTAGTTTCGCTTCTTCCGGTAAAGATTTGATGGAACCTATTATGGCAGAAAATGTTTTTTATTTTGGAGGAATTCCTCTTGCAGATTATGCGCTTCCTTCAACTAAAGAACTTGTTGATAACACTATAAAATACTTTGATAAATATAATGCGGTCCTGATGGCAAATCATGGTTTTGTAGTGGCGTCTGAAACAATTGAAGATGCATATATGAGATTAGAGCTTGCTGAATCTTATGCGCAGGTTGTCTTAAATACAAGAATTTTAGGCGGGGCGAAACTTTTAAGTGATGATGAAGCTCAAAAGATTCTAAATATGAGATAAAAAAGGGACTTTTTAAAGTCCCTTTTCCATTATAATAATTCTTTTAAATAATTTGGAAGAGCAAATCTTGCGTCGTGGTATTCCTTGTTATAAATCTTGCAAGTTTTAGTGATTTCATTTCCTCTTCTTTCATCCCAATAAGAAAGTGGTTTAACAGTTTCTGAGCAGAAAGCCCAAGCCCAATAACCACCAGGATATGTTGGTATATTAGAAGTATATGTTGCACAAATTGGAAAAACTTTTTTCAATAAGTTATACATTTTTTTAATTTCTTCCTTGTTTACAAAAGGAGATTCAGATTGTGCAGCCATAATTCCGCCCGGTTTAAGGGATTTTTTTACGTTTGTATAAAATTCTTCCGTAAATAAGCCTTCTCCCGGTCCCATAGGATCAGTAGAGTCGATAAGTACTATATCAAACATATTTTCCTTATTTTTTATGTATTCAATAGCATCTTCAACAAGAATTTCGCATTTAGGGTTATCTAACTGGCAGGATATTGTAGGTAAGAATTTTTTGCAAGCATCAATAACCATTCCATCAATTTCGCATAGAACAACTTTTTCAACCGTGTCGTGTTTAAGAACTTCTCTAACTGTTCCACCATCACCACCACCGATTACAAGAACAGTTTTAGGACATTTATGATGCATCATTGGAATGTGTGCAATCATTTCATGATAGTGAAATTCATCCCCTTCTGTTGTCATCATTAAATCATCAAGCGTTAAAATCTTTCCAAGTGTAGAATCTGTATCAATAATTTCTACTTTTTGGTAAGGTGACTGTTTAGAAAATAGAACTTCTTTTTGTTTAATTGCTATTCCAAATCCTGAAGGTGTTATTTCTTTGTAAAATTCTGTCATAGTCTAATACTCCCTGCTAATATGTGTATATGCAGGTGGAAAACTTCCTGCCCTGCATCTTTCCCTGTGTTTATTACTGTTCTAAAAGATTTTAATCCTGCAACTTTTGCCGCTTCTTTCACTGTCATCATAAGTTTTCCGAGTAATACTTCATCATCAACTTCGTTTAAAGATTCAATATGTTTTCTCGGAACGACAAGCAAGTGGGTGTCAGCTTTTGGATTAATGTCTTTAAAAACTACTGCGTATTCATTTTGGTACACAAATTCAGTATTAAATTCTCCATTAATAATCTTGCAAAAAATGCATTCTGTCATATTAATATCTCCTTTTTTTATATTGTACCAAAAACTTATAAATAAAAATATTGTAATTAATAAAAGTATATAAGTTGTAATTAATCTTATCTTTTTGTATCATGAAAGAATAGTTTTTTCAGATACAGGGGGCGGAATGAGAATTTGTGTTATCGGAACAGGTTATGTAGGTTTAGTTGCGGGAACTTGTCTTGCGGATATGGGGAATAGAGTAATTTGTGTAGATAATGATAATTCCAAATTAAGCAAATTAAGACAGGGGATAATTCCTATATATGAGCCGGGTTTAGAAGAACTTGTAAAATCAAATACCGCAGAAAAAAGATTAGAATTCTCTTCGGATTTAGCCTATGCCGTAAAGGAATCAGAGGTGTGTTTTATAGCAGTTGGAACTCCAGAAAGGGAAGACGGTTCTGCAGATTTGAGTTCTGTATTCAATGTAGCAGAATCAATAGCCAAAGCTATGAACGGATATAAAGTAATTGTTGATAAGTCAACCGTTCCTGTCGGTACTGCTGAGAAAGTTTCTGAAATTATAAGAAAAAATACGTCATACGATTTTGATGTTGTTTCAAACCCTGAGTTTCTAAAACAGGGAAATGCTGTTGATGATTTTTTGCTTCCGGATAGAGTTGTAATAGGTTCAGATTCTCCAAGAGCTACCGCGATTATGCAAGAGATTTATTCTCCATATTTAAGAACAGCAAATCGTATTGTAATTATGGATGTAAAATCTGCAGAAATGACAAAATATGCAGCAAATTCATTTTTGGCAACAAAAATTTCTTTTATGAATGAGATCGCTTGTTTATGTGAGAAGGTTGGTGCAAATGCTGAAATGGTAAGGATAGGTATGGCAACAGATCAGAGAATCGGTAATAAATTCTTATTTCCGGGTGTGGGATTTGGAGGAAGTTGCTTTCCCAAAGATGTTAAGGCTTTAATTAAAACCGGTGATGAAGAAGATTGTGAAATGCTTATTGTAAAAGCTGTAGATAAGGTTAATCAAAGACAAAAGGCGAATTTTGTTGCGAAGGTTATAGATAAGTTTGGAGAAGATTTAACAGGTTTGAAATTTGCGATATGGGGGCTGGCATTCAAGCCAAAGACAAATGATATGAGAGAAGCACCATCAATATACGTGTTAAAAGAACTTTTAAAGCGTGGTGCAAAAATATCAGCATACGATCCAAAGGCTATAGAAAGTGCAAAATTGATATTTGGGGACAAAATAGAATATGCAAAAAATTCTTATGAAGCATTGAAAAATGCAGATGCAATGATTTTGCTAACAGAGTGGAATGAATTTAGACGTCCTGATTTTGACAAAATAGTGGAGTTATTAAAAAATAAAATAATTTTTGACGGTAGAAATCAATATGATAGAAAAAAAATAGAAACAAAAGGATTTGAATATTATAATGTTGGGGAAAAATATTAATAAAGCGGGTGAATTTGAAAATTATTTAAATCTTCTACATACATAACCCAACAATCAATATTATTTGATTTTGCGACTGGTTTCATTCTATTAATGTATTTTATGTCATTGAGCGGATTTTCTACAATTAGTACAATACCGGGCTTTCTATTGGTCATGATGCCGTAATATAGAGCTTGTCCGATACTTTCGTAAACTTTTTTAGCAAAATCAAATTCAATAGCGTGAGTTTGTGTAAGACAATCCACTCTGGTTTTATCTTCAAGTTTGTATTCTTTTGTACCATTCATTTCCTGACACCATTTAGCTTGATATTCAGCTTCTTTATGCAAGTATGCAGCCAATGTATTATTAAAAGAAGAAAATAAAATCAATATAAATAAAAAGAATTTTATCAAAGTATTCATATAAGAAAGAATTTATCACATTGCTAACAGATTGTAACTCGGGCTTGTGGCTAAAAAATAAAAAGTATTTACATAGAAAAAATATTCTAGTAGAATAAAAAAAGAAAACCTAAAGAGGGGTGTCCGAGCGGTTTAAGGTGCAATCTTGGAAAGGTTGTGTAGGAGCAGTTCTACCGTGGGTTCGAATCCCATCCCCTCTGAAAAGCGGGTGTGCGAAAGCCTTACCCGCTTTTGTATCTTTAGGGGATGAGGGTGAGAACCCACTTTATGGTTCGAGCGACCTGTGAGCAGAGTGCGAAGGATTTTGCGAAAAAAACGAAATTTTTTGAAGCAAAATCCGTAGACACGTTTAACGCGAACAGGTCAAGACAATCCCATCCCCTCTGTATTTAAGTCTACAAAAAGAGAATAAGTGAAGATTAAAATTTAAAAAAGCGCCCAGCTAGGGCGTTTTTTCGCTATATAAGTATAAAAAGAGAATTTTATTTAAAGAATATTTGTAGATTTTACATTCATTTATCGAGTAAATTCTCTTTTTACATTTCGAGTAGGGGAGATTTGATTAATGAAAATTAATCAAATTTTTCGTAAGTTGGCAATTTTTTATGCACAAAATACTTTGTATATATAGAAGGTAGTATTAATGTGCGCAGTTAATCCAATAATGTATCAATACCAAGCAGATAAGCTTCCTCAAATCCAACAAGATTATGAGGGGGTAAAAGATGGGGTAAATAATATTGTTGATAAAGAAAACAAGCCACCTTCAATATTTGATATAATACCAACTTTTAGACGAATAGAGAGAGTCCCAAATAAATTTGAGAACTCAGACTTTGTTCCAGCAAGTGGTCTTGTTGCTCTTGCAGTTCTTAATGCTCCTGAGGATTGGAGAGATATGAAATCTGCATATTCTCAAATAAAATCAAAGCTAACGGACAAACCATTCACCCCTTCCTATGATTACAAAATTGCCCAGCATCCGTTCTCATTTTTTAGAGGAACGTTGTTGCACAAGTTTGTAAATCCTAAAACAAGTCCTTGTCCTAAGCTTGC
>CALURK010000022.1 GCA_944323165.1 Candidatus Gastranaerophilales bacterium | reverse complement strand
TTCCCATAATGCTTAAGTCCTTAAATTAGTCCCTTTCCATGGTTTACGGCATATTTTGGCTAAAACTTTAATAATTTAAAAAAAATGTTACATTTCTTAATAAAAAAACTCCCTATTTAGGGAGTTTTCTACACTTTTAATATCTGTGATTAAACTAATTCTACAGTGTATTGAGCGTTGCGTTCAGCAATTTCAACCAGGCTTCTAGAAACTGCTAACATAGCGATTTCAGAATCTAATTTGTTAATGCAAGAACCGCATCCAATAGCAGAAGCGCCAGCTGCAAATGCAAGAGAAGCTGTTGTAGGGTTAATACCTGTAGCTGTCATTATCGGAAGTTCAATATTTCTAGAAAGTTCAATAGTGTTAGATATAGTTAGTTCAGCTCTTTCGATAAGGCCTCTTACACCATTAGAAGGTGATTCATTAGAAAAATGTCCTTCAGTTTGAATTAAATCCACGCCTAAATCTTCTAATTTTCTTGCAAGCTCTATTTGTTCAGCAATTTCTATTTCTCCAGGGATAGTAACGCAGAAAAATACGTCATTTCCGATGAGTTCTTTTGTCTCTTCAGCAAGTTTAAGAACTTGTGCTGCTGTGAAAGATTGTCCTTTCTTGTATAAAGCATCGAAATTACCAAGTTCTACAGCATCTGCACCTAGGATAACGGCGTGAGCTAATTCTTGAGGTTTTACTGATGAAACAAATAATGGTAAATCAGTCATGTGTCTTACCATTGAAACGATATCTGAATCTGCGCAAATATCAATTGCACTAGCACCTGAATTTGATGCTGCCGCAACAACTTTTTTTATGTTTTCAATATCAAAATTATCGATACCTGCGATAATTTTAACTGCTCTTTTTTCTTCTAAAGCTCTTTTAAAACTTTCAATTCTTGACATAAATTTTCTCCTTCTGTGTCGATTGTGATAAAAACATCTTGTTCATTATACATTAAAATTTGAAACCTTGCAATATATATACTATAAGCTTTTTTAACGGTAATTGTCATTACTCTTGTTCTTTGTAATGATTTAGTTGAAGTCAGGAGTAATTTTATATGTTTAAAAAATTTGTTTTAACATCTATGTTTCTGCTATTGACATTACCTGGTTTTTCATTTGGCAAAGTTGAAAAAAGTGCTGTTTCTATATATGAAGAGATTAATCCGGCAATAGTAACAGTAGATTCTCAGCTTTCCGATGGTTTATCTTGCGGGACAGGATGTATTATTGATAAAAGTGGAGTTATATTGACCAGTGCTCACGTTATAGATGTCGGAAATGCTGTTGTTGTTACGACAAATAACGGGCAAAACTATGATGCTAAAGTCTTAAAACGTTTAGGTGAAAATAAAGATATTGCTCTTCTTAAAATCGATGCTAAAAAAGATTTCAAGACAGTAAAACTCGGAAATTCGGAAAAGATTAAGGTTGGTGAAAAGGTTTTGGCAATAGGTAATCCTTTCGGATTTAGCGGAACTTTAACTCAAGGAATAATTTCAAGAATAGATTATACGAAGAACCGAATTCAGACTGATGCCGCAATTAATCCCGGTTCCTCAGGTGGGCCTCTTTTGAATACTAAAGGGGAAATTATTGGTATAAATCAAGCAATTTATAATCCTGATAACAATATTTCCAATATAGGAATAGGTTTTGCTACGCCTATAAATCTTATAAAGGAATATCTAAAGGATTTTGATAAAGGATAAGATGTAATATTTAATAAGTTTACATTTATCTTGCATACATTATATAATGTAATAGATGAAATACTTTATTACAATATTGTTATTATTCGTAGGAATTGCTTCAGCATCCGAACTAAATTTACGAGGGTATGATGAAATTGATGTACCTATAGGAACTCATATTCCTGTTATTTCATTACAGGAATTTTCAACTGCTTATTGTGAAGAGGGAGATAAAGTTTCTTTTGAATCTACAACAGATATATATCTTTATAATAAGAATGTTATTCCGCAGGGTACAAAATTAGTTGGGTATATTGATAAGAAAAATGAGCCAATAGTCGGTACAAATGCTGCAATGCGTGTTTTTGTGAATAAAATGTATCTACCAGACGGATTTGAAATTCCAATAAAAGCGTATATTTATACAAGTAATAATAATATTATTGGCGGAGGATTGACTCCACCTGAAAAATATATAAGAGTCCCGCATTATCAAAGGTGGGCTATGTTTAGAGCGATGGGAACTTTGCAATGTGTTCCGGGTGCAACAAGAAAAATGGGAGAGCATGTCACTATAGCTTCCGGTGCAGATTTAATTGTTGTATTGGTTGCTCCTATTCATCTAACGCATACAATAATAAATTGACAAATCATTCATTGATAATAAAATGTAATAAGGGGGAGGGTAAACGATGAAGAATAAAATTCTTGCAACAGTTATGATATTATCACTAAGTTCAATAAATTTAGCTTATGCTGCAGCAAATTATTCGTTTGAGCAAATGCAACCTCAACCAGTTTATAATAGTAATTATGTTCAACAACCAATGCAGTATAGTTCAAGCCAGCCATTACATGGAAATGTTATCATGGTGCCAGCTGGAACTTCAATGCCTGCAATGCTCACAACCCCGATATCGTCGGCTTCTGCAAGTGTAGGACAAGCCGTAACAATGGCTTTGAATTCGGATTTTTATTATAATAATAAGTTAATAGCACCTGTAGGGAGCACAATTTCTGGTACTGTAATAGAAGCTTCTAAAGCTAAACGCGGGAGCATGAATGGTAAATTGAGTATAAGATTTACTCAAATATTTACTCCTTATGGTACTCAAATCCCTATTTCAGCTGTTATTAAAACAGATGATAATACAGGGGTTCTAATCGGAGGAACCAAATTGGATGTAACCAAAGATTATGCAAAGGATTTAGCCGCAGGAAGTGCAGCTGGTGCGTTATCAGGGTTGGTGTTCGGAGCCCTTGCCGGAGGGAATGTCGGAAGAGGTGCCGCTCTTGGTACTGCTGTTGGTGCCGGTGGCGGGTTAGTCAAGTCGGTATGGGATAAAGGTAATGATGTCGAAATTCCAGCTAATTCTTGTATAGATTTGATGCTAACCCAGCCGATTACTGTTTCAACATCTGGGTATAGTTATGAAAATTAGTAAGTAGATTAATTTAATTTACGATAGTATTTATTATTCTGAAAGAGTAATAAAAGAGAGATAAGGAAAGTGTCATTAATTAGTAGAAATAGTTTTATACAGGATGAGGACGAGGATAAAAATTTAGAAGATTACACCTTGCCGACAATTGTTACAAGTAAACCAGAGGTTATATCTATAAAAAAATCTTTGGCTATCTCTTCTGCAATGCATCCTGCTGTAGTATTGTTAATATGGATAATTACAGTTGCTCTGGCTTTAATGGGAATTAATTTGAGTTTGTTTAAAAAGCCTCAAGCGCAATTGAAAAAGGACATAGAGTTTGTTTTAGTAGATAAAGAAGCCCAGCCGAGAGATCCAAATACAAAGAACCGTTCTGATATGAATTCAAGAAGTGGTGGTATAAATGATCCAAAACGAAAAGTTTCAATGCCATCACCGGCTCCGAAGAAGGCTTCGAAACCTTCTGCTGCTTCTAGAATGGCAAATCAAATGATTAAAAAACAGCAGAAACAGTTAAAAAAACAAGCTCAGCAGCAACAAATTGTGAAGAAATCTCAAAATGCTACAAAGGCAAAGCCATCAAATAAGCAGTCTGTACAGCCAAAGCCATCTCCTGCTAAACCGGCACCGCCAACAGCAAGACCTTCGGCAAGACCTGTTTCGGCTCCTGCTCCTGCTCCTGTTGCAAAGCCTAGCTCAAAATTTACCGTACCTGCTCCAAAAGGCGCTCCTGTTGGAAAAACTTTATCAACAGGTCCTATCGGTGGAACTTCTGCTCCAACTGGTGCAAAATCAGGAAGCAGCTCTTCTGGAGGTGCTCGAGGAAGTGCATATGCTCCAAGACCATCTCTGTCACCTTCAGCCGGTGGTAGTGGTAGCCAATTATCAAGAGGTTCGGGTGGATCCGGTAATCTTGGTAATCCTGGTGGCGGAGGAGGGGCTCCTGGTATTGATGCTCTTAGAGAACCAGATTTTGGACCTTATATGAGAGAATTACAAAGGAGAATTAAGCTAAATTGGGATCCTCCAAAGGGTAATGAAAGTAAACGTGTTGTGCTATTATTTAAAATAGCAAAGGATGGTAGATTACTTTCTTGCAGAGTACAAAAGTCTTCAGGTATGCCGTCTGCTGACCAGGCAGCTTTGAAAGCAGTAGAGTTAACAGCGCCTTTCAGACCGCTTCCTGCAGCTTTTAAAGGACAAAGTATTGATATACAGTTTACATTCGATTATAACGTATTCAATGCGTCAAGATATTAGGGGGAAATGTAGTTGCTTTTATTAAAATTGCAGACCCGAGAATAAATTAAGTGCAAATAATAGAGAAAAGAGGATAAAATTATGGAATTATTATTACATTCAATTCAACTAGACTGGCCGGTATTATTGCCAATTCTTATTTGTTCAATTCTAACAGTGGCTGTGGCTATTGATAGAGCAGCTTTTTATAACGCTAATAAAAGAAATGTAATCGAGTTTATTCCAAAGTTACAAAAAGAACTTGCTAAGAATAACCTTATGGGGGCGCAAAATTTAGCAGTTCAATGTGGCGGTATTATTGGTGAAGTTACAGAAGAAGGCGTTAGAATATTTTCTGAACAGAAAAAGGGCTTTTCAAGATCTTTTGATATTGCATCGGCCCTAGCAACAAGAAAATTAGAACACAGACTTACCATTCTTGGTACAATTGGCGGTGTTGCTCCTTTCTTAGGTTTGTTTGGTACTGTTGTTAGAATTTTGTATACATTCCAAGACCTTGCTTCTCAAGGAAATCAATCTGCTGCAGTTGCTATGGGTATCGGTTCTGCCTTGATTGCTACAGCTTTTGGTTTAGGCGTTGCTATTGTAGCGGTCGTTTGCTACAACACTTTCCAATCTACTGTTAGAAGGTTTGAAGATGATTTTCAACTTATTAAATTGTTATTCTTAAGTTTTGTTGATTCGGAAGATGAAACAAGCTTGAAATCTCAATCTGGTAGTGTTGCTTTAGGTTAGTTTATTTGAGGTTATATAGTTATGGGCATTAAAACAGGTAAAAAAGCTTTATTTACTGAGATAAATATTACACCGCTTACTGATATATTTTTGGTTTTATTAATCATAATGATGGTTGTAGCACCGACTTTTCAATCTGTTGATAATGCCATTACTGTTCCTGAAGTTAATAGCGGAACATCAATTGAGCAAGGTAAAGTTACTGTGTCTGTAACAAAAGACGGTACTGTCTATGTTGGAGATAAACGTTCTTCTCTTTCTACGTTATCAACAGATTTAGCTGCATTAAAGGGGGATAATGATAAAGCTGAAGTTGTTGTAAAAGCTGATGAAAAGGCAAAGAGTTCTATTATTATGGATATAATGGATGCGGCTCAGGACGCTAATTACAAAAAGCTCATTGTTGCAGGTGAGCCTTTAAATAAAAAAGAGCAAAAGAAGCTTGAGCAGGCTCAAGAAAGTGTGCCTCAAGCTGTTAGTTCTGTTGGACAAGATAACCAATATGAAAATTGGAGTGAATAATGCGTGACAGTTTTAATGAAATTAATATCACACCTTTGACCGACATATTTCTTGTTTTATTGATTATTATGATGGTAATTGCACCTCTTTTAGATCAACAAGGCTTAAATCTTGCTGTGCCAGAAATTGTTAATGAAGAACAAATTGTTAAAGATTCTAAAATAATGAATTTCACTGTAACTGCTGATAATAAATATTTCTTTAATGATTCTGAAATACCAGCTTCAGATTTGGAACAAGTCGTTTCTAAAAATGCAAAGGATTTCCCTGACGGACTTTTGATACAAGTTGACGATAATGCTGAACATGGTGCTGTCGTAAAGCTTATGGATAGTGCCAGAAATGTAGGTGTTACAAGTATTTCGCTATCAAGATAAGGATTATATGAGTGTTGGAACCTTTTGTTTGGATGTTTAAGGCCAAAAATTTTAAGCAGAGATATTTCCAACTGCTGTTTTCGGCATTGCTGGTTTTATCAATTGCTTTTTTGACTTGCTATATCTCTTCTTTACTTCCTATAGATTTTTCTATTTATTTCTCTTTTTTTATAGTCTTTTTACCTGTTTTACTGATATTTTTTATACAAGGCTATTTTTGGCAGCTGACTTCAAATGTTATTGCTAGAGAAGTTGATATAAGTGCGAGTAATGTTTATTCTGGCGAAAAAATAAAGTATCTTTTCAAAATTGAGCTACCTGATTTTAAACCCTTAAATTTTATATGGCGTGGCTTTGCGGGATGTGTTGCGTCTATTCTCATGATGTTGCCTTTCCTGCTCTTGGTGCTTTCATCTATGTATACTAAAGTTTTCTTTTTACCTTTTAGTAATATAGAAATATATCATCATATTTTTGCTTTGTCTTATAATATAATTTACTTTGTTTTCTTTGCTTTAATTCCTGCTATGCTTTGGCTTTATGCTAAAGAAAACTCTGTTGTAGCGGTTTGGAAATTTAGAAGAGCTATACAGCTTTTAGAATCTTATCCTAGTAGCTATTTTAAAAATACTTTTATTTTTATCTTATTTTATCTTTTTAATTACTTTATATTATTTCTCTTAGCGAAGATAATGTATATTTCTTCTGTATTCACAAATCCTCAATTAATAAGTCTAGAGTCTTGTCTAATTGAAACAGGTTTTATATTTATTGTTTACGTTGTTTATTTATATAGTCTGCACGTATATTCTTATTTATTGGGGACTATTGTTCCAACAACCGAAGTGTAAACTAGCTAATAATCTTTAGGCAAAGGTTGTCGAAAATGTTAATTGGACGCATTCCCAGTTTTGCCTGAATTTTAGCCTCTTCAACAAGCTTTATATGTTTGATAAGGTTTATGTTTGAAGGATTGTTTTTCAACAGTTCTAAGATATAATTTTGAATTCCATCCAGTATTTCCATAATATTATGTTCTTTTGTTAAATCATTGAGTTTTTGAGAAATGTTGAAGATTTCTTGTCTTTCAAAATCATAATAATTAGTGAAAATTCCTTCAATACAGCTATAATCTCTACTGATTTTTTTGAAGGATGGTACGAAAAAACATTGAGAACGTGAAATTATTGTAGAAAGCAGGTCTTCAATATATCTGGTTAAAAATATAAATGTAACTCCAGGTTGTGGTTCTTCGATTATTTTCAATAGTGAATTAGCAGTTTCTGCCTGAAAATTATATTGGTTTAAACCTGAAATATTGCCATTTTCATCCCTATCACAAAATATAAATACTCTATGAAATTCTGATTCTGAAAGTAGCATTTCTTTTATCATTTGTGACTGTTTAATAGAAATAACAGTCTTTGATTCGTCATCTTCCGGCTTATTGTCAACTCTGGAGATTGTAAGAACGGCAGGATGGGTATTTTCTCGTATCCATTTGCAGTTTAAGCAGTTGCAGTCGTCAGATCTGTCAAATTTGCAGTTTAATAATCGGGCAATCTCGTTTGCTAATGTGTATTGTGAACTGAAGTCATTACCGTAAAACAGTATACTTTGCGGTAGTGCTCTATTTTTTTCTTCTATAGCTTTTGTGAAGTAATTTGTTAAAAATGGATATTTATCTGATAATAGCACACTCTACCTCCGATTCTATATCCAAGCATTCTGCTGATTTTATCTTATATTCCGCTTCAAATAGATTCTCTTTTAGCTGAACAATATTACTAATTTTTGTATTTTTTAATTTTTGAAGAGTCTGTTTGATTCCGTATTCTCTCATGCCTGTAAGCCTTGTTAATTCTTCCATTGGAAGTCTTTGATTTGTTTTTATAATTATCCATTTCCTTAGCATTGTTTGTATGGCAGATAAAATCTCTAAAGGGTGCTTTTTTTCTATAAGTTTTTTGTATTCCAAAAGTGCCTTATCACGCTCTCCCTTCATAAGCATTTCGCTAAAAGCAAACAAATCTTCATTTGAATTACATACTTCTTCAACCATGCTTTTATTGATAGTAGTTTCTGGATATGCCAATAACTTTAATTTATCAAGTTCAATATCAAACTCTCTAAGATTATTACCAATACTATCAATTAATAAATTTATAGCATCTTGTTCAAGTTTAATACTTTTTTGTTTAGCCTGATTTTTTATCCATGACTCTATTTCTGAAGTTTTATACGTTTCAATAACCGGGAATTTTTTTACATTAAATTTTGATAATATCTTGTATAATTTTCTTCTAGAATCCGGTGATTTCTTTTCATTTCTTGGTAATTTTAGAACAAAAACCACATTCAAGCTATCTGGCGTGTTGTTTAAAGCTTCTTCAATTTCCTCTAATTCTTTTTCATCAAAAAAGTTTTTATTGGTTAGAAAATATTCTTCTGAATTAATGATGATAAGCATTTCCCCAAACATCATAGGTGTAGACCTGAGTGCATTTATAAGTGTATTGAAATCAGGACCATCAAGTGTTTGCAAACTCATTGATTTAAAATCAGGGTTCAATTTAGAACTCATTTTTTTTAGTTCTAAATCAATGTTAAAATCTTCATCCCCATAAAAAAAGTAAACAGCCATATCTATATTTTACAACAGATATGGCTGTTTATACTTAATTCTTAAAAATCTTTAAGCAGCTTCTTCCGTGCAAACGTATTTAGCTGATTTAGCAACGACTCCATAGCAAACCATAGTTAAACGATTATTCAAAGCCAACATAGTCCTAAAATTGTTTGCGGAACAATTCATTGCACTCATCATATCATCGGCAGAAACCTTTGATACCAAAGCTCCTTCATCGTGATTATCTACTTTTTCTTGTGCATACTTTTCTACTAATAACTTGTCAATGAAATCTCTTGCGCCAATTGCCATAATTAAATACTCCTATATAATCTAATACTCTGTTTTGCATTTTTAGGATTGAAAACTAAGCCATATCAAAGCTTTGCTTTTTGGCTTTATTTTTCTCTCTTAAATATCTCTTATGTATATATAAAGTATTTAAGCTTTTAAAAATTGCCTTTTTGTAAATAAATATTACAATTTGTGCAATTAATATACAAATGTTATATAATATAGTTATAGGTGTATATGTATATCGTCAAGAACTTAAAGGACTATAATTTGTCCCATAAGCAAAGGATTTTTGCAGGATACTTAAAGGACAATGTTGATTCGTTTGTTTGTTACGAAAAAGTGACAAACAGAAGTGCTATGCGCAAATACTTTGCACCTGATAATGATTTTGTTATATATACTACAGCAATTGCCGAGCCTGCGGAATTACTTGCTAGAGCTTTTGTAAGTTAATTGTTGTTATTGCTTTATTTATGATATTCTCTTTGTATTGGAGAATTTTATGAATAGATTATTGGTGTTTTTGTTTTGTTTAATTTTTTCTATAAATTTAACTTCAGCTAAAGATAATCTTAATAGCGTTTCTTATAATGGAAATAAATATTACTTAAAATACAGTGAAAAGAGTAAAGAACACAACGGATACTATAATCAGTATTTCAAGCAAAATGAAGATTTTGATTCGTGGACAGAAATGATTGCAGTCCAGCATTTCCCTAACGTTTATTCTCCGATTGATTTAGCGCATACCTTTAGAGAGTACTTGGAGGAGTACAATTGTCCAAGTTCTTTGTTAATAGATGAAAAAGATAATGTTGGGGTTTTAGATTTTATACTCATTGATAGCAAGACTGAAAACGCTCCATTAAAACTAGAGTTTAATGTTTTTAAATATATAAAATCACCATACTGTGGAAGTGTATCAATGCAATATGCGAAAAAATACAGTATTGATGATATTAAAAATTTAGAAAGTGTAAAAAAAGACTTTGAAAAGTACAGACTAAAAGCTATAGATAAAATAATGTTAATTACTATTCCGGAGGTTGTTAATAAGGATATAGGTGAAATAAAACTTAATGATTTGCCATGACTAAAAGTTATTTGCTAGTATAGTGTGGAGTAATAGTCGATTTTAAGGAAAAATTAATGAGTTTTTTAAATTTAAAGCGTTGGGGAGTGCTTTTAGGTGGATTATTTTTGTTGCTTTTGCCGACTGCAGATGCAGCAATGACATTTCCAAATATAAATATAGGTATGCAAACAGCAAATACTCCGCAAGATTTCACAAATGGGTTACAAATTCTAATTTGGTTGACGATATTAACTTTAGCCCCAAGTATATTGATAATGACAACCTCGTTTATACGTTTGGTGGTTGTTCTATCTCTGACACGTCAAGCTTTAGGAGCAGGTAATTTACCTCCTAATCAGGTTATTACAAGTCTTGCACTAATATTGACATTCTTTATTATGGCACCTACGTTTAACGAAATTAACCAAAATGCGTTACAGCCATACATGAAAAACCAAATAACACAGCAAGTTGCTCTGGATAGAGGCATTGTGCCCGTAAGAAATTTTATGTTTAAGCAAACACATGAAAAGGAGCTTGCATTATTTGTTAGAATGGCAAAGGTAGAAAAACCTAAGAATAAAGATGATGTACCTACTTATGTGTTGCTCCCTGCATTTATATTGAGCGAGTTGAAAACTGCTTTTACAATAGGGTTTGTTGTATATTTGCCATTTTTGGTTATTGACATTGTAGTATCATCAGTGTTGGTATCAATGGGTATGATGTTTTTGCCACCGACCATGATTGCTCTGCCTTTTAAGTTAATAATGTTCGTTATGGTTGATGGCTGGTATTTGGTTGTTAAGTCATTAGTAGAAAGTTTTGTTAGATGAGGTTTGATAAATGAATCAGGATGTTGTAATTACTCTTTTACAAAAGATGTTCATATTAACTTTAGAAATATCCGTACCAATTTTGCTTGTTGGTGTTGTGTTGGGGTTATTGGTCAGTATATTCCAGACAGTTACTCAAATTCAGGAGTCTACATTGACTTTTGTTCCTAAAATTGTCGGTTGTGTATTGTTACTTATATTCTTAATGCCTTGGATTATAAGCATATTTATAACAACAGTAAATGAATTTATGGATATGATTCCGCAATTAATTGGTGGGTTGTGATAAAATTTAATGTTTAATTTAGATGTTTTATTTTCAGTATCAAATATATTGCTTTTTATGGCCATCATAACAAGATTATCGGGGCTCTTTATGTCTGCTCCAATTTTTTCTACCTACCCGATTCCGATGCAGGTAAAAGTATGGCTGGCTGCTTTAATAGCATTCATATTATTCCCAATAGTGCAGTATAATACGACTTTTGTTGTACCGAATTCCGTTCCGGCTTTGACTATAATTTTAATAAAAGAATTTTTTATAGGTTTTGCAATAGGGTATTGTGCCAATATCTTATTTGTAGGTGTAGAGCTTGGTGTAAATATGTTTGCTATTCAAATGGGGCTTTCTGCTGACCAGGCATTGAACCCTACTTCTGGTGGGCAGTCCCCTGTAATAACCCAAGCATATACTTTCTTAGCTAGTATGCTGTTTCTGGCAATAGGCGCTCATAGATGGCTATTTTCCGCAATATATAATAGTTTTAAGACTTTGCCGATTGGGTACACGTTTGCCTTTTCTCCTGAGCTTGTCGGACAGATTATTACAATTACAGGTCAAATGTTTAATATTGGTTTAGGTATTGCACTTCCGATTTTTGGAGTACTGTTTATAACTGACGTGCTATTAGGCTTTACCTCAAAGATGATGCCACAGATGAATATATTCATGGTTTCATTACCATTAAAGATTTATTTAGGTTTATTGTTATCGTTGATATTTATGCGTCCTATGGCAGAATACATAACAGTTTTAATTGAAAAATTTATGGAGCATATTTCTTTGATTTTTTAAGAATTTAATATTAAGTAAAGCGCATAAGATAAATTAATTATTATTGTAAATAATATAGCAAGTTTAATAACACACTTTGTTTTGCTCCTAAAATTTAAATTGTTCGCAAGAATAATTGTAAATATAGGATATAATGGTATAAAATAACGCCCCTGAATTCCTATTATTATGTTAGATTCAAGTGGTGTAAAAGTTAAAAAATACAGCATGATTGTAAGTAGGATGAATATAAATGAAACCAAGAATGCAATAAGTTTATTGAATAATTTGAGTTTAAAATTTTCCATTGTTACAGATATTAGAAAACACAAAAATAAGCTTATAACTGCAATCGGATTCGGTTCAATATCTAACCAGCCAAGGCGGAAAATACTCGATTGTATGTAAAAAGTTGTTTTATGTAATATTGTAAAAAATATTAGCTTAATTACGTAAAATGGAGAATTGAGTAACAATTCTTTTCTTTCAGAAATGTCCACACTGTTTGCTGTCAGTATGAAAGAGTTCGTGCTAAAAAAATATTGAAACGTAAATGTTAGTAATATTGTGATTAAGTTTTGATATTTGTATTTAAATTTATCAGCAGGAATTAAAAATGTTAGAAGGGTTAGGATGAATAACCCTTTTGTTAAAACTGTAAGAAGAGAAAGTATTATAAGTGTAATTGATTCAATGTCTGAAATTATTTTCTTGTTGCCATACGCAAGTTTGAAAATAAATGCAATGTATAAGAAAGCAAAACCAAAGTTTATAGAATCAGCTGATAAAGACATGCCTTCATATATTGTCATTGGAAAAAGCGCACAAACAAGAAAACTCCATTTAAAGATTGGTGTTAGTTTAATAGACGTAAATGTAAGTAAAATCCAAAACAATAGGTTGAAAAATCTGCCAGAGTAGAATTGTATAAAAGGATTTGTCGTTACGAGAGATGATAACTTAAGACCAATAGCAGAGGGAATGTAAATTAAACAAGGATATCCACTGTTATTGTGGGTATAATTAAGATTTTTAAATTCAAAAAGATTTGTGTAGTGATTGAATTTTCTAAAATATTGAAAATTAGAGCAATTATTTTTCACAATGATTTTTCTATTTGGTAGAAAATCCTTAGAGAAATCACCATGTTTATCGTTGTGTATAACAAAATTAGCTACTTCACAGGTTCTAAGCAGGTGCATAGCCTCATCTGGAACTCGAAAAATAGGTGTTGTAATTAAGAATACGAGTCCCCAAAAGAGCCCGATAATTAGAAAAATACACTCAGGCTTAATTTTATTTAATGATTTTATCCACATAGACATATAAAGTATTATTAGTTAAAAGCTCAAGTAAGTAAATATTATGAAAAACAAAACTTCAATGATATAATAAAGTCTATGGGAAATGATGCAGCAGAAAAAACAGAAGAAGCGACCTCCCGACGGCGAACGAAGGAGCGAGAGAGGGGAAATGTCTCTAAAAGTAGAGATATGGATGCTGCTCTTGTTATGGTAGCAGGAATTGCGCTTTTAGGAGTATTTGCCGGAAGCATGTACAATAACATCATTGGAATGATGCGAGAGACTTTTTCGCATCTGGATTACGTAGATATGGATGTTTCCAATATTATGGGGCTTTTGCTGCCATATTTTAAGTATTTAGCTATAATTGTCCTACCTTTTTTTGTACTATTGGTAATTGCAACGATTTTCATCATAAGACTCGATGTCGGTCATGTTTTTGCATTGGAAAAAGCTAAATTCAATTTAGAGAATCTCTCTCCAAGAAGGATGCTTGAGAATGCGAAAAGGATGTTTAATCCATTCGAGCCTCGTTCAATGGTAGAATTTGCAAAATCAATTCTTAAGATAGTGGTAGTAGGTGCTTGTGGTTATTCTGCAATAAATAGCAGGAAAGGAGATTTGTTAGGTCTTGTCGGTTTAGAAATTCCTGTAGCGCTTAATATTCTTCTTTCAATACTAATTAATATGATTATTAATATGTGCTTAGCAATGCTCGTATTAGGGTATTTGGACAAGAAATACCAAAATTATGAGTATGAAAAATCAATAAAGATGACAAAACAAGAAGTTAAAGATGAACATAAGGATACAGAAGGGGATCCAAAGATAAAGGCTCGTATAAAATCTATTCAGATGCAAATGGCTCGTCAGCGAATGATGTCGTCTGTACCAAATGCAGATGTAGTAGTTACCAACCCGACACATTATGCAGTTGCAATAAAATATGATAAAACCAAAGCTCCGGCTCCAATGGTAGTGGCAAAAGGTGTTGATTATTTGGCATTTCAGATAAGAGAGATTGCAAAAGAAAATAACGTTCCGATTGTAGAAAACAGACCCGTTGCAAGAGCTTTGTATAATACTGTACCAATAGATGGTATGATACCGTCTGATTTGTATGTAGCTGTTGCAGAAATTCTTGCTTACGTATATAGACAGAAAAATAATTTGGAATGATAGTTTTAAGAAATTTTAACGATATTGTATTAATTGTATAAATAATGTTAGAATGATAGTTGGAGAGGAATACCTGTTAAGCAGGCTAATATATAATGGAACTTGGAAAAATATCAAAACTTTTAAGTAACAATGATATCGTCCTTGCGATAGGCTTGGTCGTAATTGTTTGCATGATGGTAATTCCTCTGCCTGCACAACTATTAGATTTATTATTAACATTAAACATTTCCCTTGCAGTAGTAATACTTTTAGTGTGTTTGTATACACAAGAACCATTAGATTATTCATCCTTTCCAACCGTATTACTTATTGCAACGTTGTTTAGATTGGGCTTGAACGTCAGCTCTACACGTTTAATTCTTTTATATGGAGAGGCGGGAAACGTAATAAACTCATTTGGAGAGTTTGTCGTAGGCGGCAACTATGTAGTAGGTGCTGTAATCTTTTGTATTTTGGTTTTAATCAATTTTATGGTAATAACGGGTGGTGCTACCCGTGTTGCTGAAGTATCTGCAAGGTTTACATTAGATAAAATGCCTGGTAAACAACTGAGCATTGATGCTGATTTGAATTCTGGTCTTATAAATGAAGAACAGGCAAAGGAAAGACGAAAAAAATTAGAAAGAGAAACTGATTTTTATGGAACAATGGATGGTGCTTCTAAGTTCGTAAAAGGTGATGCTACAGCAGGTATTGTTATTACCGTAATAAACATAGTAGGTGGCTTGATAATTGGTGTAATCCAAATGCATATGGATATACAATCGGCATTATCAACTTATACAATACTAACTGTCGGTGATGGCTTAGTATCTCAAGTACCGGCACTTCTTATTTCTACCGCAACCGGTTTGATTGTATCAAGAGCTACCGGAAAAGATGAATCACTTTCTGAAGATATCAAAAATGAGATGTTTTCAGATCCGAGAGTTTTGGGTGTTGTATCTGGTCTATTGGGCTTTATGGGTATAGTTCCCGGCATGCCAACAATTCCATTTTTGACAATTTCAGCTATAGCAGGTGCTTTTGCGTATTTCAAAATGAAATCGAAAAAGGAATTAAAGCAATCTCAAGAAGCCCAGAAGATTGAACAGGAACAGCAAGAAAAGCTGGGTAAAAAAGAAAAGAGAGCAAAGGCTACAAGAGAAAGTGTTATGGAACTTTTGAATGTAGATACCATAGAAATAGAAGTTGGGTATAGACTTGTTCAGCTTTTAAATGTAGAAATGGGTGGCGATTTATTAGAGCGTATTGCACAAATAAGGCGCCAAACTGCATTAGATTTAGGAATAGTATTACCTTCAATACGTGTAAGGGATAATTTGCAGTTATCACCAAATTCTTATCAAATTAAATTAAAAGGTGTTGCATTAGAATCAGGAGAGGTTTATCCGGAAAGATATTTAGCAATGTGTGCCGGAGATCCGGTTGGTAATTTGGCAATAAATGGTATACACGCAATAGAACCTGCGTTTGGCTTACCTGCTTTGTGGATAGAAGCAAAGGATAAAGATATGGCAGAAATGTCAGGTTATACTGTTGTATCAGCGTCTGCGGTTATATCAACGCATATTACTGAAGTAATTAAGAAATGTGCTTCAGAAATTCTTTCAAGATATGATGTACAACAGCTAATTGATAATTTGAAGAAAGAAGTTTCAGAAGATTATGTAAATGATATGATGAAGGATATTACTGTAGGTGATGTTCAAATAGTAATGCAAAACCTATTAAAAGAAGGGGTAGCAGTTAGAGATCTGAAAACAATATTAGAAACAATAAGTTTGCAGGCAAAAATCAATAAGAATCCAAACTTCTTAACCGAGCATGTAAGACAGGCTTTATCAAGAAATATATGTAAGCAAAATCTTGCAGATACAGGAGAATTATATGTAATCACTTTAGCTCCGGATGTAGAAAATACAATAGCAAAGGGCGCAAGCCCAGATGGACAGAGCGTAACTCTGGATCCAAGCTTTACGAAGAATATGTTTGATAAAATGAATTTAGAATTAGAAAAAGCAATTACTGCGACTGGAAATCAGCCTGTAATACTTTGTTCTTCTCCAATAAGACTTTTGTTTAGGAAACTTGTAGAAAGAACATATCCTCAAATAGCAATTATGTCTTATAATGAAATAAGTCCAAATGTAAAAGTTCGTTCTGTAGGAATGGTAAAAGCGTAAAAAATAGAAAGGGTAAATATGAGAGAACTTATAAAAGATAACCAAATCGTAACTATAGTTCCGCAGGATTTTAAGAAAACTAATAAGGGAAAAGTTCTGGAAGTTTCACCAGAGGGGTTTAGGATGGAACTTAAGTACAAACCAGATGGTTTGATGATAAACCATATATGTGATTTTTATTCATTTACAGAGAATGGTTACCTGTATTTTGAATCTTATATACAAAATTTGGAAAATAACGTTATAACAATTGCCAATCCTGTAAAACACAGGTTCTTGCAAAGACGTAAGTATACTCGTATCAAGTTTATAGAGGATTTAGTATTAACAAAAGGTGAGATATCACATAAGGTACGAACATTGGATTTATCTGCCGGCGGTATGAAGCTTAGAACAGAAGACAATATTGATATGGATAAAGATTATGATGTGTCAATAAAATTAAGTGATGAGCAGGTAATAAATTGTAAATATCAATTAATACGTGTAGAAAAAGGGAATGATGGGCTATATACAATATCGGGTAAATTTATTTGTTTAAGCAATATAGATAAAATGACATTAGTTCAGTTCTGTATGAAAAAGGATATGGAAAATTTGAATAAATCAGGTAAAGAAGAGTAATAGATAAAATGGGTTATGCAGAAAATATAAGACTTTTATTTATCGTTTTAACAATGATAATAATAGGCACTGTAAGTATTGTAAGAGTTGGTGTTATAGATATGCATGCAATTCTTACAACAGCGACTGTCTTAATTCCTGCAATAATTGTAATGGGGTATTTAGGGCAAAAAATCGGGGAGATTGTTGATAATCCGAAAAACCGTGATGATGCAGATTATAAGATAGCAGTATTGAATGCCTTGAAACAAATGGATAAATCAATAACATTGCAAGAATTGAATGAAAAATTGCAAAAGCAAGTAGCAGAACCAGATTTACCGGATAAAGAAAATGATGACGATATTGATGTATAAATGTTTGTGCTAGAATAGGCTTATTAGTATGGAGGGAAAAAGGGATAAAATGAAAGAGGCATATTTTCCGCAGGAAATAGAGAAGAAATGGCAAAAGATTTGGGAAGCAAATAATGCTTTTCATACACCTGATAATAGTGATAAACCTAAGTATTATGCTTTATCAATGTTTCCTTACCCATCAGGGAAGTTGCATATGGGACACGTGAGAAATTACACAATAACTGATGTGATTGCTCGTTTCAAAAAAATGCAAGGTTATAACGTACTTCATCCAATGGGTTGGGATAGCTTCGGTTTACCTGCAGAAAATGCTGCAATGAAGCACGGTGCTGATCCTGCTAAATGGACCGATGAAAACATTGCTTATATGACAAAACAACTTAAAATGTTAGGACTTTCTTATGATTGGCAAAGAGAAGTTACTACTTGTAAACCTGATTATTATAAATGGACTCAATGGTTATTTATCCAGCTTTATAAAAAAGGCTTGGCTTATAAGAAGGAGGCTGCAGTTAATTGGTGCAACAATTGCGGAACCGTTTTGGCAAACGAGCAAGTTATAGATGGTAAATGCTGGAGATGTGACAGTGTTGTAGAAAAGAAGTATCTATCACAGTGGTTCTTTAAAATAACAGATTACGCAGAAAGATTGCTAGAGGATTTAGATAAACTTCCTGGTTGGGGTGATAATGTAAAAACAATGCAAGCAAATTGGATAGGAAAATCCCAAGGTGCGATTATAAAATTTAAGGTAAAAGAAATACCAGGCTTGGAAGTTCCTGTCTACACAACAAGACCTGATACCGTTTATGGAATAACTTACCTTGTAGTAGCTCCTGAATACAAAGATATAGAGAAATTAACAACTCCTGAAAATAAAGAAGCCGTAGAGGCTTATAGGGCAAACGCTAGAAAAATGACAGAAATAGAAAGACTTTCTACAGAGAGGGTAAAAACAGGAGTGCCACTCGGTACGCACTGCATAAATCCTTTTAATGGCGAAGAATTTCCACTATGGACGGCAGATTATGCTTTAGTTGAGTACGGAACCGGCGCTGTAATGGCAGTTCCTACGCACGATACTAGAGATTATGATTTTGCAAAGAAATATAATTTACCGCTAAAGGTTGTTATTCAGGATCCAAAAAATCCTTCGGATTGCAAGGATGCTGCATATACAGACGAAGGAGTTCTTGTAAATTCAGAAGAATTCAACGGAATGAAGAATACTGAGGCAAAAAAAGCTATTACACAAAAAGCTGTAGATGGAGGCTTCGGTGAATTTAAAACTCAATATAGATTAAGGGACTGGTTGATATCCCGTCAAAGATACTGGGGAGCTCCAATTCCGATGATATATTGCGATAAGTGTGGAATTGTTCCTGAAAAAGAAGAAAATCTACCTGTATTGCTTCCGACTGATGTAGATTTTTCAGTTGTAGGAAAATCTCCTATTACTACATCAAAAACATTTGCCGAAACTACTTGTCCGATATGCGGCGGTAAAGCAAGGCGAGAAATGGATACAATGGATACCTTTGTATGCTCAAGCTGGTATTATATGAGGTATTCAGATCCTAAAAATACTGAAAAGCCTTTCTCTAAAGAATTAGTAGATAAGTGGTTGCCTGTAGATCAGTATGTAGGTGGTATAGAACATGCAATTTTGCACTTATTGTATTCAAGATTCTTCACTAAAGCCTTAAAAGATTTAGGACTTTTAAGCTTTGATGAGCCGTTTAAGAATCTTTTGACTCAAGGTATGGTTCTTAAAGATGGCTCAAAAATGTCCAAGTCAAAGGGCAATACTGTTGATCCAGATGAAATCTTTGAAAATTACGGAGCTGATACAGCGAGATTATTTATTCTTTCAGATTCACCTCCTGCAAGAGATTTTGACTGGTCAGACGCAGGTGTTGAAGGCTGTTATAAGTTTTTAAATCGTGTATGGCGTTTAGTGAGCGAAAACCAGGCCCTTATAACTAAAAACTTTGAGCTAAAATTCCCTCTAACAAGAGAGAACGATGATTTAGTAAGAACTGTTCACATTGCGATGAAAGGTATTACTAATGACATTTCAAATGATTTCCAATTTAATACAGTAATTTCAAAATACAGAGAACTAACAAATGCTATATATGATTGGTGTGGTAAAAAGAAAGATTTTACTGATGAAGATAAAAATGTATTCAGTTTTGCGGTAATTTCTTTAATAAAACTTATGTCACCTGTAACAGTTCACATGTCAGAAGAAATTTGGCATGATTTAGGTAATGAAAATTCTATCCATGAAGAGAAATGGTGTGAATGGGATGAAAATTTGGCAAAAGCTAGCAAAATCACTCTTGTTGTTCAAGTTAATGGAAAAGTAAAAGACAAACTTGAAGCTGACGAGGGGCTAGATAATGATGCTTTAAAGGAGCTTGCTCTTTCGAGTGAAAAGATAAAAGATCTAATAGTCGGAAAAGATGTTGTAAAAGTGATAGTAGTTCCGAAAAAATTAGTAAATATTGTTGTAAAATAATAAAAAAAAGACCGGCTTAAACGTCGGTCTTTTTCTAGGTCAAATTTAACAATATGTTACCTTTTATTAGTGTACAAATTCTTATTTATATGGTATGATTAGACTAGTAGTAGTATAAAATTTTTGAAAATATATGCGATAGAAAAGATTATTGAGAATAAGTGATAATTGCTGGGTAGGTTATATGTACCCAGATGTCGTGTATATATAAAAAATAGAAAAGGATAAGGTGCTAAATGGATGCATTATTAGCGATTGCGGCGGTTGTTGCAGTGATATTGTCTGCTATAATTGTTGTGCAGAGAGTAAAGTACAAAAATCTTATATTGCAGACTGAGCAATCAAAAAAAGATTTAAAGGAAAAGGAAGCTATTTTTCAAAAGGAAGCAATGATAAAAGCAAAAGAAGCTTTGCACAGTGAAAGAGAACAGTTGAATGCAGATGAAAGAGAGAGAAGAAGAGAATTTGCTGCAATAGAGAATAAACTTTCAAAAAGGGAAGACTTATTGGAAGACAAAATACAAGAAATTACAGATAAAGAAGTAGAATTAGATAAATTAAAGGATCAGTTAATAGAAAAAGAGGATTTTTTAGCAGAAATAGTTCAAAAACAAACCGTTGAGTTAGAGCGCATTGCAGGAATGTCAACGGAAGAGGCAAAGCGCATGCTTCTTGAACAGTTAAAAAGTGATTTAGCTCAGGAACAAATGCAATTAATACGTGAAAATGAAGCTAAGATAAGAGAAGATGCGTTGGAAAAATCTAAAGAAATTTTAACAACAACAATGCAACGTTGTATGATGGAACAAGTAGTAGAATCAACGGTTTCTGTTGTATCACTCCCAAATGATGAGATGAAAGGTCGTATTATCGGTCGTGAAGGTCGTAATATAAGGACATTAGAAACTCTTACCGGAGTTGATTTAATCATTGATGATACTCCTGAAGCTGTTGTATTGTCATCTTTTGATCCTGTAAGACGAGAAATTGCAAAAATAGCTTTGGAAAAACTTATTCAAGACGGGCGTATTCACCCTGTAAGAATTGAAGAGACTGTTGAAAAATCTCGTGAAGAAGTAGAAAAGAAAATTATGAAAGAGGGCGAGAATGCCGCTCTTGATATGGGTATAATGGGGCTTAATAAAGAACTTATAAAGAATTTAGGTCGTCTTTATTACAGAACAAGTTATGGTCAGAATGTTCTGAAGCATTCGCTTGAAGTTGGACATATTGCAGGTATGCTAGCAGCTGAGCTGGGCGCAAATGTATATGTAGCAAAACGTGCGGGCTTGCTTCACGATATAGGAAAAGCTGTTGATCAGACTCAGGAAGGTACTCATATTCAGCTTGGGGTTGAACTTGCAACAAGATATGGCGAAAAGCCTGAAGTTATTCACGCAATAGAGGCTCACCATGATGATGTTACGGCAAATACAGTTGAAGCTGTATTAGTAAAACTAGCTGATGCAATCTCAGCTGGTCGTCCGGGGGCTAGACGTGATACATTAGAAATTTATATTAAACGACTTCAAAAAATTGAAGAAATTGTTAATAGTTACGAAGGTATAAAACAATCTTTTGCAGTACAAGCTGGTAGAGAAGTTAGAGTAATAGTTCAGTCAGAAATGTTTGATGATCTTGCTTCTCAAAAGCTAGCAAGGGATATTGCTAAAAAAATTGAGGATGAGTTGGATTATCCTGGACAAATAAAAGTAACTGTTGTTAGAGAGTTCAGAACAACAGAAATTGCGAAATAACTACGGGGATAAATTTTATTTATCCCTTAGTATACTATGGTAGATAAAAATTATGAGTGGTAATACAGAAAAAATTTTGTTTTTTGGCGACATTACGGGGCGGCAAGGGCGTAATGCCGTAAAGTCGTATATAAAGTCTTTGAGTGAAAAACCTGATTTTGTAATTGCAAATATAGAAAATGCTTCTCATGGTTTTGGACTTACCAAGAAAAATTATGAAGATTTGTCTTCTTCAGGGATTGATTGTTTTACATCTGGTAATCATATTTGGGATAAGCGGGATATTTTTGACTATATAGATGATGCTGAAAAACTTGTAAGACCAATAAATTATCCGGAAGGAACCAAGGGCAATGGCTGTCGTATTTTTGGTGTAAATGGCAATCGATACGCTGTAATAAATGCTTTAGGGCGTGTTTTTATGCCTCCGATTGATTCACCTTGGAGTGTTGTAACTAATAAGATAGATGAACTTAAGGCGGATAATATTGATAGTATTTTTATAGACTTTCATGCTGAAGCTACAGCTGAGAAAATTTGTTTTGCAAAGTATTTAGCCAATAAATATAATGAGGATAATAATGCTTTGATCAAGGCTTTCTTTGGAAC
The DNA here is from genome assembly GCA_944323165.1 of Candidatus Gastranaerophilales bacterium. Lineage (GTDB taxonomy): Bacteria > Cyanobacteriota > Vampirovibrionia > Gastranaerophilales > Gastranaerophilaceae > CAG-196. Next base: position 2,024 of record CALURK010000022.1, on the reverse strand, counting down.
TCACACTCATGTACAAACTGCAGATGAAAAAATTTATAAAGGAATGGCATATATAACTGATGCAGGTTTTTGTGGCGCTGAAGAAAGCGTTATTGGAATGGAGTTTGCTACGTCTTTCAAGCGTTTGTCAACTAGTATTCCTGAAAGATATGAAATTGCTGAAACTTCAATAGCTCAGATAAATGGTGTTGAAATATTGATTGTTGACAATATTGTGACACATATAAAAAGAATTAATTTAATTGTAGATAATAGTAATAATGAAAGTGAGGTTAACCTTGAAGCCGGTTGTAAAACATAAATTACTGCCATTAATTCAATATTACCGCTCTTTACGTAAGGGGGTATAGTAATGAAGGGTGATTTTCATATACACACTTATTATTCAGATGGGGTTTTTTCACCTGAAAAAATTGTAGATTTAGCGCTCGATGCAGGTTTACAAGTTATTGCCCTTACTGATCATGATAATGTTCTTTCTTATGATGTAGCAAAAGAATACTTAAAAACAAAAGATGTGGATTTTAAGATTATTCAAGGTATTGAAGTTAATACTTTATACAAAGATTATGAAGTTCATATTTTGGGGTATTTTCCTGATGTCACGAAAAGTGATTTTAAAAATATGTTAAAAATCCAGCAGCACGCCCGTGTCAAGCAAACAAAAGAAATTCTACATCTTTTAGCTAAAAAAGAGGGTATAAAAATCGCATTTGAAGATGTAAAAAATATGGTTGCTGAAGGTGGTAGTATAGGGCGTCCGCACATTGCAAAGGCTATAACCAACGCAGGCGGCACTAGTAATGTTATGGAAGCATACAGTAAATATATCCATAGAGCTTCCCCTGTATATGTAGAGAGAAAAACAGTTTCTCCTTTTGATGCTGTAGAAGTTATCTATGATGCTGGTGGAATACCTGTAATTGCTCATCCTTATGATATAGATATTGCAGAAAAGTTAATCAAAGAGTTAATGAATTGCGGATTAAGGGGAATAGAAGCTTATCATAGAAAACACTCACCTGCAATTGTGGAATATTTTTCTTCGATGGCAGAAAATTTGGGTTTAATTGTAACTGGCGGCTCAGATTTTCATGCGCCTAATATTATGAACGGTCAAATAATTTTGGGTAAGAATTTTGTTCCTGAATGGATTTATGACACATTACTTAATGAGAAAAAACATATAGATATGGCAAGAGGATAGCTGTTATTCGGTTTAATGAAGAGGTTTATATGAAAAAAAGAGGGTTTACAATAGTAGAAGTTTCTATTTTGCTTGTAATTTTTTTAATAGTTGCAATATTAGTTGCTCCAATGTCACTTGATGATACTATTCAAGCAAAAAACACTTCTCGTTGGAGAAATGTTCAGACAGACTTTTCTAATATCTTTTATTCTATAAATACTCAAAAAACTGAAAAGGATCTAGATATAGCAGCAGTTTTTGACAGCGTCCTATCTAATGAAATTAAAGGTAATGTAAAGCCATATAAAATAACTTTCTTAAATGGTACTTACCCGAATAATACTTATAGGTTTAGTGATTATAAATTAACACAAGCGGATTCAGTTCTTGCTTATAAATTTTATGATAAACCTCAAAAAGGTATTTGGGGAGTTTTCATGTATGACGTAAATGGAACTTCCGGGCCAAATCAATGGGGAAAAGATGTATTTGGGTATCATATTTACTCGGATAGATTTGAACCTTTTGGTAAAAATGAGTCAATTAATTATCAAAAACAAGATTGCTCAAAAAACGGGACAGGTCTATGTTGTTCAAATTATTATTTAATTGGCGGGAGCTTTGACTAATGGTTAAAAATGTTTGCGTATTTGCTTCTTCTTCAAATTTATTAGATGCTGCTTTTTATAAAGATGCTTCCGATTTAGGACTTTTGCTTGGTAAGAAAGGAATGAATATTGTATATGGCGGAAGTCGTCTTGGTGCTATGTATGCCTGTGCAGGTTCGGTGCAAAAAGCAGGTGGAAAAATAATTGGGGTGATGCCTCAGAGATTA
>CALURK010000021.1 GCA_944323165.1 Candidatus Gastranaerophilales bacterium | reverse complement strand
AGAACTAACATTATTTGACTGTAAACCATACCTATAATCATATTTGCTTTTTATGGGTTGACTATTTTTATTAGCAGATTACAATTAGAATATATATTAATTTTTTAACCATTTGTGTAAGGAGTTGGTTTTGATAAAATTTCTGCAAATTATTTATAATTGGATTGCTGGATTAAAAAAATACCACGCTATGCACATATTTGTATTGCCACCAACTCTTTTTATAATTTCGGCATACATTTTAGCTTTTTATGATGAAATTGGATTTGTGCATAATGTAGAACTAACTACTTATTACCTTGAAACTTGTTTTATAGTATATTGTGGTATTTTAATATTATGTTCAATACTTAGTATTTGCATTATTTTTATACTCAGATTATTAAGCATATATAAAAAATACTTTGTTAAATCTTATATAGTATTAAATAGTGGTTTTTATAATATTATATTCCTATTTGGTTTAACAACAAACCTACTTACAATTATACTTTTTATCCAACCTTTTAACTTTGATATTGGATCGATTTTATACTTTCCTTTTTACTGTATATATAGTTTACCTTGGTTCTCTTAAAATACCCTCGAATTCTTCTCTCGAAATTTTTATTGGAATATAAATTATATAAGGTTTTAGTTTTCTTGCAATTTGTTGATGTAATGCATTATTATTTATATAATTTCCAATCTTTGTCTTTATTGTGTCATCTGGATGTGAATATAAATATTCAAAATCATAATAATCAACTACAATAAATTCAATTGAACCATCATTATTCCTATGCAAGTTTTCTATATCTACTTTTTTTAGTGTACCGTATAAATCTAACAATCCTTCTTGATAAATAACATTTGTGCATATACTTGTTTTTTGATTAAATAAGTCATTTGAATATTTTTTTATCAAGCTTTTAGTTTCATGTGCTTCTTTAAGTTTTTTTACAATTGGAGAATTATTTTTAGGAATAACAACTGTCATATTTTTAATTAATTCAGTATCCGGCAATTCTGTTATATCAACTTTTAATAATTTTGCAATTTTATTCTTGATTATTTCTTTATTTACACTTTCAGGCAAATTGGATACTTTATAAAAACGATTTCTTTCATTATCTTTAATGGATTCAGGCTTATTAGCTAAATCTAATGATATTTTATAATAATCTTGTGCTATAACAAACCTATCAGTAGGAAGATTTTCTGCAAGTACTTTCTGCAAATTTTCTTCAACCGTTAGTTTATCATTGTTATAAATCTCAGGCGTTGCGTCTGGGTGTATATACCTGTTTTGTTCTACTTTTCCTTCTAATACAGGAGTTCGGTATTTATAATAATCATTTAATAATTCTTTATCTAAATATTCGTCTAAATCTTCTGTATTAACATAATCCCAATCATTTTCATTATTTGCATTATTTGAGCTATTGCTATCACTCTGTCCTGCATGGGCAGCACCACAGGTTCGGATATAACTGCTAACTTCTGTTCCATCTGAACGTGTATAACCGCTTACAGGATATGAACCTACGCATTCAGAACCGCCGGAACCACCACTTGAGACAGAATTACCGCCATTTGAGAATCCGCTATTAAATCCCATCATACGTCTATTTCTTTGCTCAAGAATATCGTAAGCATCATTTAACACCACGTACAACTCTCTAATATTTGATTCGGACATCAAATCATTAACAAATTTATTCAATAACTTTTGATTTTGCATAAAAGCCCTTTCCGGAAATTTATTCCTTTTGTTATATAGTCGGACTGGATTATATAATCCCACTACCTTATAGTAGTTTTAGTTTTTTTACGAATTAAATCAATTCATCCTTTTTACCCAAAATTTTTCCAAGTAATTTTTGTAATTTTCTCGAAAAATTTAAATTATTCAAATCACCGCCGTTTTTACTTTCACTTATAGCTTTCAAAAAGGGATTGCGCTTTATTCTTTCATCTTCATTATCTTGAGCATTTTTCCCTATCAATTTATTCAACAAAGCCATCAAGATTTCTGCTTTCGCGGCATTTGAATCATTAGGCATTATACCTCCTGAGCCATTATTCAAACCCTCTGCACTTTGTGAAGGATTTTCAATACCAACAGGGGATGCGTTTCCTCCTACGCCTGCTCCAAGTGAGGAATTCCCAATTCCAACAGGAGATGTATTTACACCTGCCGCACCAAGAGAGGGATTTCCAATGCCGACAGGGGAAACATTTACCCCACCCTGAGCGCCAAGTAAGGGATTTCCAATACCGACAGGGGAAGCATTTACCCCACCCTGAGCGCCAAGTAAGGGATTTCCAATGCCGACAGGGGAAGCATTTACCCCCAAGCCGCCAAGAAAGCGTTCAGGATTTTCAACACCTTTTTGTTCAAAGTACCAAACAAAAATTTCCTGAAGATTTAGAGGGATTAATGAGGCAAATTTTTCCACGGCTTGTATAACTATATCAGCCTGTTGAGATTTTTGTGTTGTCATGGATGAATCCGAATACATATATTTGTAGTCACCTTGACGGACAAAATCATCGATTTCGATTATTTCCTGTTTGTTTTCATTATTAACAAAAACTGTCTCTACACCTGATTTAAAATCAGCACAAAGCTTTGCGACTTTCTGAACATTCGGGATAATCAAATCTTGATTGATTGTATCAACTATCATTGCAAGACGTATCATTTGACCTTGAGTTTTTGTATTAATTTCGGTCGCTGTTTTAGACGAGGAAGTTTCAACAGCGCCAATCATATTAGGGAAAATTCCTGAAACTTCTGCCATTAAATCATTAAGGAATGAAATATCTTGCAAAAATACGCCTGAATTGAATGTAAGCTGTTGGAATGCTGCTTGCGGAGACAAATTATCACCATATTCAATAATTTTGCCGGGATAAAGATTAATTTCATCTTCTTCAAAGAAGCCTTCCGGCGCAAGAAGAGGCGGATTTTCATTAAGCGCTTGCAAATTGCAAGTTCTATTTAATAATTCTTCCTGAAAATGTGCAAGAGAAAGTACTGAATACAAAGGGCTTATACCGCGTTTTGTCTCCGGATCAGTCACAAATGCTCCGTAAGAGAACGGATTAATTATACCTTCATTTTTACCGAAAGCTGCCATATATTTTCTTCCGACAACTACGGCATGCCAGTTTTTCAAAAGAGTTCCGTCAGAAAGCTTCAAATCTCCCCAATGTTCCAAAACTTCTATAGTAGAACCTTTTACTACATCGTGTTTTGAATTTGTATATCTTGAATTATTATCGTTTACCATTTTAGAAATTTCTTCTCGCTGTTCTTTAGAGAACGTATAATATTTGTTGCTTAAAATCTCTGCTGGAGTTTTGTAAACACGATAAATTTTAGGACAAGAATCCCAGTTATCTTTTTGCGAAGAATCAAAAACCAAATCCGCAGGGTTTACCGGATAAATGTAAGGGTTATCGTAGATTTTTCTTGTATCAGTCCAATAATTTTTACCCTGAGAAATTGCTTCCATAATAAGCGGTAATTTATTTACATCAAGGGCAAAAAGGTTCTTAAAAAAGTCTATCGGACGGCGATACTCCTCATAATTCTTTTTCCAAGCGGTATAGGAAATTAATTCTCCATAAAGTAGAGCGTTATCGATAATCTGGTCACAGGTTTGCTGGTAATCCATTTTTTCAAGGATGTCCACCAACATCGCTTTTTGTTTGTTTGAAGCATTGTTTGAGTCGTGGTTTTCTCCGGATACGTCGAACATAGAATTAACATTTGCATAAGTATTTCTCCATATATAAGCTTTTAAGGTTTGGTAAAACATAAATGTCTTACACATCTTAACCTTTGCCTTCCATTTTTGGGTTTTATCAGAAATAGATTTGAAATCGTTCTTAAAAAATATTTCATTAGCGAGATTCGATGCCATTTCAAGATTTGAACTCCTTTGAGAATTCAAATCCACAAAATCGGATGTAATTTTATTAACCAATCTGCCTTCTTCTTCAGAACTAAGTTTTTTTACTGAGTTATCTTGTTCAATAATGTATTCAAAAGTCATGTTTTTCCTTTCCGGAGCTTTGCTCCCTTTTGTATTTTTTTAATAAATTAGCCAATTACACTATTTTTTATAAAATTTATTTATGATATAGTGAGTAAATATATTATTCATAAGTGGAAGTACGTTTTATGAGAGAAAAAAAAGTTTCTGTAGTTATTCCTACACTTCAAAAGAATAAAGATTTATTACATAAATTAGTCGAAAGCCTTGAAGAAGATAATTCTGTCAGTGAAATTATTGTTATTGATAATTCTCTACAGGGTTTGTCTTTCTCAACAGAAAAGCTTAAGCTTATTACTCCTGAACAAAATTTATTTGTAAATCCTTCTTGGAATCTTGGTGTCAAAATAGCGAAAAATGAAATTGTCGCTCTGCTCAATGATGATATCATTATTCCAACTAACTTCTGTCACGATGTCATATCTCAAATGAACCCCGAAATGGGAATTGTAGGAATGAATGGTGACAAAATAGAGGCTATTACGGATATCGATAAACAACCAGTAAATGAAAATATTTATCTGGAACCTGCTTCTTATATGGATCATTACTATGGAGTTGCAATGTTTTTCTATAAAAGCAGTTATAATATAATTCCTAATGAAATCAAAATCGTTTATGGAGATAGCTGGATTTTCACATTCTGCAAAAGACAAAAAAAACAAAATCAAAGAATATGCGGGTGCACAATTTTCCACTTTGGAAGCTTAACATCTGGATTAGAAAGCTTCAATCCTATAGCAAAAAGTGATTCAAAAATTTATAAAAAACTAACTGTTAAATGGTACCATCGATTATTTTCATATGAAGAACTTTGGGATTATAATAAATTTAGGATTTTAGGAATGACCTTACGATTTAAAAAGGGAAAAGCTGGTGGAAAAGATGGTACAAAAACAAAAGCGAGCAACAGTATTTGCTCATTACGATAAAAATAATATTATTCAAGATTATGTTATTTATTACCTCAAAGAATTAAAGAAAGTTTCTGAGATAATTATTTTTGTTTCTGATTCTTCACTGAATGAAAGTGAAATAAATAAGATTTCATCAATTGCAAATACTGTGATTGCAAAACCACACGGAGAATATGATTTTGGCTCTTATAAAATCGGATTTAAATATTTGGAAGATAATAACATAATAGACTCAATAGATGAATTAGTTTTTGCTAATGATAGTTGCTTTGGACCAGTTATAAATATTGAAAAAATTTGGGAAAAGATGAAAGACAGTCCGTGTGACTTTTGGGGAAATAGTTTAAATCTTTCTGGGGATTTGTTGCATATTCAAAGTTATTTTCTGGTTTTAAAAAAACAAGTTTTCACTTCTAATGTGTTTAAAAATTTTATACACAGCATAACCGTACAAAACTCAAAAGATGAAATTGTCCTAAAATACGAAATAGGATTATCACAGCTTTTAATAGACAATAAATTCTTACCGGATACTTATTTATGCGATAGCTGTGATTTAGCAAGTCAACTTATTTTTTGGAAGAAAATGTCACCTTTTATAAAGATAAGCTTAGCTAAAAAGACGTATTTTACTATGTACAAAATTGCTTTAGAAATTCTTTGGCACAAATATAAACTCAAATATCCGCAAAATTTAATTTTCGATTATCTAAAGCAAAATAAAACTTCAAAAGAACTTAAAAACAACATTCGAATCTTAAAAGAAATATTTATTAGATTGCGCCTAAAGGAAAAACGTTGTTTTATCTTAGGACACTGGTTTTGCTGGTAAAACAAAAATATCCCCATTTTTTCTTTTAAAACCACACCTTAATAGACACAATGCAGAAGCCCGATTCTGAGCCTCTGCATAAATATCAGAATTAAACCAGGTTGTTGAAAGTCTTAAGCACTCTAAATTTAATAAATGGGAAGCACGTCTTGCAAAACCATTCAAAAAAAGTTTATTATCTTCATCTACAAAATAATAAATTCCTCCTATTAATTTGTCCTCATTATCAAGAAACATATAGAAAAAAGTATTGTCTCTTATAAATTCAAAACTATTGCTATCAGATATTTGCTTTTTAGAATTTTCATACAATTTTTTGCATTCATCTTCAAAAACTTTAAACTCTAAATCTTTTGGAATCAAAACCCTTATCATATTTTCTCCTTAGAAAGCCCCTCCACTATATTAATTTCAGGCTCTTCATTCTCAGGCAAATCATTATCTAACCCCAGAGCTAACCTTTGTCCCTTCTGAACTTTACCTATCGCTGAAATTATAAAATCTATAGTTCCGATTGTATTTTTAGGTATATCTAAAAATTCAAACTCTGCATATTTTATATCGTGCTCAAATTCATTCAACAAAAATTCTAAAACAGAAAGGGCCTTGTCATAAAGTTCAATATGTTTATCATTAATCGACTGCTTTTTATTTTTTAACTTCTTAGACATAAAACCTCTTAATAAAATAAAAAAAAGACCGGAGATATAAGAGGGGTAACGTATCCAGACACAAGGAGTATGTGTAACGAGAGAGAGAAAGGTGAAACGAAACTCTCCGGTCAGAAAATATTTATAAACTTTTTACTAATTCTTTATTTCCGTAAAAATCACACGCATACTGTTTTACGACCTCTTTTTGTCTGCGTTTTACCGCTTTATTTACACCATAAACCCACCCAAAAGGTTTTGATTTAAATTTTGAATAATTGTACTGCCTCAAAGAATAAACGATTTCATCTTTATGCTTTAGCATTAAATCATTGGCCCTAATTCCCGCCAGAGAAAGTTTATTCATAACCCCGTCAAAACGCCATTCAATTAATTCTGCAACAGGTTTCGAACAAATCGGACAAAAACCTACAGACAATTTTCTTGAAGAAAAACACTCATTATCCCTGAGATAATAAACATCATCAGGGTTAAATTGACAGCAATGACGCACAATTAACCTCCTTAAACAATCTTATATTGGGAATAAAATACCTTATACTCTTTAAAGATTTCTCCTACGCGGCATTTCTGCGTTGTTTTGAAATCAAGTACAAATTTATCTTACAATATTTAAAAATTTCACCTTATGATTGTAAAGACTTTTTTACATCTTAACCTAAGATACAGTATTTATGGTATTTTTATTTATAGAAGGAGAGGAAAAAATGAAAGCAATTGTTTTTGATAATGAATTAAAACTTGATAAAAATTACCCAAAACCAATTCCACAAGAAGGTGAAGCTTTAATAAAAGTATCTCTTGCTGGTATTTGTAACACAGATTATGAAATCACGAAAGGTTATATGGGTTACAAAGGTATTCTAGGACATGAATTTGTAGGTGTTGTAGAGGAAGTTAACGGGAAAAATAAATCTCTTGTAGGGAAAAGAGTTGTAGCAGAAATCAGTTATGGCTGTAATGATCCTGCTTGTGAATGGTGTGCTAAAAAGAATTACCGTCACTGTCCTAACAGACACACTCTCGGAATATGGAAAAAAGACGGATGTTTTGCCGAATATATGACAATGCCAACAAATGTTCTGTTTGAAGTGCCAGATGAAGTTACTGACGAACAGGCTGTTTTTGTTGAACCACTCGCTGCTGCTTGCGAAATAACGGAACAACTTCATATAGAACCTATGCAAAAAGTTGTTGTTTTAGGTGATGGGAAATTGGGACTTACAACAGCTCTAACTTTAAATGCACAAAATCTGGATGTTCTTCTTGTAGGTAAACATCAAAATAAACTTGATATTGCAAAAGTTCAAGGAGTAAAAACTCAATTACTAAATTCGTTTACCCCGCAAAAAATCTATGATGTAGTAGTGGAAGCAACAGGAACTGCTTCTGGTTTTGAAACATCTATTGCACTTACAAAACCTCGCGGCACATTGGTTCTAAAAAGTACAGTTGCAACGGGTAAAGAACTTAACTTGGCCCCAATTGTAATTGATGAAATAACAGTTTTAGGCTCTCGTTGCGGACAATTTCCACCGGCATTAAGACTTCTTAAAAATAAAAGAATAGATTTTAAACCTTTTATCAGCGGAATATATTCAATTGATGATGCAATAGAAGCTTTTGAGGCCAACAAATCTAAAGAAAGCATTAAGATTTTAATAAAAATGTAAATAGAAAACAGGGGCGAAATTTTTTTCAAAATTTCGCCCCTATTGCTATACCTGTTTTAAAGAATTTGATAGTTTACTTATCTCTTCCAGGACTTTTTTTGAGAAATTCTCACTATTCATAAATTTCAAATTCTGCTCTTTTATTTGGGATAAACTCAATTCACCTTTTTTAATCCTGCTTGCTGCAATTGAAAGTGACAATTTATCCACAGCTTCTTTTGATCTTTTCTCAATCAAAGGTTGAGCGAACCTTTCAAACAAAGGAAATGCTCTGTTCGCATCAGTTTCAGACATCGGATGATTATAAATATACTTCTTTAACAAAACTTTTTCTCTGTTAGTTAAAGCTTTACCATTTATCTGCAAATTATCAATCATTGAATTAATCTGCCTAGGGTTCAATTTATCTAAGTTGCCTGTAATGACTCTGGAACCTATTCCATCACCTATATACTTACAAGCTGTTTCATAGGAATAAATCTTGTTTTCCTTAATTCCTCTTTCCAACTTTGTAATAATTGAAACTGCCCCCTTAGGTCTATTTTCTATATTCTTTACACTAGACAAGTCTTTAAATATTAAATCAACCTGCTCTTTTGCTTTTGGGAACTTATCTTTCAATTCTTCTCCAATTTGAAAAGCAGTTGTGCCCAAATCAGCTTTTTGCAAATCTTCAGAAACGTTTTCCGCAAATAAGGCTTAATAAAACAAAAAAACGACCCTGATTATTTCAGAGTCGTTTTTTTACTGTATCAATTCTTACTAAAATGTTTGAGCTGGCTTCTTTTGTTGAGTAGCACCCGGAATAGCTTGCCAATTAGCTGCCATAATCTTTTTGAAAGATTTAAGAGCTGTGTCTTCTAATTCACCAAGCTCTTCAGCTTCCATAATTAATTCTCTTAAAGGAAGCAAAGCTCTTTGATCTCTTAGAACACCCAAAGCAGCTGCAGCACCTGCTCTTACTAAATCATTTTCAGAACGGTTCTTCATAACATCAATTAATGCCGGAACTGCCTTTTTATCATTTAATTTACCTAAAGAAGTTACAGCATAAATTCTAACGTTAACCCATTCGTCATATAACATATTAATAATCTTGTCTACACATTTCTTGTTACCAATTTCACCAAGAGCACGAGTAGCATCACATCTTACATTTACTTTTTCATGATCTAATGATTTCATTAAAGCGTCAGTTGCAACATCACCAATTTCGATTAAAGCATCTGTTGCAGTAATACAAACTTGTGAATTTTCATCATTAAGAGCTTCAACAAGAGGTTCAACAACAATCTTACCGCCAAGACGTCCCAATGCACGTGCTGCACGAACTCTTACATCAACGTTTCTATCTTCTCTTAAAGACTGTATTAAATGTTCTGTAGCTTTTGAATCACCTAATTCGCCTAATGCACGAGCTGCATATAAACGAACAGAACCGTTTTTATCATTTTTCAAAACTTCAATTAACGGTTCAACAGCTTTTGAATCACCCATCTCTCCTAGTACACGGGCAGCATTATATCTAACTTTTTCAGAACTTGATGTCATTAGATCATTAATTAATTCTTGAAAAGTTTTCTTTACTTGCTTTTTCTTGCTGTTTACTGTAATTGCCATACACTTTACCTCCAATATGTAAACATATTTTTTAACTTCTACACAGTAATATAAAGTTTTATTATTTCTTAAAATTGCCTTTATCTAAGTATTTGTAAATTTTTTGTTACATTCCCTCTGATTTAGGGTAAAATTTACACTTAATCTCGGTAGTATTAATATACCATATTTTTACATTTTTATAACTAGTCTACCAGATATTTTTACAAAATTTAATTATTATTATAATTAGTATATGCCTGTATTTTAATAGTATCAAGGAAAATTGACATTTACATTTCTTTAAATTTCCTACTTACTAGGGATAGTAATAGTAAATTCACTTCCTTCATTTAGTTTTGTTTTTACAGAAATTTTTCCTTTATGTTTTTCTATAATTTTTTGAGAAATTGCAAGCCCTAAGCCTGTTCCGACGCCAACCCCTTTTGTTGTATATCCGGCAAAAAAGATTTTTTCAGGCTCTTTAATTCCGCATCCTGTATCCTTAATTTTTACAAACAAGTTGTCATTTTTATAATTTGTGTCAATGGTTATTTTTCCCTTATCTTTTATTGCATGAACAGCATTCATCAGAATATTCATAAAAACTTGATTAAGCATATTTGGATAGCATTTTACCGGCGGAAGAGTTGAGTAATTTTTCACAATTTCAATTCTGTTTTTGGTTTCGTGCCTTATTAAATCAAGTGTTAAATCAATTTCCTTATTTATATCTGCCTCTTGTAATTCAGCTTCATCCAATCTTACGAATTTTCTTAGAGATACCACCAGTCTGTTTATCCTGCCTATAGCTTCTGAATCTATTTCATTAATTTCTTTAAAGAGATTTTGAGTTTCTTCATCCTTGATTTGATCTATCATTTTTTTCATTATTTCATTATTAGATTTTATAGAAGCAACCGGCGTATTAATTTCGTGAGCAACGCCTGCAACCAACTGACCTAAAGATGCCATTTTTTCAGAATTAATAAGTTTTAATTGAGTTTCTTTCAATTCTTTTAAGGTTTTGGTTAAATCTTTTACCATTTGTTCATTTTTTTTATACAATTCCGCCTGAATAATTGCGTTTCCGAGTTGCGAAGAAACTCCGTTCAGCACTTCCAATGTATCGTCAAATTTTGTTTTCTGTTTTGTAGAAAGAACAATTATTCCAAGTAATTTATTTAAATGATAAATAGGAAGAATTACTCTTTGCACGATTTCCTTAAAAGGTCTTGCTTCTTTATACTCCTTCATACAAGTAACACAGGAAACTTTATTTTTCTTTATGCACTCATTTGCATCCTTTTCAAAATTAATTTCCTTACCTATATCATTTCTATCCAGTGATTCCGTTATTTCAAACTTTCCTGCGCCTGACGCACTCGCATAGTAAGCTCTGAAAGCCCCGAACATTTGGGCAATTTCACTTAAAGCAGAATTCAAAATTACTGAAGTATTAATAGATTCTCTAATAATATTAGATATATTATTAAGAAGTAAAAGTTTCATTGCTTGCGATTGTGCTTGAAGTTTTATTTTCGATAAATTTTTATTATCATTTTCGAGTAAAGAAATCTTTTTGGACAAATTTTGATTTCGCTGGTTTATATTCATTAATTCGACTTTTGCAGTCACATCTGTGAATACAATAATATTATATGAACCTTTTTTAGTTGAATTCATATCGTAATAAAAGAGATCATTATTGGCAGTTTGATATGTAACAAAAGCAGAAAAATCTTGAAAAGAATTAAGGGCTTGCGCGATTGGAGAATGAACTTTCACATCATTACTCACCAATGCACAAACACTGTAGTTAAGCTTATGTGAGAACTTTTCCAAATTTTTAAAATCAGGAAAACTTCTCTTAAAAACATTGTTTCTAAATACAGTTTCTTTTTCAGTATTAATAACAATTACAGCACTGCTGAATTTATTAAAAAGATCAAACTTCCCCATATTTATATTATATATCAATAAACATAGTGTAATCAACTACTTGATTATTAAATATAGAGAACTCTTTGGCAAAAAATAAATATTTTGATATAATGGAATTGCATTATTTCAATTTTTTTGAAAAATAGAGTTTTGGGGATAATAAATACATCAAATAATGGTGTTAATAAGTATTTCAAGAAAGTATAATAATACTGAAGTATAAGTGGAGAAAAGTATGGCTGAAAATGATAAAGTTGGTGACAATAAACAGCAAGATATAACAAAATTTTTAATAATGACAATTGCATCAATTGTAATTATGTTCATAGTCTTTGCGGGTGTGAACTACGTTATAATGGAGAATTTAATTACACAAAAAATCAATACAATTAATACCTCACAAGAAGAGCTTTCAGAGGAAGAGGGCAGTGAAGATGAAATACAAAAGGGTATTATAGTAGATTTGGGTGATTTTATATTAAATTTATGTGATGAAAGTCAAAAAAAATATTTAAAAGTTAATGTAGCAATAGAAGTTACGAAAAAAGACACGGATTTTCCTGAAACAGAACCTGCAAAAGGCGGTGGTCACGGCGGACATGGAGAAGCCGCAGCACCTGCTGATCCGATGGAAGCAATACAAAATGAAATGAACCAATATAAACCTGCAATAAGAGATGCAGTTATTACGAATCTTTCCAGCAAGACTTCCGCAGAACTTGCTACTGCTGCAGGAAAAGAGCTTGCAAAAGAGCAGATTACAAATGACATAAACGCAATATTAGGTGGAGAAAGAGAAGTTTTAAGAGTTAGTTTCGGACAATTTATTATCCAATAATGAATTGTATATAAAAGGGATTAAGGAGAAAACGATAGAGAATAAATGGCTAAAAATGTTAACAACAACATAACAGAACCTGAGTTTTTTGAAGAAGACTTTTCGGATTCGGAACACAAGAGTTATAAGCTCTACAACTTCCGCAGACCGGATAAATTTTCAAAAGATAACCTAAGAGCTTTAAGAGATATTCACAGAGAATTCTCTAAAGCGATTTCTCTTGTTTTAAGCGGCTACTTAAGAATGAGAGTTGAGATCGAAATTGTATCTGTAGACCAGCTTACTTATGAAGAATTTGTTCGTTCTATGCCATCTCCAATAAGCGTTGGTGTTTTTGAGTTTGAGCCTTTATCAGGGCAAATTCTTTTGGGTATAAGCTTTGAAGTAATTTCTTGTATTGTAAACAGAATGCTCGGCGGTGTCGGAAACATTGAAACCCAAACAAGAGAGCTTACTGATATTGAAAAAGCTTTAGCCAAAAAAGTTATCAATATAATAATTAAATCACTGGAAGATTCTTGGAATGCAATTATTCCTGTAAGTGGTAAATTTATAAGTCTTGATGACAATTATCAATCAATTCAGGTCGCAACAGCAGGTGAAATCGTTGCACTTTTGACTTTTGAAGTTCAAATTTCAGGTAAACATTTCGGACTTTTCAGTCTTTGCTTCCCATATCCGGTATTGGAAACGGTTCTTGGTCATTTAAGCACTCAGCACATTTTCCAAACCAAAGGTCTTGTTGCTTCTAATGACGAAAGAATGAAGATGATTTCAAAAATCAATACTTCTAACGTTGATTTAAGAGTGCAATTTGGTCAATGCAGTATAACATTAGATGACTTTTTGCAATTAACAGAAGGTGATATTATTAAATTGGATAACAAGGTTCAGGATGACTTGATTGTTAAAGTTAATGGAGAGAAAAAATTCTTTGCTCGTCCAGGAACTATGAAAGATAAAATCTGTGTTAAAATAACAGATGTATACGATGAAATGCACGAATTATTACGCAATTATTTTTAAGAGAGGTTTATAATGTTAGGTGACGACGACAAAAAAGACTTAAATAACGAGAATAAAAAAACAAAATCTAATAAAACTTCAAAAACTGAGCCGTCATTAACAGAATTTGAAGAAGAAACAAACGCTGAACAAACAGAAGAAACAGAGCAAACCCACGAGGAAAAACCTGTTACTGTTCAGCCGGTACAGTTTGCGTCTTTTGAAGACTTAGATCAAGTACAAGGACCTCCAAATCAAAACTTAAATATTTTATTAGATGTTAAATTGCAGTTGACAGTTGAGCTTGGTAAGACAGAGTTACCAATCAAGAAGGTTTTGGAGTTAACCAAGGGCTCTATCGTAACTTTGAATAAGGCTGCCGGTGAACCTGTTGAATTGTATGCAAACGGTAAACTTATAGCTTATGGTGAAGTTGTTGTTATAGAGGATAATTTTGGTCTTAGAATAACCCATATTACTGATCCTGCAAGAAGATTAAATACGATTTCAAATTCAAATAAAAACGAAGAAGGTTAGAGTTCATTTATTTGACATTAAAGTATATTTCAAGTATCTTAAAAGTGTACGTGAGTACACTTTTTTTGATACTAGCACAAAACTTAGGGAAGAGAATATGGATTTTACAACACTAACTATCAAAGTATTAAAAATGCTATCTATTGCCGGAAGTTATGGAATAGGAATTATTTTATTAACCGTAATAGTAAGAGCATTTATGTGGCCTTTAGGCTTGTCACAACAACGTTCTATGAGAATGATGCAGATGCTTCAGCCAAAGATGAAAGCGATACAAGAACGTTACAAAAGTAATCCGCAGATGATGCAGCAAAAAATGATGGAGTTCTATAAAGAACATAAGTTCAATCCAATGGCAGGATGCTTTCCATTATTAATTCAAATGCCTATATTTATTCTTTTATATTCAACATTAATGAGTCCTCAATTTATTCAAATGGCAGGAGATTCACAATTTCTGTTTATCAAAAGATTAGATGCTACATTAAAAACTTCTGCAGGAGTATCTCAAGACGGAACTTTAGGGGTTTCAAAGTATGATACATTTATGACAGGTAAGACTGCGAAAGTATATTTGACGGGAGAAGATGAACCATTACTTAACGTTAAAATTGAAAAACCAAACAAAGCTGTAGAAGTTCAAGGAGAATTAACTCCAGGTGAACCTGCAGATTTCAAAATCAGCTTAGACAATCTAAACCTAAAATTCAGTCAGCTTGACCAGATTGAAAAAGCCGAAATTGATGTAACAGATGTTCAAACAAAAGAATCTGAAAAAATGACATTTGTAAGAAAAGACGGCATTTTGGTAAGCACAATTCCGACAAAAGAAGTTAAACCTGCTTTCCACTATGACGTATTATTCTTGATACTTCTGTTTGCAGTAACAATGGTATTCTCACAAAAGGCTATGATGTCAATGAATAAAAATATTCAACAAGATCCTGCACAACAACAAATGCAAAAATCTATGAATACTTTTATGCCGATAATGTTGACATTCACTTTTGTAATAATTCCAATCCCTGCAGGTGTTCTTTTATACTTGATTTCAAGCAACATCTTCCAAGTTATTCAAACTGTAATTATAAACAAACAGCTTGAGGCAGAGGATGCTAAAAAAGAAGCAAAAGTTGATGATATTGATTTAGCGAATGCTAAAAAAATTCAAGAAAAATAACTAATTAAATAAATTACTAAAAAGAAATCTAAGAATTTAACTTAGATTTCTTTTTATATTAGCAAAATTATTTTTTAGGAATTTTTGAGTAATTGTAATGTATAAAGGAGAAATGACATGCTTATTAATCAAATTCAATCAGCAAACTCTAAAAATACAAATCCTAATTTTAGAGCTTTAAAGAATATTAAATTTAAAAATGGTTTTACTGATGAAATTTCTAAGCAAGAATCTTTAACAAAGGCTTTAAAACAAAGCAAAGGTGCAAAAGAATTTTTTGAAAAAAATGACGGAACAGTTACTTTTACCACAGATGCCGGTTTTAGTGGAGTAGGAGGCCATTATGTTGATGCTATAATGGAACTCACTTACAAAACAAAAAATAAACTTTTCCCAATATTTTCTAAGAAAACAACAATTTCTGGAACTTCTAGCACCAGTTTAGATCGAGCAACAAATCGCTTGTGTAATATTATAAAAGAATCATCTTGTAATGATTTTTACGGTATAAAACATGCAAAAAAGCAAAATCTAAAAAAATTAAAAGATGCTCAAAAAAATATTAATGAACAATTAAAAAATAACAACTTCTTTGAATAATATAAATAATTAAATATAAAGGTCGCATTGGATAAATTTATCCAATGCGACCTTTTATTTACTTTATGTTAAAATTATAAAAAAGGATTTAAAAATGTTATTATCAGAATTTGATTATCAGTTGCCGGAAGAATTAATTGCGCAAAGACCGAGCGACAAGCGGGAAAACTCAAGAATGATGGTTCTTATGCGAGATGAGCATAAAATTTTAAACAAGCATTTTTACGATATCGTAGATTTGCTTGATGATAGTCATATTTTGATACTTAATGACACAAAAGTTATCCCTGCAAGGCTTTACGGTTACAAAGATACAGGCGCAAAGATAGAAGTTTTTTTGCTCAAAGAAAGAGAAAACAAGACTTGGGAAGTCTTAATACGTCCTTCAAAACGTGTAAGAGTAGGAACTCAAATAAAGATTTCAGACGAACTATCTTGCGAAGTAAAAATGCCCCTCCCTGATGACGGAAAATGGCTTGTACAAATGATTTATGAAGGAGATATTTTTGAAATTCTTCACAAAGTCGGAAATATTCCATTACCTCCATATATCGAAAGAAAAATGACAAATGAAGATTTAAAAAAGCTCGATTTTGAAAGATATCAAACGGTTTATGCAAAAAAAGAAGGCTCTGTTGCAGCCCCGACAGCGGGTTTACATTTTACTCAAGATATTCTAAAAAAATTATCCGATAAAGGAGTTCAGATTGGTTATGTAACTCTAAATGTCGGAATAGGAACTTTTAGACCTGTAAAGTGCGATAACATTCTTGAACACCATATGGATTCAGAAACTTTTGAAATAAAACAGGAGACCGCAGATTTAATCAACCGAGCAAAAGCAGAAGGTAAAAAGCTTGTGGCAGTCGGTACAACTACTGTCAGAACTTTAGAAAGTGCTTACAAAATGTTTGGGGAGATAAAAGCTTGCAAGGGCGCTTCTGAATTATTTATTTACCCACCTTATGAATTTAAGGTAATAGATAAATTAATAACCAATTTCCATCTTCCGAAATCAACACTTTTGATGCTTGTAAGTGCCTTAGCCGGAAAGGATTTCATATTTGAAGCTTATGCAGAAGCAATCAAAGAGAAGTATCGTTTTTACAGCTACGGCGACTGTATGTTTATCAATTAGGGTGGGGGGAAAGAACTTATTTTCAAGAAGAATTTTAATTATCTAAATTTTGTACCATGGCTTGAAGTTTCTTATTTCATTTAATAACTCACAATAATTTCCATTAAACTTAATACACCTGTCATCTATATACAAAAAACTTAAATCCTTTGTATTTGTAATATCAGAAATTATATTATCTAATCCTTCCTTAATTAACCATTTTGATGCTAAAATTTTGTTTCTAGTTGTAAAAAGTTTTATATTATATTCCTTTGACAATTCTGTTATAAATTCTTTTGCACCTTCTTTAATAGAAGGAATGTAATTAATGTCAAAATTACCAGTATAATTGTTTAATACGCCATCTAAATCAATTAATATTGTTTTTCTATACATTTCTACCCGTGCTATTTGCCTGTTAATAATAAAACTATTATATCTAATAATTTTTATATGGCAAATAGCACGATTAAATTAGTACAAGAAAATATAAAAAAATACCGTATAATAAAGGGATTTACTCAAGAAGAGCTCTCAGAAACGGCAGGAATTTCGAGTGATTATTTATCAGAGATAGAGCGAGGCAAAAAAGTTCCAAGCTTAAAGAGACTTATCTTAATTGCAGAGGCTCTAGAAATACCTTGCGCGAATTTGTTTCAAGAAAATATATAAATCAATTTGGCTAAAAACCACAAAAACTATTTTATTTTTATGCTAAACTTTAAATAAGAAATTTAATATTTAGTGAGGTATTAAGAATGTTAGACATCAAATTGATTAGAGAGAATCCGGAAAAGATTAATGAATTATTAAAAAGAAGAAATCCTGAGCTATCAGTTGATAAAGTATTAGAAATTGATGCAGAGAGAAGAAAAATTCAATCTCAAGCAGATGAATTGAGAGCAAAAAGGAAATCTGAATCTCAAAAAATCGGTATGATGAAAAAGAACGGCGAAAATACAGACGCTATTCAAGACGAAGTTCGTAAACTCGGTGACGAAATAAAGGAACTTGAAGAAAAACAAGTAGAATTAGACAATTCTCAAAGAGATATGTTATTAAGAATCCCGAATATTCCTGATGAAACAACTCCAATTGGAGCTTCAGAAGATGACAATGTACCTGTAAAATTCTGGGGAGAACCTACAAAGTTTTCATTCAACCCAAAACCTCACTGGGATATTTGTGAAGAAAAAGGAATTGTAGATTTCGAAAGAGGAGTAAAGATTTCTCAATCAAGATTTACGCTATACAGAGGAAAGGGCGCAAGATTAGAACGTGCAATTATCCAATTCTTCCTTGACATTCATACTGAAGAGCACGGATACGAAGAAATCTTACCTCCATTTATGGCAAACGCAGCTACAATGACAGGAACAGGTCAACTTCCTAAATTTGCAGAAGATATGTACAAATGCGTAGATGAAGATTTGTACTTAATCCCAACAGCAGAAGTTCCTGTCACAAATATATATTCAGGAGAAATTTTATCAGAAGAAGATTTGCCGAAATATATGACGGCTTATACTCCATGCTTTAGACGTGAAGCCGGTTCTGCGGGTAAAGACACAAGAGGTTTGATAAGAGTTCACCAATTCAATAAAGTTGAGATGGTAAAATTGACAACTCCAGAATCAAGCCCGGCTGAGCACGAAAAGTTAACAAGAGATGCTGAAGTTTGTCTTGAAAGATTAGGACTTCCATACAGAAGAGTAGCTCTTTGTACTGCTGATATCGGATTTAGCGCAAATAAATGTTACGATTTAGAAGTATGGTTACCTTCTTACAACACTTATAAAGAAATCTCCAGCTGCTCTAATTATGGAGATTACCAAGCAAGAAGATCTAACACAAGATACAGAACAAAAGACGGACAAATAAGATTTGTACATACAATCAACGGTTCAGGTCTTGCAGTTGGAAGAACTTTCGCAGCAATTCTTGAAAACTTCCAACAAGAAGATGGAACGGTTATTGTTCCTGAAGTTTTGAGAAAATATACAGGCTTTGACAGATTATAAAAAAAGGAGGCTTAAGCCTCCTTTTTTTTATGCTAAAAAGCTTTAATAAGAAAAATTTTTATCCCGTTATTGAGTCTTTCAACCCTTTTTACATATCTGTAGTCGGCAATATTTGTGAGAATTAAAACAACAGCAGGAGCCCTTCCTGTCATTTTAGAATAATAAAGCGCTTGTCCGACAGATTCTGCCCATTTTTTTGCAAAATCAAATTCTATCGCGTAATCTTTTGCTAAGCAGTCGACTCTGGTTAAATCCCACAAAACAGCTTCTCTGCGACCGAAATCGGAAGTACACCACTGGTTTACATAATAAGATTCAACCTGATTAGGCATCATCGTTTGAGTTTCATACCACTTTTTCGGCACATAACTTAAACCAAAATAATAGATTCCGGTTGCCATCAAAATAAAAGTTACCAGAAAATGAATAGTTTTATTGGAGCTCTTTTTTCTAGCCATTTATTTAACAACATCCAAAGTTTTATAATCGTTCAAATAAGGCAAATGCTCTTCTGTGATTAATTCTCCCGGAAGCAAAATAGAAATCCCAGGAGGACACTCCGCAACAACCTCTGCAGAAATTCTACCAATTGCGTCTTCTTTAGCAACGGTTTCCTTTTCAGCATAAAACGCTTCTCTTAGACTCATTTTTATTTGAGGATCCAACATTGGCATGTGTTTACGCTTTTCAAGATAGTAGATATCCTGATAATGTGTTGCAGCGATTTTTTCCAAGCAATCAGCCAAATATTTGAAATCAGAATGCTTGTTTCCGATATTACACAAAATCAAAACACCGATATCAGAAGCTGATTCAACTTCTATGCCAAAATCAATCTCTAAAATAGACTCCAGTCTTTTTCCAGAAAGCCCGTCAACTTTTATAAAAACTTTAGTAACATCAGTTTTATACCCAAAATCCCCCTTAAGCTGGTGTACTCCAGGAATTGCATCAAGTCGTGTTCTTAAGTACTTAGCATTTTTAACTGCTCTTTCTAATAAATTTTGTCCGTTCTTAGATTGCAAATTAGCTCTTGCTGCGTCAAGACTTGCAAGCAGCATAAGCGAAGGACTTGTTGTATGAAGAAGTTTCAAAGCTTTTTCAACAGCATCGCAATCAAGACAAGAATCTTTTGCAATATGAAGCATAGAACTTTGGCTCATGCTTCCGCCCGTTTTGTGAAGCGAATGTACTACAGCATCTGCTCCGAGTTTTAAAGCGGTTTCAGGAAGGTGTTTGTTGAAATTCCACAAACATCCGTGAGCTTCATCAACAATTAGAGGAATTCCATATTTTTTACAAACATTACTGATTGATTTAACATCAGACACAACGCCTTCATAAGTAGGATTGGTTATCCACACCATTGATGTATCAGGATTTTGTTTAATAAGTTCTTCTATTTTTCCAGCATCAATATTGCCCCAAACAGACCAATCTTCAATTTTATTAGGGCAAACCCATATCGGTTCAGCACCTGAAATAATAAGCCCTGTCAAAATTGATCTGTGACAATTTCTATTAACGATAATCTTTTGCCCTTTTTTAGTTAATGCCATAGCAAGAGCCAAATTAC
The DNA here is from genome assembly GCA_944323165.1 of Candidatus Gastranaerophilales bacterium. Classification (GTDB taxonomy): domain Bacteria; phylum Cyanobacteriota; class Vampirovibrionia; order Gastranaerophilales; family Gastranaerophilaceae; genus CAG-196. Next base: position 4,672 of record CALURK010000021.1, on the reverse strand, counting down.
CGGCAGTTGAGCCATTAAGTAAGAAGAAAGTCTTTTTAGCACCAAAAGCTTCTGCTGCAAGTTCTTGAGCTTCTTTTATAGGACCTGTAGCAGGATGAAGTGTTCCAAGATTATCAAATTCATCCGTAGTATCAATATTCAAAGCTTTTTCACCTATCAAATTACGAAAATCCTTGAATATAGCCTTCCCTTTAGTGTGTCCAGGAATATGAAACTGATATGTCGGATTTTCATAAGCAACTTTAAGTGCTTCAACAATAGGCGCCTTAACTTTTACAGCATCCTTTTGATTTATATTTACGCTTTGCTTGAGGTTCTTTGCCACTTCTTTCTTCCCTTTTTTAATAATTAGCAGATATTTACTCATATCATAATAACTGAAAAAAATTTTTTTTGCCATGTAAAAGTTACAAAATATTAACCAAAAGATTTAAACAAATTAAATCCTTTGACCGTTAAAAAACTTAACACAAAAAAGTATTATACATTTGGGAGAGAGTAATGCAAATAGATGCTGGGATAAAAAATAATAATTTAGCAAAAGTCGTTGAAAAGGTTAAAATACCTGAGCGTTCACGATCATATAATCTTTGCGTAAAAGCAGATGCTCTTAGATTTGCCAAAATGTACAGAGAATCTATTCAGACATATTTGCAGGCAATTATGATGGATAGAAAAGAAAGCAAGGCTTATTTTGGTCTGGCTATCTCATACAAATATTTAAAAGAATACCAAAAAGCAATAAGTACACTGTTAAAACTGGTAAACATAGATGACAGCAATGACGAATACTTTTTTGAAATCGGAGTTTGCTTTTTATCTGACGGTAAACCTGCAAAAGCAATTGAGTATTTGATAAAAGCAATTTTAATCAATAGAGAGAATTTAGAGGCGCAAATACAGTTAGCAATAGCTCATGAACTTGTTGGAGAAGAAGAATTATCACTAATGATTTACAACAAGCTCATTGAAACAAATCCTGAGTTTTTAAAAGCTTATTACAATAAAGCCGCAATGTTAATGGGTATGGAGAATTATATGGAAGCATCAAGAACATTCTTCCAACTCCTTAAACGCAACCCTGATTATTATAAAGCGTATTTAGGAATAGCAATGAGCTTTGACAAAATGGCTAAGTATAAAGATGCTATAAGATATTACAAGAAATTTTTAGAACTAAAACAGTTTTCAGAAGATGCGGTATTTGCTCGTAACAGAGTAAATGAACTTAGAGCATTACATTTTTCTAAAGATAATTCTTTAACCATAATAGATTAAAAATTTTTTCAGATTATCCAACTGGTCAATAGACTCTTTATAATTCTAATCCTTGGATTGATGTTAAGCATATACTTATATACTAAACTGTTAATGTAGACGTATAAGCAGGGGTAAAGTATAAACTCCTGACAAAGACTTGGTAGGTAATTAAGAAGAGGATGGCGTAAGATGAATCTTACGGGTTTAGACATAACTTTACAGCGTATTAATACGATTGAAAACCAATTTCAATCCCTAATGTCTTGGGGCGCAAAGCCTGACGCTGATTTCCAAAAAATTCTTGATACCTCAATATCAAGCCACAATAATACAAGCAATGCTTCAAGAGCAGAAATCGAGGGTTTGATAGACAAGTATGCAGAAAAAAACGGTCTTGATTCAGATTTTGTAAAAGCTGTAATTACGCAAGAGTCAGGATTTAATCCAAATGCTACATCAAAATGCGGAGCAATGGGCTTGATGCAATTAATGCCTTCAACAGCAGAAGGTCTTGGAGTAACAAATGCTTATGATGCGGAACAAAACATTATGGGCGGAACAAAATACTTAAAAGGTTTAATGGACAGGTTTGATAATAACAAGTCTTTAGCCCTTGCAGCATACAATGCAGGGCCTAATGCAGTAAAGAAATACGGCGGAATTCCACCTTATGCGGAAACCCAAAATTATGTAAAAAAAGTTTTGAGCAATTATGACCATATGAAAGGAGCTAACTAATGCTAGTAAGAAGTTTTGAAGCTGCCGCAAATGGTATGAATGCTTTAATGGATATGAATGATAATACAGCAAACAACCTTGCAAACGTAAATACAGTAGGATACAAAAAAGGTTCGCTGAGATTTAAGGACATAATGCAATCAGCTGTATATTCGCAACAAGAAGGTTCAATTATAAGAAATACAAATGAAAACAATTACTTGGGAAGCTTAAGTGTAGGAAGTGCGAGTATGCAATACACACATGATTTTTCCCAAGGAGCTCTAACCAAAACATCAAATCCTTATGATGTAGCAATAGAAGGAGATGGATTTTTCAAAATTCAAGATGCAGACGGAAATATTTCATACACAAGAAACGGTTCTTTTGTAGTAGATAACGGTTATTGGTTAAAAACAAAGCAGGGAGAATACGTTCTTGATGTTGATAACAGAAGAATCAGAATGCTACCTTATGATATGGAAGATGAAACAGCGTTTAGAGACAGAAAAGATATAGTTATTGCAGAAAACGGTAATATTGAAATAAATTCATACAACCAAAAAATCCCATTACAAACAATCGGGGTATGGGATTTTGCAGATAAAGATGATTTATTTGAAATAGGAGATGCCAAGTTCATTCCACGCGATACAATAAACAATCCTGAATTACGTTCAGAAAAGTTTTCAGTACAACAGGGAATGTTAGAGCTTTCAAATTCAAATGTAATAAGAGAAATGATTAACACAATAAATACGACAAGAAATTATGAAAGTTTAACAAAAGTCGTAAGCACAAACAGCGAAATGTTAACAACAGCAGTATCATTGGGTAGGATAAGAAATTCATAAATAAAAGGGAAAGCGTCACGGGAGTAACGGTTACCAGACTAAATTAGGAGAGAGAAAGTAAAATGTTAAGAGCATTAACAACAGCAGCAACAGGTATGATAGCACAGCAGAACTATCTTGACGTAATTGCGAACAACGTTGCAAACGTAAATACAACAGCGTTTAAGCAATCAAGAATAGAATTTCAAGATTTGCTATCTCAAGCACAAAGAACACCTGGTGCATTGATGAACCAAGGAACATACCAACCTGTCGGTATAGAAATCGGACTTGGTGTAAAAACAGCAGCTACAACCCGTGTATTCACTCAAGGTGTAGCAATTTCAACCGGACGCCAACTAGATATTGAAATTGAAGGCGAAGGTTTCTTACAAGTAATGAAAGAAGACGGTTCACTAGCTTATACAAGAGATGGCTGCTTACAAGTGGATTCACTCGGTCAGCTTTGTACAAATGATGGTCTTTTAATCCAGCCATCAGTATCAATTCCACGTGATGCTACAGAAATTACCATCACTCAAGACGGCAACATTTCTGTAACACTTCCGGGACAAACTCAACAATCAATTGTAGGTTCACTTCAATTGGTAAAATTCCAAAACCCATCAGGACTTTTATCAATCGGTCACAACCTTTATAAAGAAACACAAGCTTCAGGAAACCCTGTTCAAGATACGCCGGGCCAAAACGGACTTGGTTTAATTCAACAAGGTATGCTTGAAGGTTCTAACGTTCAAATCGTAGATGAACTTGTAGGTTTGATTAAAGCAGAAAGAGCATTTGAATCAAATTCAAAAATAATTAACTCTTCAAGCAACATCTTACAATTGACAAATAACATGTCATAGGTGACAAATTGAAAAAGTATTTTGTAACAGCTTTAATATTAATTTTGACAACACTTGGAAGTAATGCTCAGGTTGTTACGTCTTCTGATGTTAAAGTTTCTGTTGCAAAAATACTTACAGAAAACTATAAAAAAATTACAAACGGAGATGTGGAAGTAAAAGTAACAGGTACCCCTTTTGCCTCACTTCAACTTCCAAACGGCGGAATACAATATAAAATTGTATCAGGCGGTGACAAAATAGTTCCAAGAGATATAAAAAGAGTTGATGTTTACGTGAATGGTGCATTTATCAAGACTCTAAATCTCCCTGTGCAAACAAATGTTTATAAAGAAGTCTTAGTCGCAAATGACTTTATAAACAGAGATCAAGCACTTACAAAAGATAATCTGTCAGTAAAAAAGATGGATGTTTCTATGAAAATGGACTATATTTTGTCGGCAAAAACTCTTGAAAAAGAAATGAGTTCAAAAAAAGCATTCCAAAAAGGCGAAATCATTGACCGTAGATTTGTCAAAATGCGCCCTGATGTCGTAAGAAACGGTGAAGTCAGAATCTTTTTCGTATCAAATGACGCCGTAATGGTATCCGTAGACGGAACAGCAATGAATGACGGAATGTGCGGCGACTACATCGATGTTGAAAACAAAAATTACAAAAAGGTTTATAACGGCAAAGTAATCGGTGAAAACAAAGTAATGGTAAACATATAGGGGTAAATATTTAGGGTAAATATTTAGGGATAAATTAAAACACCATTTTGAACTTGATTTGAAATTTATTAAACTTTGCTTGAATTTATATAGATTGTGGGTTATTATGTCATCCTGAATTTATTTCAGGATTATTCCACCCCACCCTAACCCTCCCCTTCAAAGGGAGGGAAGTTTGTATCTAAATAGCTTGAAGTATCATCAAAAAGATTTTTTGTCATTTTGAATCCATTTCGGAATCTTTATTAACCCCACCCCCAATCCCCCTCCCTCAAGGGGA
>CALURK010000020.1 GCA_944323165.1 Candidatus Gastranaerophilales bacterium | reverse complement strand
GCCGAATTTTTCTTCCATAGCTTTTACTAATTCAGCAGCTTCTAATAAAGTTAATTTTTCAATTGATTCTAAAATTGCTTCAATACTCATTTTTTTTCTCCTTTTATTTTCTTTTTGTTTTTTACAACGTTATTTGCATATTACTATGCAGATTTTTGATCTCTAACAGCTGCAACAGCTCTAACAAGAGATGACATAACAGCATTGACAGAGTTTGCGATACCAGACGCTGGTGAATTGATACAGCCAAGCATTTTCGCATAAAGTTCTTCTCTTGATGGAAGATCTGCAAGTGCTTTTGCTTCTGTAGCTGACATTAACTGTCCGTCCATTGCTGCTGCTAATATTTCACACTTCTTAGTATCTTTAATAAATTGTGATAAAGCTTTTGCAGGTGCTACCTGATCTTTATAACCGAATGCGATTGCTATAGAACCTTTTAACACATCAGCTAAAACTTCATAAGGAGTTCCCTTAATTGCGATTTTTGCCAAAGTATTTTTGGTAACCATATAGTCACCACCGTCTTTTTGAAGAGCACGTCTTAATTTTGTAATCTCTTCTACTGACAATCCATTATAATCGGTAACAATTGCAACTTGTGCTTTATCTATTTTTTCTTTGATAAGTGCTACCTTATCTTCTTTAAAAGCTTTTGTTGACATTTTTTGCTCCTTTTTACATAACTCTTTCGAGTTTCTTTATAATTTTCGGATTATTTTCCGATCGACCTTTTACATACTAAAAAGATTTTGCAACCTTTTTATAATCGCAAAATCCAACATTAACTTTAAGCTATTTATATTATTTTATTTAAAGCGGAGCTAAACTCCCGTGGATAATCTCGGCTAGCCTTCTCAGATTAAATCCTAACATAAGGATACTAACTGTCTGCGATTATATTCCCAATTTATCAGAATCATATTTTTATGTCAAGAGATTTGTAAAGTTAAATTTTTCTAACAGCTCGAATCACTGTCCAGTAACCGCCTCTAGCCACTTCATAATTCGTAAAATCTCTATCCAGACGTTTAATGAGAGAATTTTTTACGTCCGAAAATGTTACAAACATTTCAGGGATTTGGGAATTATCCTTATTTTCTTCCACAAATTTTTCATCCAAAAAGCTCACACTATCTAAGAAAACTACGGAAACACTTTCTCCTATTGGAATTTGAGAAAGTATCTCTGCGGGGTTTTGCTTATACAAATGTCTGTTACTTTTACTTATATATAATAAATTTTTGTCCTTCAAGTTTGCATAACGATAAAACCTGTTTGGTTCATAATATGTAAAAAGAACATTCTGAGAATTTTGTTTATTTAGTATATCACCAACTATCTTATTCCCTTCATTTCGTTTAAGCTTTGTGACATAGAAAGGCGTAAAATATGCACCCAAGTGACACAAAACGAATAATGATAACAGAATTACCCCGTATCGTTTCATCTTATCAAATCCTAAAGCTACAAACATTATCAAGATTGGTAAAATTTCAATTGTATATTTCGTAATAAAAACAAGCTTTCCAAAATAAGAAGCTAATGCCATTACAGAGATTATCCCTGCCACAATCACAGCATATCCTTTTTTTAAACCTGCTATCAATCCGCTAAAGGCAATAAGGGTTGGTACAGTAAGCCACAGAGCCAAAGATTTATTATAGAAAAACACGGGAGGCGCTGATATATTATTTGTGAGCACTGGTGAAAAGTAATCACTGAACAAAAACAGTATATTTGTATATGAAAAATTTCCCCACCATTGAGATGCCGGTAGTTTCAACAAAATAATATAAGCATACTTATACGCACATAAGAATATTATTGCAATCAGTACAAATACAAGATATAATTTCTTTTTCTTATAAAAAATATAGAGGAGTGAAAAAAACACATATACTAATCCAAGAATATGAGTTGATAAAACAAGCACAATCGATAAGACATATCCTAAAAGATTTTTCCAATCACTCTTCTTTAAATACCTAATTGTAAATAATAGAGAAAGTGCCGAAAACAAAAATAAAATTGAATAAAATCTTACTTCCTGCGAATAATAAACGAGAAAAGACAAAGTCGATGTTATTAAAGCACAATAGTAAGCAGCTTTTTTAGAAAATTCTTTTCCAACCAAATACATTACAGGAATAGCAAGAACTCCAGGAATGAGAGATGTGAGTCTTAAAATAGTATCAGAAAAATGTACAAAAGGTTTTAGATATAAATAATACAAAGGCATATGGCATTGTTTAAGAATTTCTTGCCAAAATCCTTGGGAAAACGGAGTTGAAGCAACATACCAACTCACATATTCATCATTCCATAAGCCTTCTGGCTTAACTATGTTAGAAAGCCTCAGTATTAATCCCAGAACAACTATATAAAACACTCTTTACCTAATCTCCTTATTTATATATAATATTTTACATGACAAAGCTTATTATTCAAATACCTTGCTACAATGAGGAAGAAACTTTATTAACTACACTTAACAGTCTTCCTAAAGCTATTAATGGAATTAATGAAATTGAAGTGCTCGTTATTAATGACGGCTCTACGGATAAATCAGCGGAGATTGCTAAAAATTGGGGAGCATCAGTTCTTGAAATTAAACCTAATAAAGGTCTAGCTAACGCTTTTCGAAATGGACTTAATGAAGCTTTAAAAAGAAATGCAGACATTATCGTTAACACAGATGCAGATAACCAATACTGCGCAGAAGATATTCCAAATCTTATTAAACCGATTTTAGAAGGTAAAGCAGATATTGTCGTAGGAGCGAGAGATATTTTTTCGATAAAGGAATTTTCCCCTCTAAAAAAATTCTTACAAAAATTCGGTTCTGCAATTCTAAGATTACTCTCTTCAACGCAAGTTGAAGATGCGCCAAGCGGGTTTAGGGCATTTTCAAAGCATGCGGCTATTAGAATAAATATATTTGACAACTACACTTACACAATGGAAACTCTACTGCAAGCAAATGCTAAAGGACTAAAAATCACTTCTGTTCCAATTAGAGTTAACCCTAAACTAAGAGAGTCAAAACTTGTTAAAAATATTTTTGATTACATATATAAATCGATGAAAACTACAATAAGAATGTTTATAGTATACAGACCTTTCAGATTTTTTATAACAATTGCATCTCTTTTGGCTTTTGTCGGACTATTGCTTGTTCTGAGATTTGTATATTTCTTTATCCAAGGTCTTGGAAACGGACATATTCAATCACTTATATTTGCAGCTATGTTTTTAATTTCAGCTGTACAACTCGGTGTTATTGCTGTTATAGGAGATTTACTTTCTATCAATAGAAAATTACTTGAAGATGTACAAATAAGATTAAAAGCGATTGAGTATGATAAAAATAAATAATAAAAAACCACTTTTGCAAGTGGCTATATGGAAAAAACAAAGGTTAGAAAGTTTAAAAGAATTTATGTTTAGCTAAATATACCAAAGGTTCTTTCAACATTATCATTACGAACCTGCTTTATTGAATCCATCGCTGTAGTTATAGCAGATCTTTCTGTTTCTAATTTACTAAGATCTCTATCATATTTTGAATCTTTATCATTAATAACACCTAATTGATATTCATATTCAGCTTCAGCTTTTTTTAGATCCGTTTCATCCTGAACTTCCTGTAAATAGTTTACATTAGTACTTGTTGCAACACTTGTTTCCAACCATTCTTTGTTATTGTAAACATCAATAGTAACTCTGCCAGAACTTACCATATTATTTAACCACTGGTTACCTTCCTCGCCGGATTCATATTGAGGATCAATTTCTTGACACCCGCCTGCTGCCTGAATTTTTTCAAATAGATTTGCATAATAGTTAAATTCTTCCTGAGGAAATTCTTCCGGGAATTCATCATTAAATTCTGCTGTAGCCGAATCCGGATCAGTATTTGTACTATCTTGCTTATTTAAACGCATATATTTATAGATTTCGGAACCATACTCATAGTAAAGTACATCCCTGAAATTTTCTAATGCATCTCTTTGTTCTGTCATTGTCGTTTCAGACGAATTACAAGTTTCCGTTAAATTGTCATAAGCCTTCTTTAATTTGTCATTTTCGTTGTAATGATTATCAAAAACAATCTTTTCAACATCTGTCATAAATAGGTTATTAGAGCCATTCTGAGCTGTACCATACCCATAATCTTCAGTACAAACACCAATACCTACTTCCATACCCATGTTAAATCTGCCATTATCACTGTCTACCGGCCAGCCAAAATCATAATCCATACCCATCATGGCAAATGCAAATGTATATTTATCTGTATTAAAATTCTCATAGACTTCGGCAGTATGAGAATCTACTATAACTTTTCCTGTTTTAGAATCAGTTAAAGCATATTGAGCCATCCTATATTCATTAAATGTACACATTGTTGAAAAAGTTGCATCTACAAAGCTTCTGGTTCCATCGCCATTATTGTAAGCTACCTGTATCTTTTTAGCATCTAGAGCATCGCAATAGTTTTGATACAACTCGTCTTTCTGAGTTGCAAGCGCTACTTTCTGGCTCTCTATGTTTTGAGCTTTATACTCAACGTCATGGAGCCTGCTTGTTAGCGTTAATAATCTAGCTTGTGATGCTGCCATTCCCATTTTGTGTAACTGTCCTTTATTTTTTTCCCTTGTTTACATGGTTTACGGCATATTTTATTAAAAACTTTAATAATTTAAGAAAATATTTACAAAACTTAATACTTCTATTGTTAAGTTTTGTAACACTTTTAGCTCTTTGTGAAATTCAAAAAATTTTATATACTTTATATATATGTAAGATGTAAATAATAAATAGATTTAATCCCTAAATCCCTTCCTAACTAATTTTCCTAGCTTCTCATTCAAGAGAAGTTTTTTTTTGCACTTTTAAGTTAAAAAACTTAATAAAATAGCAATTTTTAGTAAAAGATTGTTTTTAATATAATATGGTTATGAAAGTTAGTAATGTAAGCAGTGTATATTTCAAATCTAATCCTACACAGGAAGTATCTAAGCCAACAAAAACGGATTATCCGCAGATTAAAGAACTTCCCGGCATTACACCTGATTATAATATCAAAATTCCACAAAAATATAATAAAATTGGAGTGCAAAATTTAAGCAACGGACTCGAATTACATCTATATAAACTTGCAAATGGTCAAAAAGTAGCAATAATTCCAATGGAAGATTCTCCGGCAGTTGTAAAAAATTACGTCAATGTCGGAGCGATGAACGAATCTCCTGATATTAAAGGTATTAGCCATTTTCTGGAACACATGGCTTTTAATGGCACAAACGGTGAAAACGGGCATATTAAATTAGAAACAGGTGATTCCTTCAAAAAGATTGATGAACTTGGTGGCTGGGCAAACGCTAGTACAAATTATGCAATTACAGATTACGTAAATTCAACTCCTCAATTAAAACCAGGGGATTTGGAAAAACAAATAAAAATCATTGCAGCTATGAGCGAAGATTTAAAACTCTCGCAAGAAATGATTGATAAGGAAAAATTTCCTGTTTGCTCTGAGATAAACATGATTTTGGATGACCCTCAAACTGTAGCCTTAGATCAGACGGTAAGAACACTGTTTAATATAAAAAATCCTGCTGATGAAATGGTTGGAGGAAGCGTTAAGCATATTCAAAATCTTACAAGACAGGATATTCTTGATTACTACAACAAGTACTATACTCCTGACAATATGAGCCTTGTGATTTCTGGAGATGTTAATCCTGATGAGGTTATAGAATTAGTTGCTAAAAATTTTAATTCAAAAAAAGTTGCTAAAGGACAAAAATTTGAAGAAAAACTTACTCCACTTAACAAAACAGTAAGAAAAGATTTCACCAGCGATAAAGCTCGTTCTACAGAGATAATATTAGGTTTTGCAGGTCCTAAAAATAATGAAATTAAAGAAAAAGTTATTTTTGATGTTGCAAAATTATACCTTTTATCATACTCTACAGGTTTATCTGAAAGTCTAAAGAAATATAATGCTCGTCCGTTTATCGAAAGTGAAAAAATTAGTACTAATCTTCAAAGTCCGCGTCTTATATATCTTGCAACAAACAGTTCTGAAGAAAACAGTGAAAAGGTTTTAAAAAGTATTTTTGAAACATTAAATTCAGTAAAAAAGCCTGATGAAGAAGTTTTGAAAGAGATAAAACAAATAATTTTAAGAGCAAAAGAAGAAAGATTTGAATATTCAGCAGAAGTTAATAACATAATTGGGAATGCACTTTTAAATAACAATCTGGAATACATAACAAACTATGAAGCAATTTTAGATACAATTACTCCAGATGACGTTATAAAAGGAATAAAAAAATACTTTGATCTAAATAAAACGGCAATAACTATTGTTCATCCTGCAAAAGAAAATCAAGAAATATCTTTTAAGGGCGGTAAGAGGGAACCTTTGAACACTGAAAAAATTTCAGAGCATAAACTTGAAAACGAATTTGATATTGGACTCTACAAAACAAAGAATAATAATATTGAATACAATATAGCTCTTTATTTGGATAAACCATATAATAAAAAAGCCGGTGTTATTGAGGTTTTGAATGAAATATATTCTATGGGAACTTCTTCTATGTCGGAAGATGAATTTAAGCGATTTGAAGAAAAAAATAACCTAAATTTAGGAGCATCAGTATCATCATCTAAACTTAAAATTTATTCAGACAGTAGTTATGATAATAGAAATCTTATTTTTGAAAATGCTAAAAATTTATTGTATGAACCTAGATTTACAGAAGAAAACCTGCAAAAGGCAAAAGAAAGAATTAAAGATTTTCTAACAAGAGCTCAAGATAACTCTTATAGATTATATGCAAATTACGATAGCAAAAATAACCCTTATGATTTCTCCGAGCAAGAAATATTAGACAATTTAGACAGTATTACGCTGGATGATTTAAAAGATTGTCACGAATACTTGTTAAAAAATTCAAGAGGAATAATTACAGCTAATATTCCCGAAAAACATCCTGACATGGAACAAGAAATCATAAAAGCTTCAGAAGATTTAAATCAAGTTCTACCCAACAAAAAACAGGATATAGACATTTACAAACCTAATCTTCAGCCAAAAGTACTTACGAAAATTAGTAATCATTCTCAAGCTGATATAATGCAAGTACATAAATTCAAATGCGACAATTCTATACGAGAAACCGCACTTGCTGAAATTACAAACTCAATACTTACAAACTCCAGCATTGGTTTATTTAATGTTCTTAGAGAAAAAGAACACCTAGCTTATTCGGTTTATTCTTCTTTAGAAAAAATTGGCAATTGCGGAGAAATTTCTTGTAATATTCTAACAACTACTGATAACAAAGAAATCGGAGAAACTTCTTATGATAATGTTCAAAAATCAATTGATGGATTTAACAGACAAATAAAAGAATTAAAAGACGGCAAATTTACAGACAAAGATTTGGAGAATGCAAAGTTAGCAATGAAGGCCAACCTGCTTAACAAAGAAGGGAGAAGCTCTAAACTTGGCTCACTTAATACCGGACTTAATTCAAAATACGGTATAACATACATAAACGATTTATTCAACGAGATTGATAATATAACAAAACAAGATATAGTTGACTTTGCACGTAAAATATTCAATAATCCACCAATCTATTCAATTGTAGCAAGCAAAGATACTATTGAAAATAACAAAGACTACTTTAAAGCTTTAGAGTCATAGAGTTCCTTGCGAAACCTCTTTATATTTTCAGCTTTTTTAATATAGTCTCCGTCAAAAAGTTCTTTTACATTATTATCTAAAAGCGTTATGACATCCTTGATATTATCACCGTTCATAAGAACCATATCATTTGCCATCTCAGTATTAGAAAGAGCAAGCCTTGTTGTATCTCTAAAACCTGAAGAAGCCAATTTTTGCGCAAGTTCGTTATCTTCTATATTTTTACATAATGCCTGTGCTACAAGCATTGGAGCGTGAGAAATTAAAGCAACCGCTCTATCGTGTTCTCTTGGAGTCGTCATTACAACTTCCGCCCCCAAGTCCTTTATAACGGATTTTAATATCTCAAAATCCGATAAATTTGTATCCTCCCTCAACGTAACTGCCCAAACAGCACCTTCAAAAAGTTCCGCAAAAGAACTTTCCCATCCGCTATTTTCTGTACCAGCCATAGGATGAGATGGTATAAATTTGTATTTATACGTTTTATGAGAAACAAACTCTTTTAAGCTGCAAACATCCGTTACAATAGTATCTTCGTCCAAATAATTTTCCAACTTATCAAGAATTTCGAGCGTTTTATTCATCGGAGTACAAACAAAGACTAAATCACAATCTTTAAGTGCTGAATAATCCTTCGTAACATTTTCTTCCTGAACAGAGCGAGAAACTCCGATTACATCATACTTTTTGCGGCACCTTTTAAATATAGAACCGCCTATCAAACCAAGCCCAACTACTCCTATTTTCATAAAACAATCTTCCTCTATTTAAACTAAATCTTTATGATGAAATTTTTTAACCCCATCTACATAATCTTTAACAATATCTCCATTGCCTTCAAGATTATACTTGTATATTGTAAGCCCCTCAAGTCCTACAGGGCCTCTGGCATGAGTCTTGTTTGTAGAAATTCCCACTTCAGCTCCAAAACCATATCTGAACCCGTCTGCAAATCTTGTTGATACATTATGGTAGACTCCAGCTGAGTCAACTGCATTCATAAAGATTTTTGCATTTTTTTCATTCTCAGTAATTATTGACTCTGTATGTCCCGAAGAATAAGTATTTATATGTTCAATTGCTTCTTCTAAAGATGACACGAATTTGTATGAAAGAATTTTGTCCGAATATTCCTTATGCCAGCTCTCAGGAGTTGCAATAAGTTCAATATCAGCATCTTCCAATGCTTTGAGTAATTCTGTTTCATATTTAAAATCTCTATGTAGCAAAATAGTTTCTACAGAATTACAAGCAGACGGATATTGGGTTTTTGCATCAATAATGACCTTTTTAGCCTTTTCTAAATCTGCACTTTCATCCACAAAAATATGACATATTCCATCTGCATGACCTAACACCGGAATTTTTGTATTTTCTTTTATAAATTTAACAAGACTATTACCACCTCTTGGAATAATCAAATCTATAAACTTGTCCTGAGAAAGCATATTAGCAACATCATCTCTTGTAAATACCTGAGTCAAAACATATTTTGGGAAATCCCTTGTATTATCCAATGCTTCTTGAATAATATTCATAATTTCTGTATTAGTATTAACAGATTCTTTGCCGCCTTTTAGGATTACAGCATTTGAAGATTTAATAGCAAGGGCTGAAATTTGTGATATAACATCAGGTCTTGCTTCAAAAATAATGCCTAAAACTCCTATTGGACAAGAAACTTTTGTTAAAATTAAACCCTCATCTAATTGTCTTTTCAAAAGAACTTTTCCTATCGGATCCTCAAGATTTGAAATATCAATAATTCCTTGAATCATATCACGCATCTTATTTTCATCTAATTTTAAGCGATTAAAAGTAGATTGGCTCAATTTTCCTGACTCAACAAGAGGGAATGCTGCTTCCAAATCTTTTTTATTAGCTTCAAAAATCTTTTCTTTGTTATCTTTCAAGTTTTTAGCTATATTTAATAATGCTGTGTTTTTAACACCTACAGGAAGTGTTGCAATCTTTTTAGATGCAGCTTTTGCTTTTCTAGCCAGTTCAATAAATTTATCTTCTTCCATTTCTATAATCCTCGCAAAGCTTACAATATTGCATACGTCTTAAATTAACCATTCTTGAGAATTTCTTTTTTATAAGATGTTCCTGCAAAGACATCGCAGGTTTTTCATCAAGTATATTTGGTCTTTTTACAATGTAGCCTGATAAATCCATAAAAGGAACAGCATTTCTGTAATCCATATATGGATTTTTCTTATATTGCTCGCCCATACCTTCTCCTTATTGTGATAGTCATCGTAAAAATTTTATTTTAAATAATAACCCGTAGCAAGAGTTTGTAAACTAAAATTTACTAAAATTAAACTTGAAAAAAAATTTTATTGTTGATATAGTTAATCTTGTGGTGAATGATAAGCATTGCAAATAAAAAGTTTGTTGCTTACATTTTCTACGAAAATGTAAGCGCTTGTAGCCCAGTTGGATAGAGCGTTTGGCTACGAACCAAAAGGTCGGGGGTTCGAATCCCTCCAAGCGCAGATAAAAAAAGAGATAATTTATATTATCTCTTTTTTTTACCTCAAATTTTTTAATTTTTTTTCATAAATCTACAACTTTTGCAAATATTTTGCAGAAGATTCTTGTGGATGGTACAATAGAATAACAAGAGAGGGAAGTTCCCTGTTTTACAGAAAATAAATGAGGACTTTTATAAATGAAACTAAGTAATACTACAGCAAAAAATTCTTTCAAATATGGTTGGTTGCTTTCTAGGATCTTTCCTTACATCAAACCTTATATGTTTAGAATAATCTGCGGATTTATTGTCGCAATTCCTTTAGGTTTGTTAGACGGCATTACAGCTTTTGCTCTTAAACCATATATGGATTATGTTGTAGGGAAACAGGATTGGATTTTCCATATTTTCGGACACGAATATACACTTTCTTGGCAATTATTTGCATTTATAATCCCTTTTGGCGTAATTCTTTTTGCAGGATTTCAGGGTGTTTTACGTTATCTGAATGATTATATTTCTGCTTGGACTTCTCAAAGAATTACAAACGATGTCAAAATAGATTTGTTCCATAAATTAATTTACATGGACCCTCAATTTTTTGATGAAAATCCTTCCGGTATAGTTATATCAAGGTATATGAACGATCCTCAAACAGCTTCTACAGGAATTGTTGATCAGATAAAAACGATAACAACAAGTGTTTTTGGAGCCTTAGGTCTAATTACTGTTATGCTTTACAGTTCTTGGAAACTTGCTGTTATTGGAGTTTTAGTATTAGGTATAGCGTTTATACCTGTTGCTTTGATCAGAAAAAGAATTAAATCAGCTTCCAATAAAAATATGGTTATTGGGGGAAATATAACCACCAATATTAACGAAACTTATAATGGAAATAAAGTTATGGCAGCTTATGAATTGCAGCCAAGACAAGAGCAATATTTCAGAAATCAAATTTGGGAATCTTTTAAGGTTAATATGTCACTTACAAAACGTGCAGCTTGGATGAGTCCTTTGATGTACGTCATAGCTTCTTGCGGTATTGCAATTGTTTTGGGTTATGGTACTCACCTTATTACAAGCGGTGATATGACAGCAGGTTCGTTTGCATCGTTCGTAACCTCTTTATTGCTATTATACAAACCTGTTAAAACTTTAGGTAATACTTTAACAAGTATTCAAAATATCTTTGTAGCAATGGGAAGAGTGTTCGAATTATTTGACCTTAACCCAACTATTGTTGACAGAAAAGATGCAATTACAATGAAAGGTTTGAATGATAAAATAGAATTCAAAAACGTGTATTTTGAATATGTCGAAAATCACCCTATTTTGAAGAATTTAAATCTTTCAATCAATAAGAATGAAACATTGGCTATTGTTGGAAATTCAGGCGGTGGAAAATCAACTTTAGTAAATCTAATTCCAAGGTTTTATGATATCAAATCAGGTTCAATAACTTTTGACGGAATTGATATAAGAGATTTTTCAATAAATTCTTTAAGACATAATATAGCAATGGTATTTCAGGATAATTTCTTATTTTCAGGCACAATAAGAGAAAATATCCTTATGGGAAATCCTAATGCAACAGAAGAAGAATTAGAAAAAGCTATAGAATCAGCACATCTTCAAGAAATGATAGCAGAACTGCCTGATGGTTTGGATACCCTTTTAGGGGAGAGAGGCTTAACTCTTTCAGGCGGGCAAAGACAAAGAGTTGCAATAGCAAGAGCCATGATAAAAAACACACCTATCGTAATTTTAGATGAAGCCACTTCAGCTTTAGATAACAAGTCAGAAGCTATTGTACAAAAAGCTTTAGACAATCTTATTCAAAATAAAACCGTATTTGTTATAGCTCACAGACTTTCAACTATAAAAAATGCTGATAGAATTGCTGTAATTACAGAAGGTGAACTTGTTGAAATAGGAAATCACGAAGAATTGATGTCTATAGAAAACGGACAATACAGAGCACTTTATGAAATGCAATTTAAAAAACAAGAAACACTAGTTTAACGGGGGAAGTATGAGTATTTTTGAGGCCGAAATGATGGTTTGCTTTGGTATAAGCTGGCCGGTAGCAGCATTAAAGACTTACCGATGTAAATGCGTACAAGGAAAAAGTTTTCATTTTTCATTGTTAATTTTACTTGGATATGTTTGTGGAATTATACATAAAGTTCTTGATAATATGGACTGGGTATTTTGGCTATATATATTAAACACAGCATTTCTGCTGCTTGATATGTTCCTGTATTGGAAATACAAAGACAATAAGCCACAAGAAATTAATAACAACTAGAGATTGTCCGTTAAAGAAAAATCCTCATCGTTAACTTCTCTCAAGAAATTTGTCCAGCTGTTATAATATTCTGCAAGAGCTTGAGAGTATCCGATAATGATAGATTTGTAAGACTGTTTCATGACAATGAGAGCTGTGATATCAGACTTTCCATCTTCATAGCTCTCTTTTGAAGTATCTATGAGTTTTTCTGAATCTACTACTATTTTCCTTTCATAATGGTTCAAGTTATCCGCAGCCGTCAGAAATCTTTCATACGCAGCAGAAACATCCTTAACTGCACGATTTTTTGCCGAAACATATTTTAACTCTGCTTGTTGCAGTTTTATAGTTGCATTCTGGATTTCAGGAGAATAATTATAAAACAATGGGATGTTTACCAAACTTGCACCAGCATAAGCACCATTGTGGAAATTTCCGGTATCAGTATATTTACCTAGTTGGTAAGCATATCCTCCGGTGAGCTGTAAATCAGGTATCCTTTGCCTTGCAACCACAGTTAAATTTTTCTCTGCAACATCAATTTCCTGTTTTGCAATCTGTATATCAAAACGATTTTTCAGAGCTTTTTGAACTATATCTTCAAAAGCCGGAAATTTTGAATCTGGGGGAGGGGTCATCATCTCTTCAAAATTATTTTCTTCTGTAAATAATTTATCCATACTGTCATATACAACTTCATCAGGATTATTAATTACCTTATTGAAATCTGACAAAGCTTTTTTTACACTAACTTTTGCAGAATTAACCTGAGTAATCATTTGATTTAATGCTATTTCAGCCTGCATAGCATCAATATCAGGGGCTTTATGAATTTTGACTCTTTGCTTTGCAATCTTAAGCAGTTCCTCTTGCAATTCAGCTTGCTGCTCCAGTGTATATAATATCGACTTTGTTGCAACCAGATTGATATAAGCTTCTCTTACATCCATTTTTAAGTCAAAAGTTGAGTAATCTATATTTTTTTCTACAAGTTTCAAAGTTGATTCCGCAAGTTTTTTTCTGGCACTACGTTTAGCAATTTCAATATTCTCGCTTAGACCAACTTGCTTGGGCTCACCATTACCTGCCGCACCCATAAAATAAAATGCATCAACAGAGGGATTTTGTAACCTGTTTGCAGTTTTTATATTATTTTTCGCTATTCTTCCTTCTAATCTGGTTGCCTGAAGATCTACATTATTCTTCAAAGCAGCATCGATTGCCTCATTAAGGTAGACCTTTTTTATATTTTCATCTGCTGCCATGACCGTTGGCATAACCAACATAAATAATAAAGCCCATAATAATTTCTTCATATAAAAATATTATAACAAAAAATTCCTTTAAAAACTTTTTCTAAATTCTGTTTACACCAAATGAAAAAATTGACAGTAACAAAGCCCCTAAAAATGCACTTATAAAGCCTTCAACAGCAAAACCTGGAGTAAAATATCCTGCAAGCATTAACATCAAAGCATTTATAACTAAAGAAAAAAAGCCCAATGTTAATATCGTAATTGGGAATGTTATTATTTGCAAAATAGGCTTAATAAAAGCATTGACCAACGCTAAGATTACACAAACCAGCATAGCTGTAAGAAAATTATCAACCTCTATTCCCGGAACTATCCAAGATACAAAAATTATTAATAAAGCATATAGAAGCCATCTTAAAATTATATTCAACATGTTATCCCTCCTATAAAATTATTGGTAAACAAATCTATTTATAAATCCGCCATCCGAATAAAAAAGAGCATCACTTAGATGCTCTTTCTTATTTTCTTTAAAACTATTATTCCTCTATAGAAGCACCTTCAGTTTCATTAGCTATTTCCAGTAATCTGTATGAAAGGTATGCACCCAATGCCACAGCTTTTAAATCAATACCTTCATCATATTTAGCAACTTCCAAAATTGCGCTATTAATTTCAGGATTTTCTTCTTTTAAATATTTAACCATGTTTTTACGCCAAGTTTGAACATCTTGAAACGCTTCAGAAAAAACCTCTGATGATATATCTTCTGTTATAATTGGTAACATACTTCTCTCTCCTATTTTTTATTTATCAATTATATAACATCTTAAAATAATAAACAATACACTAGATATATTAAGAATGTTTTTTAGATTTTTTCTTAGCTTTTTCCGTTTTAAGTTCAACCTCGCCGTTCGCTATATTCCTGCCGATATTTTTTTCCAACGTAGCTCTTGCAGTATTATAATCGTACATCGTTTGATAATATGTTAACATTGCATTCTGGTACTGAACCTGAGCATCTTTCAATTCGATTGGATCACCAACTCCAACCTTATAGCGCCCGAAGGATAAATCATAATTCTCTTTTGCCTGCTTTAACCCTAAAGTTGCAACAGGTATTTTATTTTTCTTTTCGTTTAAAGAATAATAAGATTCTTGAACTTCATAATATATGTTATTTTTGGTATTTAAAGCGTTAGATTGCTCTTTTGAATAGAGAGCTTTTGCTTCCTTAATTTCATTTTTTATAAGCATGCCGTTTATTGTCGGGAAATTTAAATACCCGCCGAAATTATAACCATAATTAGATGTCGGATGCTTACCACCGATTTGATACTGACCTTCTATTGTAATCTGCGGGAAATAAGATTTTTGAGTCAATTTAACATTCTGTCTTGCCTCTTCTACCTTAACTTCTGCTAACAAGAATTCAGGTCGTGATTCTCTTGCAACCTCTATCGCCTTATCTAAAGTTATATCACACGGATCATACCTCAAACTTTCAGAAACCTTATATTTATTAGCATAAGGTAAACCCATCACATTATTTAACTTTGCCATAGCAACGTCAACAGCATTTTCAGCCTGTATTAATGTTAATTTTGCATTACTTAAATTAACTTCCGCAATAGTGACATCGACCTTAGGTTTAGTACCCGCTTTATAGAAAGCTTTTGCTTGATCATAAAATGCCGCATATCTTGCAACAGAATCTTGAGCAACCTTTTTTGCCTCTATTGCATACTGAAGATTATAATATGCAGTTTTCACCTGACATACAACATCATTTACAGTTCCTGTAAGAGTAATTCTATACCCTTTACTATCTAACTTTCTTATAGTAGCTTGGTTTTGAGTAACACCAAAGTCATAAAGCATTTGAGAAGCACTAATTTGACCCAAAACCCAATAATTGAATACCAAGTTTCTTCCTAAAGCATCAGACAACTGTAACTGTTTAATTTTTGTATATCCTGTCTGCCAGCCAAACTGAGGGAAATACGCAGCCCAAGTTTGTCTAACTCTTGCATCAGAAGCAAATACATCCTGCATTGCAGCCTGAATTCGAGGATTATTACCAAGCGCATACTTCAGACATTCTTCTAAGGTAATATCCATAGAAGTTTCTACCCCACCTTGAATTACAAGAGTATCTTCACTCTCTGTTTTTTTAGGCTCTACATCTCTACTATCTGGATATTCTTCTTTTTTTATATCATTTCCTAAATCATTACCTTTATGCCACAAAGCAGCATCACATGCCGGTTGAAACATCATTAGGGAAAATATGAACAATATTAAAATTCTAATCATTTATTTCCCTTTCGATTTTTTATAAACTGGTAAAACTTTTCCTTCATACGGTTAGTTAGTACGAAGAAAGCAGGAACTAATATGCTACCTAAAAATGCAACAGCAAGCATTCCTCCAAAAACTGAAACCCCAATAGAATGTCTGCTCCCTGCACCGGCACCTTTTGCAAAAACCAATGGTAACAAACCAAGAATAAATGCAATATTAGTCATCATAACTGCCCTAAACCTCAACCTGGCAGCTTGGATTGCAGCATCAATGTAGTTCATACCGTCTTTTTCCATTGCATCCTTTGCGAATTCTACAATAAGGATAGCCTGTTTTGTACTTAAACCAATAAGCATTACAAGACCAACCTGAGCATAAATATCAAGAGATAAACCTGAAATGTATTGGAAGAATAGTGCACCCAACAAGGCTACAGGTGATATCAATAATACAGCAACTGGTAAAGTCCAACTTTCATAAAGCGCAACAAGGAATAAGTACACAAAAGTCAACGCCATTGCTAATATTGGGCCAATCTGACCTGATGACATTTGCTCCTGCAACGATGTTCCTGACCAAGCATAATCCATATCCTTCGGTAAAATTCTATCAGACAATTCTGCCATAGCCTTCATTGCATCACCTGAGCTTATACCTGGAGCAGGGTTACCATTTATTACAATAGAAGGATACATATTAAATCTGTTCAACAAATAAGGACCTACTACATTTTTTGTTTTAACAACAGACGTTATAGGAACCATCTTACCTTGATTATTTTTAACATATATTTTACTTAAATCACCCATAACGGATCTATAAGGAGCATCTGCCTGCATATAAACACGATAAACTCTTCCGAATTTGTTAAAGTCATTAATATAAGTAGCACCAAATTGAGCAGCCAGAGTGGAATAAATTTCGGAAATCGAAACGCCTTGTGACATAGCTTTTTCATCCTCTACAGTGACAATTACCTGCGGAAGAGATGCTGTATAAGAGGTATACAAGCTTGAGAAAGCAGGATTTTGTCGGGCTTCTTGCATAAAGTTTTGAGCCTCAGTATACAAATCTTCAGGAGATCTGTCCCCTTTATCCAAGAGTTGGTATTCAAAGCCACCGAACATACCCATACCACTTATGGCAGGGGGTTGAGTAACAAATGTATTAGCTTCTGTATACTTGGAAGTTATGGCGTTTGCCTGCTTAATAATGTTATTTATAGAAAGCTTTGCGGATTTTCTTTTAGACCAAGGCTCCAGTCTTACAACTACGAATGCGGTGTTTTCCCCAGAGAAACCATTTACCTGCATAACAGAAATAACCCCGGGTATCTGATTAAGCTCATCTGCTAAATTCCTTACAACATCAGCAGTTCTTGTAAGAGTTGCACCATCCGGCAACTGAACTTGTACGAACAATGCGCCTCTATCCTCATCAGGCAAAAATCCCGTAGGAGTTATTACAAACATTGCACATATAAATACAACAACGCCAAGTAATACCAACAAAGTCTTTTTAGGTGCGTGTACAAAATAACTTACAACCCCCAAATACTTTTCTCTTACACCATTAAACCAATCTTCAAACTTTTGAATAAAAGCAAAATCAGTTTTTTCTTCACCTGATTTTAAAATAATAGAACATAGAGCCGGAGAAAGAGTCAAAGCAACAATAGTAGACAAACCTATTGAAGTCGCTATACAAACAGCGAATTGTCTGTACATTTGCCCTGTAATACCTGTCATAAAAGATACAGGGACAAATACTGCCATCAATACAAGAGATGTTGCAACAACTGCACCAAATACTTCTTGCATAGTAATTTCTGTAGCTTCCTTCGGAGATTTACCTTCCTGAATATGTCTTTGGGTATTTTCTAATACAACAATAGCATCATCTACAACCAGACCTACTGCTAACACTAAACCAAATAAAATCAAAAGATTTATTGAAAATCCCATTAAAGCCATGAATATAAATACACCGATTAATGAAACTGGTATTGCGCAGAAAGGTATAAAAGCTGCTCGAGCAGTACCTAAGAACAAATAAGTAACAGCACTTACCAAAATAATTGCAAGTACAATTGCACTTATAACCTCGTGTATTG
The DNA here is from genome assembly GCA_944323165.1 of Candidatus Gastranaerophilales bacterium. Taxonomy (GTDB): domain Bacteria; phylum Cyanobacteriota; class Vampirovibrionia; order Gastranaerophilales; family Gastranaerophilaceae; genus CAG-196. The sequence continues at coordinate 12,635 of CALURK010000020.1, read as the reverse complement.
ACTCTCTTACAAACTCTGTAATATCATACTGAACGTGATATTCAACATCACTAGGGAATTTTTTGCTTAATTCCTTCATTTTTTTCTCTACACGGTTTACTAAATCAATCGTGTTAGCTTCCGGCAACTGAGCTATAGAAATCATTGCAGCATTACTATCACCGATGGTTACAGAAGATGAGTAACTTTCAGCCCCTAATTCCACTCTTGCAACATCTTTTATTTTAACATTTGAACCGTCTACATTTGCTTTTACAACAATATTCTCAAATTCTTCTACCGTCTTTAGACGCCCCTTGGTTCTCAACGTAAATTTCAAAACCTGAGGTTCATCCATCGGTTCAACACCTATATTACCTGCAGGAGATTGAATGTTCTGAGCTGTGATAGCATTATTTATATCTGTTGTAGAAACCCCTAAACTCGCCATTTTATCGGGTTTTAGCCAAATTCTCATTGAATAATCACCGGCACCGAATATAGAAACTGTACCACAACCTTTTATACGAGCCAATTCATCTTTTATGAACATAGTTGCATAGTTTGCCAAAAACAATGAATTATATGTTCCGTTTGGTGAAGATAAGGACATTAAAAGACAGCCCGCACCACCTGTTGACTTTCTAACCGTTAAACCATACCGTTTAACCTCTTCAGGAAGCCTTGGGGTTACCAATTGAAGCTGGTTTTGAACATTAACCAAATCCATATCAGGATCTGAACCTACTTCAAAAAACAGAGTTAACTTATATGACCCGTTCTTTGATTCGGAATACATATAGAGCATATCCTCTATACCGTTTAACTGAAGTTCGACAGGTGCTGCAATTGTTGAAGTTATTACATCAGAACTCGCACCGCTATATGTAGCTGTTACTACAATTTGCGGAGGCGTTATCGAAGGATACTCCTCCAAAGGAAGAGTTGTTAATGATATTAATCCTGCCAATATTATCGCTAATGATATTACTATCGCTAATTTTGGGCGTTTTATAAATATATTACCTGCCATTTATATTTTCCTATTTTTTTAATAAGTGTTTTAGCTTATTTGCTAATTTTTCAAAAATACTTACCTTCTTTACAGGAGCCTTTTCTTGAACCGGAGCTTGAACTATTCTTACTGGGCTTCCCGGTATTACTTTTTGTATACCGCTTGTTATAATCCTATCTCCTGCATTTACACCAGACGAAATAAGCCATTTACCATCCTTTTCGCCCATTGTTTTTATATAAGACATTCTTGGTAAGTCATCTTTATCAAGAATGTACACAAAGCGACCTTCCTGGTTTTCCATTGTTGCGGTTTGGGGAACTACAGGAACTTTATCTTTTGATTTTGAATACAATATTATCCTGCCAAAATCACCTTGTATTAAAGCATCATCAGGGTTTGGAAAGGTTGCACGCATTGTTATTGTACCTGTTGTCTGATCTATTTTATTATCGTGAAAATCCTGTACACCTTTGTATTTGTATTTTTCTCCCGAACTAAAAATAAACTCCACATCCCTATTTATATTTGCGGATTTATCTATCCTGACTAATTCTGCATAATCTTTTGATTCTAAAGGAAATGTTACATACATAGGTTCATAACTGTTTATTGTTGTTAATGGACCACTGTTCATAGAAACATAGTTGCCTTCTGTTACTGATATCATACCTACTCTGCCATTTACAGGAGATACAACCCTTGTATAACCATAATTTCTCATTGCATCTCTATAGGCATTTCTAGCACTTTCCACCTGAGCACGATAAGCATCCCTTTGAGAAAGTATGTTATCATAATCAGAACGAGCAATATAATCTTGTTGAACCAACTCTTTATATCGCTTTTGTTGTTTTTCATAATATGAATACTGCGATTCCGCATTATTCAAATCTGCCTTTGCCTTACTTGCTGCATATTCATACTCTTGAGGCTCAATTTCAAACAAAAGCTGGCCTTTTTTTACATAATCGCCTTCTTTAAAATAACTTTTTGTTAAATATCCGCTTATACGAGCCAAAACTTCGACCCTGTATTTAGCGACAACCCTTGCAGTAGCCTGAAATTGTCGTTCTACATTATCAGTTTCCACCGTTGCAACAGTTACAGCAGGAGTCTTTGCTAACGCCCTTTGCTTCGCAGTTTTTATTTTATCCATATTTGATAACAACATGCGACCGAAAATCAAAGACAGCACTACAATTATTATTGTTATTATCTTATATCTCATTGCTCTCCAAGTCCCTGTCTATTTATATTCTTTTAAAATATACTTACGAAATTTAATGTATTAATACACATAATTTCAATTAAGATACTAACAAAAAATACAAACTTAATCAAGAATCCAATCGGGGAGTAATGATTATCTTTCTATCCGCAAATGTCTATTAGGTTCCTCACCTATAGATTTTCCTTGCAGATTGTATTGTTCTATAAGCTCGTGTTGAAGTTTTCTTATATGAGAAGTTTGAGGTTCCAAATCAACCATCTCAGCTCCGTCCAAAATCTTTTTTATGCCGGCTTTTGCTTCATCTAAAGCTTTTTCAGTTTCATCGGTATAACCTGTCAAAGACTCAACATCTCCAGGCTGTATATCCAATGCATCTTTCAATACCTTCTGAATTTGAGCCATTGAGTTAGTTTTTACATAAAATATCTGTACTCTATACTCTTTTGCTGTACTCAATATCTTTGCGCCGCCTTTAGCAAAGTTTTTGTGTGCAATTACAATATCAGCATCTTCTACATTTCTTATAATTTCTGCATTCAAATTCAAACGCTCTATTAGTTTTTCGACTATTGTTCTTGAAACAGCATACAAATAAATCTTCTTAAGAGGTTTTGCTTGCTCTACATACTTCTGACGTGAGAATGAGAAATTCATTTTGTTATCCTGAGGTTTCTCAACTTCAGGCTTAGATTCTGGTATGATAACCTTATCTATATCTTTTTGCTCAACTTTTCTAATCTCCGGTCTTATAGGCCAACCTCTTAAGATATAATCAACAGCTTCTGACGTATTTTTGTACACAGCAAGCGTATTTCTGTCCAGAATTTCTATAACTATATCAAATGTAGGCTGTTTTTCTCTTTCAAGAACTGTTTTTTGTGAAGCTCTTCTTTTAGCTTCATCATCACCTAAAGTTACAGACTGAATTCCTCCAACCAAGTCAGATAAAGTAGGGTTTTTAATCAAACTTTCTAAGCAATTACCGTGAGCGGTTGCTATAAGCATTACTCCTCTTTCTGCAATCGTTCTTGCAGCCTGAGCTTCTGCTTCTGTTCCGATTTCATCTACAACGATAACTTCCGGAGTATGGTTTTCTACAGCTTCTATCATTATGTCTTTTTGAAATTCAGGCTGCGGAACCTGCATTCTTCTTGCCGAACCAACTGCAGGATGCGGAACATCTCCATCACCTGCAATTTCGTTAGAAGTATCAACAATTACGACACGTTTTCCCAACTCATCCGCAACTAAACGTGAAATTTCTCTAAGTTTTGTAGTTTTACCAACCCCAGGAGGACCTAAAAATAATATGCTTTTTCCTTGGGTACAGATATCTTTTATACAAGCTATCGTTCCAGTTACAACACGACCTATACGGCAAGTCAGACCTACAACTTTGCCCTGTCTATTTCTTATCGCACTTATTCTATGCAATGTTCCTGGAATACCTGATCTGTTATCGTGAGTAAATTCTTGTAAATGGGAGGTTACAAAGCTGATATCTTCATCATTTACAGCTTCACAATTTAATTTATCTATCTTACCGCCAGAATGTCTTACTTCAGGAACTCTCCCGATATCAAGCACAATTTCAATAACATCCTCTAATTTTTCACACGGTAAATTTTCCACAACTTTCTGGGGCATCACTGCTAACAGTCGTTCAAGGTCATTTTGAAATTGTAAATTGCTCATCATTCTTATATAAAATGCCTTTCTGCTTTCGCATTTGGCTGATAACGATTCAATTTTGAACTCCTACACTCATTATATCACATTACGCAGATATTTTCTATACTTAATAAAAAAGCGGGATTTTGTCCCGCTTAAAATACCTTATTAATTATATCTCTTTCTCTCTCTTATATCTCTCGATTGTTATGCCTTGCTATCACCTTTATCTTTTACCTTAGCGGCCTCTTCTTTCTCTTTCTCTGCATCAGCAGTCTCTCTCTCTTTATCCTGTTCTTCAACATACATTGTTGCAAACTGCTCATATAAATCTGTATCTGCTAATATTTCATCCAATTCCAAATAATTGTTTTCATCTTTGTTTGCTTCTACGTATGTTCCTTGATCTATATCATATTTCTGTGCTTGAGTACTTGTTAATTTGTCTGCACCTATTGTCTTTACTATAAAATTCTTTAAAACATTTGCATTAATACTTGCTGACATAATTTTGTCTCCTTATGACTTATTCATCTTACATATATTAAAAGTATATATAAAATATCGAATTTCACAAAGAGAAAAAATCGTTACATTTCTTAACAATATTTCTACAACGCTTCTAATGCAGCTATTTTCATTAATTTAGTATCAGGAGTTTTGCCTGTCCAAATTTCTATTGCTCTTTCTGCCTGATAAATTAGCATATCCAATCCGCCAATAGTTCTCAAGCCTCGTTTCTGAGCCTCCTGTATAAGAACTGTTTTAACAGGATTATAAACTATATCATATACAATTGTATCATCAGTTAGTTTATCCAAATCTTCCGGCTCTAATGGCATTTGATCTGCCATAAAGCCCTTCATACCGATAGGAGTTGCATTAACTACAATTGCAGAACCTTCAAGGGAACGAATATTTTGTATTTGATAAACGTTAAATGTTATTTCAGGGAATTTAGTGCGGACATATTCGAGAGTTTGCCTTGAATTTATAATATTTCTTGTATAAAAATCTATTTCTTTTATACCTCTTTCAGAAAGCCCTACAACTGCAGCACGAGAAGCACCGCCGGTTCCCAGAATACTGGCACGTTTCCCAGTTAAATCTATATCTTCGGGGATTGCTTTTTTAAAACCGTAAATATCAGTATTGTATCCGTAAAAAGTTTTATCATCCTGAACCTTTACTGTATTAACACAACCAGCAATATTAGCGTAATCATCAATATCTTCCAAAAACAAAGACATTGGAACTTTAAGCGGAATTGTTACATTAAAACCATTATATCCATTGGCCTTAATATATTTTATTCTGTTAATCAAATCCTCAGGCGGCGTTTCCATAACATCATAAACCCCTTCCAGCCCGAGACTTTTCAAACCTGCTTTTTGAATAACTGCAGAGATTGAATGACCTAAAGGATAACCTATAATTCCCAGTTTATACATAACCTATTTTCTCCCAAAAGTAACTTGTATTTATTATACACTATATTTGGGAAAATGTGCATACGTTATTACTTAATATCAATAACACTAACTCCATCTCCGCCTTCCGAGTCCTCACCAACTCTATATTTTGCAACATAAGGAGAGGTAGAGATAAAATCTCTTACTGCGGATTTTAATGCACCTGTTCCGTGACCATGAATTATATAAACAGGAGAAAGATTTGCAAGGCTTGCTTTGTCAAGATATGCTTCCAATTTATCTAACGCTTCTTCTACTCGTTCACCTCTTAAATCCAACGTATTTGATATATCGTATTTTTTTAATGAAAAAGATGAAGTTTTCTTTGTTGCCCCTAGCGGCAAATTAACTTTTTTCGCCAACTGCGGATTAAATTCCGCTAATTTGTCTTTCTTAACCTTTGTCTTTATCATACCCATTTGAATATAAAGAGTGTCATTTTTATCCGGCATAGAAAGAACTATAACCTGTTGGTTAAGATCTTTTATCATAACCTTATCATTAATTTTAACATTATCCCAATCAAGCTCTGTATACTGCTCTTTTTCTTCCAATTTATGCATTTCAGAGCGAAAATTTTGTTCCAATTGTGCAAGACGCGCGTAAGATCTGCGAGCAATTTTTTCGGATTTCTCACGTCTTAACTCTGTCAAAATATCTTTTATTTCAGACTTCGCTTCCTCTAGCTGACCTTCAAATCTATCTTTTATGACTTTTAAAGACTTCTTCTTCTCTTTTTTGTGTTCTGAAAGTTCTTTTTCATAATGTTTTTTCAACTCATCAGCTTCTGCATTTTTTTCTTCTGCTTCCTTTAAATTAACATCTAGCCTTTGTTGTGTATCTTGCAATCTCTCAACAACCAAACTGGAAGTATCACGCTGGGTAATTAAAAGTTCCTTTGCCTTCCAAACCAAATTTTCCGGCATTCCCAAATTTGAAGCTATAGCGATTGCATTGCTTAAGCCGGGAATTCCTATGATTAACTTATATGTAGGAGATAGTGACTCAACATCAAATTCCACACTTGCATTTTTAAAGTAAGGATCTGTGTATTCTAACGTCTTTAATTCTCCATAATGAGTTGTTATAATTGATTGAGCCTGCTTTGAAGCTAAATCTTTTAAAATTATTTCTGCTAATACAGCCCCCTCTTGAGGGTCTGTTCCTGCACATAATTCATCTATTAACACAAATGTATCAGAATCAGCATTTTCCATAATATCTATTACATTCGTCATGTGAGATGAAAATGTGGAAAGGTTTTGAAGAATACTTTGTTCATCACCAATATCAGCTAAAACTTTTTCAAAAGGATAAATATGAGCTTCTGCACAAGGAAGAAACATTCCCGATTTCATCATTAATATAAATAACCCGACCGTCTTTAACGCAACAGTTTTGCCTCCTGTATTTGAGCCGGTTATTATAACTGATTTGTAATCCTTTCCTATTTCAAAATCATTTTCTACAATATTTTCAACTCTGCCAATTAAAAGCGGATGCCGCATCAAATCTATCTTTAAAGTCTTTTCTGCATTTACCTCAGGCTCAACTGCTTGAATTTTTACTGCGTAACGAGCCTTTGCAAAATGAAAATCTATCTCTGCAAGAGTCTGCTCCATCGTTATCAACTTATCCATCTCTTTTCGAACTTCAAAGCTTAACGACGTTAAAATCCGTATAATTTCGGCATATATTTTCGATTTTAATTCACGAATTTTATTATTTATCGGAACAATCTGAGCCGGTTCTATATAAAAAGTTTTATTAGTTGCCGATACATCGTGAACAATTCCGCCTACTTTGCTCTTCGATGAGGCTTTTACCTGAAAAACAATCCTATCATCACGTATTGTATAAATATTTTCTTGCAAATGCTTCTGAAACTCAGGAGAATTCATCAATTCTTGAACCTTTTGCTTCAAATTTGCTTCAGTATCCTTTAAAGAAGAATATAACCCCTTAAGCTCAGGATTGGCATTCTGCTTAACTGTACAATTTTCATCAAAAATACTAAGAATCTTCTCCTCAAACTGTTTATCTGAATATAATTTATCCGCAAGGTTTTGCATCGAAGCATCAAATGGAAGATTTTCCTTTAAAAAATTCCTGACAATTCTTGAAGTTCTCATTGATTTTGCAATATCAACAAGTTCTTCCTCGACAAAATACTCATTTCTTTCCCTTAGCTTTGAAAAATCAGGAACTTTTTCAATAGGTATATCTCTTGCCAAATCCAAAACATCTTTTGCTTCTCTTGTTAATACTAATTGTGCCTTAATATCCTCTGGCTTAATAAAAGGAGTCAAATCTAAGCAAAGTTTCTTTGACTGTTCGGTTTTTGCAAACTTAGATAATTCGGCTAATATTTTATCATATTCTAGTGCTTTTTGTGATTTTTGGGCGATACTCATATAAAATGATTATAAATTATAAAAAAAAATCTGCAAGTTATTAGCAAATTTTATTTTTAGCGGTTTTCAAATCATAAAGACTTACAAAATGAAAGGATGTGTTTTTATGTCAATACGTTCAGTTGCAGAACCAATAACCAGAGGCTTTTGTTCAGGATGGAATAAGGTTGGATTTGTGAAAAGAAATCCTGATACAAGAACTCGAAAAGAATTATTACAAACAATTGATGCTTATGCTCAGAAAAATGAAACCGTTAAAAATTTATCCAAAGAAATAAAATCTCTTGATGATAAATCAATGGGAACAATCGCAGATTTACTTGAATTGAATAGAAACAAAGCATTATTAACTTCAACAGTAGCTCAAGTTGAAAAGGCATATACACAAAACATAAATAACCATTTGATCAAAGACGTAGTCGCAGCTTCTAAAGAAAACCCTTCAGGTATAAAATTCATTGATTCAATTATAAACAATACAGATGCGTTAACTTCTAAAGCCGCATTAGCAAGTCTTCCCCAAAAATATATTTTGAATAGATCTATTGCACCACAAATGGATGCCACTGCTGAAGTTATGCCAGATATTGCAAAAGAAGCTTTGGACGGTAAATTTTTTAATCCGTATGAGTTAACAGCACAAAAAGATTTTATTAATTATCTCGACGCTTTCGTTAATCCTGAAAATAAACCTGACAAAATAAAATCCATCTTTTCAGAAGTTTGTGAAGTTTGCGACAGATTTAAAGAAAATATTCCTATTGATGTAATTGAATATTTACGTTCATCTGCTCCTATGACACAAATTCGAGAAAATTTGAAAGCTGCAGAAAAGGTCATCAAAGAGCTTGGAGAAAAAGCCAAGAATTTTAATATAGTAGATTTTCTGATAAAAAAATATTAACTTAATTTCTTATAAGAATTATTCTTAAATCTGACAGAAAAAAATATACACAAAAAGGGCGGTATCAAAAGATACCGCCCTTTTTACAGTTATAATCGTTAAAATTATAATTTAGAAGCAACCATCTTAGTTGTTTCAGCTAATCTTGTAGAATAACCCATTTCGTTATCATACCAAGAAATAATCTTAACTTGGTTTCCGCCCATTACACGAGTTAATAAAGCATCAACAGTTGAAGATTGAGAAGTTCCAACATAGTCAGAAGAAACTAATGGTTCTTCAGTGTAGCAAAGAATGTGTCCATCAGCACCTTCTTTTAATGCTGCATTAACTTCTTCAACAGTTACATCTTTCTTAAGTTCGAATACAACGTCTACTAAAGAAACGTCTGGAGTAGGAACTCTCATAGCGAAACCGTCCAATTTACCTTTTAATTGAGGTAATACAAGAGCAACAGCCTTAGCTGCACCAGTCTTAGTAGGAACAATGTTCAAAGCACCAGCTCTAGCTCTACGAGGATCTTTATGACCAGCATCCAAAATTCTTTGGTCACCAGTATAAGAGTGAACTGTAGTCATCAAACCTTTAACAATGCCGAATTTTTCATCGATAACCTTAGCTACAGGAGCTAAGCAGTTTGTTGTGCAAGATGCCATTGAAATTACATTGTGTTTTGCTGGATCGTATTCTTTGTCGTTAACACCTAATACTATAGTCTTATCTTCGTTTGTAGCAGGAGCTGAGATAATAACTTTCTTAGCACCAGCTGCAATGTGAGCTTTAGCTTTTTCAGCATCTGTGAAGAAACCAGTTGATTCAACAACAACTTCTACACCCATATCTTTCCAAGGTAATTGAGCAGGATCTTTTTCTGCAAAGAACTTAATCTTCTTACCGTTTACAATAATACCTTCATCATAAGCTTCAACAGTACCGTCAAACTTACCCATTACAGAGTCGTGTTTGAAAAGTAATGCAGCTTCTGCAGGTTTTAAACCTGGGTCATTAATAGCAACATAATCAATTTCATCAAAGATACCTTCTCTGATAGCTGCTCTTAATGTGTTACGTCCGATTCTTCCGAATCCGTTAATTGCTACTTTTACCATAATTTTCACTCCTTCTTATCAGTAAAATTATTTCTCTTAACATCTCAATACTAAATCAAACAAAAATCTTAATCAAGAGAATTCAAATGGTAAAATATTAATTTTTCATTAAAATTTTAGTAGATACAGAAAGAGGGTGGCTTTTTAACAAAGCCACCCTCTCTTACTACTACATGTCTAACCTTATGATTTTTTACTCGGAATTCTCATTGCGTAGAACGAACGAACTACAAAAATCAAAGCCAATACTAAAATCACAACTCCGGCAATTTTTGCATATTGTTTGAATGTCGGATTAATGGCAATTTCCATCGCCAGCAATCCAAACAACGTTGTAAATTTAATAATCGGATTCATAGCTACTGATGAAGTATCTTTGAATGGATCTCCAACAGTATCACCAACAACAGTAGCTGCGTGAAGTTCAGTTCCTTTTTCATTCATATCAACTTCAACAATCTTCTTCGCATTATCCCAACATCCGCCTGCATTTGCCATAAACACCGCTTGGAAAAGTCCAAATACTGCGATTGCGATCAAATAACTTACGAAGAATGAAACAGGTGCAGAATTATCACCTGCAGGAGCTGATAGGCAAGCTAAGGCAAGAGCGAATGCAAACAAAGCTATAAAAATATTATACATACCCTTTTGAGCATATTGTGTACAAATTTTTACAACCTCTTTTGAGTTTGCAAGATTTGCTTTCTTATCATCTGCATCCCCAAGCCTAATATTATTTTTAATAAACTCAGTAGCAGAATATGCACCTGTTGTTACAGCCTGCATTGAAGCACCTGAGAACCAGTATATAACAGCACCGCCTGCGATAAATCCCAGTAAAGTATAAGGGTTTAATAAGTTTAAAATCATTTCAGGCTGAATACCTAAAGTTTCTTTAATAACAAGTATTAAAGAGAATATCATTGTTGTAGCACCTACAACAGCTGTTCCTATTAACACTGGTTTTGAAGTTGCCTTAAAGGTATTTCCGGCACCATCATTTTCTTCCAAATAAGTTTTTGCATTTTCAAAATCAGGTTTGAAACCATAATATTTTTCAATACCTTCTGCCACATTTGGAATTTCTTCAATCAATGACAATTCATAAACAGATTGAGCATTATCCGTAACAGGTCCATAACTATCTACAGCAATTGTCACAGGTCCCATACCCAAGAAACCAAATGCAACAAGACCAAAAGCAAATACTGACGGATAAATCATTACACTTTCAGGTATATATAAACTTGCAAAATAAGCTAATCCCATCAAAAGAACAACTATTGCACCAATCCAGAAGCCGGAGAAATTACCGGAAACAATTCCTGAAAGAATCGTAAGAGAAGCTCCACCTTCTTTAGAAGCAACAACAACCTCATGAGTATGTTTTGCTTTCGGACTTGTAAATACCTTTGTTGCCTCTGGTATTAAAGCTGCACCTAAAGTTCCGCAAGAAATGATAATTGATAGAACTAACCATAAATTACCCCCCATGGAACTTAGCAAGTAATTACTTACACCAAAAGTCATTAATATAGATAAAATCGAAGTTATCCACACAAGGCTTGTAAGTGGAGCTTCAAAATCAAACTTCTTATCTTTAGAAGCAAACATTTTTGTTATAGCTCCATTAATTCCATAAGCAATTACTGAAGTTATAATCATCAAAAATCTCATAGTAAAAATCCAAGCCAAAAGCTGAACTTGATAATCTTTAAATACGCCTAACAAAATGAAACTAACAAGTGCAACGCCTGTAACACCGTAAGTTTCAAAACCGTCAGCTGTAGGTCCTATAGAATCACCCGCATTATCTCCTGTACAATCAGCAATAACTCCAGGGTTTCTAGGATCATCCTCTTTTATACCAAACTGTATTTTCATTAAGTCAGATCCGATATCGGCAATTTTAGTAAAAATACCACCTGCAACACGAAGTGCAGAAGCACCTAAAGATTCACCTATTGCAAAACCAATAAAACAAGCACCTGCAAGTTCTCCAGGGACGAATAAAAGTATTACAAGCATCATAATGAGTTCAATTGATACTAATAAAACACCAATACTCATACCAGCCTGAAGTGGAATATTAAGTATATTTACAGGATTTCCTTTAAGTGCGGTAAATGCAGTTCTTGAGTTTGCTAAAGTATTCATTCTGATACCAAACCAAGCAACAAGATATGAACCAAGTATACCTAATATTGACCAAGCTAAAATAATCAATACTGATTTAAGAGCCATTCCCTGCAAATACCAGAAATAAAAAGCTATACATAAACCAATTAAAACTTCTAAAGCAATCAAGAATTTACCTTGCTGTATCAGATAAGTTTTACAAGTTTCAAAAATAGTGTTTCCAACTGCGTTCATAGCTTCATGAACTTCTACTTTTTTTACTTTTTTAAACATCCATAGTCCAAACAAGACACCTAAAACAGAAACTCCCAAACCAATCATTAACAGATTAAAACTTTCAGGACTAACCGCTTTGATGTCAGGAACGACAAGAGATGCTTCTCCGGCAAATGCCGGTGCAGTTAAAATCATTGCAAATAAAGACGCAAACAATGACTTTAACATCGTTTGTTTTCTTGACATAACACTCTCCTTCTTTGTGTAACACTTTGTTAAACACTAATAGAAGTATTATATATAATTTACAGAAATAATACAACTCCAAATATAAATTTGACAAATAAGTCTGCTCTTGATATATTTAAACCTGTAGTCTGAAAGAACTTTCAGGTGGACTGTTTGACAACTGAATATGGGCATGTGGTACTCTGCCGAGGGCGAGTTGACTAAATGTCAAGTCGACCGAGAGGGGTAGA
>CALURK010000019.1 GCA_944323165.1 Candidatus Gastranaerophilales bacterium | reverse complement strand
GGTGGAGGGTGAAAGAAGAACAAGGAAAGAGGTCAGGATGACATAAAAATTTCCCCGCCCCTTGAGGGAGGGGGTAGGGGATGAGGGGTGAAACAAGAACACGAAACAAATTCAGGATGACATAAAAATTTCCCCGCCCCTTGAGGGAGGGGGGAGGGGGTGGGGTTGAAACAAGAACACGAAACAAATTCAGGATGACATCTGTTTACGTAAATTATGTCATGCTGAACTCGTTTCAGCATCTTTAAAATAGAAGATAAAGCAGATTCCGAAACAAGTTCGGAATGACATAAAAATTTCCACGTCAATCTTGGAAGGTGTAAGTAATATCACAAATGTTTACAAAACCTGCCCCATGATTGACACTCATATTTGTTCGTCCTAAAATTAAGTTACATTAGTCGAAATTTCTGCCGGATTTGACGGCTAATGGGATGACGTACCCTCTGAATATAGAGGTTAGTCAAAAAGTAAATCAATGAATTTGGTTTACTCAAAGTACAAGAAAAAAGGTAAAAGGAGAAAAATTATGCCTACAATGAACCAGCTTGTACGTTCAGAACGTAAAAAGCTAAAAGACAAAACCAAATCGCCGGCTCTTATGGAATGTCCTCAAAGACGCGGCGTTTGTACAAGGGTTTACACTACAACCCCTAAAAAACCTAACTCAGCTTTGAGAAAGGTTGCCAGAGTCAGACTAACTAACGGATTTGAAGTAACTTCTTATATCCCAGGTATCGGACACAACCTTCAAGAACACAGTGTTGTTCTAATAAGAGGCGGAAGGGTTAAAGACCTTCCAGGTGTTAGATATCACATCGTACGTGGTACTTTAGATACAGCAGGTGTTGCTAACAGAACACAAAGCCGTTCTAAATATGGTGCTAAGAGAGCTAAAGGAGGTAAGAAATAATGTCTAGAAGATCTAAACCGGAAAGAAGAATTCCTTCAGCTGACCCTATTTACAACAGCGTTGATGTTTCTAAATTCATTAACAGAGTTATGAGACGCGGCAAAAAGTCACTTGCTGAAAAAATATTCTACAACACAATTACTAAGATTGAAGAAAGAACTAACGAAAAGGGACTTGAAATTTTCCAAAAAGCTGTTACTAATGCAACTCCTTTATTAGAAGTTAAGGCAAGACGTATCGGTGGTTCTACTTACCAAGTACCTATTGATGTAAAACCTGACAGAGGTTTTGCACTTGCTTCTTCTTGGCTTATTGCTGCTGCTAAAAACAGAAGCGGAAAATCTTTCGTAGAAAAATTAACTAACGAATTAATCGATGCTTCTAACGGAAACGGTGCTGCATGCAAAAAACGTGAAGACACCCACAAAATGGCTGAAGCTAACAAAGCTTTTGCTCACTATAGATATTAATTTGATATTTATAATAATAAAAAGCAGGAACCAAAATTCCTGCTTTTTTATTTATTTTAATTCATCCAAATATCCTGCAATATCCTTTTGAACATCCACTAAGACATCCAAGACAGATCCCAAAGCCACAACCTCTTGTCCCTTATCAAAATTATACTCGCAATAACCTTTTGCAACTTCCAGCAAATCCAAACTTAAAGTAATTTTTTCTTCGATTAACATTGATTTTTTTAATATATTTTCCATAACCATATAATACAAAACGCAACAAGCTTTGTCAAGAGTTTTAGAAAATATATTAAAATATTTAATGTAAAATATTCGTTATCCCAGTTGTAATAATCGCCATTTGAAATTTATCTGCAGCTTGTATAATTTCAGGAGTTACTGATGGAACTATTATTAAAGCAATTCGTCCTTGTGCAGCTGCATTAATATCATGTATACTTAGGGGCATATCGGATGCCAAAATTGCATCTTTTGTTTTTTCGCAAGCAAAATTCAAAGCGTGCTCAATAAATGAGCTTGGCAAACCCTGTGAAATTGCAGAAGTTTTCAAGTCTTTTGCAATAACTATACCCTGTGATTTAATATGCTTTGCAACTTTCCAAGCAAAAACCGCATCTTCTATTTGCTCAACTGTCGGCTTCGCTTTCGTAACAACTTTAAACGTGTCTTTATTAAGTTCTCCTAAATTTGGAGCTTGTATAAGAGTACCGAGAGGAGTTACTCTTGTTTCTTCTGATAAATATTTTTTATAATCCTTTAATGGAGTATTAATTGTAACATAGCAAATATCGTGAGTTTCAAAGTATTCTATTGCATTTTTTGTAAATTTTGGAGCTACTACAATATTTGATTGTTTAAGCATTTTAGCAATATCACTATCGACTTCGGCGGAAACTACAATATTAGAATCGATAAAATCTACTGGATTAGCATCAATTGCTTCCATCAAAGCTTCCTCCAGAGATTTTCCGAGAGCCACCGCACAAACACCTGTATTCGTAACTGTTACAACCGCATTTACGTCAAAGAACTCGCTTACTACATTTAACCCTTGAGTTATTGTTAAAATATCAAGAAAAGAGAGTTTCTTACTTGAATCGTAATCTATCATTTTTTCATTTGGTTCTACACTAGCAGTCTGATGACTATTTTCACCTTCTGTTATCTCAAATTCTTCTACTTTCATTTAATTTATCCTTATTAAAAAAATTATTCTGCACTACCTGACTTAAGCCCTACCGGAGCAGAAGTAACAGGGACTGGTGCTAAATCCGGTTGAGGAGCATCAACTCTTTCCTGTTTCACTTCTACAGTTGGAGCTTCCTTCTTTTTCATAGGAGTCAGAGTTTGCTGTAGAATTTCAACAGGCTTTATAATTGGAGATTGAGATTTAGACTCTTTATCCTTGTTTGCCTCTTTTTGCTCTTTGTCTTTTTCCTCCAAAGCTTTTTTAGCTTCACTTTGCGGAATTATAGAAACTCCAGGAGCTCTAAATGGATTTAAAATAACTTCAGGATATTCAAAATCCACATTTCCATAAGGAGCGGTAGCAACAGACATAACATCTCTCCAAATTTTAGCAGGAACAGTACCTCCTGTAATACCACCCATTTGAGAGTTATCATCATTACCAACCCAGACACCTGTAACAACATCAGGAGTAAATCCGATAAAATATGCATCTCTGCTATCGTCTGTAGTTCCTGTTTTACCTGCTGCAGGTTTACCGATATTTGCAGCACGTCCAGTACCATTTGTAATTACAGTTTTCATAATCGCAGTCATTGTTGCTGCAGTATTCAAATTCAAAACTTTACTTGAACGAGCCTTTTTAGCTTCATACAAAATTGTACCTCTTGAAGACTCAATTCTTTCTATTGCGTACGGTTCTACCTTATACCCGCCGTTTGCAAAAACACCGTAAGCTCTTGTCATCTCAAATAATTTAACACTGTTTGAACCGAGAGAAATCGTATAATCATAAGGAATTGGTGTTGTTATTCCCATAACTCTTGCAAGCTGAATAACAGGTCTTACACCGATTGCGTCCATCAATCTTGCGGTACAAACGTTTGATGACACCATCAATGCTGTATATAGAGGAATAGGGCCTCTATATTTATTTCCGTAGTTCTTTGGAGTCCAATCTCCAGCCTTAAACGGCAAATCATCAATCATATCATTTGGAGAATAACCTTTTTCGATAGCTGCGGTATAAATAAACGGCTTAAACGCAGAACCTGAAGGTCTGGCAGATTGAGAAACTCTATCATATTGGCTTTTTGAATAATCTTTACCACCGGCATATACAAGAATTCTACCGTCTATAGGACTGAATGAAAATACTGCTGCTTGGTTTTTATCTCTTGTTAAGCCCCAAGCTCTAAGATTTGCTAAAATTGCTTCATTTGCTTTAACCTGAGCTTTATAATCCAATGTAGTAATAACTTTATATCCGCCGTTTACTATCTCATCTTCCGTAAACCCAAGTTTATGCATTTCTTTTACTACATAATCACAAAAATATGGTGCCTTGTTTGTAGCATACATTATAGGCATACTTGATAAAACAATAGGAGCCTTCTTAGCGTTTTCATAAGTTTCCTTATCAATATACTTCATCTTGTACATTCTCAAAAGAACTTGATTTCTTCGTTTTTTTGCAAGATCTTTGCTGTTGTATGGAGAATATACAGAAGGCGCTTGCGGAAGTCCTGCAATTAAAGCCATTTCAGGCAATGTCAATTGATTAAGGTTTTTATTAAAGTAAATTTTCGCTGCACCCTTTACCCCATAAGCACCAGAGCCTAAATAAACATTATTCAAATACATTTCCAAAATTTTATCCTTGGAAATCGTTTTTTCTATTTGAGCTGCGACCCGCAATTCTTTAATTTTTCTTGTGAAAGTTTTTTCATTTGACAAGAACAGTATTCTTGAAAGTTGCTGCGTGATCGTACTTGCACCCTGAACAACGTGACCTGCCAAAACATTTGCCACCATAGAACGTGCAAGACCTAACATATCATAACCCGGATGTGTATAAAAATTCTTATCCTCAGTTGCTATAAATGCCTTTACCAATGTTTCAGGAACTTCTTTCAACTCAACGTTTGAATAAGTATAAGCGGCAAAAGTTTTAATAACTTCGCCATCACTCGCACAAAAAGTTGTAACTATATTAGGTTTTAAAGTATTCAAATTCTTTATAGGAGGAAGTGATACTAAATATAATTTTAAAGCAATCATTCCTGCTAAAATTACTCCAAGAGCAAAAACTAGTATTCCCATTACTAATTGTAATGCCGGATTTTCAATAATTAAGCGCTTAGATGATTTTTTTCTCCTACTTTTCGGAATATAATTTCCCATATAATAATCCTTTATTGATTTTATCTCTCAATCCTAGTACTATGATATCATTCTAACAGATAAATATACTTATGGGAGTTTTTTGAAAATAATGTTAAGTTTTTTGACAATTTTAAAAAACGAAATTTTATCATATTTTGTCCCCGAAAAAATGGAATACAAAATTACGGGGCATTGCCTCAAATGCGGAAAATGTTGCAGATATATGTACAGTTTTGACACATACACAACAACAGATTTTAAAATAATGCAATTTTTATTTCCATCCTACAGAAGATTTTATATAAGAGGAAAAGATGAAGAAGGAAATCTTATATTTGCCTGCAAATATGTGACAGAAGAAGGCTTATGTTCAGTTTATGATAAGAGATTAAAAATGTGCAGAAACTATCCTGCTAAAAAAATTTCATACCCCGGAAAGCTCCACGAAGGATGCGGTTACAAAGTTGAAGATAAAAGTTTTGATTCATATTTAAAAAAGAATTTTTAACTTTTGTAAATATAGAGTATTGACAGATTGTAAAACATACTATATAGTGTAAAAGTTACAATTAATAAAAAGGGATTATTTTGTTCAACAGATATTCACACTTACTCAATAAGATTAATAATAAACGTGTTTTAATGCATGTCATTCTATCGTTGCGTAAAAAGGTGAATTTACAACTTTGTTAGAACAAAATATCAATCAACATAATTAAGCAAGGCTTGTAAATTCATAAAGATTTACAAGCTTTTTTGTACATATTATAGGAGGACACTATGAGAATCAATCCCATCGGAGCAAAAACAAACTATTATCCAACGACGTCGCCAAAGGCAAAAACTCTTACTAATCAAAATCGCGCAACAATTCCAAATCTAAACCATCTAAATGCTACTTACAATCAAGCAGCAATAAATTTTAGAGGGACTTCAGACGCTTCAAGAGCTTTAGTAAGACAAATTCCGTTAGAAGATAAATTAGCTTCACTTTTTGAGAATTTCAGATTGGGTGACCTTATTCTCGTAGGCAAAAACCTTCATGAAAGTGCAAAACAAATGTATAAAAATGCGGATGTTGTAAAAAATGCTATTAAACGAGGATTTTTTATAGCTGATGAAACAATTGAAGGTAATATTGGTTTCATAAAGAATCCTATTGGGGATATAGAAGTTATAAACCTGAATGAATATGACATTCCGTTAACTTCAAATAACAAAACATATCCTCTTAAACCACATGAAAGTTTTTATGTAATAGAAGATGATATTCTTTCAATTAATGGAAATCTTCTAACAATAAAAAATAAACCGAAAGTAGATTTAAGCATGTATCGAAAAAATTTTGCAAAAGCGTTCAATTTTGAAAAAGAAGCTGACCAAAATATAGAAAAAATTAATAAAAAGACACTTTCTCAGCTTATGCAGCCAGCAAGAAAGACTGCAACTCCAATAACTTTTGCACAAGTTGGAGGATTAGACGAACTAAAAAATTCACTAAAAAAAGACATAATATATCCGATACGTTATCCGGAAGCTTATGAAGGAGTTGAATTAAATCACGGATTTATACTATACGGGCCTCCGGGAACAGGTAAAACTCACATTGCAAGAGCATTAGCGAATGAAGCAGAGGCTAATTTTATAAATCTTAACGGGCTAGACTTAGAATCAAAATGGGTTGGAGAATCAGAATCTAATTGGAGAAATCTATTCGAAGAAGCAAAGCAAAATCAGCCGACCATAATATTTCTGGACGAATTCGATGCTGTTGCAAGAAGTCGCGATAGCCACGATATATACGGAAATAAAGTTGTAAACCAAATATTAACACTAATGACAGACATTGATAATGAAAATTGTGATGTATATGTTATAGCCGCAACAAATAATTTCAAAGCACTTGATAGTGCAATAACTCGTTCCGGCCGTTTCGGAAAACACTATGAAGTAACTCCTCCTAATAAAGAAGGCTTAAAAGAAATTTTCAACATAAATACAAAAAATCGAAAACTTGACGAAAATATAAATATCGACGAGCTTGTTGATCAGTTAGCAAAAGTTAATGCAACAGGAGCGGACGTCAGACACATCGTTAATGAAGCTCACAAAAACGGTATGGTAAGATCAGGTATTTATGAAAAAATGGATAATAAAACCTTTACGAACAAGGATAATGAACTGTTTAAGATTGCGCAAGAAGATTTTGATAAAGCTCTCAACGACTTCCTTGTAGACAAGAAAAGCTCTTCAAGAAAACCTATAGGTTTTATGAAACAACAAGCACAGGCAGGCTAAAACTTAATAAAATAAAATAAAAAACTCCGTAATTTCTTACGGAGTTTTTTAAAGTTTAAAATACTAAACTTATACGTTAGCTGTAGCTTTAGGTCCAGCATTAACGATTTCAGCCGGCATATTAGGATATTTAGCAGCAAAGTTATCTGCAAACATCTGAGCCAACTTGTTAGCAGCTGCATCATAAGCATTCTTATCAGCCCACATACCTCTTGCATCAAGCATTTCAGCAGGTACATCAGGACAAGATGTAGGGTAATCTACATTGAATACATCATGATGTTTGAATTCTACGTTATCAAATGAACCGTTCAAAGCAGCTGTAACCATAGCTCTTGTATAAGCTAACTTCATACGTTTAGCACCTGAAGCAGCGCTTCCGCCAGCCCAGCCTGTATTTACTAAGTAAACTTTTGTACCGTATTTATCAAGTTTTTCACCCAACATTTTTGCGTAAACTGAAGCATCCATTGGCATGAATGGTTCACCAAACAATGTTGAGAATGTAGGTTGAGGTTCTGTAACACCTCTTTCAGTACCAGCTAATTTAGAAGTAAATCCTGTTACAAAGTGGTACATAGCAGCATTCTTGTCTAATCTTGAGATTGGAGGCAATACACCGAATGCATCAGCTGTTAAGAAGATAACAACTTTTGGAATACCACCCATGCTAGGGATTTGAGCATTATCTATGTAGTTGATAGGGTAACCTACACGAGTATTTTCTGTTAATGAACCGTCACAGAAATCAAATTCTCTAGTTTCTGGATCCATAACAACGTTTTCTACCAATGAACCGAATTTAATAGCATTGTAAATTTCAGGTTCGTGTTCAGCAGAAAGATTAATACATTTTGCATAGCATCCGCCTTCGAAGTTAAATACACCATCAGGTGACCAACCGTGTTCGTCATCACCGATTAACTTACGGTTTGGATCTGCTGACAATGTAGTTTTACCAGTTCCTGAAAGGCCGAAGAATACAGCTGTTTCGTGAGTTTCAGGATCCATATTTGCTGAACAGTGCATTGGAAGAACATTCTTCTTAGTCATTACATAGTTCATTGTTGCAAATACTGATTTCTTGATTTCACCAGCGTATCTAGAACCGCAAATAATGATTTCATGAGCTTCATAATCAATTGCGATACAAGCTTCTGAATTTACACCATCAACTTCAGGATCACATTTGAAACCTGGAGCACAAAGAATTGTGTAATCAGCTTCACCATAATTTGCTAATTCTTCAGCTGTTGGACGAATTAATAATTGGTGAATGAACAAGTTTTGGCTTGCTAATTCGTTAATTACACGGAATTTTTGAGTATAAGTTTTGTCTGCACCTGCAAAACCATCAAAAATAAAGATTTCACGGTTTTGTAAATAAGCAGCTATTTTTCCCTTGATAGCATTAAATTTTTCTCTGCTGATAGGGCGGTTAACTTTACCCCAAGCGATTTCATTGTGGATACCATCTGTATCAACAATAAATTTGTCCTTAGGTGAACGACCTGTATATTTACCAGTAGTAACTACTAAAGCACCTGTGTTACTTAAAGAACCTTCACCTCTTCTAAGAGCAGCTTCTGTCAATTGAGCAGGAGTCAAATTGCGGTAAACTGCTTTTGGTCCTACAATACCATATTTTTCAATACCATATGTTTCCATAAATAGCTTCCTCCTTTTTAAAAGCTTTTTTATCTTCCTATACACAAAAATTTTATTACAAACACTCTTCTTTTGCAATCACATGCTAAAACTCTTTTCAATAAAAAAGAGCCTTTCGGCTCTTTCTTTTAACTGTTTTGTAAACCTCTTTTAAATTCTTCAGGACGACTTGAACGAGATAAAGCATCTTCAAGAGTAATTTTCTTTCTCATATAAAGATCTCTTAAAGACATTTCAAGCGTCTGCATGCCAAAACCTGAGTTTGTTTGCATCGTTGAATAAATCTGAGCAGCCTTAGATTCTCGAATAAGGTTAGCAATAGCAGGTATAACTAACATAACTTCTTGTGCCATTACACGACCTTGTTTAGTGCCATCTGCCTGTAGAAGCGGCAACAAAGTTTGAGAAAATACAGCTACAAGAGAGTTCGAAAGCTGTACACGAACCTGCTGTTGTTGTCCTTCAGGAAATACGTCGATAATACGGTCAATAGTCTGAGAAGCTGAAGAGGTGTGCAAAGTACCAAATACTAAGTGACCAGTTTCAGCAGCTGTCAAAGCTAAACGTATTGTATCTAAATCACGCATCTCACCAACAAGTATAATATCAGGGTCTTCACGAAGAGCAGATTTTAGAGCATTGGCAAAACTTCTTGTATCTTGACCCAACTCTCTCTGGTGAATGATAGAACGTTTTGACGGATGAATAAATTCGATAGGGTCTTCGATTGTCAAAATGTGTTCAGAACGAGTTTCGTTGATATAGTTTATCATTGCAGCAAGAGTTGTTGACTTACCTGAACCTGTAGGCCCTGTTACCAAAACCAAGCCACGTGGTTTTTCCGCAATTTTTCTTACCGTGTCAGACAAACCCAATTCTTTGAATGAAGGAACTTTAGATGCAATTACACGAAATGCAGCTGCATAATTTCCTCTATCCTTATATATATTGACCCTGAATCGGCTAAGTCCTTGAATACCGTAGGAAAAGTCCAATTCCCAATCTTGTTCTAATTTACGTCTTTGTTCTTTATTTAACATTGGAAACAGAAGCAATTCTACTTCTTCCGGTTTTAAAGCCGGAACATCCATTCTCTGAAGGTTGCCGTCTATACGGACAACAGGAGGCAACCCTGCTGATATATGTAAATCTGAGCCTCTTTGTTTAACAACAACTTCCAAATATTTTTCTATAAGCATTAAAAAAGCCCTCATTTTACTGCTTCAAGGGAATTTCTCTTATTACACCCTTTAGCACTCTTTTACATAAAAACTATATCACAAAACAATAATCTTGTAAACTTATTTAGCCAAGTATTCATTAATTGCTTTTGCAGCTTTCTTCCCTGCTCCCATTGCATTTATTGCATTTGAAGCACCCACAGGAGCCACATCGCCTCCTGCATATACAGTAGGGATAGAAGTTTCTCTTGTATCTGGATCCACTGTAAAATAACCTTTAGCATCAACCGCAAAATCCAAGCCATCAAGGTGAGCGGATTTTTGAATTATAGGGTTTGGACCTGTACCTAAAGCCACAATAACTGAATCAACGTCTAAGTCGGAATAACGACCAGTACCAACAGGTCTTCTTCTTCCTGATTCATCAGGTTCACCCAATTCCATAATTTCAAATTTCATTCCGCCTACATAACCGTCTTTATTGTATATTTCAACGGGAGCGTGAAGAAAATGGAAAATAACCCCTTCTTCTTTTGCGTGCCTAATTTCTTCCAAACGCGCAGGAAGTTCTGCTTCTGTTCTACGGTATACGATATAAACCTTCTCGAAGCCAACTCTTACAGCAGTTCTGGCGGCATCCATTGCAACATTACCACCGCCGATTACAGCAACTGATTTACCGACTCTCAGCGGAGTTGCAGAATTTTCTTCATTTGCGTGCATTAAATTTACTCTGGTTAAAAATTCGTTAGCTGAATAAACACCGTTCAAATTTTCTCCAGGAATATTCATCATCTTAGGAAGCCCAGCTCCTGAGCAAATAAATACTGCGTCAAATCCTTCTTTCTTTAGCTGTTTAAGGGTGATGGATTTTCCCACAATAACATTCTTTTCAAACTTAACTCCCATTTCTTTCAAGTTGTTGATTTCTCTGTCTAAAACAGTTCTTGGAAGTCTAAATGGTGGAATACCATATCTTAAAACTCCGCCAAATTCATGCAAAGCTTCAAAAATGGTAACTTCGTGTCCTGCTTTTCTTAAATCAGAAGCGGCAGTAATACCTGCACAGCCTGAACCTACTATTGCGACTTTTTTACCTGTTGGAACAATCTCAGTTTTCTTAGCTGCAGTATTATCTCCAACATATCTTTCAAGAGCACCAATTGCAACAGCTTCGCCTTTTATACCCAAAACGCACTGCCCTTCACACTGTCTTTCCTGCGGACAAACTCTTCCGCAAACAGAAGGAAGCATACTTGTATTCCTTATAACTTCACCGGCTTTTTCCAAATTATCTTCCTTAAGGGCTTTTATGAAACTTGGAATATCAATGTTTACGGGACAACCCTTTACACATCTTGGATTTTTACAGCTCAAACATCTTGAAGCTTCTTCTTTTACTTGCTCCGGCGTGAAATTTTCTTCTACAGGAAGAAAATTATGACGACGCTCCATCTTATCTTGTTCTTTTGGTCGCTGACGCATAATCATACTCTCCTTATCAATATTAATATTTATAAGACAATTACAGTATATCAAAAAAAGTTTTTATTGTATAATACCCATATGAAAAAAAATATTATTTTTATATTTGGAACACGTCCGGAAATTATTAAGCTTGCACCTGTAATACTTGAGATGAAAAAATATCCGCAAGATTACAATGTTATAATTTGTAACACAGAGCAGCAAAAAGAGCTTTCTAACCAAACACTTACTTATTTTGGTCTAAAAGCGGATATAAACCTTGATTGTATGAGAGAAAATCAGTCTTTATCATCTGTACAGGCAAGAATTTTAACAAGTTTAGACAAAGTTTTTTGTGAAAATGAAATTGACGCAACAATCGTTCAAGGCGATACAATGACAGTTTTGTGCGGGGCTTTGACTTCTTTTTATCACAAAATTCCTGTTTTCCATGTTGAAGCAGGTTTAAGATCTTATGATATTTATGAACCGTTTCCTGAAGAAGTTATGCGTCAAATGACTTCAAGAGTTGCACAACTACATTTTGCACCTACAGAAGTTAACAGAAGGGCTTTACTAAAAGAAGATATTAGCGCGGATAAAATCCACGTTGTAGGGAACACCGTAATTGACGCTCTTTTCTGTCTTTCAGACGAAGTTATCGAGCAATCTAAGAAGTTTTTTGAAGAAAAAAATATTCCAATAGACGACAAACTTGTACTTATCACAGCTCACAGAAGAGAAAACCACGGTGAAAGAATTGACAAAATTATAGAAGCGATTAAGTATTTAGCAAAAAAATACTCAGATCACACTTTTGTAATTCCGGTTCATCCTAATCCTAATGTAAAAAACAAAATACATGAAAGATTGGGACATTTCAGCAATATTCACCTGTTAACACCGCTTGATTATCCGTACCTTGTATATTTGATGAAACATGCAAAATTAATACTTACTGATTCCGGCGGGATTCAAGAAGAAGCGCCATCTTTTGCCTGCCCTACATTAGTTATGAGATATGAAACAGAAAGAAAAGAGGGTATTGAAGCTGGGGTTTCTAAGCTTGTAGGAGCTGATTATGACAAAATCCTTGAAGAAAGCGAAAAAATTCTTTCTTCAACAAAAGATAATACAAGATTAAAAGCTCAAAACCCTTACGGGGACGGAACTTCGTCAAGAAAAATTGAAGATATAATTAGAAAATTTTTCAGTTAAAGAAACTTTGAAAATTTACCCATAAATTCGGCAAAATCCATTACCTTGTATTTTCCAAAAGAAAACAAAGCTAAAGCAGCTTCGCATCCCAAGCAAGATGTCAACACATATTTTGTTCTTGTCTTTTTGATATCACAGTGCTTCGCCCAGAATATTTTTGACATAATTTTATATTCAGAAACTTTTGTAATTCCATTTAAGCCGCAGCATTTATCATAATTTTCCATCTCTACATATTCTAAATTTTCTGTATTTTCAAGAATCCATTTTATATCTTCAAAATTATCAATGTTGCAAGGTTTATGGAAAGTAACACGGAGCTTTTTCTTCAATTTTGGTTTTAACTCATTTTCTCTAATATATTCAAAAATATTTCTAACTCTTAAACCTTCTATTCTGTATCCTTTAAGAGTCTTTTCACAACTTGCACAAGTCGTTACAATATCCTTAGTATCATACTTATCGAGAATTTTAATAAAACTTTCTCTAAAGTTCTCGTAAGTTACTTTGTCTCCCCTTACGTAAAAAGGAATTCCGCAGCAATTGAAATCAGGACTTATAACTTCTACCCCGCAAGAATTAAGTATTTTAATAACAGCCACGTTTCCCTTTAACTTTCCGCTGCAACCGCCAAAATATATAACTTTTTTATCAAATTTTTTGCTTTTTATTTTTCCGGAAAATAAACCTAAAAACTTAACTCCAAATCCAAAAACAAATATTTTTTGAAAAAAAGATACAAATTTTTCAAACCAATTATTCTTAAAATACTCAGCCTTAGCCGCTACAATAATATCGACAACATCAATTCCGCTCGGACAAAACTTTGAGCACGCACCGCATTTTAAACACAAATCCAGATACTTATTAATTCTCGGTGACATTTTCAAATCACCCTTCAATAAGCCTTTCAGCATAATAAATTGTCCGCGAGAAACCGTACAGTCATTACCCGTAATTTTATATATCGGACAAACAGACTGACAAATTCCGCATTTTGAGCAGGAATGAATTTCTTCTTTATACTCAGCTAATGACTTCATAATTATTATTTTAAAGCAAATAATTTTTGTAGTAAAATATCTGTAAACAAAGAACATAATTGAAGTTCTCAAAAAAAGGAGTGAAAGAATGTCTGCAACTATACAACAATCACAAAAAGAATTGGATCGTCAATCTGCAATAAGAACAATAGATTCTGAAATAAAGACAATTGAAGAGTTAAAGCATTCACTTGATGCAGACAGCTTAACAAAAGCTCTCGATTATATGCAGAATTCTAAGGGCAGAATTATAATCACCGGTATGGGTAAATCCGGCCATATCGGTAAAAAAATCGCTGCTTCACTAGCTTCTACAGGGACTCCGTCATTTTTTGTGCATCCTGCTGAAGCAAGCCACGGTGATTTGGGAATGATAACGGAAGATGATGTGGTAATTGCAATTTCTAACAGCGGAGAATCCAGAGAATTAATTGACATTCTTAATTATTGCAAACGTTTTGGAATAACCCTCATTGCAATAACCAAGAACCCAAACAGTTCTCTTGGAAAAGCCGGAGATATTGTCTTAACTCTTCCTGACAATGGAGAAGCTTGTCCTTTAGGACTTGCGCCTACAAGTTCTACTACTGCTACACTTGTTTTGGGAGATATCTTAACCATAGGAATGCTTGAAAGAAAAGGTTTTTCTAAAGAGGACTTTAACGAAAGACATCCTGGCGGTAAGCTTGGTGCAATTTTGAAAAGAGTATCAGATCTTATGCACACAGGTCAAGAAATGCCGCTTTTGGACGAAAATGCTAATATGCAGGCTGTTCTTCTTGAAATGACTTCTAAGCGCCTGGGCTGCGTTGGATTTATAAATGCTAAAACAGGTGACCTTACAGGCATCTTAACAGACGGGGATTTAAGAAGATGCTTGTCCGCACAAATTCTTTCTAAAAAAGCAATTGATTTAATGACAAAAAATCCGAAAACAATTTCTCCAAATGCAATGACTGCAGAAGCCTTAAAAATTATGCATGATAAAAAAATTACAAACCTATTTGTTGTAGAAAACAACAAACCTGTCGGTGTAATTCATATTCACGACTTGCTTAATAATGGAGTTGCTTAAAAATGAATATTGATAAAGAAAAAAAGTTTGCAGCAGGATTATCAATTACCTCAAACGCAATAATTATACTTTTAAAAGTTATCGCCGGGATAATTTCAGGCAGCATAAGTATAATTTCAGAAGCAATCCACTCACTTTCGGATTTTCTGGCATCTGTTCTGACTTTTTTTGCAGTCACAAGATCTTCCGAACCCGCCGATAAAGAGCATCCGTTCGGGCACGGAAAATACGAAGATATGTCAGGCTTTATTGAAGGCGGGCTAATTATTTTTGCAGGTCTTTACATAATATATGAAGCCTCTACAAAATTGATATTTGGATATCATATAAAAGCAGAATCAAACCTAGGAATTTTTGCAATGGCATTTGCTGTTGTTGCAAACTTTCTTGTTAGCACATACCTTTTTCACGTTGCAAAAAAATCAGATTCAGTGTCACTATACGCTGATGCTCAACATCTTAGCACCGATATTTATTCATCTCTTGGCGTTTTAGTAGGCTTAATTTTAATAAAAATA
Organism: Candidatus Gastranaerophilales bacterium; assembly: GCA_944323165.1. Taxonomy (GTDB): domain Bacteria; phylum Cyanobacteriota; class Vampirovibrionia; order Gastranaerophilales; family Gastranaerophilaceae; genus CAG-196. The sequence goes on along the minus strand of CALURK010000019.1, from coordinate 16,189 downwards.
ACAGGAATTACAGCCCTTGACCCGATTATCGCAATTGTGGTTGCTGTAATTATCCTAAAGGCAGGATTTTCAATTTCAAAAGAAACTCTTAACAATCTTTTGGACGGTTCAATCCCAAGTGAAGATATACATACCATCGAAAATATTATAAAAGAAAACGAAGTAATAAAGGGTTATAAAAATATAAAAGGACGAAAAGCAGGACAATGCAAAGAAATTGAATTAACTTTATTGTTTAATCCTGATATGAAACTTCATTGCTGCCACTCAATTTGCGATCAGATTGAAAATAGCATAAAACAATCCCTCGGCAATGTTTCTGTAGTAATTCATGCAGAACCTGTTCAATAATTTTAATTAATTAGAAGATTCTTCGTTTTTATTACCTTTTTTTAAATAACTTTCATCTAAAAATAAAACAAACGGAAGAATTAAAATTGCCGCAATTGCATAATATCTAAAGGTTTCTACATACCCCCATAAAACAGCCTGTTGCCTCAAAAGTCCGTGAATTTGAGCTTGTGCCATATAAATAGCAGTATGAGGATCTACCTGAGACATAAAAGCAGAAGATATAGCCTGAACTCTTTCAGAAAATACATGATTAGTGTCAGTTAAGAATTTTATTAACATGTGCTGGTGAACTTGAGAAAATCTTGTAATCATAGTAGTAGCGATAGAAGTTCCAATCGCAGCACCAGTATTTTTGAGCAGGTTTTGAACCCCGGCAGCATTAGTTTGAGCCTCTTTAGGCAATGTTGCACAAGAAATATTAGACAAAGGAACTAACCCCATAATCATTCCAAGCCCAAATACAAAATTTGGAAAAGCAATATCAGCCAAAGATATTGTAGTATTGATTTCACCTAGCATTAATCCTGAAATAGCAAGTGTAGATAACCCAATAATAACAATCGGACGAATACCTACTTTAGAAACAGCAATACCGCATAGGATTGACGCTAAAAAACATCCTGCACCGCGGGGAACCATGGAAAGACCACTTAAGAAAGCGGTATATCCAAGCAAAGATTGGAGCATAGAAGGAAGAATTGATGCTGATGACATCATTACAGCCATTAATACAACTTGCCCCATTGTACCAATTAAGAAATTATGATTCTTTAATATCGTCAAATCTATCAAGCCGGTCTTCGTTTTTCCTTTTTTAACCTGAATAAACACAAATATAAGAAAGGATATAACGGATACAGTAAATAATTTACATATCCAAGCAGCACCAAACCAATCAGCATCATTACCTTTATCCAAAACAACTTGTAAAGTCAAAAGCCATAGCGCAAGGAAAAAGAAGCCTGACATATCCATAGATACATTTTTTTGCTTTCTTGAATAAGGAGGTTCTTCCACGTACTTGTGAGTAAGAATAAACGCAACCACACCAAAAGGTATATTAATAAAGTATATAAAAGGCCAAGACCAATTTTCAGTAATCCAACCACCTAAAGCCGGCCCCATAATAGGAGCCATAATTACACCTAAACCAAATACCGCCATAGCAGCAGGTAATTTTTCTTTAGGGAAAATTTCAAAAATCATTGCTTGTGCAACCGGCAAAATTCCTCCACCACCTACACCCTGCAAAATTCTTGAAAACAACATCATTGCCATAGAATTAGAAAGTCCGCACAAAATTGAAGCTATTGTGAAAATAACAATACTCAACATAAAATATTGTTTTCTTCCCATTAACTTACTAAAAAAATCAACCGCAGGAATAACAATACCACTTGCTACCAAATAACTCGTGATAATCCAAGTTGATTCATTATGGCTTATAGAAAAAGAGCCCGCCATATAAGGCAATGCAACGTTTGAAATGGTTTCATCAAGTGCAAACATAAAGATAGAAATCATCAGGGGAACCATCGTTACCCAAGGATTTAATTTAAACTTCCACTCTTCCTGCGCTATTGCCTGCCCCATAATTTTATGTTCCTTTTACCACATGTAGAAATATCAACACGTAAATTAAACCACACAATTTTTATTTTTTCAAGTACTAATTAAATGAACTTGATATCATACTTCTCAATTGCGCTGTCACGAATTATTTTGAGATTTTTGATTACGCTTTCGATATCAATATTCAAGCACTTATTTGCCTCTTTAATATGAGCATCTAAAGAATCCGTTATTCGTTTGTAAAGCTCCATGCCGGAAGGCGTAATCTTACTTTCCATAATAATTTTCGAACCTTGATTTGCAGGTGTTCTTGTGATAAACCCCTTCTCTTCAAGAGATTTAAGAAATTTCCCCGTATGTGCTCTTCCTTTCAGAATTAATTTTGCAAGTTCAATCTGAATAATACCCGGATTCATGTACAAACAGTCTAAAATTACAAATTCTTCCTGATTAATAGGAAAATCATTTTGTTCAAAGAAACACCTTGCAGCTTCGTGCAGTACTCTTGAAGTTAATTCCAATTCGTAAGGCAAAGATTGAGTATAATGCTCCATATCATCTACCTTCACACAAAGCTTTCATTTCTTTAATAGCCTGCTCCAGCCCGACAAAAATTGAACGTGCAATGATTGAGTGTCCGATATTTAATTCTACTAAATTAGGGATTTCATGCATTCTATGAACGTTCTGGTAATTGAGCCCGTGCCCTGCATTGACTTTTAATCCAAAATTTTGAGCAAATATTGCAGCACCTTTCAAATCTTCAAAGGCTTTTTCTTCATCCATAGTTCCGAAAGCCTCTGAATATCTGCCGGTATGAAGTTCAATAAATGGTGCTCCAGTTTTTGAAACGGCTGAAATTTGGTTTATATCAGGATCTATAAAGAAGCTTACTTCAATTTTCTTCTCAATCAAAGGTTTTACAAACTCAATTGCTCTACTCAATTGCCCTGCAACATCCAAACCGCCTTCAGTAGTTAATTCCTGCCTTTTTTCTGGAACAATACATACTGCATGCGGTCTTAGGCGAAGTGCAATTTCTTGCATCTCATCAGTCATTGCCATTTCTAAATTTAATCTAACTCTGGGAAGCATTCTAATCGCTTCTACATCAGCATCCTTAATATGACGTCTGTCCTCTCTTAAATGAGTAGTGATTGATTCGACCTTACAGTCCTTACAAATTCTTGCTGCAGCTATTACATCAGGCTCATTTCCGCCTCTTGCATTTCTTAAAGTAGCTACGTGATCTATATTTACACCTAATAACATTCTATTTACTCCTCAAACTCTTTATCTTATTAATTTTCAATAATGCCGTATATGTAGGTAATATCGTAATATCATTATCCGCCGATTTAGAAATATATTCAACAGCTTTTTCTATTTGAGGAATTATCTTAATCTGCGCCTCAGAAATTCCTGCATATTTAAGCCTCAAAGCCATGTCATTTGCCCTTATTCCTGACACAACAATTTCATTTTTGTTATTCGCCAACAATTCAAAATTAGCGTCCCAAAGCCAAGAAACATCACGTCCGTCTGCGTAATTATCATTTATTATGATTAATAAATTTGACTCCCGACTAACTGTTTTTAAAACCTCATTTGCCCCAATCGGATTTTTTATTAACTGTATAAGAGTCCTTTTTCCGTTTAAAAACTTAACTTCACTTCTTCCAAAAGCAACTTTAAATGATTTCAAACTCTCTACAATATTACCTATTCCAAGCTCCAAACACAATGAAATAGCGGCAAGTGCGTTGTAGGCATTATATAAACCCACAAGAGGAATTTCATAATTTACATCATTAATTTTTAAAATAGAATAATCTTTGTATAAAGTAACATCTGCGCTATATTTCGGCTCAGGTCTTTTGTATCCGCAATCACAATAATAATGCCCCTGCTGTGCAAAGAATTTTTTCTCATACTTCAAAGCTTTACCGCAAGGACAATTAAAAGCCTCTTCCGTTACAGATTTTGTCTTTAAGCTTTCATCAGCATAATAAACATTATCTATTCCATAAAATATTTTATTCTTACCTTCAAACGAAGCCACCAGAGGATCATCAGCATTCAGAAACAAAGTTATGTCAGGCTTCTTATCAATTCCTTCTTGAATAAGCCTCTTTGTCGTTGCAAGTTCTCCGTATCTGTCCAGCTGATCCCGAAAAAGGTTTGTAACAACAAGATAATCAGCCTCAAATTGGTTATATATTTTAGATAAATAAGCTTCATCAGATTCTATAACGGAATAATCCGTTTTGATAAAAGGATTCAAAGAAACAGAAAGCGCATTAACAACCCCTGTAAGCATATTTGCTCCCATAGCATTATTCACAACAGTTGCACCGCTATTCTTTATCAAATGAGTAATCAAACCGGATGTTGTCGTTTTTCCGTTTGTTCCGGTAACATTTATTTTAGTCTTGATGAACTTATTGCAGCTTTCTAAAAAATCAGGTGATATCTTAAGAACAATTCTTCCGATAATAGATGTTCCAGACGACAACCTAGTTATTTTCAAAAAAGTGCTGATAGTTCTTGCAACAATTAATGACAAATAAAAACTCATCCTAAATCTTTTTCCCCCACTAAACTAGATGTTAAATAATCCTTCAAGTGTATTTCTTTTTAGAACATTATAAAATATAATCATATAATAATACAATATATAAAAAGGAAAAATGATATTTACAATTTTTACAGCTGTAGTCTTTGTTGCAGAAATCATAATAACAGTAAGCATATTGTCAAAATTAATCCAATTAGACAAATGGATTTTATCGTCCAATGATTTAATTATCGAAGCAAATCCAAAAATAAAAGATGTTTGCAAGCTATGCCACACAATTTCCTCACAAATAGCCGAGCTTGCGCCGGTATTTGTAGAAAATTTAAAAGAATTGAGAAATAAAATAGTTCTAACAAAAATAAAAGGACTGATAGCATTAATTTTATTTTGGAGCATAAATATCAGAGTAATAAAGAAATTTAGGAAAAGTAAAATAATAAAAGCAGCTATCAAGGGTTTATCCCTGTTGGAAAACATGGTATAATAAGTAAGCAAAATAAAAGAGAAAAGAGGTATATTATGAGCAAAGACAAATCTTCATTCGGCTTTGGAATGGGACTTTTAGCCGGTGTGGTTGGAGGCATAATCGCAGGAGTATTGTATGCACCTCGTCCCGGTTCAGAAATGAGAGCTAAAGTAAAAGAAACAGTATACGATTTGGCAGAAAAGCACTCTCCTGCTGTAAATGAAGCAAAAAAACAAGCAATTGAGTCAATAGACTTATTAAGATATAAGCTTGAAAGACAATATAAAAAATTCTCAAACATGTTAAAATCAAAAAAAATGAGAAAAGCAAAAGAGCTTGAAGACGTATCAGATTATGACTTTAACTAAATAACCAGAGGAAAATAAATGGAAACAGCACACTTATATCAGAGTTTAACTTTTTTAGCATACGCAACAGGAGCAATAGTAATTCTTGTAGGCGGCATGCTGTTTAAAGTTTTGTTTGATTTATCCAAACTTACCAAAAACATAAATGAAACAACAGAAATAGTAAAAGACGAACTAACACCTACTCTCAAAAACATTAATAAATCCGTAGAAATAGTAAGCGGAATTATTATAAAAACAGACGAAGGTGTTAATAAGGTAAAAGATTTCCTAAGAAAAACCCCATTGAACATATTAGGAAAACTATCAGTTGCAACAGGAACAGTCGCAAAAGGTTTTATGAGCGGTCTGAGCACAGCCTTTAAGTTTTTTGCTAAAAAGAAGTAAACCAATCAGTCAATACAAAAAACACAAGAAAAAGTTAAACTACAAAAGAAGGAGAAAATAATATGTCAGTAATGAAATTTTTAGCAGGTTTTGCAGTAGGGGCAACAATAGGTGCAATAGCAGGTGTTCTTCTTGCTCCAAAATCAGGTGCAGAAACCCGAGAAATGATAGGCGAAATGGCATCTGATGTAGCAAAAAAAACAGATGAAACAGTAAAAGATCTACAAAGAAGAGCAGACAATATTGTTTCTGACGTTCAAGAAAAAAGTGAAGAAATTATGGGCAAAATCCAAGATATGTTAAACAAGCAAAAAGAAGGTTTGGAAAACTAATCCAGAGAATAACCCAAAACAATAAGGAGAGTACTTAGAAAAAAGTACTCTCTTTTTGTTTGACTTAAAAAGATGTTTATATTATCATTGTTTTGTTGAAAATAGAATAATCCGCATGCCCTTGTGGCACTCTGCCGAACAAAAGTTGACTAAATGTCAAGTTTTGTGAGAGGGGAGGTAGACGCAGTCTATCGATTCCGCAGCAGAGAAAATGAAAATTAGATAATCCGCATGCCCTTGTGGCGGAATCGGTAGACGCGTTGGACTTAAAATCCAATCGGGGTTCTCCCTCGGTGCCAGTTCAAGTCTGGCCAAGGGCAATTTAAAAAAGGCTTACCTTCGGGTAGGTCTTTTTTTGTGCCCTCTATACACGCGAGCCTTAAAAGGCTCTTGTGTGCCAGAATGCTCCTGGGCAATCAAAGATTGCTACGTCGCTGACGTTAAGTTAAGTCCTCAGTTCACCGACTCTCGTCGCTGAATTCGGACTCTACTCCGAGCTTTTGCTTTTTCAAGTCTGGCCAAGGGCAATTTAAAAAAGGCTTACCTTCGGGTAGGTCTTTTTTTGTGCCCTCTATACACGCGAGCCTTAAAAGGCTCTTGTGTGCCAGAATGCTCCTGGGCAATCAAAGATTGCTACGTCGCTGACGTTAAGTTAAGTCCTCAGTTCACCGACTCTCGTCGCTGAATTCGGACTTTACTCCGAGCTTTCGCTTTTTCAAGTCTGGCCAAGGGCAATTTAAAAAAGGCTTACCTTCGGGTAGGTCTTTTTTTTACGCCCTTTGTACACGCGAGCCTTTTTTATATTATCTTTTTCAATCAACTCTACTTCTTAGCAAATTTTTTTTTTACGGTTTTTTATATGCTTGCTATGAAAATTTACAATAACACTATCCTCAATAACCAATACCATAACTATACAGGTAGTAAGAGTGTTGCTCAAACTTACAATCCAAATTATCTGACTAATAATAGAATTACATTTAAATCTTCTAAGATTATTAACCTGCCTGAGTGCATTTTATCGAAATGTAAGGCTACTATTAAAAAGATTTTACCAAATAATGATATAAAACCAAAAGACTTAATGGACTTGCCGGAAAGGCGTATATTAGAAATTTGCAAAAATGCACTATCAAAAAAAGTTCCTCTTGGACAAGGACAAGAAGCTACAGTATACAAAATTGAAGAATTTCCTAGAGAATACTGTATAAGAGTCGACAGAAAAAATTGTCAAGGTTTTGACAATTTAAAGCTGAATTATAATTTAGACAAATTTGATAAAGCAAATTTTGTAGTTGCCAAACTGGGAAAAGGGCTTACCCTAATGCAATACATTTCTGGAATTCCGCTTAAGATTATGAGAAATTCGGATACTATTTCCGGTATAAAGGTTAAAGAATCTATGCAAGAACTTATTGCAAATAATTTTCCGGAGGAATCATTCTTAAAAGTCATTAATCAAATTGAGAATAACAGAAAAAATGGCATTATTTTTGATCGAAAAGGAGAAAACCTTTTAGTAGATCCCATGATTCAGGAAATTACAGCTATCGATTTTAGTCCGAAATTTAACGATATCGAATATAATCCAATCTCCTACATCTATCACGCATTGGATGTCGATGGAACGCCTTTTGCGCCTAAGGTTTTGGGTAAACTTATAAATGCTTATGCAGAAAGACTAAAAACCTGTTCTTTAAAAGATTTAAATCTTGATGTTTTAGATACAAACTTTTACCATCGTGGTTTTATGGATGATGCTTTTAATAAATTTAAAGATAAGGATTTATTAGAAACCTGTAGAAGTAAGCTATTCGATGATTTATTGGAAGCTAAAAAGACAATGCAAAGCAAAGATTTTAATGATTACGTCGACTATTTCAAATACGAAATAGAAAACCTGTTAATTGATCCTATAGAGAGAAATTTCCAAGAATTCTATTAAAATAAAGCTTTTAGCCCAAGAATAATCAATAAAATTCCGGCAGAAATTTCAAGAGGCTTTGTAGGTAAGTGTTTTAGCTTGCCTCCAATATAAAATCCCAAAGAAGAGTTTAAAAAAGTCACAAATGCAATCAAAACTGCCGGTTTTAGAATTCTGTTTCCAAACAAAGAAAGTGAAATTCCGGCAGAAAACGCATCAATACTTGTTGCAATACCAACTAACAACAAACATTTAACATCAATACATAGAGGCTTTTCTTTATGTTTTTCAAAAGCTTCTATAATAAACTTTACTCCTAAATAGGTAAAAATAAGAAATACAATCAATCCCGCAAAAGGCTCTATAAAAGCCTTCACAAACCCTGTAAGGAAATACCCGATAACAGGCATTACCCCTTGGAAAAACCCTGTAGAGCATGCCAGAAGCATAGAATTTTTGAATTTCTTTTCACTAAATACAAGCCCGTAAGAAAAAGAAACAACGCACGCATCTATTGATAAAGCTAAAGTCAATAAGAATATTTCAAAATAAGACACTAAGCTCTCCTGATAAAATTAAAATACGTCAGTTTTGATAGGATTTTTGAATTTTGTAATACTTCCTTGGAATAGAAGTTTTACCGTACCTACAGGACCGTTTCTGTGTTTTGCAATAATAATTTCTGCTTCACCCTTATTAGCAGCCTTTTCAGCCTGTTCCTCATCATCATTAGCATTTTTATAATACTCATCACGATAAATAAACATAACAATATCAGCATCCTGTTCGATAGAACCTGATTCTCTCAAGTCAGAAAGCATAGGACGCTTATCCGTTCTGCTCTCTACTGCACGAGATAACTGAGATAAAGCGATAATAGGAACGTTGAGTTCTTTTGCCAGAATTTTCAAACCTCTTGAAATGCTTGAGATTTGCTGCATTCTATCTTCTCTTCCCGTTCCTTCGATTAATTGAAGATAGTCAATAACAATTAGTCCAAGATTTTTTTCAGCCATAGCTAATCTTCTGCATTTCGCTCTTAAATCAGTAATAGTACATCCCGCAGTATCATCAATATAAATCGGAGCTTCAGAAAAACTATTCATAGCAACCGCAAGTTTCTCCCAATCTTTTGCTTGCATATTACCTGTTTTAAGTCTTTGAGTATCAACTTCAGCTTCCGAGCACAACAAACGTTGAACAAGCTGTTTCTTTGACATTTCAAGAGAAAATATTGCAACAGGTGTATTTGCTCTTAGGGCAACATTTTGAGCAATATTCAACGCAAAAGCCGTTTTACCCATCGCCGGACGCGCTGCTAATATTATTAAATCAGATTTTTGAAGCCCGTTCATCATGGTATCCAAATCATAAAAGCTTGTCGCAACGCCGGTTAATTGACCTTTATTATTATATCTTTCCTCAATTTCCGCATAAGTATCATAAACCAAATCTTTTATCGGAGAGAGTGATTTTGAAGCTTTTTGAGAAGCGATATCAAATATAAGTTTTTCAGCCTGCTCTAAAGATTCTTCTATAGGATTAAGATCATATCCTGCCGAAACAATTTCAGAACCGGCATTAATCAAAGACCGTTTAATAGCCTTTTCCTGAACTATTTTGGCGTAATATTCGACGTTTGAAGTTGTAATTGTTTTATAACTCAAATCGTTTATAAAAGCTCTTCCGCCCACAAGTTCTAGTTTTTGATTAACATTCAAAACATCCGATACTGATACAATATCAATTTTATCTTCGCCGTTATAAAGTTGAAGCATGGCTTCATAAACGTACCTGTGAGCAGGTTTATAAAAAGACTCAGGTCTTAAATGCTCAACAACTTTATTCATACAGCTTGGGCTAACCAAAATCGCCCCTAAGATAGCTTCTTCCGCATCAAGATTTTGAGGCATTAACTGTGACAAATCTTCCGATTGTTTTTTCTTATTATTTACGGCAGTAACAGGCATAATTTTCTCCCATATATCCCCTATAATTTATAAGAGTAGCAGTAATAATAAACATGTTCAATTAAATTTAACAAATCTTATCAGTTTATAAATTTTACTACTTCAAACAGATGATATTTCATCTTAAAAACTAAAGAAAAATAAAAATTAGCCGATAGGTTAATTATGGAAAACCGAAGAGGTTTTTCATACCTCCTCCCCAAGTCTGGTAGCCGTTCTCTAAAGAAACGGCTTTTTTTTATGCCATTGCTTTATATTCTCTGTAACTTTCCATAACTTTTTTTACATACTTAGGAGTTTGACCATTTTGAGGGATTCTACCATTCTTAACATTTCCAGGTCCTGCATTATAAGCCGCTAATGCTAATTCTTTGTTACCATTAAACTTATCTAACATTTGTCTTAAATACTTTGTACCACCTTTAATATTTTGTTCAGGATCAAATGGATCTGTTACACCTAGGTCTTTAGCCGTTCCTGGCATTAACTGCATTAACCCTCGAGCGCCTGCAGAAGATTTTGCTTTCGGGTTAAAGCCTGATTCCTGCTTTATGACGGCCTTTACAAAAGCCTCTTCCAAATTATACATTTTTGAATATTTTTTAATTAAGTCATCATAATTGGTTCTTGAAGAAGATGAAGATCGCTTATTAGGAGCAGTTGTTCCCGTTGTCGTTCTTGAGAAGGTATCAAATTGAATATTGTCAAAATTATTGAAAGTACCAAAATTATTAAAATTACTACTAAAATTGCTATCAAAATTATTAAAAATATTAGAATTTTCCCAAAAATCTGTTGAAAATAATTTGTTAACATCTGCGGAAAAACTACTAAATTGGGGCATTGGATTATCTTGCATCAATGGGAATATACTGGTTGATGCAAAAACATTCGGATAAGTATAAAGACTTGCAGGGAAAGCTGAAAAACAGCTATTAAAAGGATTCAAACAAGGATTAAAATTAAACCAATTATTCATACAAAAACCACCCCAAAACGGATTGCTGTTAAACATTCCGTGCATAAAACCGTGTGTAAAATTGTCCCAGAAATTATGTGCGCTCATAAATATCCCTGTTTTATCCCTATATATATAAAGTATTGCATTACTAAAAAATTGCCTTTTGTAAACAAAAAGTTACATTATTGCTTAATTTACCATACGTACTTTTTTTGTTATAATAAAGTAACAGTTAGAGAAGGAGAACTATGAATAAAAATCAATCAATCGGGATGTACGTAATCTTGGGTATTATGGTTTTAGCATTTATTTCAATGTTATTTTCCGGTCCTACATCAACTACTCAAGAATTATCTTATACGAATTTTTTGCAAAAAGTTGAAAATAAGGAAATTAAAAGTGTTGATATAGGGAAAGATTCTTTAATCGCATTACCTATAAATCAACCTGAGGTCAAAAAATCTAATACAAATCCTTTGTATGGCGAGGTAAAACCGCCTAAATTACAATACAAGGTTCTTCTTCCAGAAAATTCAGATATTTTACCTAAATTAGAAGAAAACAATGTTGAAGTTAGTGCTAAAAGATCAAGCGATTCAGGTTCTGCATTAAGTATGGGCTCATCACTCATTACGATTCTTTTGGTACTTGGATTCATAATGCTGATTATAAAATCAATACAAGCAGGTGGAGCTCAGGCTATGTCATTTGGTAAAAGCAGAGCCAAAATGCTTATGGATAACAAAGTTAAAACAACATTTGCCGACGTTGCAGGTATTGATGAAGAAAGAAAAGAATTGGAAGAAATTGTAGATTTCTTGAAACATTCTGACAAATACGTAAAGCTCGGAGCAAAAATTCCAAAAGGCGTTCTGCTTGTAGGTGCACCTGGTACAGGTAAAACATTAATGGCAAAAGCTGTTGCTGGAGAAGCCGGAGTTCCGTTCTTCTCAATTAGCGGATCTGATTTTGTTGAAATGTTTGTAGGTGTTGGTGCTTCTCGTGTAAGAGATTTGTTTGAACAGGCAAAAAAACACCAACCTTGTATAGTATTCATTGATGAAATCGATGCAGTAGGTCGTCAAAGAGGCGCTGGTTTAGGCGGCGGACATGATGAAAGAGAACAAACTCTTAACCAGTTACTTGTTGAGATGGATGGATTTGATGAAAATACTAACATCATAATCCTTGCAGCAACTAACAGACCTGACATTTTGGATAATGCTCTATTGCGTCCGGGAAGATTTGACAGACAAATTGTTATTAATAAACCTGACGTATTGGGAAGAGAACAAATTTTAAATGTTCACGCTAAAAACAAACCTTTAGCTAAAGAAGTTGACTTAAAAACACTTGCAAAACGTACACCTGGGTTTACGGGAGCTGACTTACAAAATCTTCTTAATGAAGCTGCTCTGCTTGCTGCAAGACATGATAAGTCTGAAATTGAAATGCCGGATTTAGAAGAAGCTATTGATAAGGTGATGGCTGGTCCTGAAAAGAAAAGCAGAATTATATCAGACGAAGAAAAAGAAAATACAGCTTACCATGAAGTTGGCCACGCATTACTTGCAAAACTTCTTAAAAACTGCGATCCATTACACAAAGTTTCTATCATTCCTCGCGGTATGGCTCTTGGTATCACACTTACATTACCTGAAAAAGATCATTTAACTATGCGCAAAAATCAATTGCTCGATAGAATTACAATGATTCTTGGAGGACGTGTTGCAGAAGAGCTTATTTACGGCAAAGATAACGTTACAACAGGTGCTTCCAACGATTTGGAAAAAGTTTCCGCTCTTGCAAGAAGTATGGTTACAACTTACGGTATGAGCGAAAAAATGGGTAATCTTGCTTACGGTAAAGAACAAGAACACATTTTTATGGGCAGAAATTTCGGAAATACAAGAGATTTTTCAGAAGAAATTGCAGCTGATATTGATAAAGAAATAAAGAAAATTGTAGATAAACAATATGAACTTGCAAAACAACTGTTAAGCGATAACAGAGATATGCTTGAATATATTTCAAAAAATCTTCTTGAAAAAGAAACTCTGGATGAAAAAGAATTTGAGGAATTAATGAAGGAAGTTCGAATACAAAGGGGAGAAATTCCTGCAGAAACTCCTGAAAATAACAACGAAAATAATGAAGAAAACAATAACGGAGAAGAAAACAATGGATAGAGATGAGCTTATTTTCAACGAATATAAACTTTATTCAGAACAAAAAGAAAATTTTATTGACAGAAACTTTAAAACAAACAGATTTTATATGATAGCTATATTTGTTTTAGTTGTTTCAATGCTTTATACAGGTAATATTGTTTTCTTAAATACAATTTCCGCAACACTTGTATTTGCAGCACTTGGAGTTTCAATTAGCGCACTTTGGTGGATGAACGTTGATACTTACAATACCCTTATCAAAATAAAATATGCAAATGTTATAGAAAAAATTGAACAGAAATTTCCTGTTAAGCCTTTTACTGATGAATATCAAGGGATAAATGAATACCGCAATAATAAAGTATTTATGTTCTCTGATATACAAAAATTAATCGCTTCAATTTCTGCACTTTTCTTCTTTGCTGTGTGCGTAAGTGAACTTTCACCGATTGTGATGAATATTTTTAATAAAGTTTTAACAACAGCTTTGAAAATCAAAAGCGGAATTTAAGAGAGAGGAAAAAGATGAGCCGTCAAAAGGAATACGGAGTAGCTTTAAACTGGAATTATGTAATTGTATCTATGGTTGTTTTTGTTGTACTTACGGTTTTGGTACTTTATATGCCAAATCTGACAACATTTGACGCTAATGTTTTGCATTCTGTTAGATTGGCTCTTTCGCCATATCCTGTTTATATTGCAAGCTTTATCTCAGAATTCGGACGCTCTTATCACATGGTGTGGCCTCAAATTGCCGCTTGCAGCGTATTAATTTCTGAAAAAAGATATATGAAAGCCTTTCTTTTGGTATTCTTTACCCAGGCAAGCTTTGTTATAACTGACGTGGTGAAAAATTTTGTATGCAGAGAAAGACCAACAGCTTATGAAGGTTTTAGCTTCCCTTCGGGCCACTCCTCTACCACAATGTGTTTCTACGGAATTTTAATATACCTTGTTTTGCACTATGCAAAATCTGATTTTTGGAGATATTTACTCGTAACTTTATTTGGTGTTTGGATTTTCCTTGTAGGAATTTCAAGACTTTGGCTTGGAGTTCATTATCCTATTGACGTTATTGCCGGAATGTTTTTGGGATTTATGCTGGTTAATTTGTATATTATAGTTTCAAAAGCACTTAGTAAATAAAAGGTGTAAGCCTATTTTGTCATTCCAAATTTATTTCGGAATCTTTGTTGCTTGAAACATTAGATCCTGAAACAAGTTCAGGATGACCTGAGTATATTGGATGTAACAGGATATTACGCAGAAGGATAGGTTATTACTTTATAACATAAAATAACCTAACAACAGCGTCATTCCAAATTTATTTCGGAATCTCTGTTGCTTGAAGCATTAGATCCTGAAACAAGTTCAGGATGACCGGAGTATATTGGATGTAACAAGATAATACGCAGAAGGATAGGTTATCACTTTATAACATAAAATAACCTAACAACAGCGTCATTCCGAATTTATTTCGGAATCTCTGTTGCTTGAAGCATTAGATCCTGAAACAAGTTCAGGATGACCGGAGGATATTGGGTGTGACAGGATATTACGCAGAAGAATAAGCTATTACTTGGATATAGAATAACTTAACGACAGCGTCATTCCAAATTTATTTCGGAATCTCTGTTGCTTGAAGCATTAGATCCTGAAACAAGTTCAGGATGACCGGAGGATATTGGATGTAACAGGATATTACGCAGAAGAATAGGTTATTACTTTATAAACCTAACAACAGCGTCATTCCAGATTTATTTCGGAATCTCTGTTGCTTGAAGCATTAGATCCTGAAACAAGTTCAGGATGACCGGAGTATATTGGATGTAACAAGATAATACGCAGAAGGATAGGTTATCACTTTATAACATAAAATAACCTAACAACAGCGTCATTCCGAATTTATTTCGGAATCTGATTTTCCTCCTCCCTCATGGGGTGGGGGAACGATAAATCTGTGTTCCACGTGTTAGCTTTCGACAACTTTAAGCATATATCTTGCACAGTCTTTAGAATTGTGGCTTTGGTTTGCGATTCTCCAACATTCATCAGTAACACGATTATATGCTTCCTTGTCTTCAAGATAACTTTCTATCTTAAATATTAAATCCGAAAAATCTTCATAAAAAGGTAAGTGCCCGTCAAACAAAGCTAGTTCTTCTCTATAATCACTTATCATAAGTCTTTTACACGCAATAGTTTGAAAAGTTCGGTAATTAAGAGATGAAATACCTTGAGAGTGCATATTAAAAACTATTTTAGAATTATTGATAGCTTTTGCCATGTCTTCTTCATTATCAATAAACCCTCTGTAACACAAATCAATTAATTCAGGATAATTCGCTCTACTTCTTGCATCTTTATAATGCCTATCTATGGCAAACCAAGCTATATTAAGCTGAGGAAGTTTATTTACAAGCTCTTCAAAAAAACTCAATCTATAATCCGTATCAAGACGCCCGGCAAACATTACATCAAATTCGGGCTCTACATTCATATCTTTATAAATCTCAAAATTAACAAAATGAGGAAGATAAGTTATGTTTTTGAAAGATTCGTAACTCGTAAGCACTTTATCCCAATAAAAAGTGTAATTATCATCGTCTTCAAGATACGGAAGATATTTTTCCCACTCAGGTCCGGAAGTTTTGCTTCTTAAATCATCAGAAAAATAATTTATAGACGGTACTGATAAATTGTGATCAATTTTAATTTTTAATCCTGAATAATCATACCCGCAAATATAATCAAATTTTCTTCTCAAAACCTGTTTCAAATTTTCATCAAACAATTCATCAAACACAATAACATCGCAGTCATTTTGTTTAAAACCATCGATAATACTGTTCATGGTAAGCCTGCCACCAATACTCACAGGAAGTATAGCTAAAATCTTTTTCTTACACTTTCTCATCTCATTAGCATTTTAACATTTTTCTCAGAGCTTTACAAGAAAGTCCCCTTTTTGTATACTAGAGTGGTGAAATTTCATAATTTTTGTAGAGTTAAAGTAAGATAAAGAAAATAAAAGTCTTTTTGCTTACTTTTTCTACAGAAACAAACGAAAGACAAAAAACTTGTAGAGTGAAAGTAAGATAAAGAA
>CALURK010000018.1 GCA_944323165.1 Candidatus Gastranaerophilales bacterium | reverse complement strand
ATTTCTTCATTTGAAACAGTTTGTGTAGTGAATAACATCTTTCGTCCTCTCTTAAATATCTCTTATGTATATATAAAGTATTTAAAACTAAAAAAATTGCTTTTTTTAGTGCGTTTTGTTAAGAAATGTAAAATTGAATATAATTTTTTGTTTTTTTTGAAACAAAGGTTAATGTTTTTGATATAATTTAAATTATTGCTGGGGAGATTATGAGAGAAAGAGTACTTCTATTTCTAATATTATCGTGTTTAGGCGTATTTTTGTATGTGTTTCAAAACTATGTAAATACGATTGTAGGTTTCGTTATATTGTGTGTGTGTATGGTAACTTATGGCTTGTATTCTATAGCTGCAACAAAGTACCAAAAACGAAAATTGAAAAAACATCCGCCTGTTGTAAACGAAAATTACAAGCCGTTTGTTACCGTCATGATTCCGGCTCACAATGAGGAGTCTGTGATTGCATATACAGTGGAAAATATTCTGAAGATGGATTATCCGTCTTTTGAAGTTATTGTCATCGATGACAGGAGTACTGATAATACAGCATCTATAATAAAGTCATTAGAAGAGAAACATGAAAATGTGCGTGCTTTAATACGTGAAAGAAATGCATTCCCCGGAAAATCTGCAGTTTTAAATGATGCTTTTAAAATAGCTAAAGGGGATGCTATTTTAGTTTTTGATGCTGATGCGACTGTGGAACCTGATTTTTTAAACAAATTAGTTCCAAATCTTGAACCTGCTGACGTGGGGGCAGTTCAAGCGAGAAAAATTATCAGAAATAAGGATGTTAATTTCTTAACCAGATGCCAAAATAATGAGTATTCTTTAGATACGTATCTTCAGGTCGGTCGCGATGCTGTTAAAGGTGCGGTTGAACTTAGGGGAAATGGGGAACTTATTAAAAGAGAAGCTCTTGAGGATATTAACGGATGGAATAACTACACAATAACTGATGATTTGGATATGTCTACAAGACTTCATATTAAAGGCTGGGATATTAGATTTTGTCCTGAGGCTATCGTTTATGAAGAGGGGATTGTTTATATAAAACCGTTATTCAGACAAAGAAGAAGATGGCTGGAGGGTACTATAAGA
Source organism: Candidatus Gastranaerophilales bacterium (assembly GCA_944323165.1). Taxonomy (GTDB): domain Bacteria; phylum Cyanobacteriota; class Vampirovibrionia; order Gastranaerophilales; family Gastranaerophilaceae; genus CAG-196. The sequence goes on along the minus strand of CALURK010000018.1, from coordinate 31,337 downwards.
AGGTATTTAGAGTACTTCTTTGAAGCAATGAAGTCTAAGAAAATGTCTTTAAGAGCCAGACTTGATATGGCTATTTATATAACCCAGTTTATAATGCCATTGTGGTTTATGATGGAAGTGTTTTTTAGGGTAGTTAAGCTTTTGACTGATAAGACTGATCCATATAGTTTACATAATGTTTTGTGGTCATCTCTTGTTGTATCTTCAGTTGTTGGGCTTGGGTTTATTTTTGCCATAAGATACAGCTTAAGAAGGTATGATTATGTTTCTAGATTAAGTGCTCTAAAGCAGGCTTTTGAAACCACTGTGTATTTTTTGATTATATGGTTTCCTATGGAACTTTTTATTTGTGGTAAAATATTATTCTGCAAGAAAGATTTAAACTGGGGTAAAACAGCTCACGGTTTAATTGTAGAAGAACAGCAAAATAAAAACTTGAAGGAAGAAGCTGAGTCGGAATTGGATGCTATAAGTGCATAATTTAAAAATTAGGTGAGGTATAAATAGATGGAAAAAGATAAATTACAATATGTGAGAGAAAATGTAAGAGAAGTTCCTGATTTTCCTAAAAAAGGAATTCTGTTTTTGGATGTTACAACTATTGTAAAAGATGCTAAAGCTTTTGACTTATGTATAGAATATCTTTATGAAAACTTTAGAGATGAAAAAATAGATTATATAGCAGGTATTGAATCAAGAGGTTTTATTTTTGGAGCAGCAGTTGCAAACAAAATGAAAGTTGGATTTATTCCGATAAGGAAACCTAATAAATTACCTGCAGAAACTATAAAAGAAACTTATTCTTTGGAATATGGAACGGATACTATAGAAATGCATGCTGATGCATTAAAACAAGGTGATAGAGTGTTGGTAATTGATGATTTACTCGCAACCGGCGGAACTGCTGTTGCTGCTTGTAACCTTGTTAAACGTGTAGGAGCGGAGGTTGTTGCTGCAGCTTTCATAATAGAACTGGATCCTTTAAAAGGCAGAGAAAAGATTGAAAACAACGGAGTTAAAGTTGTTTCAATGCTAAATTATGATCTCGATTAGTAAGTAGCAAAAATGCTTTTTATATATCAAAAGGACCTTCTTCTTTATAGAAGTTCTTTTTGCCTTTGCGCATTTTTTCATTACGTTTTTTCACATCTTTAGAAACGTTTTTATAAGCGTTATCTAAGGATATTTTTGCGATTGGTTTGTTAGTTGCTCTATCGTTTACGATAAGCCAGAAGGACTGTTTGACGTTATTAACTGCAAAAGAAATTTTTCCTGCGTACCTGTCCCCCGGTTTAAGTTGCGAGAATAAAAGTTTTGTATCTCCAAAGATTGAAGGATTATAAATTGCGTTATAGTCGTTCATTAATGCTAAATCCATTCCGGATATAGCTCTTTTGGACATGTTTGAAATCGAAAGTGACAAAGTTATAGTGTTAACTTCCCCAAAAGGATCTTTTTCATATAATATATTAGCAATTCTTATATCAAGCCCAGGATAATGCAGTTCTTTTTGTTTTAACGCTTCTTCTCTATATACTGGTAATTCTACATCTGACAAGATACGAACTTTAATTTCATCACCCGGAGCGATAAGTACGTTTTTACCTTTTCTATAGAGTGACATCCCTAAACCGATTGTTCCTCCAAGCGCGGCACCTCCTGCAACAGTATAACCTTGAGAAGCAATAGCGGCTTCCAGACCTAATGCTTGAACTGCAAATAAGCCTCCTGCAAGACCTCCGACAGCAGTATATCCTACATCGGTTGCTATTATTTTTGTTGCAGCTTTGATCGGATGCAATTTAGTAGACATACTCCCTTCTATAGGAATTTCACGCCCGTCAGGTGTTACAAGGTAGTCAAAACTTAAGCTAAGATATCCATCTCGTCCGAGTCTTTTCGCTTCGCTTGTTTGAGTTATAACTCCGTGTGCTACCGTTCCTTTGGGGATAATAACTCCCTTATCTCCCACAACGTCGTTGGTTACTTCCGCAAAAAATTCATCCCCTTCCAGAGAAAATGAACCATCCAAAACTTGAGAAACTGTCATTTGGATAATATCACGTTTTTCCAAAGTCTCTTTTTTACCAGTAAACAGTTCTTTATCCAATTCCGTATATTGGTCATCAAATTCTGCATGACCTTGGAAAGGTGTGTCTGCAAATGCAGTATTAACAGCTAATAAGCTTAGTAATAATAATCCAGCTAACCTCGTCCTCATAACATTAATTATACAATGATTTATTTATTTGAGCAAACTGTTATAGATATCAATAGTTGCTGTACAAATTCTCAATTCTCTATCAACAAGACTTTTTATGGTATTCTTGTAGCATAAAAGCAGTGCCGAATCTAAGCTCGTATTTAAGGCCTCTCTTATTGGTAAATATATTTCAGAAGGTCTTGTTCTTGTTTCAATTTTATCCGCAAGAAAAATAATTTTCTCAAACGTTGTCATATTAACTTTTCCAATTGTATGCCATCTGATAGCAGATAAAATTTCTTCATCATTTACGCCAAATTCTTTTTTTGCAATAAAAGCTCCAACCGGCGCATGATGAGTTTTAGGACTACAAAGTTCTCCTTCTTCAAGTTTGAGATTATTTTTAATTATATTTTGGGTTTCATCTTTTGGAAGGCATTTTGCACAATCGTGGATTAATCCTGTAAAATATGCTTTTTCTTTGTCTAATCCAAATCTTTCAGCAAGTTCTCTTGCACACTCTGCTGTTCCTAAGGAGTGTGCATAGCGCTCTTGGGTTAAGTTTGCTTTTAACCAGTTATTTATGTATTCAAGCGTACAAGTCATTTTTCTCTATATAATCCTTTACTTCCTCTATTGTATCATTATGAGTTTTACGTATTTGGGTAGATGATATGTCCATAAATTCTAACGGTGCAATTTCATAATCCCAAAGAGCCTTAGCAGAAACATTTATTCCCCTTGGAAAAACTATAAAATGTACCAGCTTTCTCAATTCATCCGCCTTATACCAAGTGTCGATCTTATCAAAAGCGTCTGTTCCAATAATGAAATTAAGCTTATCTTTTATGTTGTATTGTTTAATAATTTCTTTTACGGTTATTAGTGAATAAGATTTTCCTTCGCTATTAAACTCGATATCCGAAACTTCAAATCTTGGATTGTTTTTTGTTGCCAGTTTTACCATGTTGAAGCGGTGCTTAGCCAAATTTTTGTTCAGCTCTTTGTGCGGCGGAATATAAGAAGGTATAAAAATAACCTTGTCAAAACCATAATGTGTCAACGCAAACTCAGCCACCTTAAGGTGCGCTTCGTGAATCGGGTTAAAAGTTCCAGGAAAAATACATATTTTCATAGAAACATTTTACATCAAAAATTAAATCATAGATTTAATAGCTTCTACTGCAGTTTTTATTGCACTATCTGTATCATGAACTACAGGATTTTCTAAACCAAGTTTTTCTCTTTCCTGATTTGCAACTACTAAGAAAATTGAACCTACTTTGACTCTTAGGTAACTTGCAACCGTAAATAATGCAGCAGATTCCATCTCGGACGCTAAAGTTCCAAGTTTTAGCCAAGCATTCCATTTGTTTGTCAATTCATAGCTAACCGGCATGATTTCAGGACTGTGTTGTCCGTAGAAAGAGTCTTTGCACTCAACAATTCCTACGTGATATGGAAGATTAAGCTTTTTTGCAGCGTTAATAAGCGAAGTTACGATATCATAATTTGCAACTGCCGGAAACTCTATAGGGGCGTATTCCTTAGAAGTACCTTCCATTCTGATAGCTCCAGTTGCAATTACTAGATCACCGCTTTTAACATCGGTATCCATGCCACCGCATGTCCCAACTCTTATGAAATATTTCCCGCCTACTTTAACGAGCTCTTCTAACGCTATAGCAGCAGAGGGGCCGCCTATTCCGGTAGATGTTACGCTTACTTTTACTCCGTTTAGAAAGCCCGTATATGTTGTAAATTCTCTTCTGTCTGCAACAAGTTTTGCATCATCAAAATATTCGGCAATTTTTTTACACCTTTTAGGGTCTCCAGGTAATATAACATATTCACCTATATCACCTTCTTTAAGACCAATATGATATTGTAGACCATCAGTAGAATATTTCATTTTTTATCTCCTCCATAAAAGAAAGTTTAATAGTATCAATAAAAATTTTGACTGTCAATAAGAAGGAATTTTTCGTTTTGTAAATAATAATTTTTATATTTTTTTTATTTAAATATTTGTGATAAAATATTTAAGAGACGCTGTGGAGTGGATAGTTGGCTAATCTATCAGGTTTATATAAAAATTTAATAGTTTTTGCATTAATTCTTGGAACACTGGCTGTTACTGGAAAAGGTTATGCTGATGAGGTAGATGAAATGCTTGAAGATGCCGATTATACAGAAACGGCATCTGTTGATGCAGCCAATATTTCATACATCAATGATATAGAAATATTAGGTGCAAACATTATTAAACCTGAGTATATAATGTCTAAAATGTCCCTTAAGAAGGGTGATTTATATGATAAAGACGTTATGCAGCAAGATTTGAAAGCCATATACAGGATGGGGTATTTCACTGAAAGAATGAAAGCCATACCTGTTAAAAATTCTAACGGAACAATTTCTCTAAAAATAATTGTAGAAGAAAATATCCCGGTAACAGATTTTACAATTGAAGGGAATACTGTAGTTTCATCTGATGAGATTATGCAATATTTACTCCCGCTTAAAGGTAAGCCTCAAAATATCACAGCTATCAACCAGGCAATGGAAAAAATTAATGAATGCTATTATTCAAAAGGTTACATTCTTTCCAAAATAGATTCAATCTATGATGATCCTGATGGAACTCTTAATTTAAGCATTACTGAAGGTAAGATTAATAAAATTATGATTGCCGGTAATGAGAAAACTAAAGAGTACGTAATTGAAAGAAACATTATGACTGAGCCTGGGACTGTTTACAATGAAAATCAACTAAGACAGGATCTGGTAAGGTTATATTCAACACAAGCATTTAAGGATGTAAACAGAACAATTGAAGTTTCTCCGGATGATCCCGATAAGTTTGATATTACAATAGATCTGAAGGAACAGAGAACGGCATCTATTTCTATAGGTGGCGGTTTGGATTCGGCAACTGGTGCTTTCGGTTCTGTGGGTATTTCTGATAATAACTTTAGAGGGATGAACCAAAGAGTTTCATTAACAGGCTTGGTTGGTTCAGGTATTTTGATGAGCGATTCTTCAATTAAGAGTCACATGAATTATCAGGCTGAATTAAGCTTCTTTGAACCGCATTTCTTAAATGCTGATAATTCTTTGATGAGTAAATTATACTTTAGAGATTTGGGCAGTTATCAAATTCCTCTTGCAATAGAAAGAAGAATAGGCTTAGAGGGTACTGTCGCTCATAGAATGAAGAATAACAGAAATTTGTCTTCTACTTTTACAGCAGGTGTTGAATATATTCACTTAAGTGAAGGTGATGTTGTAAATATTACAAATTTATACAAACAGCACAATTTAGATATTGCAGAAAGGGCCAAACAACTTGATGGAGGTTTCTTCTTACGTTTAGCTCCAGGCTTAGCGTATGATTCTAGAGATTCTTCTATAAATCCTCGTCATGGTGCTTTGGCTTCTGTTAGATATGAAGAAGCTTTCGGTCTGGATGGCTTTGGTAAAACAAACGGTCGTTTAACAGGTATGGCAAAGAAATTCATACCTATAGCTAAAAAATCATCATTAACCTTTACCGGTAGAGGCGGTATAAGAGTTCACGGTGATGAAATGCCTGAAATTATGGCATATCGTTTAGGTGGTCCTTATACTATTAGAGGATATAAAGTTAATGGTGTAGGTACTGGTACAGCATTTATTATGGGTTCTGCAGAACTTGCAACACCAATACCATTTGTAGACAGATTGAAAGTTAACTTCTTGCAGAATTTGAGATTGACATTCTGGGTTGATGCAGGTAGGGTATTTGATCCTACTATATCAAGTGTTTTGTATGACAGACCAATTCAGGCAATTACTGCAGGTATCGGTTTAAAGATAAATATGCCGGGAATCGGACCTTTGTCTGTTGATTATGGTTTCCCGCTTACAAATCCAGGACCAAACGGCTCGCCTAACGGATACTTTACATTTGGTGTAGGTGACATGATGTACTAAATAGTGTATAATGTATTTTAAAATATAGGAGGTTTTATGAAGAAGTTTAAATTAGGTCTTATCGTATTTTTGATGACAGCTTTTACAGGAATTGCAAATGCTGGTGGTATTGGATATATAGATTATGTAAAAGTAATTGATAATTATGATTATGCAAAGCAAGTTACAAAAGAAGTTGATGCTAAGGGTTTGGAAATGCAGCAGTTTTTAGTAGACAAGGAAAAAGAATATAAATCTTTGGATACTCCTTTGAAAAAACAAACTTTTGAAGAGAAGGTTGCACAAGAATTTAAGGCAAAAGAATCTGCTTATGTATCTTTAAAAACAAAGAGAGAACAAGAAGTTTTTACAAAGATTAAAGACGCTGCAAAAGCCGTTATGGTAGAACAAAAATTAGATGCAGTAATGGATGTTCGTGGTGTATTTGTAGGTGGAGTTGATATTACTGATAGTGTAATTGCAAAGTTGAAAGGTACTAAATAATAATGAATATTATTGACCTGATAGAAAAAAAGAAGCAAGGTCGTTCATTAACAAAGGATGAGATAAATTATATAGTATCATCTTATATGAGCGGAAGTGTTTCAGAGGCACAGGTCGCAGCTTGGTTAACAGCTGTATGTTTTAGGGGAATGAGTGTTGAAGAAACAGCCTTTTTGACAGAGGCTCTGGGTCGCTCAGGTAAAACGATAAATTTTGAGGAACTGTCTTCAAAAGTTATAGACAAACATTCTACAGGTGGTGTCGGGGATAAGGTTACAATAACTCTCATTCCTTTGCTTGCTGCGGCAGGTATTCCGGTTGCTAAGATTGCAGACAGAAGTCTTGGTAATTCCGCTGGAACTGTTGATAAATTGGAATCTATACCGAATTTTAATACTAATTTATCAACGCAAGCGATAGTAAATCAGGTAAAAAATATTAATGCAGTAATTTCTTCTCAAGCAGATGACTTAGCTCCTGCAGATAAAAAAATGTACATTTTGAGAAATTCCATATCGGCAGTAGATTCGGACAGCTTGTTAGCATCGTCTATAATTTCGAAAAAAATAGCCTCAGGAGCTTCTAATATAATTATAGATGTGAAATATGGCTCGGGGGCTTATAAGGACACCCCTGAAGATGCAGTGGCTTTATCTAAACTTATGGTTAATGTCGGAAAGTTTTTGCATAAATCAATTACGGCTATAGTTTCTTCTATGGAAGAACCTTTAGGAAGAGCTGTTGGAAATTCTTTGGAAGTGATTGAAGCTATACGATTTTTAAAAGGTGAAATTAATAAAGGCGATTTAGCGGATTTAACTTATGCTATCGCTGTTACTGTTTTATTGCAAGCCGACCTGTTTGATAATGGCAAGGAAGCTGAGTTGTATTTGAAGAGTCTTGTAAATTCAGGAAAAGCTCTGGAAAAATTCAGAGAACTAATAATAGCGCAAGGCGGTGCTGCAGAAGTTATAGATAATTATGATAAGTTTTCTCTCCCTTGCTATAAGGTAGAGTGTGAATCTAAGAAGAACGGGTATGTACAAAATATTAATGCTCATAATATTTCTTTAGCGCTAAAAGAGCTGGGGGCTGCAAGAGATAACAGTATCAAACCGATTGATTTGAGTGTAGGGATATATTTAAATAAAAAAAGTGGTGAATACGTAAATAAAGGTGAAATTCTTTATACTATTTATTCTAATGATGAGGAGTCAACAAAATCGGCTCAAAGATTTTGTGATGATGCGTTTTCTATAAATGATACGAAACCTCCTGTTAATAATTTGATTTATAAAATATTAAGTTCAAAGGATGAAGATGACGATGTTTAATAAAAGAATGCAATATGTAATAAAATCTGTTCCTACTGATGATGCGCAAGCTTTGGAAAATTTGTTAAATGAAATGTCTGATGCCGGCTGGGATTTGTATACTATGCATGAGGTGGAAACGGAATCATCTTATGATTTTAACTGTATTTTTATGAGGGAAAAGCAGGAAGAAGATTCAACAGATTTGGATGATATTGTTAATATTACGAGCTTTAAGTATCGAATGGAAAAAATGCTTGCAGCTCCATCGAGTCCGTACGCTTCGTGTAAAGAAATTCAATTGAAGATTGCTAATCAAAAAGAGAGAATTAAGAAGATAAAATCTCAATTGGAGAGCGAACATCTGTCTCCTGAAAAGAAGAAGCAATTAAACAATCAGATGTCAGATGAATTGAAGCAGCTTGATATTTTGAAGCAGCAGCTTGTTAATGAAATTTCTCCTGATACGATGTATACTTCGATAAAAGAAGAAAAGTTTGTTGTAAATCTATCTGAAGAAATTCTAGAAGTAATTTCAATGGAAGAAAATGACAATCTTCTTGCCGAAACAGTTAAAATTCGTCAAGATTTAGCAGAACGTTTGGGGTATGTAATTCCTCACATACATTTCCATAATAGCGATGAGCTTTTGCAAAATGAATTTAATATAAAAATACACGATATTGAAGTTTTTCGATCAGTTGTATTTCCTGAATGTGTGGCTTTTTATAAAGATGAATTAAAAGGTTATAAATCATCGGAAGAAGACATTGTTGTAACTGATGATATAACAGGCAAAAAAATGGTTTGGTTACCGAAGGAAAAGGTTAAAGATTTTTGGGTGCAGGGACTTACTGCTGTTGAGTACATTGGTAAAGCTATTGAATATATTGCTGTAAAAGAAGTTTCTGATATTATGGACTATAACGATGTCAATAAATATGTGGAAAAGGTTATAGAAACAAATTCTTTTTTGGTAGACAATATAATTCCTGACTTTATAACAGCATCCGATTTGAAATATTTACTAACTTGTTTAGTAAGAGAACATGTTTCTGTAAAAAATATAGTTTATATTTTCGAAAAAATAAATGATTATGCAAATGAGCCGACAAAGGAAGATTTGTTAGACAAAGTACGTTTGGCATTATCAAAGCATATAATAAAAGATTTAGCGCAGGATGGCGAGCTGAAAGTTATAGAGTTTTCAGACGAAATAGTTGATAAAATATACTCATTCTTCAAGGAGGATGAAGATGAGTCAATTATACGTATAGATTCAACAGAAATACAAGATATAGTTACAAAACTTATGAAATTTGCAAAGTCAAAGAAGATAGTATCTCCAATTGTAGCCGTTCCAATGGATATAAGACACATGGTTTTTGTGATTATGTCAGAATTTGTTCAAGATTTGACAGTTTTAGCTTATGAAGAATTGGTAAGCAATTATAATATAAAATTTGTTGGTAAAGTTGGATAATATTTAACAATATTAAGCCATTTTTGATGAATTCTTTTATAATTTCCATGTTTATAGTAAAATGCAGGATATATAGGAGAAAAGGATTTAAGAATGTCAGTAGTATTGGAACAAAAACAAGGTTTGATAGCAGGTGACGGTCTTTTGCCTGTTAAAATGGCTCAGTATGCGAAAGAAAACGGTTTTGATGTTGTAGCAATTTCGCTTTCAAATGATAATTGTTCGCAATTAAAAAAATACTGCTCAAAAGTTTATTCTTTTTGTCCCGGAGAAGTTCAAAAAATTGAAGATGTATTAAAATCTGAGGGTATAAAGCAGATAACTTTCTTGGGAAAGGTTAGCAAGACTATATTATTAAAACGTCCGAAATTTGATTCAAGGGCTGTAGAATTTATAAAAAAAGCCATCAGACTTAATGATGATAAAGTTATGTTAATGATTATAGAAGAGTTAGAGAAAATTGGCATAACAATTTTGGATCAGACTTTGTTTATAAAAAAACTTATGATACCGTCAGGCGTTTTAGGAACGGTACAGCCTAGTCAGGAACAGATAGATGATGTAAACTATGGTTATTGGCTTGCTAAGGAAACAGGAAAATTAGACATAGGTCAATCTGTAGTTATAAAAGATAAAATGGTTATGGCGGTTGAGGCAATTGAAGGTACTGATAAATGTATTAAAAGAGGGTGCAAAATTGCCAAGAACCATTCAAGAGTTATAAAGGTTGCAAAACCTTCTCAGGATAAGCGCTTTGATATTCCTGCAATAGGACTTAGAACATTAAAGACAATGAAAAAGTATAAAGCAGATTTAATAGCAGTTGAGGCTGGTGAAACAATTATTGTTGATAGAGAAGATGTTATTAAATATGCAAATAAGCATAATATTGTAGTAATGGCAGTTTAGGGGTATATGAAGAAAGTTTTTATAATAACGGGCGAATATTCAGGTGATATTCATGCCGGTCGTGTTGCTGAAATTCTTAAGAAACAGATGCCTGATGTTGTTATAGAAGGTATTGGGGGAGAAAATTTAAAGAAGTTTGCTTCCAAAATATTTTGTGATCATTCTAAAATGTCAGGGTTCGGATTTAGTTTAAAAATGGCTTTTGAGCATTTGGCTTTAGAAAAAAGAGTTTCTGATTATATTTTAAACGTTTATAAACCTGATTTGGTCTTGCTTGTAGATTACGGGACTTTTAATTTAAGGGTTGCAAAACGTCTAAAAGGTAGTGGAATAAAGGTTTTTCATTATATACCTCCTCAAGTATGGGCAAGTAGAAAATGGCGAATTAAAGGGATAAAAAAATATGTGGATGAGGTGCTTTGTATATTTCCATTTGAGGTGGAAATGTACAGGGATTATGGTATAAATGTACATTATTGCGGTCATCCTCTTGTAAAACAGCTGCCTGAAAAAGCTTGTCGCGCAGAATTCTTTGCAAAACACGGATTGGATGTAAATAGACCCTTGGTATCGATATTCCCAGGTTCAAGACCTTTGGAATTGAAGTTTTTGGCAAGAACTTTTATAAATTCAGCAAAAAAATTACAAAAATTACATCCTGAAATACAGTTTTGTATTTCTCATGCTCCAAACTTGAGTGATAATATTTTTGACAAATACATAAAAGACACTGATTTTAAGGTTATTAAAGGAGAAAATCAGGCTTTATTAAGTGTTTCAGATTCTCTGATTTTGGCTTCAGGCACGGTTGCTTTAGAAGCTGCATTGTACCAAGTCCCTATGATTATAGGATATAGAGGGCCTCGGATTTTATATTTAGCATATTTGCTTTTAAGATGTATAAATAAAGTTTCACTTCCAAATATCATAACCGGTATGGATATTGTTCCGGAACTTATTCAGGCGAAGTTTAATGTTGACAATATTTGTTATGAAACTGAAAAATTTTTATACGATAAGAAATATCGTGAGGATACTATTGTAAAATTAGGAAGTGTAAGAGAAAAACTTTCTGATATGTATTCTGCTCAAGAAGTCGCAAATGAAATTCAAAAAGCTTTGGTATAAAAGAAAATCCGGTTTTAGGACCGGATTTGAAATTTTCTACAACCTTTTCTAACCTTATGTATATATAAAGTAATTTAGTACAAAAAAATTGCCTATTTTTCATTTAATAAATATTTTCTTGCGCACTCAAACATAGAAGTTACCAGCCTGGAGTTTGAATAAACATTCATTCCTGCTGATTCAAGAACTTGTTTAACTCTAAGTTCCCACATGTTGTAAATTTCTTCATCTGGAATATTTAAAGTTTTTCCTATCATTTTAAGTTCTTTGTAATCTATAGGAATAGGTAGTGCTCCTCTTAAGATATCAACTATGTCAATACGTTTTTTGCGCGGAAATGATTTTAGGAATGATACAATGCTTAATTTATTTTCCTTTATATAATCTCTAAGTGTTTCAATCGATTCGTCTATAAGTATAGGCTCTTGCGGAATTCTATATTCGGGAAATTCTTCTGGGTCAATATCCATGACTGTTGCAATTCTCTCTATTGTTGTGCCCCTTGTCGAAAATGGGACGGTTTCATCTATCAAGTTGTAAACGTAGGATAGTGTAACACCTATCATTTCAGCAAAATCTCTTTTATGAAGAGAATTTTTTTGTAAAAATTTGGCTACTTTTTCTGAACTTTTTTCTGGAATTATTTGTTTCATATTTATTACCTCACAAAATTTTTTATCTATGATTTGGTTAACTATACGATAATGTATTGTAAAATTTTTCATAACCCTACTTCAGATAACCACTAAGTTAATTTCTATATGTTTTAAAATAATAAGTTTAAGCTGTGGTATACTTGTTCTATGAGATTAGTAAATATTGAGCTTAAAAATTATAGAAATTGTACAGATGTAAAAATCGATTTTAAGAGCCGAAAAACATTGATTATAGGTAAAAATGCTCAAGGTAAAACTAATATTTTAGAAAGTATATATTTTTTGTCGGATTTAAAGAGTCCAAGAACGTCAACAGTTAGTGATTTAATACAATTTGGAAAAGAAAGTTTTGAGATTTCTGCCCATGTAGAAAAGAATAGTACGGAAATTGAATTAGATTATTCTTTAGATAGGGATAAAAAACGTGTAATAAAAGTAAATAAAGTCAAAACAACGCCTAAGAATTTTAAATCTGTTGTAAAAACGGTTTTATTTTCTACAAAAGATTTGTTACTATTAAGAGGCGCTCCTCAGGATAGGAGAGACTGGCTAGATAGGGCAATTTCTCAAATATATCCTGCTTATGATGAAAGATTATCCAAATATGATAAAATCAGAATTCAAAAAAACAATTTACTAAAATCAGATATTGTCGATGAAACGTTGTTAGATATTTATAATGAACAATTGGCTGTAACAGGTGCTAATATAATATTTTTGCGAAAGAAATTCTTAAAAGAAATCTCGGAAATTGCTGCTAAAAAACATAATATAATAAGTAATTCAGAGATATTTAGTTTAAATTATACATGTCCTTATGATGAGGTAGGTGAAATCTGTGAGTATTTAAAAGAAAAGCTTGAAGAAAGGCGCCAAGAAGAAATTGCAAGACATCAGGCTTGTGTAGGGCCTCATAGAGATGATATAGAATTTATGATAAATGGTTTAGACGCCGTAAAATTTGCCTCTCAAGGTCAGCAGAGAACTTTAGTTTTATCTTTAAAATTATCAGAATTAGAGATAATAAAAACAAAAACGGGTTTTTCCCCTATATTATTATTGGATGATGTTTTAGCGGAATTGGATGAAACAAGACAGAATTATCTTTTAAAATCAATCGAAAATGATACACAAACAATAATTACTTCTGTAGATACGGTATTATTTGAGGATGAATTCTTGAGGGATGTTATAATATATAAAGTTGAAAATGGAGGGCTTGTAGAATGATTTTAATTACAGGCGGAGCAGGGTATATAGGAAGTCATGTAGCATTAGCTTTATTAGAGAAGGGCAAGGATGTAATTATCTTTGATAGTTTAGAGCTTGGGCATATTGAGATAATCGATATTTTAAAGAAGTATGGTAATTTAAAATTTGTACAAGGCAATTTAAAGAATATTGATGATATAAGGGGAGTTTTCTTAGTAAATAAAATAGAGTCAGTAGTGCACTTTGCCGCATATTCTCAGGTTGGAGAAAGCGTAAAAAATCCTCAAAAGTATTATTACAATAATGTTTATGGAACATTAAATTTATTAAACGCAATGTTGGAATTCAATGTTAATAAAATAGTTTTTTCTTCAACTGCAGCAACGTATGGTGAGCCTGATTATGTCCCTATTGACGAAAAGCACTCTCAAAAACCAATAAATGCTTATGGAAATTCGAAACTAATTGTAGAGCGTATTATGGATGATTATGATAAAGCCTATGATTTAAGATCTGTAAGGTTAAGGTATTTTAATGTTGCAGGAGCTGATTCGAAAGCGAGAATAGGTGAGTGGCATGAACCGGAAACACATTTGATTCCCAATATATTAAAAGCCGACAGTAAAAAGAGTTTTAAGATGTTTGGTGACGACTACGAAACTCCTGATGGAACGTGCGTTAGAGATTATATAAATGTAGAAGATTTAGCGCAAGCTCATATAATGGCGTTAGAGTATTTGAATAATGGTGGAAGAACTGATTATTTCAACTTGGGAACAGGAATGGGTGACAGTGTAAAAGAGGTCTTTAAAGCGTGTGAGGAAACTTTAGAGCGCAAAATTCCGGTAGAAATTTGTCCAAGACGTGCAGGAGATCCTGCGAAGCTTATTGCAGATAACAAAAAGGCTAAGGAAATTTTAAATTGGCAGCCAAAGAATAACCTTCTATACAGTATAAAAACTGCAAATGAGTGGGAGAAAAAATTAGTAAGAATAAAATCAGGAATTATTCTCTAATTTCGTCTGTAATATATAAAGCGTCGAATTTATATGCTTCTAAAGTTCTTGAGAAATACTCAGGCGGAAGTCCCGCTTTTTCTTTGAGGGAATTTAAGAAAATTTCTCTATCCGGTAATTGTTCCCAAACGACCGGTAAATACACAGCTCTCTTATCTCTTTCTATTATTATAATTCCGTGTGGATAAATTTTAGAAAGCAAATCTCTTTCATCTTTGAAATTAATTCTTTCAATAGAAGATAAAATAGATACAGAGAAGCTCAGTTTATCTAACTCTTCAATAGAAAGCGGGTTAAATCTCGGATCTTGAAAACCTGCATTTTTAGCATTATCAATAATGTCTAAAATCAGAGGTTTAGTAGGGTAAATAGAGCCTATACACCCTCTTAATTTCCCATCATACTTGATTGTAACAAAAGAAGCTCCAAATTCTGTAAGAACAGTAGGGATGTGTTTTGGAATGTATTCTTCGTTGTTAATAGCTGCTACAACACTTTCTTTAGCAGCATTTAAAACATAATCAGAACAGTATTTTTCGATAAAGTTATTTCTGTTATCTGTATATAAAAACCAGGAACCATATCCTACAACTCGTTCTTTATCATCGCTAATATCACCTGAGTTGTACATTTCAGCTCTTATCATAGTGCAGTCATTGTTGTTAGCGAAATCGACCAAACCTTTAATTCCAACTACTCCGCAGGCTTGGGCGTTTTCCAAGAATTCAATTTTACCTGTCTCAATAATCGTAGCTGTATAAGTATCAATTTGTCGGCACTGTTGTTGTGGATAAAAATGACTTAGATCTGAAGAAATAATGAATGATGAGTTTTCCCAATAAGAGGAAATAAGATCGGAAATAAGTCTATAATCGCAGTTTCCAGTGAGAACCGGTATAATTCTAATTTTATGTCCAATCTTTTTAAGATTTTTAACGAAATCAGCTGCACTTTGTCTTAGCGGCTGAAACAAATTCTGTATAAAAGGCAGTTGAACTTCAATAGAATGTTCTTTGTCAAAAATATCATTATTGATAGTGCACGGAAATTTTTCTGCAATTTCTTTTATAAGCCTATTGTTAACTTCCAAATTTCCTAAAGGAGTTTCAAAGAAAGAGTATTCAGGAAGTGCAATATTATTAAAATTAACATGATGTGAAGGTGCAATAATAAAAATATTTTCGCTAGGTTCCAGAAACTGAAATCCTGCCATGGCAGCGTGCCCTGAGTATGCGTATCCGGCATGCGGTACTATAACAGCCTTACTGCTGTAATCTATATTAATTTTCTGTTTATAAGAGTTTAATAGGTTATTTAATTCTTCCGAATCATTCGGATAAAATATTCCTGCAAAATCTGCTACTTTGTTCATAAAGTTATTATAAAATAATTTTAGAACAATAGCAAAATTTTTTTTTTATCAGTTTTAAGAAGGGTATGAGATTAAGCGATGTTAACAGAAATGTAAATTTTGCGGGATACAAAAACGTTATCCACAACAATATAAATCGAAACGACTTAAGTTACACACTTTTGTCAATGCAGTTAAATGATGAAGGGGCAAAAGATCTGACTGAATTCAATAATATAATGCGTTTGCAAGACAAAAAAACTGATACTGATGTTTTAACAGTTTTTTATGCCGAGAAGAGTAAGATCCCAGGATTTTTGTTTCTCAATGACAGGTCAATGTTTTTAGGTGATGAACTAAGGACATTATGGGAAAAATATAATAGTTCAACAGCTTACAAAAAAGAAGAAAAGGCTTCTTTAAAGGCGTATACTTTACTTGCGAGTATAACGAACAGGATGATGCAAAACGGTTTAACAACAATGGATAAATCTTTTCCTGATGTTGTCCGCAAAACTGTAATGAATTTAAAAAATATTTTTACAGCAAGTCCAATGGCAGTTTTTGGTTTAGTCCAGCAGAGCATATTAGAAAACAAGAGTTTAGAAGAAACCGCCGCTGTATTAAACAACGTTGTAAAACATAATATGCAAATATTTTTTAAGTAATTAAAGTTTCGCCGTAACTTCTTTAAGATATTGTCTTATAGCCTGCGTAATTATCAAATCAGGTTCGCTCATGCACAGTTCATCCAGGATAATAACGCCTTTTCTCGTTTCTCCGTTTTGTATATACAGAAGTCCAAGAATAATTTTGTCATAAGGGTTGTTGCTTTTCGAAAGTTCGCCGATTTTGGTTTTTGTAATACCCAATTTTTTGTAGCAATCAGCCAAATTTATGTAGTATTTAAAATTAAGTCCGTAGAGTTTAATTGCATCCTCAAAACATACCCTTGCCATGTCAGGATACCCTATAAAATCGTAAGTTTCTCCGAGGTTATTTTTGAATATTGCAGTAGCTTGGGTATTGGGGCTTAACTGAATTGCTATTTTAAATTCCTGAATAGCTGCATAATAAATTCTGTCTTTAAGGTAATTTAGACCGACATTATTATGGTAAAAAGCATCTTTTTCAGCGTCGATAGTATATCTGTATGGTTTTCTGTATCCTGAGCAGAATACCAATACAAAAAGTATAAATATTGAAACTAATTTTTTCATAGCAAATTGATTTCTAATCCTTCATACGCAAAAATCGCATCTTTAGAAGCATATTCTTCGGCAAGCATATCGAGTTTTTCATCGTTATACCCCGGATCATAGTGGAAATAAACTAACTGTTTAGCCCCCACTTGTTGTTTGCAATCCAGAGCCATTTCAAAAGTTGAATGTCCGAAACCTTGTTTAGGTACATAAATGCTTAAATAATCTTCTGTAGAATATTGCGAATCGTGTATTAACAAATCGCAGCCTTTTGCAAATTTAATAAGTTTCTTATCACCGCCCGGATAACTTTCTTTGTCCGTAGCATAAACAAGTGATTTTCCTTTATATTCAATTCTATATACAAAAACGCCGTTTTGAGGATGTGCATAAGATTTATAGCAAGTTATCACAACGTCATCCGAAGTATAATCCCCTTCTTTTAATTCGTTAACTCTGACTACACGAGGCATTTCGCCGTTTTTAAATATTACATAATTAGTTTCGTTAAGGTCGAATATCTTTAAATCAGCGGCGATATCTCCGAGATCCAAAGGGAAAGATTTTGAGAACAATATTTTAGCCAATTCATCTTCCAAAGTTTCGTTATAATTAACACCTCCCATCAAGCACATTCTTGTAGAAGCCAAATGGCAAGGTCTGAAAAACGGAAAACCTTGAATGTGGTCTAAATGTATGTGGCTTAGAAGAATAGTGCATTTGACAGGCGTTCTGTCTGTAATAGTAATCCCTGATTCTATATACTTATGCATAAGTTCGTTTCCGAGGCTTATCAAACCCGTTCCCGCGTCGAGTATAATAAGGTGTTCACCTGCGTGAACTTCTATACAAGAGGTGTTTCCGCCGTATTTTAAGAAGTTTTTATCAGCAACAGGGTAGCTTCCTCTAACTCCTCTAAACTTTATTCTAAATTCATCAGCCATTATTCTTTCCTTCCTAATTTAAACGTAGCATTTCTGTCACTTTCATCGCCATACAATCTTTCCGAGCCCATAAGTCTGAGCTTTGAGCGGGTTTGAATATCCTTAAGTGAAGTTTCTTTTAAATATACATCAACCAGAGTTCTATTCTTATTAGAATTTATATTGATAATTCTGAAAGCATTTGGATACGTTACGAGTGACGGGCAGGATATAACAAGCAAATTATCATCCTGTTTAGCCTTTGTCCCGTGGTAGTGTCCTTGAAGAACAATAACAGGATTTTTATGTGATTTAAGCAGTTTTCTAACCTCGTAATCATTGACTAATTTGTGGTTTGAGCTTGAAAACGGTTCAATAATAGGAACATGAGTGCATACAATAATTGTATCCTTCTCATTATTTTCCAATTCTTCCTTGAGCCACATAAATTCTTCATTAGAAATTTCACCGTTGGTAGTAATTTTATAATCAATGATTGAATCCAAGCAAATTACTCTGAATCCTTTTTTGGGGGTAAACGCATAATAAATATTTTTTTGAATCATATTTTCGTTGTTGTTAGCAAGAACCTCCAAGAATTTTCTTTTCGTTAAAGGTCCGTCAATACTGATATCGTGATTTCCGTCTATTGCGTACCAAGGGTAGATAAGTTTATTTGCATGCTCTGTAAATTTTTCAAGTTCGGAGATTTTAGGCACATTAACCAAATCCCCCGTAAACATTACAAAATCGTAAGGGCCTGAAGTATTTATCTGAAAAATCGCATCATCCAGCAGTGCTCCTGATTTTTTTAAGAATTTATAAGAAGTATTATCTTCAAATGAAGAAAAGTGAGCATCACTTATTTGAGCAATTCTAAGGTTGTTGTTTGCAGCAGTGCAGACTTGAGAACCGATTGCACAGGCAATTACTATTGTTAATATTAGATTAACAAATTTAGAGAATAATGATTCTTTTTTCTTCTTTTTATAATTTCTCATCTTTTAATAATGATAATGCATATCCTGATTAGAAGTCAACGTTATTATGTATGATTTGAGCAAGTGAGATTTATGATAAGAATGTAAATTTTTGTAACAAATATCAAATATATTGTTATAAAAAAACTCTCATGTGGAATTAAGGAAATATATGGATGTAAAACATGAGGTTGTTTATGCAGGAAGTACGAAAGTTTGATAAAAGAAGATATTCAATAGCTATATGTGCGCTTTTGGTATCGTTGTCAGGAACTGCTTACGGAGATGATGGCGTATCAACCCCTGATGTTACCCCTGAACGAGAAAAAGGTTATATCCTGACTCCTGTAGAAGAGGAGGGGGAAAATACAATAACCAAGTATGAGGTTAATACAGAAACAGGTGAACTTGAGCCAAAATATTATGATGTAGATTTAGCAAAAACTGAATACGGTTCAGGTAGTGAAAATACACTTTATTACAACTGGGAAAAGGATTCTGACGGTAACTATACCCTGCAAGAAGGCGCCTCTGCCACTGGTGATAACAGCATAATATACAATTATGACTCATCAGACTCTTTGTCCCGCCAAGAAAATCCTACAGGCGATGTGGTTGGGAATTTTATAAAGAATAATATTAGTTCTACATCTTCTTCTGTCTATGGCGGGGCGATTCGTAATACTGGTACAATCGGAAATATCACCGGTGATTTTATCGGAAATTATGCTTCTTCCGAGGATGATGTCTATGGCGGAGCGATTCGTAATACTGGTACAATCGGAAATATCACCGGTGATTTTATCGGAAATTATGCTTCCGGCTCTTATGATGCCTATGGCGGAGCGATTTATAATGCTGGTTCCGGCGCAGAAATCGGCGATATCACGGGTGATTTTGTGGGTAATTATGCTTCCGGTTCTTCTGAGGCCTATGGCGGAGCGATTTATAATGATAATTCTCATACAATTGGCGATATCACGGGTGATTTTGTGGGTAATTATGCTTCCGGCTCTTATGAGGCCTATGGCGGAGCGATTTATAATAGTACAGGATACTTGGGTACTATAAAGATAGGTGATATTACAGGCGATTTTATCGGTAATTATGCTTCTGGTACTTCTGCCTCAGGCGGAGCGATTTATAATGATTACGGTACAATCGGGGATATCACTGGTGATTTTGTGGGTAATTATGCTTCCGGCTCTTATGCCAATGGCGGAGCGATTTATAATGATTACGGTACAATCGGGGATATCACGGGTGATTTTGTGGGTAATTATGCTTCCGGCTCTTATAATGCCAATGGCGGAGCGATTAGTAATGGAGGTGCAGAAATCGGAAATATCACTGGTGATTTTGTGGGTAATTATGCTCAGGCTTCCGGTTCCAAGTCTGCCTATGGCGGAGCGATTTATAATTATCACGGTACAATCGGGGATATCACGGGTGATTTTGTGGGTAATTATGCTTCCGGCTCTTATAATGCCAATGGCGGAGCGATTTATAATAATTATAATGGTACAATCGGCGATATCACAGGTGATTTTATTGGTAATTACGCTCAAACTTCCGGTTTTTATGCATACGGCGGAGCGATTTGTACTGATGCTAAAATCGGCGAAAAAGATAGCGAAGGAAACTTAGTTGGCGGGATATATGGAAGTTTCCTTAACAATTACGCCAAGACCGAGAGTTCTTCCAATTTAGCTCTCGGCGGAGCTGTGTATACAACCAGTGATATGAACTTTATAGCTGATGGCAAAGATGTATTATTTTCTGGTAACTACACAGAAGATTCCAGAGGAAAAATAAATAATGCAATATTTGTAGGCTCTACTTATTCTCCTTCCTCTCCTACAATAAGTCTGAAAGCTGAGAATAACGGGACAATAACATTCAATGACCAGATAGATGGCGGGAAAGTTGCAGGAACTAATATAGATAGGACAACAAAATACAACCTCAAATTAACGGGTGATAGTACAGGAAAAATCCAGTTAAATGACAAAGTAATAAATGCTAACGCAACTTTGGATGAAGTAACTCTTCATTTAACCAAAGCAGATATATTGGAAACTTCAACCTTAACCGCCAATTCAGGACATTTATCTTTGATGAACGGATTAGCAGAAACCCAGCTAATGCAGGGAATGAATGTAAAAGGTCATATAGGAATGAGTGTTGATGTAGATTTGGCAGCTGCAAAGATGGACAGATTGCCAGAGGGTACAGTTGTTTCAGATGGCGCAAAAATAGATGTTGAGTATTTGAATTTATTAAACGATGCTGAGAAAGACAAAACAGATATCTTATTTGCGGAAGAAAGCTATAAGGACAAAGTATCTTATACCGGCAAAAGTCCTGTAGCATACAGCCCAATATACAAGTATGACGTAAGTTATAGCCAAGATGACGGATATTTTACCTTCTTGCGCCACGGCGGAACAAGCGGCAATCCGAGTGAAAGTTTTAACCCGACAGTTTTAGCCCCATCCGTAGCTGCTCAAGCAGGCGGTTATGCAACCCAGATGCAGACATTTAATTATGCATTCCAGCATGCTGATAACTTTATGAATATTCCGTATTTAGAAAGAATATCAATGAAGGAATCTGGTCGTTATGCAATGTCCCCAACGGGTGATGCAACAGATGTAGGCGTATTTTCACCATTGATGACAAGGGTAGAAAATAATGGTTATTGGGTAAAACCTTACGTAAGTTTTGAAAGTATTCCGTTAAAGAATGGTCCGAAGGTAGATAATATAACTTACGGTTCATTAATCGGTTATGACAGCCAGTTAACCCCTATAGCCCATGGATTTGACAGAGTATTAACGGGTTATGTCGGCTATAACGGTGCAAGCCAGAGTTACGGCGGAGTAGACAGCTACCAGAACGGCGGTTTAATCGGCGGAACGTTGACGTTGTATAAGGGAAATTTCTTTAATGCAACGACTTTATCCGCCGGAGCAAGTGTTGGTGAAACTCAAAATATGTATGGTACAGATAATTATACAATGTTGCTCGCAGGAATCGGAAACAAACTCGGGTATAATTTCGAGTTCAAGAATGGTAAATATATTATACAACCTGCAATGTTAATGAGTTATACATTTGTAAATACATTTGATTACAAAAACGCAGCCGGAGTCCGTATAGAGAGTGATCCTTTGCATGCAATCCAGTTAAGTCCTGGTGTAAAATTTATTATGAATACCAAAAACGGTTGGCAGCCTTATGCCGCAGTAAACATGGTTTGGAATATCTTGGATAAGCAGGAAGTTCGCGCAAATGATGTGAGAATACCAGAGATGAGCATAAAACCTTATGTCCAATATGGTTTGGGTGTTCAAAAACGAATAAAAGATAAGTTTTTGGCATTCGGTCAGGCAATGGTATCCAACGGCGGCAGAAACGGTGTTTCTCTGTCATTCGGTCTGAGATGGTTCTTGGGTGATTAATAAGAACAGTAGTTAATAAGTTAACTTGTATATATATTTGGTTAGTGATAAAGTTTAACTTATGAAAGTTCTTTTTGTTATAGATAAAATTGAATTAAAATATTTTGAGTTTAATAAGCTTGTTACCAACTTTTGGCTTATAAAAGAGCTTTTGGATAGAAAGTGTGATGTCTATATCACTACTATACCTAATTTGTCTTTAAAAGCTGATGTTGCTTATACTAAATGCTATAAATCTTTTGTCGAAAATGATGATATTTTTTATGAAAGAGAGCAAAAAGAATTTCAGGTAGATGATTTTGATCTCGTGATGTTTAGACCTGATCCGCCTGTTGATATCGATTATATAAACGCGACTTATGTTTTCGATTTCGTTACTAAACCTAAAATTATTAATTCGCCTAAAGCTATAAGAAGTTTTAATGAAAAATTGCATAGCGTATATTTTAAGGATTTGATGGCTGAAAATATTGTAACAGCTTCTTTAAATGACATAGAAAACTTTCTGGCATTACATAAGCAAATTGTTTTAAAACCTCTGAACAGGTGCTTCGGCTCGGGTGTTATGTATCTGTATGACGGAGATCCTAATACGCGTACTATTATTAATACGATGACTAACAATGAAACAACCTTGGTTATGGTTCAACAATTTATCCCGGGAGTTAAGCAGGGGGATAAAAGAGTCTTAACTCTGGGAGATAGAGTTCTGAAGTATTGTATTAAAAAATTGCCGACTAAGGACGATTTTAAATTTAATACGCATAGCGATAGTTATATTGTGCAATCAAGCTTGAATGATAGTGAATACGCGAACTTTACTAATGTCGCTAAAAAACTTAATGAGATGGGACTCCCAATGGCAGGACTCGATGTTATTGACGGTAAAATTATTGAAGTTAACGTCACAAGCCCTTGCTATTTTATTAACGAAATAAATAGACTCTATGGAGTTACTCTGGAAAAGGAAATCTCTGACTATCTTTTGACTCATGTCTTGTTATCATTATAGAAATATAGTATAATTCAATTATATGGTGGATATTTAAGTATAATAGTCCGTAGTATTATATATTTTAATAACAAAATAAGAAGGATTGATATGAGAAAGAAAATTTTAGCAATATTAGCAGTTCTGGTTTTTTCAATGAGTGTGGTTTGTGTAGATGCGAAAACGGCAGCAACTCCGGCTGTTAATTCTGCTATAAAAATGTATAAAGCAAAAAATTATTCGCAATGCTATGCATCTTTAAAACAAGTTGTTGCTAAAGATCCGTCAAATGCTTTAGCTTATTACTACTTGGCAATGGCTTCCGCTCAAATTGGAAATAAAGAAGAAGCTATAGCAAATTATGAAAGAGTGCTTAGCCTATCTCCAAAAGGTCAGTTACAAAAATATGCGCAAAAAGGAAAAATTTGCTTGGAACAGCCTGACCAATGCAACGCCGAACCTGCCGACATTACACCATTAGATAAATTTATCAAAGATTCTTATGGTTCAGGTCTGTCACCGCAAGTTAGAAGCGAATATGAACAACAAAAAATTGAAAATCTTATGCGTGAAATGAACCGTGGCGGAAACGTAGATCCGGCACAGTTTAAAGAGTATAAAGATTTTTCATCATCAGCTGTTCCTACAAACGATGAAATTGTTGCTGCTCTAAGAGTTCTGCAAAGAGCCGGTTTCGGAAATTTATTGAATACTGAAACTACGGACTTGTCTTTGCTGACTGGGGATTACAATAAAAATAACAATGCAGCTTTGTTGAACATGTTAAACGGAGGCTCTGCTAATTTGTCTCCGCAAGTAATACAATCCCTGTTGACTAATCAAATGTCTATAGGATTTTAAGAAAGTTTTGTGATGAAGTTAAATACAATTAGATTCGGTGAAATTGAAGTAGATGAAAAACGTATATTCGATTTTGTTATGCCAATTATAGGCTTCGATAGTCTGAGTAAATTCGTGATTATTGAACCAAATAAGGATAGTTTGTTTAAGTGGCTGCAATCCGTTGAAGACAGTTCTTTGGCTTTCCCTGTAATCTCCGTTGCAGCTTTGAATTTCGATTATACTATTGATATTCCTGATAACGTTGTCGAGAAGCTCGGAATAACAAATGTCGAAAGTTTGTTAGTTATGAATATTACTTCTATACCGCAAGATGATCCGAAAGGTACAACAATAAATTTATTAGCCCCACTGATATTTAACATAGATAATCAAAAAGCCGGACAGATAGTTTTATCAGGATCCGGATATGACATTAGCTATCCTATGTTTAAAAAACAATAACATTAAGGAGTAAAATGCTCGTAATTACTAGAAAAAACGGTCAAAAAATAATGATAAACGACAATATCGAAATAACTATTGTCGACGCTAAGAATGGCTCTTGTAAAGTAGCTATTAAAGCAGATAAAGATGTGAAAATTTATCGTGAAGAAATATATTTACAAATAAAACTTGCTAATTTAATTGGCAAAAATACAAATATATCAGCAGTAGATTCTGTTGCTAATTTAATTAAAGACGGGACTGTATTAAATGATAAAGGTGGTGTTTCATCTCAAACCGATGAGGTTGTCGTTGATGAAAATAACCTTTCTTCGAAAAATTCTATAAGAATTAATAAAAAGAATGTTGACTCTTAATGGTAATAATTTTTTCTTTTTTAGTGAAAATGTTTCAAGTATAAAGATTAAACCCAATACACTTGAGCATGCTTATTTGTTGATTTTGAACGAAGATTTGGATAGTGCAAAATTCTTATTCAAAACAATAGATTCTCCACGCGGATTATGGGGAGAGGTTCTTGTATCCGTATTGCAAGGTTTTATTGATAAATACCCTACTTATTTTCAAATAAGGAATTTTTATGAAATAGATTTAGATTTTTTATTAAAAAATGAGAAAATACATTATGTAGAACAACTACTTGGAGCATTAGATGTTTTTTCTTCTATCAATCAAGAAGTTTACAAGTATGCAGCTCGTGTGATGTATGAAAATAAACTTTATTCTGCAGCATTAAGGTATATGAATAAGTCAAAGAAGATTTATTATAATGATGCAGAATTACATTTTATGTTGTCAAAATATTATTATAGAGTGAATGACACAGAAAATGCCGAATTTTATGTTAAAGAATGCTTGAAAATAATTCCTGATTATTATCCGGCAAAGCTTCTGTTAAACAAAATTGAAGCAAATTTGTTTTAATAGTATAATTTTCTTATGGGTACTGAAGAGCAAAAATATACTAATTTTTACAAAAACAATAATGAGGGTGGGAATTTTTTTCTACAGGGAGAAAATTCAGTTTCTTCAGATTATGTTCAAGAACCTTCCAGACGTTTGAATGACTATGACTTTAATTTGCTAAAAGAGGATGCTTATAAAGACGTTTCTGACGAATTATTTAAATTGGAGTATAAGATTTCAAAATTAGAAGACGAGTATCATGATATAGATAATCAAATTCAGTCTGCGCGTGATATCAGTGACTATGATACCGTAGAACATTTAACTAATAGAAAACGCCAAATATATGAAGATTTGGAGATTTTATCTAAGATATATAATGAAAAAAGCCTTTCAACAAAGATATCAGGTGGAATTTTTAATATATTGTCACCAAGGTTAAGAAGTCAAGTAAAAAAGATAAATTCGCAGTTAAAAGTATTACGCGATATAATAATCTCCAAGTTACCTGGGAAATTTGCTTCTGTTCAAGAAATAAAACAATCCTTAAATAAATTGGAAAATATTAATAAAAGTGTGGATGAGTTAATGACAATGCAGACTCCTTATGGAGAATCAATAGACAAGTATGAGCAGTTGTCACGATACATAACAAGGGCAAATGCAATACAGGCGAAAATCGCAAGAACTTTAAGATAACTATACAAAGAAATTCGTTTATGTTAGAGTAAATTTATTATGAAACGAAAACCAATTATTGCAGTAGTCGGCAGACCAAATGTGGGTAAATCAACATTTGTGAATAGATTAGTAGGCAGGCGTCAATCGATAGTCGATGATATGCCTGGAGTTACGCGTGACAGAATTTATTTTGACGTCGAATGGCAAAATAAGCAATTCACAGTAATAGATACAGGTGGTATTGTTCCCGGTGACGAAGATGATATAATGCTTTCTATTTATGATCAGGCAAAGATAGCTTGTTCAGAAGCTGATAAGATAATTTTTATAGTAGATGGTGTGACTGGAGCAACTCCTGTAGATACTGATATAGCTAATATCTTGCGTCAATCTGGTAAACCTGTATATTTAGCAGTAAATAAGGTTGATTCACACAATCAAATATCAATGTTGGGCGATTTTTATTCGCTGGCGTTAGGCGATCCTATAGCGAT
The DNA here is from genome assembly GCA_944323165.1 of Candidatus Gastranaerophilales bacterium. Taxonomy (GTDB): domain Bacteria; phylum Cyanobacteriota; class Vampirovibrionia; order Gastranaerophilales; family Gastranaerophilaceae; genus CAG-196. The sequence goes on along the minus strand of CALURK010000018.1, from coordinate 4,659 downwards.
ATCAGCACTTCACGGTTCTGGTGGTGTAGGTGATTTATTGGAAGAAGTAACGTCAGATTTTGAAGAAGATGAAGAAGTAGAAGAAGAAAATGAAGTAAAAATTGCAATTGTAGGTAGACCGAATGCCGGAAAATCTTCAATTGTAAATGCCTTATTGGGTGAAAAGCGTGTAATAGTGTCAGATATTTCTGGTACAACTCGTGATAGTATTGATTCCAAATTAGTATATAATGATCAAAGTTTTACAATAATAGATACTGCTGGTATAAGAAAAAAAGCAAAAGTAGATTATGGAGTAGAGAAATTTGCAGTAGATAGAGCAATACGTTCTATAAAGGAATGTGATGTAGCCGTATTGGTTATAGATGCGACAGAAACTGTGGAAGGAATTTCAGATCAGGATAAAAAAATTGCTTCAATAATAACCGAAGCTGGAAAAGGTATGGTTATTGCGATAAATAAATGGGACTTAATAGAGGATAAGAAGTCTAATACTATAAACAAGTTTAGTGAAAAGTTAGCTCATGAGATACCTTTTCTTGATTATGTTCCAAAGATATTTATAAGTGCAGTAACGCATCAGAGGTTAAATCAGATATTTACGAAAGTAATAGAAGTTCAGCAAGAAAGAACCAAAAGAATTGCTACCGGTCTGTTAAATAAGGTTGTAAATGAGGCTTATGCATTAAATCCACCTCAGACAATAAGAAATAAAAGGTTAAAAATAATGTATACAACACAGGCATCGATTGCACCTCCAACTTTTGTATTTTTTGTAAACAGTGAAGATTTGATAAAGGATCATTACAAAAGATACATGGAAAATAAACTCAGAGAAGCCTTTGGTTTTAGCGGGACTCCAATAAGGTTAGCTGTAAGAGAGCGTTCCGAGAAAAAGAAGTAGTAGTTATTTAATGATAACAATATCCCCTCTTTTTACTTCTTTTATAAGGTCTTGAATAACCTCATTATCCATTCTCATGCAGCCGTTAGAAACATATTTTCCAATGCTTTCCTGGTCGTTATTTCCGTGAATGAATTCCCCTGTTTGAGATTGTTCTCCTGTTGTAGGATTAATTTTATTTAAGCATATAATGTTAGGTCCGTAAGCAGAAGGATTTCTTCTTCTTTTAGTTCTAGCAGGTGCAGTTTTGTATGGGTATTTTTCAATATGAGTAACGATCCTTACCCCTTTGCTTGTCGGTGTAGTAGACTTTCCGCTTGCTATAAGAAAGGCTTTTTCTGCAAATCCGTATTCATCATATTTGTACAAAATATTTTTTTCTAGATTGACAACAATTTTAGCATTCTTCCAAGTTCCATCAATTTTTATATAAGGATCCGGTGCATCTTTAAGAATGTCAAAGTCATCCGTTCCTTTAGGTGGAATTCTATATTCAAAAGAATCTGTTTTGCACTTGTAATCTTGGGCAAAAACAGGTGTTTTAAGAATAGGTAAAGCAGAAATTATTAAAGAAGTTCCGAGGATTTTAAAGTTATTAGAAATTTTCATACTGAATAAAGTATTGTAATAAAATTTTTTGCTACTTATTAATAATTTTCTTTAATTGAATAACTTTTATTTCACCTGGGTTCAAATCAGTATGAATACTATGTTTTACAACTTTAATATTATCATTTCCGGCTAATAATTCCAGTTCCGTTTTCCTGTTAATATTTCTGTCCTTAACGCAAAGCCCATTTTGCGGTTTTTTAAAATCCAAGTTCCCAATAACAATAATTTTTTGATTTTTCAAGCACCGAGAGTAAGCAAAAACTTTATCATTGTCTGTTTTAATAGGGTTAAAACTTCCTTTAGAAATCAATTCAATGTTATTTTGTCTAAAATCATAAGCTTTTTTGAAATTATTGAGAATATTTTCGTTGTCACCACCCGGTTTTCTAGAGAAGTTAAACAAATCCATTTTTCCTCTGTGGACGAAATAATAGTCGTCATCAGTTTCAGACTTACTAGCTTTAGTGTTAGCCCACTGATAGAGATAAGTATCACCAGAGAAAAATCCGTCAATGCAATATGGATTAAAAGGTAGAGTTGCATTAAGCCAGGAAATCATAATAGAGAAATTCTCTCCGTGAAGTAAAATAGGGCTTACTTCGTCATGTGTCGTAAAACTAAGAATAACGCTTTTAGGCTCCTTAAAAGAATTTAAGAGTTCCAAATTAAATTTAATATGTTGTATGAACTGCTCAGCATTCCAGTCTTTAAGGTTAAAAAAGCTTCCGTAATAACCATCAAAACCTGCTTGAAGAAGCTTGTTGTACGGCGTAAACTCAGCATATATGCTTGGAGGTTCTCTCCAAGAGTCAGAAGCTTCAGCTAAGAAAAGGAACTGCGGATCTTTAGCTCTTGCGTAATTAATTATTTCTACCCAAAAATTATAAGGTTTAATAGTTGCAACGTCTGCTCTAATACCGTCCGCTCCCATATCCAAAACTAAATCAACGAATTTTTTATGAGCATCAATCAGATCTTGATTGAGTCTTTTGTTAGATCCTGTTTGTAACAACCTGACGTCAGTCCAATCAGTAGGTACAATAGAGCACTGCCTGCTATCTTTAATAAATAATTCCGGATGAGTAAGAAATAAATCATAAGCTCCACAGCTAGGGAGATCTATTATAACTCTGATACCTCTTTTATGGCATTCTTGAACAAATCTTCTGGCTTGTTCAATGTCATTAAGTTCGGATTTTTGATCAACAATTTGCGGGTTAATGCTCCAGAAGTTTTCAGCAGCATATACAGAACCAGCTGTGCCCAGAGCTTTAAGTCGTCCTGTCGGTGTTATTGGTAAAACATGCAAAGTATTTATATTTAGTTTCTTTAACTCATCAAGTCTTTTTATTGCATTTAAGAAATTTCCGCTTTCTTCATCTCCGTCAATAATTTCGTTGCCGTTAGTATCGTTAGCGTTAAAAGTTCTCAAATTTATGGCACAAATATTCGCCTTGTTATTTAAGAAAAGTTCTCTAAGGTTGTTTTTGTCGCCCGCCCATGTTGTCATGTTGCAAAGCGAAATTAAAACAGATAAAGTTATAAAAATTTTCTTATTCATACAAATCCTCTGTATTAATTTTAACAGACAAATTCAATTTATGCTATCTTAAAAATATGAATTGTTATACAAAAAATACTAGCTTGGGTAATATAACGATAATAGAAGATAACGGGTTTATAACAAACTTATTTTTGTCATGTGATTCAAGTACTTCAAAGAATAATAAGAGAACAGAAACAATAGATCAAGCCTTTAAGGAATTGGATGAATATTTATCAGGTAAAAGGCGTGTTTTTAATATCCCATTAAATCCAAACGGTACTGAATTTCAAAGACGTGTATGGCAAGAATTGCTTCAAATCCCTTACGGAAAGACAAGTACATACAAAGATATTGCAGAAAAAATCGGTAAAAGAGGTGCATGCAGAGCTGTAGGAAATGCAAATAATAAAAATCCAATCCCAATATTTATACCATGCCATAGAGTGATACGTGCAGACAATCTTCTATCAGGATATTCTTTAGGTGCAGAAAATAAAGAGAAATTATTAAAAATAGAGGGTGTTATTCTTTAATTTGGAAGATGCATTTTACGCAATGAGCCTTCGGTTGCAAAACCAAATTATCTTCAAGGTCATGCATTTTAGCGATTCTCGTAATCAAAGGTTCTCCGCAAATAGGGCATTTAAGATTTGTTTCATGATTAAGTATTCTTTTTTTCAAGTTGTCAATAACTTCATCACCAATAACATCGAATTGGAAATTTTTTTCTCTCATTTTTAGATCCTGCGGAGAACACTTAAGGGCTCTTGCTATTTGTTGTCTTTGCGTAACAGACAGGAACAATTCTTTTCCCGCTTCAATATCTTCAAGAGTTTCTATTTTGATGTTAGTTTTATGCGCAAGTCCGGTAATTGATAATCCGGCTTTTTCTCTTTTTAATTGAATAAATTCTGCTAAGCTTTCCATGCTAGATATTATATAACAAACAATAAATGAATATTTAATTAATCAGTTTTAAAGTGGGCAAAAAGTGTATTTGGTCTAGAATGTAAACAAATGTAAAACCATAAAAAAGAAACTACTTGATTTTTAAAAATTTGTATTTTATAATGGTGGAACGCGCTGGAAACAGTGCGTAAAGAAAGTGATTTACACTAAGGTGCCAACGGTAGCCGATTTATCGGAAGGACACCACCGGAAGCCGAAATATAAACGTAGCACTTTGAAATTTTATATCGTCGATGTAACGAAATGTAAATAGCAAAAAAATGAGATGTTGACAAAAGAAATTGATGATATAAGATAGGAAATGTTCGGAGAGGAAACCTCCGGTGTTAATAAGAGCCAAGAGCTCAGTCTGAGGAATTTAAAGTAGTCGGATGTTAGCACGAATTAAAACCGTTACTTTTATAAATAGCAGAAGTAAATAGAAAATTAAATGTAATCTAGTTAAGAGATTAACTACGCACATTGACAACAGAATAGCTAAAGACGAAAAAACTTGTTAATTCGTAAAATGATAAGGACAAAGACAAAGAAGTTCGAGCCTCTTACCATGAGGTAAGAGAATGGACATAAACTTTCTGACAATGGAGAGTTTGATCCTGGCTCAGGACGAACGCTGGCGGCGTGCTTC
>CALURK010000017.1 GCA_944323165.1 Candidatus Gastranaerophilales bacterium | reverse complement strand
TGAAAACGGTAATATAGAAATACAAAAACTTCCTTTCAGAGGTTTTAAAAAATTGAATGACAAAGTTATTATAAAAACTCCTGTTACTGTTTGGTCTAAAATTTTTAAAACTTCTATAATAAAAGATAGGAAGTGTATTTTCCCTAAGGGATATAATTATGAAGATAATGTTTTTTGGATGATGTATTCTGCTTGGGTTAATACGGGTTATTATATTGACAAGCCTTTTTACAATTATTTTCAAAGAAATAATTCAATTGTGGCTACTGATAAAAAAACTTTTACATATATAGGTTTGATTCCTATTATTTTTGAATATTACAAAAAATCTGGACTTTTAGATAAAAATGAAAAATTTTTATACAAAAGATTTCAAGACTATTTAAAAATGGATTACAAAAGTGCTGTTAGGGACAAATAAGTAATATGATATTATTGGATTGTTTAAAGAATTTTAATGATTTTTATTATATGTCAAATCCGGGTAATCTTGGTGATTGTGTTATCACGGCGTCTACGTACCAATTTTTTGATAGTGAAAAATTTAATTATAAAATTTTTGATAAAGTTCCAAATGAACCTTTTAATTTAGTATATAGTGGTGGGGGAGTTTGGATTAGGGATTATAGAGATTGTTATCAAAAAACTTTAGAAATTTTTAAAGATAAAAATTTGAAAAAATGTATTATATTACCGTCAAGTTTTAATAATTGTCCTGATTTAATTAATGTTTTAGATGAAAGATTTATTGTATTTGCACGTGAAGAAAAAAGTTTTGATTATCTTAAAAAATCTAATATTAAATCTCAGATTTATTTAGCTGACGATATGGTTATAAATGCTGATATTTCTGAATTACAGAAGGGGGTTAAGAATATATATCTTGTATCAAATAATCTTTTTGAAAATTTAAAGATTTATAGAAAGTTTTATTTGAGAGTAGATAAAAAAATTAAAAAAGCTCTCAAAAAATATGATAATTTAAAAATCGGCTATTTTTTAAGGGATGATGTTGAAAAAACTATTGAAAACAAGCCTTTTAATAATTTTGATTTATCTAACTGTAAATCGGCAGATTGGAGTAATAAAAAACTGGCTTATGCTATGTCAAAAATTTTTATTGATACGATTGACATGTTTGAAACTGTTGTGACCGACAGATTACATGTTGCTATATGTGCAACAAAATTAAATAAAAAAGTTTTTTTGATAGATAATAGTTATGGTAAAAATTCTGCCGTTTATAATTATTTTTTGAAAAATAAAGAAAATGTGTTTTTTGTAAATTATGAATATTTAAAAAAAGTAAATTTTATATAATATTGCTTTATTGCTAAAATGAATAAAATACTTTTTTTAACAAAAGGAAGTATTTGTGGTACTATAAAATAAGATATGTATATTACTTTTAATGTAAATGAGGATTATGATATACGATTGCTTCTCGTTTTTTAACGAATTAGATATTTTAGAAATGAGATTGAATATTTTATATAATTACGTTGATTATTTTGTCATAACGGAAGCAAATAAGACTCATACAGGTAAAGATAAGGAATATATTTTTGAGCAAAATAAGGATAGATTTAGTAAGTTTCTGGATAAAATTGTGTACATAAAAGTAGACGATTTTCCTGATTTGGAGAATTCTAAAACAAGTTGTGACGGTAATAAATGGCTTTATGAAAATTACCAAAGAGATGCAATAATGAGGGGCTTAACTAATTGCAAACCGGATGATGTGATAATAATTTCCGATTGTGATGAGATTCCAAATCCTGAAGCTATAAAAAAATATAAAAAAGGTATATGCTCTTTAGTTCAGCTAAGATTTGGATTTAGTTATAATTCTTTGTATATAACAATTCCTTGTTGTAAAAGTTCTAAAATTTGCAGATACGAGGAGTTAGTTAATCCTAAAAAAGAGGTTAGTGAAAAAAATAAAAGGTACTGTTTATATTCAAAATACGGATTACCTACTTATTTGAGATTTGTTAAGGGAAGAAGAATTAAAAATGGCGGGTGGCATTTCAGTTACATTGGAAATGTAGAAAATATCAAATATAAAATGAATTCGATAGTAGAACAGCAGATAAATACAGTCGATAAAAATAATGATGCGCTTTTACTTGAAAAAATTAGAAATAACGAAGATATTTTAGAACGTGGTGATATTTTTGCTAATTTAAAGATTTCTAAAGTTTTTCCTAAGTATTTTGTAGATAATGTTGAAAAGTATAAGGCAAATATTAATTTTAATAATCAAGTTTCTTTTTTTCGTGCGATGTCTATTCATTATGTTTATAAATTTAAGAAGATGTTTAAATTATTTTAGTGTCTTTACATATTTTGAGTTTATAAAATTTTTTTATGCAATAATATAAGAATGGCTCAAGAAAAATGAATTCTGCATTTTTATAAATGCTATGGAGAGAATTTATGCGAATAAGAGTTAAAGATTTCCTTATAAATCTAATTCCGATAAAAAAACTTCGTCACAGTTTAAAATTAAAATATGGAACATATCCTTATAATATAATAGGAAAAAATGTTTATATAGGAACATCAGAAAATTTAAAATTAGGAAAAAACATATTTATAGGAGATAATTCCAGACTATGTTGTGAGGGTGGGCTTGAGATAGGTTCTCACACTCAAATTGGATTAGATGTTTTAATTCTTACATCTAACCATAATTATAAAAGCAAAGAAATGCTTCCTTATGATGAATATGATTACAAACAAAAAGTCGTAATAGGAAAAAATTGTTGGTTAGGAGCAAGAGTAACAATTTGTCCCGGCGTAAAAATTGAAGATGGTGCGGTTATTGGAGCTGGAAGTGTAGTAACAAAATCTGTGCCAAGATGTGCTGTTGTGGCAGGAAATCCTGCAGTAATTATTGGTCACAGAGATATTAAACTGTATGATGAGCTTAATGAAGCCGGAAAATCTATTGATTTCCAGAATGTAAAGGATAAAAAATGGATAGAAATAAATTGTCACAAAGAATTTTTATCTTAATATATTCATATAATGTACAAGACTAAGAGGAATGAAATGTTAGTATCAATAGTAACAGCCAGCTATAATTATGCTAGATATATTGGAGAAACTATAGAAAGTGTAATTAATCAGACATATAAGGATTGGGAATTAATTATTGTAGACGACGGTTCTTCAGATAATTCTGTAGAAATAATAAAATCATATTGTCAAAAAGATAATAGGATAAAATTATATCAACATGAAAATGGTGTTAATAAGGGACTTCCTGAAACATTAAAACTTGGGATTTCAAAAGCCGGAGGAGAGTGGATATCTTTTTTGGAATCTGATGATAAATATATGCCAAATTATCTTGAAGAAAAGATTAAAGTGATAGATAGTAATCCGGATGTTAAATATATATTTTCAGATTTTGAGTCATTTGAAGGTGATGGCATTGATAAGATCGATTTATATAAAAAATTTAAAGAGATATATAAAAAGCAAAATTTGTCTTTAAATCTAATAGAACAAAATGTAATTTGTACTTTTTCAATAGTGATGTTGAAGAAAGAATTATTTTCTGGCTGTGATTTTAACACCCCAATACCTGCCCTTATTGACTGGTGGCTTTGGATTCAAATAGCGCAAAAAACAAATTTTTATTATTTAGATAAGAAGTTAACAATGTGGAGAATACATTCAGATAGTTTTATAAATAGTTCTGGAACAGATAAAATTGAACTAATTTATAAAGGGATGATGAAATTTTATGATAAAAGTAATTGGAAAGCTCATTTGTTGATTTTATTGCAAATATTAAAAAGTCTGAGAAAGAAATGTTTGCGAATAAGATTCGGGAAAAAGGCACAATTGGTAATTTTTGGAAAAACAATATATAAAAATAAAAATTTATGTTAAATTGTTCAGAAATGTTTCAGATATATGTTTTTTGTAAGTAAGTTTATGCATAAATGTTTTTGTTTTTAAATTATTAAATTCTTCTTTATTAAAATCTTTTTCCATCATTGTTTGAAGTGTTCCAATAATATTTCCATCAAGATAAGGCATATTGTCCCATTCAGATTTTAATTCTGGAGTTTTGCAAGAAAGCATTGTTGATATGTGTTCAAACATAAAATAATTTAATAGAAAATCATTTTCTGCCCAATAATTTTCTATACTTCGTTTTATTGCTCTTAAATTTGCACTGTCTTTTTTTGCGCGGATAAAGTAGCAGGACATTTTATTTTCCTGCAAATCTGTTAGCGGATTTTTTTGTACTACACAAAAATCTGAGTCCCAAACGCTTTGAGGTATTTTATCCGTAAGATAAATAGTTGAATCTACCCAGCATCCACCGTATTTTTCTAATAAATAAAGTCTTAAAATATCGCTGAATATTGCTATAGGAATTTTACCTGAGTTCAATAAATCATAATATTTTTGAGGTATTTCAACGTAATTTTTTATTGTATCAAAAGAAAGTACATGAATTTCTTTGTCACTCTCATACTTTTGAACACTTTCAAAGCATTTTTGTATTAAATCAGGAGCATTTTCTTTTCCCTGATGCCAATATTGCCAAAGTGCTACGCACGTAGATAAATTGTCGGTTGACAAGGATTGAACTACAGACTTGTTTTGAACCTCTTGGTCAACCTCGAAATGAGCCTCCAAGTTTTCCTTGTTGGTTGACAACTGCTGGACTACGGACTTGTTTTGAGCTTCTTGGTCAACCTCGAAATGAGCCTCCAAGTTTTCCTTGTTGGTTGACAACTGCTGGACTATGGACTTGTTTTGAACATCCGCTTCAACCTTGTCTTGTGTATCTGATACTACCAGATACTTTTCCAAATTTCGTTTAGCCCAGCGAGCTTTTATGATGCTTCTTTTTTTTCTGTCAAAAACAAAAAGCTCTACTAATATTTTGAAGATATCGTTTTTAATTTTTAAATAATTCATAAAGTCTTTAATATTTTAGCATGATATCGCCTGATTTTGTACTTTTATTTGTTATTTTGAACAAGTTTTTAAATATAAGAATATTTTACTAAATTTTTCCTCCTTTTAAGTGGAGTGCGGAGTAAAATCAATACAGGGTTTTGAAATGGAGTGAATATCTTATATCCAACTATTTCAACAATTGGACATTCTATCTTTGAATAATTTGTGTTATTATTTGTCCTATGAGAAAGCTTATTTTATTAACATTAATCCTATTATCTACCCTAAGTGCAAATGCTACTTGTTATAGCGAATATCTTGAAGATTTGTATTCTAAAGAATACAATACAAAGGTCAAAATTGTTTCAAAAGACGAGCATGTAGATAAATATGAACAAAAGGTCGGTGAAAGTCTTATTTCATCTATTGTATACGGAGTTGGGTATTTGAAAATACCCAAATGTAAGAAAATAAGAATTACATATATATGTCTGTTAGAAAGTTGTGATAAGCCGCCTATTTGGGGATATATTATTCCAAGGTAGAAATTGGGCAAGTTTTATACGTTATGCTAAATTAGGTTTCAGTATCTAATCTTAAGATCAAAAGATTTCGAAATAAATTCGAAATGACAAATATTTACAATATTTCTCACTCCAAAGCACAAAACTTGTTTTAGCATTTGTACCAAAAATTTAAGCTTATAAGTTAAAAATCTCTTTAGTCCAGCGCTTACACTTTGCTAAAAAATCTTTTTCTTAAATCTCTAAATGTAAATCTTTTTAATTTTTTAGGAATGCTATCCATACATTCTTTGTAATCAGAAGGAATATGTCTTCTTCTCCAAGGTTTTCCCGGTTTTCCTGCATAATGAAGCATTACGACATTTTCAACTTCCTGTTTTAAAGTTTCGTCTGTATAAACGTTTTTCAAGAATTTATATTCATTAGAATTTTCCCAATCTGAGCTGTAATATAAGCTTTGGAATACACCATAACGATAAGGAAGGTTATAAATTTTATCACAAGTAATATTCAAAGTATCCAAGTCGAAGAATTTTAGTCTGGTGTTAAAATTCTTAATAGTTTCAAAAACTCTTTGTACAAAATTTTCTTCTCTCATCTTTTTAGAATTAAAGATAATAAAGCTTGAAATATAAGTATATTCGTTTTTGTTTTCAGGAAAATACTTATGACATATCATATTTTCGTTGTTAAATTCCATAGCAACAGCTGCGCACTCGTATTCAGAAATATCAATATTAAAAGCATCTTCCAGATCACCTTTAAACAAAACGTCAGTGTCTGCATAAATAACTTTGTCATACTGAGGAAGAAGTTCAGGAATTAGAAGCCTATAATAAATAATTTCAGTCCAGCTTCCGCCCTTATTAATCGGCGCATCTTTAAATCTTTCTTTAGAAATGTATTCAAAAGTAATTGAGTGGTTAGTACCTTCCACCATTTTTTCAAATTCTTTTATATCTTTTTCACAGATATCAGGGTGATAAACGTAAATATCATAAGAAGTTTCAGGTTTTGCATTATCAATTAAACTTTTAATAGTAACTGCTCCGCCCAGAATTATTCTTTTGTCAAACGTGAAAACAACAGGAATTTTAGTCATGATTAATAAGTCCTTTTAAATTATTTAGTGAGTCATTATAAAGTTTTTGCTCGTATTCTTTAAGTTTATTTTGCATATTAGAATATTCTTCTTGTGACATTTCAATACCTTTTTGCAGGGCTTTTGCAAAGTCAGAATCTTCTTTATAAAGAATACTATTTTCCTGATTAAACCCGTTTATAGAAGCAAAATCTTCTATAATAATACAAGGTTTCAAGAAACCGTAAACTAATTGGAAATTACCGCTTGTACCGGTCGTATTGTACCTAAGATGCTGCGGATTATTTTTATTGTAAGAAGTAAGCATAAAATCAGCTTTTTCCAATTCTTCATACATTTTATCAAACGGTAATCTGCCTTTGATATCAAAGTATTTTTGAATTTCTTTAGGAAGTTTTTTTAAATGTCCTTTTCCGATAACTGTAACTTTAAAATTTCTAAACCCTTTATCGTGTAATTCTTTTACCGCATTTATAATCAAGTCATTATTTTTTCTCTTACCTTGAATAGCTCCTATTGTAATAAAGTTAGTAATATCTTTATTTTTAGGAGTAATTTTAACATTTCCGAAATAATGCGGATTAACAACGACAGATTTTGCGCCCTTATAATTTATATTTCTCAGAGTTATTAAATTTTCATTCCAAGTACCTTCATCAATGGCATATTTAGTTTCGTGTTCGACAAAGAACAATTTAGACTTATCAACATCAGGATTAAAAGTATCATAGCATTGTTCATAGTGTATGCTGTCGCAAATTTTACCTACAGTAGTAACCAAAATTCCTGAAACATCTTTTAATGAATCTTTTTTGAGGAAATTTTTGATTTGTTTTCTGGACAATTTATTAAAAGAAATATTTTCATTATCAAACCTGGAGAACAAACCTTCTTTGTATTTTTTCGGATTAACAATAACCGATACGTGATACCCCAAATCGAGTAAATATTTTGTAAATCCAGGAACAACTTCGGAATGTGATTGCGAACAAGGTTCCCAGACTATAAAAGTATTTTGTTTTATTTCAGGTTTTTTACAACGTGAAAAGTGCTCGGAAAAAAAATTAATCAAAGAATCAAAAAAAATGTTTTTCAATTTAAAACCTCTCAATACTCCTTTAGATATGATACACATTAAAAGTTATTAATCAATATTTCTATATGAACATGATTGAAATTAAAATTTGATTGTATAAAATATAAGTGTAAAAATAACACTAGACGAAATTAACGAAACTAACAATAGGGAATGGAAATATGACAAATAAAAATATACGTAATATAGCGATAATAGCTCACGTTGACCACGGTAAAACAACTTTGGTAGATTGTATGTTAAAACAAAGTGGTGTATTCAGAGAAAACCAACAAGTACAAGAACGAGTTCTGGATAGTAATGATTTGGAACGTGAGCGTGGAATTACAATTTTATCAAAGAACATTTCTATAAATTATAAGGGAACAAAAATAAATGTAGTAGACACCCCAGGTCACGCGGATTTTGGCGGAGAAGTAGAACGTGTTTTGGGTATGGTAGACGGTGCTTTGCTTATTGTAGACGCGGCAGAAGGCCCTATGCCTCAAACAAGATTTGTTTTATCAAAGGCTTTGGAATTAGGAATTAAGATTATTGTTGTAATAAACAAAATTGATAAACCTGCTGCAGATCCTGACGGAACTTTGGATAAGGTTTTCGATTTGTTTACCGAACTTACGGACAGAGAAGATTTAATAGATTTTCCATACATTTATGCAAGCAGTTTGCACGGTTTTGCAATCAAGCATTTGGAAGATGAAAAGAAAGATATGATACCGCTTTTGGATTGTATCATAGAAAACATTCAACCGCCGACTGGTGATGCTGATAAACCTTTCCAATTCAGAGCTACAACTCTTGATTACAATGAATACGTAGGAAGAATAGTAATCGGACGTATTGCAAACGGAAGAGTACATTCTCAGGATCAAGTAGCTTGGGTTAAGGCAGACGGAAGCGTAGAAAGAGGCAAAATTACAAAATTATTCGGTTTTAAGGATTTGGGAAGAGTAGAAATTGAAGAATCAGAAGCAGGTGATATTGTCGGTATCGCAGGTTTTTCTGATATTCATATCGGTGAAACTCTTTGTGATCCTAACAATATAAATCCGCTTCCTCTAATTCACGTTGATGAACCTACTTTGCAGATGAATTTTTCTGTTAATGACAGCCCGTTTGCAGGTCAGGAGGGTAAATTTGTTACTTCTCGTCAGTTAAGAAAAAGATTGTATGATGAATTAGAAAAGAATGTAAGCTTGCGTGTAGAAGATACCGACTCAACTGATTGCTTCAAAGTTAGCGGAAGAGGTGAATTACACCTTGGTATTTTAATCGAAACGATGAGAAGAGAAGGTTATGAATTCCAGGTTTCTAAGCCGGAAGTTATTTACAAAGAAATTAACGGCGAGCAGTATGAACCGTTTGAAAATCTTCTTGTAGATGTTCCTGAAGAATTTGCAGGCTCTTGTATAGATAGACTTTCTGGCAGAAAAGCAACAATGCTTGAGATGCAAAACAACGGAACTAGAACAAGTATGAAATTTTCTATTCCAGCAAGAGGCTTAATCGGTTTCAGATCAGAATTTATCCGTATGACACACGGTGAAGGTATTATGTATCATACATTTGATGAATACAAACCTTATGCGGGTGATATTCCAAAACAGAGAAGCGGATCAATTTTGGCTCACGAACAAGGCGAAGCAATTCCTTACGCTTTGGCTCAGTTCGAAGATAGAGGCGTATTCTTTGTTACTCCTAAAACAAAAGTTTATAGAGGAATGATAATCGGTGAAGGTAACAGACCTCAAGATATCGTTGTAAATATTTGTAAGACCAAAAAGTTAACCAATATGAGAAGCGCAACTGCCGATGTTATGGTAACTTTGCAGGCTCATAAGGAATTATCTCTTGAGGATTGTCTGGAATACATAGGTGACGACGAGTTAGTAGAAATTACTCCTCAAAATATCAGAATGAGAAAACAAGATTTGGTTAAATTTAAGAGCATTTAAGTTATAAGAATTTATTTAATAGCTAAATAAAATTTATAGAGCAATCTTAGAATATTCTCATCGGAGTTGATTACTTCAACTAATTCTTTTCTTATATCTTCAGTAGATTTATAAGGTTTGAACATGTAAAATTCATACATTTCAACGTTAAGTGCTTTTGCAAGTTTTTCTAACGTTTCTAAAGATGGTGCAAATTTTCCTGTTTCAAAATAACTAATATTAGGAGTACCAATGCCGATTTTTTCTGCAAGTTCTTCTTGTGTAAATTTATTATATTTACGAAGCGCTTGTATTCTCTGACCTAATAATTTTTTTATTGTACTTTTATCTTTCACAATAATAATATTATCTTTTATATTTAATAAAAATAAATACAGTATTGTACTATAAAAAATATTGACAAATAGAGTATTACTATATAAAATATATAGTGCTATTATAAATTTTTATTATATTTATAGGATTTTATACTATTAGAGATTTTAATTATGGATAAACAAGAATATCAAGTTGTATTACCGAGGGTTTCTATAATAATTCCTTGTTACAATCAGTGTGAATATGTTAGTGATGCAATAGAATCAGCCTTAGGTCAAGCATATCAGAATGTTGAAATAATTTGTATAGATGATTGCTCTACAGATAAAAGTGCAAATGTTATGAAACATTATGCAGAAAAATTTGAGAATATGACTTTTATTCACTTGGATACCCACAAGGGAGTTTGTTTTGCAAGAAATACGGCTATAAATTCTTGTAGTGGTGAATATATTTTACCTTTGGATGCAGATGATATTATAGATAAAACTTATGTTGAAAAAGCTGTTAAAATAATGGAAGAAAATTCAGAGGTTGGAATAGTTTATTGTGATGCAAGAATTTTTGGAGTTAAAAATAAAAAATGGAAACTACCGGAATTTAATAAGGACAATATAATTTTTCAAAATTGTATATTCAATTCTGCAATGTTTAGAAAAAAAGACTTTGTATCTTGCGGTGGTTACAAAGAAAATATGAATTGTGGTTGTGAAGATTGGGACTTATGGCTTTCTTTGATTGAAAAAGGGGTTGAAGTTTACAAAATAGAAGAAGAACTCTTTTATTATAGAAAAACAAATGACCCATCTAGGACTGATATAGCAAAATTTTCTCAAAAAGAAATTCTAAAAAATATATTTCATAATCACTTTAATTTATATAAAGATAATGAAAAATTTTATAGTCGTGTATTTAGCGTTCGGAAAAACATGCGAAAATATAAAAAATTATTTAATTTATTTTTAATTATTGCAATTATAGAACTATTTATACTAATATTATTCATAATCTTGAAGGTGTTGTAATGGCAAAATTTTCTATTGTAATACCGACTTTGCAAAAAAATAAAAGAATTTTAAATTTATTATTAAATGAACTTTCTGAGTCGGATTATATTGAAGAAATAATTCTTATAGATAATACAGGTTGTGGTTTTAAATCGCAAGTTTCTAAGTTAAAAATAATAAATCCTAATACAAATTTATACGTAAATCCTGCTTGGAATTATGGTGTAAAAGAAAGTAAATATGAATATATAGGGATTTTAAATGATGATATTTTATTACCTAAAAATATCTTCGGACAAATATTAGATAATCTTGAAAATAATGATACTATTGGTTTAATAGGTCTTGATAGTATACGTAAAACAGAAGAAAATGAATTAGTAGATTATCCAAAAGAACAAGAAATAAAAATATGCCAGACAGATGTAAGGGAAAATTGTTGGGGTTCAGCAATTTTTGGTAGAAAAAGTCAATTTTATTTTATTCCCGAAGAAATGAAAATATGGTGTGGTGATGATTATTTATTTAATATGAATGTAGAAAATGGGTATATCAACTACAAAATTTATGATATAGAAGTTAAGCATTTACATTCAAATACGAGTAAACTTTCAGTTTTCGATAAAATAAAGCAAAATGATATGCAAGAGTATAAAAAATTTAATTTTGACAAGAATATTCAAAGTAAAGTTAAAAATGAGCACGATCTTTATATTTCTTTAGGTGCAGGATGTTCTTGTACTCAAGCACTTCGAAAATCTCATCTTCAATATTATTCATATCCTTATGATTGGTTATTTGGTGCAGACTTCATAGACAGAATAAAAATTATAGCAAATGATTTTAAAGATTGGATGAATTATGAAGATTTGGAGCTTATAGGAACGAGAGAAAATCCTATTCCTTGTAAAATATACAAAAATAAAAAAACAGGAATTGTTTTTAATCATGATTTTCCTTTATCCAAACTTCTAGAGGATAGCTATTCAAGGGTAAAACAAAAGTATGAAAGAAGAATAAAACGTTTAATAAATCAAATAGAGGCCAGTAGGAGTATACTTTTTGTCTATATAGAAATTCCGAATGAAAGAAGGGAGATTACTCATAAAGATTTAATTACGGGCTATGAATTGTTAAAAAAAAGATTCAGGAATGTTGATGTAAATATATTGTATTTATTTAGTTCACGAGAAGTAGAATTTCAATATCGAAAAGTTATACAGGTTAATGAACACATTACTAGAATAAATTTTGATTATGATGCTAGGGATGAAGAATATCCTTTTTGCGTAAAAGGATATTTGTTGAATAATTTGTTTAATAATTTTGCTATAACCAATAAAAATTTATCTTGCAAAAGCATATTGATAAAAAATTTGTATTTTCTAAAAAGTTTTATTAGTAAAATCTTTTCAATACAAAGGATTAGTGAAGAAAGAAAAATATTGTATATATTGGGTATAAAAATAAAATTTAAGCGAAAAAGGAGTTAAAGTATGAAGTGGCAGAATAAGGGTTTTGAATTTGAGGAATTAGGTAAGAGATTTCAGGAATCTTCGAAACTTATTTTTATTGGAGAAGATTTTGATCAAGCCCATTATTATGTTAATAAACCGATAGAAAAATTATTAGATTTTTTGGATGTAGATATTGAATTTATTAAGTTTCCCAAAAAGTTTATGCGTTTAGGTTTAGTAACAAAGTTGTTATTGTTGTTTTATATAAAAAAATATAAATTAAAAGATGAGAAAGCCGTAATAATACCACATTGTCATTATTCGGAAATATGTTGTATAAATAAACTAACAAAATATTTGAAAAGATTTTTACCTCAAAGTTTGATATATCATACTAACGATTTTTTTGAAAAGTATTTATCAGTGTATTCTGCATATACTCAGAATAAAACATACTTACGTGATACGTGTATAATTGTAACAACGATTTGTACATTAAACTGTAAATATTGTTTAAATTTTACACCATTTATTCAAAATCCTGCAGCTATTTCATTGGATAAGTTAAAAGAAGAAGCTTCTATATATTTTAAGTCGATAGATAAAGTAAGTTTTTTCCAGATATCAGGCGGAGAGCCTTTATCTTATAAAGAATTGCCAGAATACATAGAATGGTTAGCAGAGAATTATAATAATCAGATAGGTCAAATACTTCTTGCTACCAACGGCACGTTAATTCCTAATGAGAAGTTAACAGACGTACTAAAGCGACATAAAATTATTTTGTTGTTAGATAATTATACGGATGCTGTTCCTAGAACAAAACAAACGCGAGATAAATTAATTAAGCACTTAAATGAAAATGGCATAGATTATAGAAATTATGAAAGTGGTCAGAAATTTTTCAAATTTTTCCCGGCAAATGAAGACTATTCACTATGGTCAGAAGAAGATTTAATCTCACGTGCAGATAAGTGTTGGGGATTACAACCGTGTCGAAATTTGAGAAATGGCAGGATATATTATTGTAATTTTTCATCTTTTGCGGTTACTGCAGGAATAATACAGGATGACCCGGTAAATTATTATGATTTAAATAATCCAAATCTGGTGAATAAAAAAGAATTGATGGAATTTGCTTTGGGTTATTCAGAATTGGGTTATGACACATTTTGCAAATTATGTAATGGCATAAATTCTGCTAATACCCTAACGCGAGATATTGCAGGAAGACAGGCGTCAGGAAAAATAAAGTGGCACGAAGGTATGACACTGAAAGAATATGATAAAATGTAGTCAAACGATACAATCTTAATCAGAATAAACAAATTCTTCTGAGCCATCTTCGTTAAGAATAAGCGCACAAAGATGTGCGTTTGGGTATTTGCCGCAGCCAAGATCGATACAGATTTTTCCTTCATCTATGTATGGTTCGTCAAATTCTGTATGCCCGAAAATGATTTTTTGCGGAAGTTTATGTTTTGAATAAATAAATTTTCCTCTTATATAAACCAAATCCTCTTCTTGCTGCTCTTCAAGCGGATAATCGGGATTAATTCCCGCATGTACAAAAAGGTACTTGTCTGTAAGGTAATAAAATTTTAGGCTTTTAAAAAATTCTCCGTGAGTTTTAAAAATATTTTGAAAGCTTCCGTAACTTCTAACAGTAGCAGGCCCGCCGTAATTGTCAAAGAGGTATCTGTAATAATCTTCGTCCGAATGCAAAAGTGCGTATTCGTGCGAGCCTATCAGATAAATACATTTGTTGGTGTTGCTTTGTTCAATAATTCTGTTTACGACACCTTTAGAATCAGGGCCTCTGTCGATATAATCCCCCATAAAAACAAAGACATCATCAGGTCTGGTATTTATTTTGGAAAGAACATTTTCGAGCTTGGCTAGTTCTCCGTGGATGTCGGTTATTGCTATGTATCTCATTCCATAATTATCGCATAAACAGAAATTTAATTAAAAATCTTGATTAAATATATACTACACAAGACATTGTAAATTTTTGTTGCAAAGTATACTATATAATAAAAACCTTTTACAATATTCTTATGATAAAAAACAATGTTTCTTTATATATAGGAATGCGAAGAATGACAATAGCCGAAACCGCAAGACTTGCTGGTATAGCTTACAATACTGTTTATTCTCTCTATCATGATAAGACGGCGGGGATAGAGTTTGAAACTTTGAATAAACTTTGCAATGTCTTAGACTGTAATACAAATGATTTATTCAAATATATTCCGGATAATTCATAAGAAACTTTATCTTAAATTTATCTTCAATCTTTAGGGAAATTTAACCTTTATTTTAGTATTAAATAAGTTTTCTTTTTGGTGTAAAATTAAAATCGGAGAGTATACGATTATGTCAGAGAAAGTTTTAATACTAGGTTTATCAAAAAGCGGAATTTCTGCTGCAAAATTTTTAGTAAAAAAAGATTACGATGTTTATATAACAGAATCAAAAAAAGTTGAAGATTTACGCGAAGAGTACAAAAATCAAATTGATGCTCTTAAAAATTTGGGTATAAAAATCGAATGCGGCGGACACAGTGATGAATTTATATCAAATTCAAAATTTGCTGTAACAAGTCCGGGCATCCCTCCTAAATCTGAAATCTTCAGACGTTTAAACGAAAAAAATATAAAAATAATTTCAGAAATCGAGCTTGCCTATCTGAATACAGACATTCCTTTTATCGCGATAACGGGAACGAACGGAAAAACAACAACTACAGCTCTTGTTTCGCATATTTTGAGCAAGGATTTTTCAGCTCCTGTTTGCGGAAATATCGGGGTTCCGCCTACATCATTAATTGATGAAAAACATGATTTTCTTGTATGTGAAATAAGTTCATTTCAAGCTCAGATGACAGAAAAATTTAAAGCAAAATACGCTTGCTGGACGAATTTTACTCCCGATCATATTGATTGGCACGGAGGTTTGGAAAATTACTTTAATGCGAAAGCCAAAATATTTCTTCCGCCTCAAGAGCCTGAATTTGCAATTTTGAACGCAAGGGATGAAAAATTGGTTGAATTTTCTAAAAAATGCAAAAACGTAATATTTTTTGATAATATCACCCCATCCCAACCTTCCCCTTCAAGGGAAGGAGTAGTATCCGAATGTAATATAAAAGGTGATTCAATATATTATAATGACGAGGAAATTATCAAATTGAAAGAGTGTCCGCTTGTCGGTCATCACAATTATCAAAATATTATGTGCGGAATAATTATTGCGAAATTAGCCGGCATGAAAAATGAGGATATCAAAGAAAGAATAATGAGTTTCAAAGCTCCTGAACACAGGTTAGAAAAAGTTCGGGAAATGAACGGGATAACTTTCTATAACGATTCAAAAGCTACAAATCCTGAAGCTTCTATTGTTGCTATTGATTCTTTTAATAATCAAAACGTTGCTTTAATCCTTGGCGGAAGAGATAAAAACACTGATTTAACAGAAATGTGTCATTCAATTAACAAACACATTACAACAGTTTTGTTGATTGGTGAGGCGACAGAGAGATTTGAACAAAATCTGAAAAAAAATGGTTTTAGTAATATAATAAAAGAACACACCATGGAAGATGCAATAGATAAGGCAATAAGTCTAAAACCTGATGTAGTGCTTCTTTCACCGGCATGTGCAAGTTTTGATATGTTTAATAGCTACGAACATAGAGGGGAAGTTTTCAAGGATTATGTATTATCAAAATAACGATCCTGACAAAATAAGTATGCAGAATATGCAGTCAGACAGACCGCTCTTTTTGGCTGTAATTTTTCTTGTTGTAATCGGTTTGATGGCAATATTTTCTGCAAGTGCTCCAAAATGTATTGATATGGGGCTTAATCCTGCAAGATTTTTGGTTCAACAAATTTTTGGTGTTATAGTAGGGCTTTTCGGTATGAGATTTTTGTCAAATTTCCATTACAAAAAGCTTATGAATTATACTCTCCCTTTTGCGTTTTTCGTAATCATAATGTTAATAATGGTAAAAGTAGCAGGTACGACTGTTAATGGTGCACAGAGATGGATTAATATAGGTCCTATGAGCTTGCAGCCTTCAGAATTTGCAAAACCTGCTGTTGTCATGCTTTTGGCAGGTGTTTTCTACAAAGATGCAAATATTTTTGACAATAATAAAATTGTAACGGCATTTATTCCTATACTAATTATGGTTGGTTTAATTTTTACTCAACCGAATTTAAGTATGGTACTGCTCCTTCTTGCAACGTCCGTTGCAATTTATATCTGCGCAGGCGGTTCCATACAGTTGATAACTTACGGAATGTGTGCATTTATACCTCTTTTATTATTAAAGGGGTTAAAAGGTTACCAATCTTCAAGAATAACAACTTGGCTGCACCCTGAATCAGATCCTTTGGGGGCAGGATATAATATTATTCAATCTCTTGTAGCTTTTGCATCAGGCGGTTTATACGGGGTTGGGTACGGAAGCTCTAAACAAAAACTTGCTTGGCTTCCTGAAGCGCATACTGACTTTATTTATGCAGTAATCGGCGAAGAACACGGGTTTATCGGATGTCTTTTAATAATTTGTTTATTCTGGACTATTCTTCAAAGAGGCTTTATTATAGCAAGCAAGTGCCAGGATATGTACGGAAAATTGTTAGCTCTCGGTTTAACTTTTTCTATATGTTTCCAAGGTTTTTTAAATATGTGGGTAGCAAGTTCTTTTGTTCCCGCAACAGGTGTTCCTATGCCATTTATAAGTTACGGCGGTTCTTCCGTTATGGTTTCTTTGTGGATGGTCGGAATTATTCTTAATATTTCAAAAGATAATGTAAAAAGGGTAAGGTTTGGTAATGTCAGAGATATACAATAGCGTTTATTTTGTTACAGGCGGCGGTACGGGCGGACATATTTATCCGGCTCTTGCTGTTGCAGATGAGCTTAGTGAGGATTCTAAGGTTTATTATGTCGGTAATAAGCGTAATATGGAGTTCGAACTTGCAACAAAGAAGGGATATAAATTCTTGCATGTAAGTATTAAGGGCATGCCGAGAGGACTTAATCCAAAATTCTTTATTTGGGGAATTAAGCTTGTTAAAGCAATTATTCGCTCTGTAAGGTACATAAAAAAATACAAACCAAAAGCTGTTTTTGCAACGGGCGGATATGTTTCTGCACCAATGATTTTTGCTTGTATTATTACCAAAACTCCTTATATGATGCATGATTGTGACGCTATGCCGGGGTTGGTTACAAAAAAACTCTCAAGAAGAGCAAGATTTGTTTCTTTGGCATTTGAAAAAGCAAAAAAATATATTCCGAATAAACATGCAATAGTTACGGGAAACCCTATACGAGAGGGTTTTGCAACTATGTCGAGGAGTGAAGCTATTCAGAAAATGAATTTGAGCCCTAATAAATTGACTCTTTGTATAATGGGCGGTTCTCAAGGGGCTAAATCTATTAATAATACTGCTATTGAGCTTTTGAAGGAATTTTCGCAGGAGAGAAATTTACAGATAATTTTCCAGACGGGTAAGAAAAATTACGAAGATGTTTTGGAGCGTGTAAGGCAAATTTATCCGACATTTGAGCAGGATAGCAATTTGATAATCAAACCTTATTTTATGGATATGATTTCTGTTCTAAAATCCAGTGATATTGTTGTTTCTCGTGCGGGCTCCTTAAGTATTTCGGAAATTTGCGCATCGGAAGCAGCACCTATTTTAGTTCCGTATCCTTATGCGGCTGCAAATCATCAGAGGATTAATGCTAAGTATTTGTTAGAGATGGGAGCTTGTATTTATATAGAAGATAAAGAATTGGATCCTAACAAGTTGCGCGACGCAGTGGTAAGTTTGGTTGAAAACCCTGTCAAGATGAATTATATTAAGCAAAATGCTCTTCACCTGGCTAAATTGGATGCAACGGTTCATATTGCGGACTTGCTTAGAAGTATCAATTCATAATTTCATTTAAGTCCTTTTTGACAGAAGTTAAGCCGTGAATATTAAATAATTTTTTTAATGTAATCATCATATTCGGGTTAAGCATAATTGGCGTGCATTTTCCCATGTAAATATTAATATTAGGCTTTTGGTTTAGGTAGATTATTTGAGAGAGAGTATGTCTGTCGCATTTAGGGAAAAATACCGAAATAGGTAGCGATAAAGCTTCGGCAAGTCCTTCTGTAATTCTTGGCAGTGCAAATGTATCAAAACATGCGTTTAGACATATTATATTATCCCTGTTTACGCAGTATGAGAGTGAGATTATTAAAACATTGTCTGGAGTTTTGCTAAGCAGCTTTTCAAAATAAGCTTTTTGTTCCAGTGTGTAAGCTCCCAATCCGATTATGAAAATTTTAGAATATTTTTCAGCACGATTTTTTACTTCTTTAATAAGTTTATTGTAATCGTACCCGATACTAATAGTTTCACATTGTCTTCCCGTCTTGAAACCTTTTGCATTCTCCGCAGCAGTTATAACTTGCGAAAAATCTTGATTAGCAATTGGTATAACTCCTTTAGATGTAGCAAAATCTGTTGTGTATAATAACCCTCTATATAAATGTTTAACATTATAAAGCGAGTGTCTTGTAAGAATTATAGGCCCCGGAAAAGTTGCAAAATCGAGTAAACAATTTTCTATTCCTTGTCCGTATTGTCCTTTCAAGTTTTTGTATTCGTGAAACTTCGGAAAAGTATTGGCAAGAATCATATCGTCGTGTGTATAAACATCGATATTCTTGTCTTTAAAAGCTTCTAAAATATCTTCTAATTCTCTAATGTTTGAACCGACAACCAAAACTGCTTTTCCGGGAGTTGTGGAATAAGAAACTTCGCATATTTCTTGACTTCCGTATCTTTCTTCTTTAGCCGTCTGAAGAGCTTTCATAAGTTTATTATCTACATCGGAAATTTCTTCTATAGTACTTTTAAGAATATCAACATCTTGACTGTCTGTATTTAATGAATTGAGCAGTTTTAATATTGAAACGTATCCGACAGAATCTTCAATTCCAAAACTCTCCAAGTCGAGAATGTTAATACATATACTTTTTGCAAGTACTAAAAGAATTTTGTATAAATCCCGAACTTCATCAGATAAAGACTTTGCTTTTTTTAAAAACTCTTTTTCGCCAAACTGAATTGATTTTATAATATCCGTATTTTGTTTAAATTTGAGAATAGATTTTAAGCATTCAGGTACAGCATTACTATCTTTGCAATTTTCTTCATATTTTTTTATTAGAGATGGCAAAATTTTGTTAAAATTGAGCGTGATTACTTTAAAATCTCTCTCTGAGAATTCGAAGTTTGAAACAAGTATAGAGATAGTGTTTAAAATATGATTTCTAATTTCCTGATTTTGAATGCCGTTTTCGTAAAGTTTAAGAGCGTAAAAAGCTGCAAGTTTAAGGTATAAAATTAACACTTCTTGCAAGGAAGAAGTTCTCGGATTAACGGAACAAATTCCTTCCGATACGCAGCTGTCATATTGATAATCTTCATTGTAGTTATAATTCATAGCAAGTATATGTTACATTTACCCAAGGAAAAATGTATTCTCCAAGTGTATAATACAAAAAGATAATGTAAATTTTTCTAACTTTAGGATTGACAAAAACTTATTTTTGTAGTAATGTGCATGGGTGTGTTAAAAAACGAGGGTTAAGTTATGAAAATCTCTGCTATCCGAAATTATGAGCCGGCTCGTGCTGTCTCGAAAATGAACAAAAGTCGTAACCTTCAAAGAGTAACCGAGGCTCCTGTTCCTGAAACCAAGCCTGATACAGTTTCATTTAAGGCTCACGGGGCAGCCAAAGGCTTTGGAATTTGTGCTTTATTAGGTGCCGGTGCACTAACAATTTTGAGTGGAGGTGCAGCTGCTCCTCTTGTCTATGGTGTTTTTGCCGGAACTACAGGTGTTGCTGGCGGGGTTCTCGGGCATTTGATAGACAAGACAAACCAAAAGAACGACGATGAGAACAAAAAAGGCTAGTTCATTAGGTTTTAAAAGAAGCAAGGAAGAATTGAAGTTGTATTCAATTCTTTTTTTGTGCAATAATTGACTAAAAACTAGGAGATAAGAATGTTTAGTACTGATATTATATACGAAGTTGTAACTTTTTCGGTAGGAGATACCAAATCCGGAAGTAAGATGGGAAAATTACAGCTTAAAGATCCCAAGACAGGTGAATTTCTTAATTGTATTTTGTGGGAAGAAGCTTTGAACAGAATGGATTCCAAGTTGTTCAGATGCGGAAATTTGCTCAGAATAGTATCAGGTTCTTTTAATGAAAAGTATAATAATTGTCTGGTTTCAGCTTTAGAGCTTATAAAAGAAGCAAAAACAGGCTTGGATGAAAATGAGCGAGTTCAGGAATACAATTCTATTTGCGAATATATTGATAAAATAAAAGATGAAAGTTTAAGAGAATTTGTAAGTGGTATTTATACGAAATATAAAGATAAAATTATGATAATGCCTGCTGCAAAGCTTATGCATCACAATTACATCGGCGGTTTGATGGTTCACGTTCTTGAGTGTTTAAGGTATGCAGAAACTAATATGAATATTTTCTTTCAGCGGGTTAATCACGATGAAGTTTATGCAGCTTGTTTGCTTCACGATATCGGTAAAATCTTTGAATATACGGTTGATACGGAATCCGGCTTAATTGATTATGACGAAAACTTTAGAAAAGAATGGATTTCTCATTCACAATACGGATTTTCAATATGTATGACGGCAGGTTTTAAGCGTGTTGCAAAAATGATTGCAGCTCACCATGCCAGAGCGGACTGGGGTGCTATAATCGATTTGAATGAAAAAGATTTGGAACCGTTTGTGTATTTAATTCATCATATTGATGACATGTCTGCAAAATTCGGTAAAACCAACGTTGCTATGTTAGGCTAGATTTATTACTTAACCCAGCAGGCAGAAAAGTGGTTGGAACTTCTCTCGGTAAGTTCCGGAACTTTTGTGGTGCAAACATCTTTACAGAAATCACATCTTGGGTGGAATTTGCATCCTGAGATGTTTTCTTGAATGCTTGGCGGAGCACCTTCTATTGTTTTTAGTTTCAGTGCGGGATTTCTTGTCGGAAGCGAGTTTATTAAAGCGATTGAGTACGGATGGAGAGGTTTTTGGAAAAAGTCTTTTGCCGTAGCTTCTTCTACTATGTGGCCTGCATACATAACCGAAATATTGTCGGCATAATTACTCACGAGAGCCAAGTCGTGAGAGATAAGTAATATTGTTGTTCCGAATTCTTTTTTAATCTCATCCAACAAGTCCATAATCTGCTTTTGAATAGTAACATCTAATGCTGTAGTGGGTTCATCCGCAATAATTAATTCAGCTTGACAGGCAAGCGCCATTGCTATAATAATTCTTTGTTTCATCCCGCCTGAGAATTCGTGAGGATAGAAATTTAATTTCTTATCAATATCAGGAATGCTTACCAAGTTCATGACTTCTTTTGCTTTCCTTAAGGCTTGGCGTTCAGAAACGTTATTATGAGCCCTTATTGCTTCTATAAGCTGGTTTCCTATAGTATATAGAGGGTTAAGAGAAGTCATCGGATCTTGCGGAATAAGTGCAATTCTGTTTCCTCTAAGCTCGCGCATCTGTTTTTCTTTGTATTCAAGTAGGTTTTCACCCTTAAATAATATTTTTCCGTTTCTGATTTTTGCAGTTTTGGGAATTAAACGCATAACAGACATTGCAGTCATACTTTTTCCGCAGCCTGACTCTCCTACAAGTGCGTGAAGTTTACCTTTGCCTAATGTCAAATTAACATTATATAGTGCTTGATACTTATCGAAAAAAAGGTCTAAATCTCTTATCTCTAATATATTTTCCATAGAATTATTCTAAAACGTATTTCTTAAAATTGGAATAAGTAAACAAGAGGATTTCAAAATATTTAATAGAGGCTCTGTATAGCCTTTTTGTAATCATTGTGAGAAAAAATATAACTTCCTGCAACAAGTGAATTTGCTCCGAGTGAGGTGCAAATTTTAGAAGTTAAATTGTTTATTCCGCCATCCACCTGTATGATTATATTTTCAGGGGCATTTTCTTTTATTACAGGAATTTTCATTGCGCAATCATGCATAAATTCTTGTCCGCCAAAACCGGGTTCAACAGTCATAATTAAGACTAAATCCGCTTGGTTCAATATAGGAAAGATAACTTCCGGCTTTGTATTCGGCTTTATTGATATTCCTGCTTTGATATTAAAAGATTGAATTAAAGATATGATATCAGAAGCATGGCTAATATCCCGACAAGCTTCAAAATGAAACGTTAGAATGTCAGAACCTGCTTTGGCAAATGGTTCGATATATTTTTCGGGGTTGTCTATCATTAAGTGAGTATCTAATACTAAATCAGTGACTTTTCTTAACGATTTTACAACAGGAATGCCTATTGTAATATTCGGAACAAAATGCCCGTCCATAACGTCAATATGAACCCATTTAGCACCCGCGGCTTTTATGGCACTAACTTCTTTTTCTAAATTGGCAAAATCTGCCGATAGTATTGATGGAGAAATCATTAATTCTTTCATACGTTTATTTTATCACATATATTGTTATTTTCGGAAGTTTATTTTATAATTAACCCAAGAGGGAATTATATGGCTGAAATAGATGCGATAAAAGATTATTTGAAGAAATTGCGAAAGGTTATAAATTTTGAAGCAGCTTTCGTATTTTTTGATATAGGAATTTATAAAAAAAACAAAATTGATGATATTTTATGCTGTATATATGCAAAATTACCTGCTTCGTATAAGCGAGCTCTAAAAACACAACAAATGATTAAGAATTATAATTCGCTTTTATGCTACAACCTATTGGTTAAACACATGTCTAAGAAATTTTTTCTTGATAACAGATATTGTGTTTTGCGTATCAAAGAAATTAATAATCTTATTCAAGCAGTTATTATGTGTATAGGAAATGATATTAATTCAATAGAAAAAGCATCTTCTGAACAAAACTAAAAGCATGCGTTGACTTTTGTTTACTACTTGTTGTACAATTTTGTTGACTATCATAGTAAAATGGAGCACAAGATGAATTCACAACAAGATGTTATATACGGTTTAATGAATGATTTAGAAGAAGCTTTGGATAACAAAGGCTTTCCGCTATTGGGATTTTCAGTTGTAAAAAAAGATGCCGTAACAAACATTTTGGATAAGCTTTATGCTGCATTGCCGGATGAGATTAAAGAAGCTCGTTCTCTTTTGAGAAGAAAAGACGAGTTGCAATATGAAGCTCAGCAAAAGGCAGAAAAAGTTGTTGCTGATGCTCAAGCTGAAGCAAATAGACTTCTTAGTGAATCAGATTTATTAAGAGCTGTTCAAAGAGAAGCTGAAAAGATTAAAGAGCAGGTTATAACAGATTGTGAGGATATTAAACGTAAAGCTTTAGATGAAGCTGAAAATATAAGAGTTCAAGCAATCGACGAAGCTACTCGTATTAAAGACGGGGCAAATATTTATGCAGAACAAGTTTTGACTAATTTGGAACAGAATTTAGGTCAACTTCAAGAAATAGTTAAAAACGGTCAGGTGCAACTTGAAAGAAGAAGGGTTGAATCTGAAGAACAGCCAAACAATTATGCAAACCAACGCCCTGAATACGCAAGAGATTTTAAAATGAATTAAGCTTGGCTTTGATTAAAATATCTGGATTTAGGTATTTAACTTCGTAGATGTTAAGTTCTTTTGCATCGTTTATTTCTGTGATATTGTCCCCATTAAAACAGCTTATTCCGCTGTTGTCGTTCAGGATTTTTGGCGCAATAAATTGGTAGACTTCGTCAATAAGCCCTTCTTTGAGCAGTGCTCCTGCAAGAGTTCCTCCACATTCAACGAAAACGGAGTAGATACCTTTGTTGAAAAGTTCTTGTAAAACGGCTTTTAGATCCAAACGGTCATCCTTTAGGGGTGTATTTTGGATTGAAGCGACGTAGGTATTGGGATTTGAATAAATTCTTGAATTTTTATCTGTTCGAAGATTTTTATCCAAGGCACATATCCATTTGGTTTGATTCATTAAGGGATTATCCGCTATTACTGTATTGGAGCTTGTTAGAATGCAGTCGAAATCTTTTCGCATTTTGTATACAAGTTCTCTTGATTTTTCTGATGTAATCCACTTGGAAGAGCCGGTTTGGGTGGATATTTTGCCATCCATTGTTGTTGCTGTTTTGAGTACAACGTATGGAAGTTTCATTGTCATGTTTTTAATAAATCTGCGATTTAAAAATTCGGCTTCCTTTTCTAATATGAAATCAACTTGTATTCCGGCTGCCTTGAGCTTAGAAATCCCATCTACTTTTGGGTTAACATCCTTCATTCCGATAACGACTCTTTTGGGTTTGTGTTTAATAACTAAGTCGACACAGGGAGGAGTTTTACCGTAATGCGAGCAAGGTTCAAGGTTTACGTACAAAGTTCCGCCTTCTGCCTCGTTATTTTTAAGTTTTAGTAAAGCATCACGTTCTGCGTGGTTTTTACCATATTTTTTGTGGTAACCTTTTGATACTAATTTTCCGTTTTTATCCAACACAACGCATCCAACCATAGGGTTCGGCGTGACATTGTTTTTGCCGCGCTTAGCTAATTCAAAGCACATTTTCATATATTTTTCGTCAAGATTTGGCATAACTAAAATATATCACATTCATTAGGCGGGGTAAACGTAAAAAAAATATTATAGTGTTTGAGGGAGATTGGTTTTAGCGGAGCAAAACACAATCTTTATTGCTACAAAAAACTTTACATGCTATAATTTCACTATGGAAACAAGCGCTGAGTTTAAGAAATCGGAGAGTAAAGAGAAGGCTAAAAAAAAGGGAATGACTGCTCAAACCAGATTAATTCTTGCAGGTTTGGGAGTTAGTACGGCTTTTATTCTCTTGGCGGCAGGTTTTGCAACTTACAGCATTACCCAGAATATGAACAGTGCTTATAAAAATTTTGCTCTTGTGCTTTCCAAAACCCTTGCTATCGAAGGGGTGGAAGTGACTAAATCTATTCCTGATTTGGCTAAATATGACGCGCTTAGATCCAATTCAGTTTCCGTACTTAACAGTAACGATGACATTGCTTTTATTGTGTTTAAGGATAATAACTCGAAAATTATTTATTCAAGTAAGGATGATTACCCTGAACAGGCTGAAAAGGCCAGAATTACTGTTAGTTCGCCTATGGTTTTAAAGAATCTCGCCTCTTCTCAAAATGTCGGTTCTGTTGAGGTTGGGCTTAGCGGAAGTATTATTGATAGAGTTTCTGCAACTTCAAAAGCTTCTATTGCTCTTGTGTTTATTCTTGCTTGGCTTGTGATTGTCGGAATTATTTATATGAACTCTTCTATAATTACAAGAGAGCTTAGAAAGCTTTATCAGGGCGTTAAAAAGATTTCATCAGGCGAATTTGGCTATATGCTTGATGACAAGGAAGTGGATAGCGAAGTTAAAGAGCTTTACGGCGCATTCAACGATATGTCAGAAAAACTTAGCCGTTATAATGAACAGACTATTGAGAGTTTGACTTTTGAGCGTAACAAACTCGAATCTGTACTTATGAGTATTGTTAACGGGGTTGTTGTTTGCGATAACCATGACAAGGTTATTATGGTTAATAATTACGCGCAAAAGCTTCTTGAAGTGGAAGAAAAAGATATTATTAACACTCAAATTCAACAATTCTGCGATTCTAGCGGTGAATTTTGTTTTGCGGATAAAATTACACAATTTAAGGACACCCCTCTTGATGATGACGGAGCGCCTGTTCCTTTCAATATACAAATCGACACGAGAATTCTTAAATGCTTGATTTCTCCGATGTTTACCCGCTCAAATTCTTATGTCGGATATATTATTGTCCTTATAGATGTTACGAAAGATGTTGAGATGGATCAGCTTCGTTCTAACTTCATTTCTAATGTTTCTCATGAGCTCAGAACGCCGGTTACTGTTCTGAGAAGCTATATTGATACTTTATACAGCTATGGTAATGATTTTGATTTCAATACTCAAAGAGAATTTATAGGGGTTATGAATCAGGAGATTATTAGACTTAACAGAATGGTTAATGATATTCTTGATTTCTCCCGTTATGAAGCGCAAAACGTTCACATGGAAAAGACGAAAACTGATATTATCGAGATTATTGAAGATGCCGTAAATCAGGTTCAAGTACTTGCTAAGGAACACGATTTGACTATATCTATTATGAAGGAGCCGGATTTACCGCAAATTTACGTGAATATCGAAAGTATTTCACGCGCGTTTATGAATATTTTGTCTAATGCAATCAAATATTCTCCTGACGGAAAGCGTATTAAAGTTCGTGTAGAGCGCTCACGTGACGGTGAGTATATAGAAGTAAGCGTTGAAGATCAAGGTCCGGGAATCTCTGAAAAGGATCAGAAAAAAGTATTTGACAGATTTTATAGATGCGAAAATGCTACCCATACTGTTAAAGGCACTGGACTTGGGCTTCATCTTGTAAAAGTTACGGTAGAAAAACATCACCACGGACAAGTTTTTGTTGATTCTAAAGAGGGTGAAGGTTCTACTTTCGGTTTTAGATTACCGATTAATTTGCCTCCGGAAGAAGAGGAAGAATATATTCCAAAGAATCAACTTCCGGCTGAGAGCGAAGCTTAAAACTTTTGTCCTGTAAGAAACCCCACCCCACCCCTCCCCTACAAAGGGAGGGAATGAGATATTGTCATTCCGAACTTGTTTCGGAATCTTTATCTACCCCACCCCCTACCCCCCTCCCTCACGGGGCGGGGGGGGGTAAATGTATTTTAGTTTGGAGGTAACACTACAAAATCTATTGTTATAGTAGGCGGTGGAAATCTTGTGTCATTCCGAACTTGTTTCGGAATCTTTTCCACCCCACCCCCTACCCCCCTCCCTCACGGGGCGGGGGAAATCTTGTGTCATTTTGAATTTATTTCGGAATCTTTTCTACCCCACCCCCTACCCCCCCTCCCTCACGGGGCGGGGGGAAATTTACTTTGGAGGTAATATTAAAAAATCTATTGTTATAATAGGCGGGGGAATTATTATCAAAGCTCAAAATATTCTGCTTTATCAAGTATCCTCTCATCTCGATAATAACTGTTATATAGCTTGGCACGCTTAACTATGTTGTACCACTGATTATAATTCGCCATAAAATCTTCCCTGTCTTTGTTCATATAATGAATGGTAACAATTCCCTCATATCCCCTTGTAATTCTTAAAAATTCACATTGAGCCTCAACGTTTTTGTAACTGTGAGTGCAGCGCCCAATAATTGCGTCATTAGGAGTAAGGCGAAGTGTTTTATAAGGTGCTGTAGGATTAATTTTCATAAGTCTTGCAGAACTGTTATTAAGAAAAACATTTATCGGATAGTTAGAATGCTTATAAGAATGCACTACAATAGAGCGTCGCCAATCATTCGAACTTTGTCCTTTTGGTACGTATTGTAAAATCGCTTCATTACCAACTTTTTTGTAATATCCTTTAAGCCAAAGCTCCTTGTCCGGAAACTTTATTATAATAGTTTCGTAGGCAAGAGCCGGTAAAATCAGTAAACCAAAAATTATACTAAATAAAAGGGCTTTTTTCATCCGCAATAACCCCGTTATCTCCTACATTTGTAATCTTTTTCAAAAGCTCAGGTGCAAAAATTTCACTCTCAAAATGCCCGATATCAAAAACAACTTTCTTAGCATCAAGCGCAGTGTGGAATTTAACATCTCCTGTCACAAAAGCATCGGTTTGTCCGATAAATTCTGAACCTGATCCGGCGCAAAAACCGATTGTCCTTACGGTTTTTGTGCCTTGATTATTTACATACCTTAATTTTGGAGAAATCTCCATTAACCTGTTTTTAAGTTCCTCCACAGTAATTTCTTCTTCAAGCTCTACAATTCTTACAAAATCATTATTTCTTGTTTTTGTAAAACCTAATTTTTCAATTATTAAATCACTAGTTCCCCCTTCTGCTCTGTCTAAATTTGTATGGGCAGAATAGATATTAATATCCTTATACTCAAACGGAACAAAAAACAGCGGATGATGAGAAATAATCATATTGCAATTTTTTTCTTTTGCCTGTCTTACAACATCATCAGTTATAGTGAGTGCAAAGAGAATTTTATTAACTTCTTCTCCTTCTAAATCCACTCCCCAGCCGCTTGAATCCCAGCTTTCTTGTGTGTCGAGCGGCGCAAACTCTTCTATTTTACGGACAAGTTCATATTTATTCAAAAATTTCCTCCAAAATACGTTTGGCAATATTTTCTTTAGTATCTTTTTCAATATGTTTTATATTTAGAGATTTGTCAATTATGTAAACTTCGTTTTCGTTGCTGTTAAATCCGATATCTTTTCTTGAGATATCGTTTGCGATAAGGTAATCACACCCTTTTTTCTGAATTTTCGCTTTGGCATTCTCAATGAGGTTTTCGCTCTCCGCGCAAAACCCTACTACTACGTAGGGTTTAATATTTACCCCCCTTTGTCCTTTGGACATTTCCCCCTCAAGGGGGGCAACAGCTTCTTGATGAGAAGCCAAATTTATTCTTTCTTGGCAAATTTCCTTCAAAATGTCAGGATTTTCGACTAGCTTAAGGTTAAGTTCGCCGCCTTGTTTTTTGATTTTTTGTTCAGAAACGTTTTCGACACGATAGTCCGAAACTGCTGCCGACATTATTACGCAATCTTTAGCTGAGAGATTTTCTTTTACTGCTTTTTCCATCTCTAAGGCTGTCGGTGTAACTATATTTCTGTAAGGTTTTTCAACCCCAAAAGTTGAAATCAACGTAACATCAGCACCCATTTTGTAGGCATTATCTGCAAGAGCTATTCCCATTTTCCCTGAAGATGAATTGGTAATATACCTTACAGGGTCTATTTTTTCTCTTGTTCCGCCTGCTGTTATGAGAATTTTCTTGCCTTTGAGAATTTGTTTTTGTGAAAACATTGCAACGGTTTTTTCAAAAATATCTTCAACTTCTCTCATTCTTCCGATACCGTTAACTCCACAGGCGAGGAAGCCGGATGCCGGTTCTAAAACTTCATATCCTGCCGTTTTTAATTTAGTCATGTTTTCTTGGACAAATTTGTTGTTCCACATATTTTCATTCATTGCAGGAACTATTAAAATCGGTCTAGCAAAAGCGCAAGCTGTTGAAAGCAGAAGGTTATCACAAATTCCGTTTGTGAGCTTTCCTATAGTATTAGCACTTGCCGGTGCGATTACAAAAATATCCGATTCAGTTAGCGCTATATGTTCAGGCTTATACTCATCTATTTCAAAATTATCTACATAAACCTCATTACCTGAAAGGGTTTGGAGGGTTAATTTGGTAACGAAATTTAGTGCATTTGGAGTTACAACAACTCTTACATTTGCGCCTGATTTTTTGTAAAGTCTTATAAGATTACAAATTTTGTAAGCTGCAATTCCGCCGGTTATTCCGATTAAGATATTTTTGTTTTCTAACATAAAACCTCTATTGTTTTATTAATTGGGTTATTTCAATTTTCTCAGGGTTTTCTAATTCCCTTTTGATATCCTCAACGGATACGTGAAGTATCGGAGAATTATCGTCTTTTTTCAAGTAAACATCTACAATACCTGATTGAACAATAAATCTTTTGCATAAAATACAGATAAAATTATGTCCGTAAATGTACATTGTAGCGCCCATACATCTGTCTTGTCCTGCTTGAATAATCGCATTTTGTTCAGCGTGAATTGAACGGCAGGTTTCATAACAAGTGCCTGAAGGAATATTGTTTTTTATTCTGTAGCATTCGCCTCTTTCATAACAAGATTCTACTCCTGAAGGTGTTCCGTTATATCCTGTTGCTTTAATTTTCTTATCTTGTCCGACAATTACTGCTCCGACTTGTGCGCGCAGGCAATTAGAGCGTGATGAACAAGTTTTTGCCATATCCAAAAAATAATCTGTCCAAGATTTGATACCCATATCCTGATACCTCCATACTCTCATTATACTTTAAAAAATCAGTATGATATAATTTGTTTATGAAAAAGTTCTTTTTGTCCCTTCTGGACTTGATTTACAGAAAAAAATGTTATTTTTGCTCCTCTTCTAAATATTCTCTAAAAATGTGTCCAAAGTGTTATGAGGAACTTTGTTTTGGAACTTCTAACCCTTCAAGAATAATTGAAGGAGTGAATATTTTTTCTTGCGGAATTTATGAAAAGACTCTCCAAAAACTTATTAGAGGACTAAAATACCATAAGCAAAAAGAATTGGCGTATTATCTTGCTAAATTTATGTACGAATATTGGAACTCTTTAGAAATTTCTGGAGATTTTCAGGTTGTTCCCGTTCCTTTGCACAAAAATCGTATTAAAAAGAGAAAATATAACCACATGGAACTTGTCGCGGAAGAATTTTGTAAATTAAGCGGATACAGTTTGAATACAGAATTAATAACAAGGGTAAAGGACACAAAACCTCAGTATAAATTATCCAGAAAGGAGCGTTTGGAGAATTTATCAGAAGCTTTTGAGGTCGATAAATCCAAGGATTTAGGTAAATCAATTTTGATATTGGATGATATTTGTACAACAGGGGCAACTTTTGAAGAAATGATAAAAACTTTAAAATCTGAAGGTTTAAACGATATTGTATGCCTCTCTTCATCAAGCCCGTGTTTGTGATACAATCTGAGATATAAAAAGAAAAGGAATTGAGATTATGGAAAAATTTTATATCACAACTGCAATTGATTACGTAAACGGAGCTCCGCATATCGGACACGCTTATGAAAAAATTCTTACTGATGTTATTTACAGACATTTTACACAAAGATGCGATAACACCTATTTTTTAACAGGAACTGATGAGCACGGAATTAAAATTCAAAAAACATCTGCTGAAAAAGGTGTTTCGCCTAAAGAATTTTGTGATATGAATGCTCAAAAATTTAAAGATGCGTGGAAAGCGCTCGATATTGATTATTCTCAATTTATAAGAACTACAGACGAGCAGCACGAAAAAGTTGTACAAAAGATTTTCAAAAAACTTGTTGATAAAGGTGATATTTATAAACACGCATATACAGGGCTTTATTGCTCAGGCTGCGAAGCTTTCTTGAGTGAAAAAGATTTAACAGAAGACGGGCTTTGTCCTGACCACTTGAAAAAACCTGAAGTTGTTAAAGAAGAAAATTACTTCTTTAAATTAACTAAATACAAAGATGCGATAATTAAACATATCAAAACAAATCCAGATTTCATTATTCCGTCTTTCAGGGCGAATGAAGTAATAAATCAGCTTGAAAATATTGAAGATATTTCGGTTTCTCGTGCAAAAACTAACGTAAACTGGGGTATACCTGTTCTTGGAGATGATGAACAAGTTATTTATGTTTGGATAGACGCTCTATCTAATTATATTACAGCTCTCGGGTACGATCCTGAGGGTTCCTCTGAAAAATTTAAACAATTCTGGCCTGCAACTGTTCAGGTAATCGGTAAGGATATTCTTAAATTCCATAGTATTTATTGGATTGCAATACTTATGGCGCTTGAACTTCCTCTTCCTGAACATATCTTGGCTCACGGCTGGATTACGATTGACCAGACTAAGATGTCAAAATCTCTCGGTAATGTAATTTCTCCGACAAGTGTTATGGAAGCGTTTAATTTGGATATTCCTGATCCTTTCAGATATTATATGGCTTCAGCTGCACCTTGTGGCAAGGACGGTAATTATTCTGACGAGGATTTTAAAGAAAAAGTTAACGCTCATTTGGCTAATTCTATGGGAAATCTTTTGAACAGAACTTTATCTATGCTTGTAAAATACTTTGATGGTGATATTAAACCTGAATTTTTGGGTAAAAATTCTTTAAAAGAACAAGCTCTTGATACTGTTAAGGCTGTTAAACATCATTTTGATTATATAGAAATTCAAGAAGCTGCACTGAAAATTAACGAGCTTGTTGATATTACAAACAAATACGTAACTGATAATGCGCCTTGGACTTTGGCTAAGGAAGGGCAAATGGATAAGTGCGGAGAAGTTTTAACAAACGTATTGCAAGTTATGACTGTAATTTCTTCTCTAATTTACCCGTATTGTCCTAATATTGCAAAAGCTATGGCTGAACAATTATCTTATGATTTGAATACTAAACTTGATGATATTACTTGCGAAAGCTTAAATGCAGGTCATTTGATTGATAAAGAAAACATCAAACCTGTATTTTTAAGATTAGATAGCGAGCTTGCCGATAAAAAGAAAAACTAATATATCTTTGAAAACG
Source organism: Candidatus Gastranaerophilales bacterium (assembly GCA_944323165.1). Taxonomy (GTDB): domain Bacteria; phylum Cyanobacteriota; class Vampirovibrionia; order Gastranaerophilales; family Gastranaerophilaceae; genus CAG-196. The sequence goes on along the minus strand of CALURK010000017.1, from coordinate 1,921 downwards.
AATTAAAGAAATCAGAAATTACGTTAATAAGCATCGGCAAAATCCAAATCATAATTGCAGCGCCAAAAACAGGCTTGAATAAGAAGCTCAATTGGAAGACGTTTACTTGTGGTGCGGTTTTAGAAATTACACCCAAGATAATGTCTTGCCCTAATGTTGCCAAAAGTACCGGTGATGCAATTTGAAGTCCCATATATAAAACATTTGAGGTCATCTTAATAAGATAATCCATATTAATTATCTGTTCTAAAGGAATGCTAACCGCATATATTGGAAATATTTCAAAGCTCCTTACAAGTGCGTTTATAAGCCAATAAAAACCGCCAAGTTCCATAAAAATCACCAAACCTAAAAGGGTAATTATACGGCTTAAAATAGATGTCTGACTGTTTGTTGTAGGATCCATTACCATTGCTGAAGACAAACCCATTTGCGTGTTTATCATATCTCCGCCGGCTTCGATTGCCTGAATTAGAAGCTGGGCAATGTATCCAATAATTGCACCGACTGCGAAATTCAAAAGTAATAGCAATAGTGGTGAAATTCCTGCAGGAGGAACGGCAGGTTTCAAGATAGGAGTGAGCATTACGGTCAAAATAAAAACGAATGCCAGCTTAACCAATCCCGCAATTTCTTTTCGGTTAAATATTGGAGCAAATCTGATAAAACCTAAAAGTCTTGCAAATACTATAAATCCTGCCGAAAACCATCTATCAAATTCAGGAAATAACAAGCCCATTTGACGTATTAATTCGTCCATTATTTTACCTCCTCTAAAGTCGGAGGTGAATCAAGTTCAAAATCTTCATCATTTGCCATTTCCGGCGGAGTATCAATGCTAAGTATTTCAAAACCCTCTTCATCACTTATAATCGTTTCATTAGGCTTTACTTCCACATCGAACATTACTATATTTTTGTTGTTTTTCAATACGCAAAGCCTCGTTTTTCCTTCTTTTAATGGTTGAACAAACAATGTATTTTTTTCATTCATTATCGTAAACATAGGGTAAACATCTATAATATCATTATGTTCTATACTTATATCAGAAAGTTTTCCGTCAGTAGTTATTACGCAGTCCTGAAAAGCTTGCGCAGGAAGGATTATTAAACTGAGTAATAACAAAAACTTTTTCATTATCTACCTAACATCTTATTAATTTCAACAAAATTGCCCTTTGGCATCGGAGCTCTCGGCGCCGTGTTATATTTAATCTTTTGATTTTTGTCTATATAAGGAACTTTACCGGGATTTTTCATTATGTCATTAATATTATCCTGATTTTTAAACGAATCCTTCATTTCACCTTCAAAAGGTGTTGTATACTTGTAATAGTCAGCAGGCAAAACAAAGCTGTCATTTTTCGGTACGGTGTTAAAAGCAAGGGCCATTCCCTCTGAAAACAGGTTGGTAAGAAGTCTTATAAAACCTATTCCGCCAATAACTATTACCAAGAATACAGCTAATATTTTTGGTGCTGCAGCAATAGTTTGTTCCTGAACCTGAGTTACTGCCTGAATAATACCTACAACCAAACCGATTGCGGCAGCAGTAAGTACACATGGCATCGATATCGATAACATTACCATAAAACCTTTTGCTAAATATTCAGTTAACATTTCCATGTTTTTAACCCTTTCTAGTCGGTTGGCAACGGTCTTGCCTACTTGTTTGATTTTGTCGTTTCCTGCCAACCTCTGCTGTTTTTTGCTCCCGACTGGTTGCCCTTTCTAGTCGGTTGGCAACGGTCTTGCCTACTTGTTTGATTTTGTCGTTTCCTGCCAACCTCTGCTGTTTTTTGCTTCCGACTGGTTGCCCTTTCTAGTCGGTTGGCATTTTTCATTTGTCATTCCGAATTTATTTCGGAATCTTTCTGCTTCTCACCGAAGGACTTCTCCTTCATTGGATCCTGAACCAAGTT
>CALURK010000016.1 GCA_944323165.1 Candidatus Gastranaerophilales bacterium | reverse complement strand
ATTACAAGAAAACGTATAAATCAAAGAATACTAAGAATCGAAGATGGTAATTTTGGAGATTTCAAAAAATTAAATGATAATATTTCAGAATTACGATTTAACTTTGGAAAAGGTTATAGAGTTTATTATACAGAAGAAAATAATAAAATAATTTTGTTAATAAATGGTAGTGATAAATCTAAACAATCTAAAGATATCGAAAAAGCAAACGAACTTCTTGAACAATGGAGAATAAAAAATGACTAAATCAAAATCTTTCAATAAATACATATTAGATGATTTAAAAACAGATGACGATATTAAAGAATGGATTAATATCGGTTTTCAAGAGTTTTTACAAGATAATGACTTGAATGCTTTTGTAAAAGCTTTAGAATATGCTGTAAGGGCTAAAGATTCTATTTTAGGAATATCTAAAAAAACTGGGATATCAAGAAGTAATCTTTATGCTATTTTTAGCGGAGAACAACAACCTCAATTATCAACAGCCTTAAAAATCATTAAAGAACTTGGATATACTGTTCAAGTTGCTTAAATTTACTATAGAGGGATAGATTATTTGTATACATTCGAACTAACAGTTCGAACCTAGAAGCGTAAGTTTCGCCATTTAACAAAAAAAATAAGTCCGCTTGTCGGACTTATTTTTTTGTTCATTTTGTGGAATAAAGAGGCGAGAACTCGCCGCAGGTTGTCTTAAACCTGCCTGAGTTCGAGCGAGGAGCGAGCAGAGGCTGGAGTGCTGTGCAAGAAGGTGCTAACGCATATCACAGGCACACAATAAAAACGAACGTCATTATTATAAGCATTCATACAATGAAAAGGACTGTATTTTATTATATACAACCATACAATTAAAATCAGCATTTGACATTAATATTGAAAAGAAGTAAATCACATGGCTACAATCGGATTTTTAAGGGTCAGTACACTTGACCAAGACACAGAGAAAAATAAGCTGGACATCTTACAATTTGCTAACGTTCACAAGCTGGGGAATGTAGAGTTCGTAGAAGAAAAAGTATCTGGCACAAAGGATTATAAGAAAAGAAAGCTGGGGGAATTATTGGAAACTCTACCCAAAGGAAGTGTAATTATAACTCCAGAGTTATCAAGGGTTTCTAGGTCTATAGTTCAGATACTTGAGGTAATACAGATTACACAGGATAAAGGTATCACATTGTATTCTTTAAAGGAAAACTTTTGTAACATGGATAACTCTATTGCTTCCACAGTAACGAAAACTATCTTTGCACTTGTAGCACAGATTGAGCGTGAACTCATAAGCCTTCGCACACGTGAAGCACTCCATGCCAGAAAATCAGCTGGGGTTAAGTTCGGCAGACCTGCTGGTAAAGGTAAATCAAGGCTTGACGAGCACACTGCCGATATACTTCGGCTGGTTGCTCTAAAAGTACCAAAGACCATTATCGCCAAACAGTACGGCTGTTCTGTTGGTAATCTGTACAACTTCTTGAACAGGCTGGAACAGTGTGTATAATACCTATATCTTGATATGTGTAAAGACTGTTTTTAATATCTTAGCCATATTAGGAGTTGTTGTAACTGATGGTCTTGTAATCACAGGTTTATGTACTTTTTCTAATGCACCTTCTATAACGTCTTGTAGCGCTGGTGTTGTTGGTTTAACAACTTTAGGTCTGCATTCTCCACGTGTAAATGTTGAAAATACGCTGTCCATATCGACCTTTGCCATTTGTACCCCTGTTGCCGGAGCTGTTATGCCTGCAACTTGCGTTGGTTTTGCAATAGAATTGACTGTTTTTAGAGTTCCGACAGGTGCTGGTACTTGTGGGTTCCCTGTATTCACAGGATGTCTTACAATAGCAACATTGGCAAACGATGTACATACATTTTGAGCGGGTACAATCTTCATATTAGAAAATGGAGTAGTTTTTCTTAGAACAGATAATCCTTGGCATTTTTGTTCCAGTTGTGGTAACATCTGTTCTAATTTCTTTACTGTTTCAGGTTCATACGAGGCTAATAACTGTTTAGCTTCGTTAATTACTTCTGTATCAAGAGTTGTTAACCAAGGTGAATTACTACATAATATTTTAGAATTTGGGTTATTTACTATATCTTCAAGCATGTTTGCTACAATAGTACGAGTACCTTTGTTAATTCTAGCAATAATATCTTTCTCTGTTAAGTGATAGTGTTCTAAATATTCTTTAGGCAATCCGTCCATGATAAATTGAGGAACTTTGCCCTGTTCGACTTTCCCAGTAAACAACTCTCCAAAGTGGTCAATTGAGTACATCATTGAGTCGCCATACCAAAATTTTTTATCAATTTCTTTTAAACTACTTTCCCAAGTAAATCTGCCATCTCTGATACTTCCATCTATGGTTGTAAACATTCTTGTAGGAATTACACCACTAGGATTTTCTTCACAATAAGTTTTTAACGTAGAATTAACACCATTTGTACATCCTTTAGGGAAGTATCCATGATTATATACAGAAAACCTTGCTTGTACCGAATTTGACAGTTTTATAGGGTCTTCAAATGTTATGTTATACTTTCTAACGTTATCTGCTAGTTCTTTACCAAACTTTTCTTCAATTTCTTTAGCTAATTCTTGCATTTCTTGCATTGAGCCTGTTTTACCAAACAAAGTAATACCTTTACCCCCCTTGAGCTCTCCACCAGAACCCAGTTTATAGCAGGTTTCTTTGTATTGTACTTGATTATGGTGCGCTAAGCCAAACTTATCATCCAGATAATCAATAATTTTGCGTGTTAATGGGTCATTTGGGTCTGGTACAATTGGCAAATGTATCTTATATCCTGTATTAACAAAGTCATAATTAATATTGTTCATGATTTCCCCTAAAAAGTTCCCTATACTAATATAAAGTCGTTGAAGGTTCAGAAATTGCCTAATTGTAACACGCTTCATTAGAATTGTTACAATTCAATCATACCATGCCAGCACCAGCTTCCATTTCAAATATCAACACAGAGGCCATTTACAGCCGTTTTAAGACACTTTATTGTATTATTAGGAGTAATTCCATTCCCGGATTTAAAACGAGGTAAAATATTCTGATAAAAAGAAAATCTACCAGCGTACTATTTCAGCCTGTTATGTGTACCATAATGCTTGATTATAGCTTTCGCATTCTTAAGAGGGTCAGTAATCTTCCCTTCCTTCTTCTCTGTATTATCTTCAATCTTCTCAACCTTATTCTTTAGATTATTCAATAATATCAGCTTCATCTCTTGTAACTTTGCTTCTCTATCAGTCATTAGTTCCTTCACCTACATTATAATATTTTTCAACATAGGCACTATGTCCATTCAGCAGATTATATATGCAATTAGGACACATTCTGCACCTATACATTTTGTTGATTGTGCATTCTGCTGGCATGCCAGCAATAACAATAACTTCCCCTTCATTTTCTACTATTAACATTTTCCTCAAAAATCACCTTCAAATCCTGTCATATTAAAGGTATGCGTTTGTTATAAGCTGTTTTATAAGAAATCCGGCAACTATACCCAGTGCAAATGCGTGTACTTCAATCATTCCTTACCTTCCAGAGCTATCATCTTTAAAGCATACTCTATCATCTGCTTTGTAACATTATTACGGTTAAGAAAGTTCATTATGACCTTCCTACAAAGTGCCGAAGGTGTCATATTATGTAACTCACAAAGAAAAATCAACTGTTGCTTCGCTTCATCTGGTAGGTATACTGTAACATTTCTAAGATTGTACTTGTTATTATCATACTTCTTCTGCTTCTTCATAATGTATTTCTCTCCAGCTATCTAGGTAATTGTGTAACAAAGTATCCACCAGCCAGCTAACACTTACCCCATGTTTTTTCCTGTGTTCCCTTAGTGCTTCCAGCGTATTTTCACGTACACTTATGGATGTGTTTACTTTTTTCTCAAGTTTCAATGTCATACCTTCTCCATATTATTTTCTTGTATATGTACTAAAATCTAATATTTTAGATGAACATTGTTATTTCTGTTTTCTTTATGCTTCCTTCCTTTTCACTTTCATGCTCGGACTTCTGCAATAGGGATACAGCAAGCTCGCTATCGCTAGTGCTACGCCACACTTTGCACAGTATCACCAGCACAGTACCAGCGAAAGCATAAGACAGAAAATAACAAATCTGTAGCCGTTCATTAGGCTGGCATGGTGTGGGTTTTAGTTGTACTAGTCAGGTGTTTTTCTTTAGTTGTTTGTAGTGGTGTTGTGTGCTGTGGTTGTTGACTGTTATGTGGTGTAGCGGAGCATGTGTTTGCTGAACAATAGATATTAGAATATGAATTTAAGCAGCTTTCCTTGCAGCCCATTTGTTAAGCATATATATCAGCTTTGTACTACATTTATCCGCTAATTGTTGTTGAAGTTTCAGAATATATGGTTCGATATAAAACGCATTATTTCCGCCATTAAAAGAAGCCGCCTTGTGTGGCTTTTTTTAATGGCTGAATGCCGGAAGGTGAGAACTCCAAATGCGAAGCATTTTTTAGAGCTCTGCGCGAACGAGCTGAGGGCGAAGGACTTTTCTTTGGAACAAACTATGTTTGTAAAAAGAAAGTCCGTAGACCCGTTATACGCGAGTAAGCAAAACAAACCTCGTCATTCCGCCATTTAACAATAAAAAACTCCACATTAAGCGGAGCTTTTTCACTTTTTATAAAATTATTCTTATGCGGCTTCTTCTGTGCAAACATACTTAGCAGATTTAGCGACAACTCCATAGCAAACCATTGTTAATCGATTATTCAAAGCCAACATTGTTCTAAAATTGTTTGCAGAACAATTCATTGCACTCATCATATCATCGGCAGAAACCTTTGATACCAAAGCTCCTTCATCGTGATTATCTACTTTTTCCTGTGCATACTTTTCTACTAATAACTTGTCAATAAAATCTCTTGCGCCAATTGCCATAATTAAATACTCCTATATAATCTAATACTCTGTTTTGAATTTTTAAGATTGAAAATTAAGCCATATCAAAGCTTTGCTTTTTGGCTTTCTTGTTCTCTCTTAAATATCTCTTATGTATATATAAAGTATTTAACAAAGAAATAATTGCTTTTTTTATTGGTAAATGTAAACATTTGTAAAGCAAACTTTATCATTAATAACCTGAATTTTCACCAATAGTATCAACCGCTTCAACCTTAATATCAGTAATCAATTCGGAATAAGAGATTACAACAATAGTAGGAATATGTCTTTCTAAAAGTTGATACAGAGGTAATCTTATTCTTGGAGAGCAAAGAATTACCGGCTGTTGTCCAATTGACTGATGCGCTCTCATAAGTGTCATCGCTGTAGATTCAATCAAATCTTGAACTTGCATTGGGTTAAGTAGGAACATTGTACCGAGTTCAGTTCTTTGGCAGCTGTCATCAAGTGTCTTTTCCCACTCAGGAGAAAGGGTTAATGCGTATAATACGTGATCTTTATCTACGTTATTTAAGCAAATTTGACGTCCTAAAGCTGCTCTTAAACGTTCGGACAAAATATCTGGTTCCTTAGAAAATCTTGCATAATCGCACAATCTTTCGAATACGAATATAATATCCTTTATGGAAACCTTTTCTCTAATTAAGTTAACAAATATTTTTCTCAAATCAGATGTAGAAATTATTGCAGGAACCAAGTCATTTACAAGAGTTGGATCTTGAGAACGAACAAGTTCCATAAGTTTGAGTACATCCGTTTTTGTCATAACTTCATCAACGTGTTTTCTTACGCACTCCTGAAGGTGAGTAACAAGAACATCCGTTGCATCAACTGCTGTAACATTTTTAGCAGCTTTTGCATCCTCAGCCGAAATCCAATAAGCTTGGGTTTGGTAAGTAGGATCTACACCGACAATAGCATCTTCAGGTATTGTTTTCTTAACAGAATCCCATTGGTCTGCTATTACCATGTATTTTCCAGGATAAACAAAACCTGATGCAACAACGTTGTTACGTATAGAAATTACATATTCATTGGCTTCAAGTGCTGAAGAGTCCATAATACGGATATTCGGGAGGATATAACCCAATTCATCCGTAACTCTTTGACGCAAAGCAGCAATTTTAGCAAGTAATTGACCTTCCTGATCCGGATCGGCGATTACAAGCAAGCCAGCGCCAACCTGTAAGCTCAATACATCAACACCAAGTCTTTCGTACATCTTATTAGGGTTAACCAAATCTTGCATATTTTGACGTACACTTTCCAATTGTCCCAATTGAGATTGTACATCAGCATTTACCAATACAGAGAAGCCTGCTACTGCTAGAATTATTGTAAACAAAAGGAATGGAAAAAACGGTAAACCCGTAATAGGGCAAGTTACTGTTATCAAGCCCAAGAATAATGAAGCAAAAAACAGTGAATAAGGTTTTGACAGTATTTGAGAGGTCAAATCGCCACCCAATGAGTTATTACCTGCAGAAGCACGTGTCATCACGATACCTGCTGCTATTGACATTAAAAGAGATGGCAGCTGGGATGCCAAACCGTCACCAATAGTTAAGACTGTATATTTTGAAACAGCATCCGCAATTGGCATTTGATTAACCAAACAACCTATAATCAAACCTCCAACGATGTTTATGATTACAATGATGATACCTGCCATAGTATCACCTTTTACGAACTTCATAGAACCATCCATAGAACCGAACAAGCTTGATTCTCTCTGTAAGTCTTCACGCCTTTTTACTGCTTCTTCCGGAGAAATCAAACCGGCATTAAAGTCCGCATCAATTGTCATTTGTTTACCTGGCATTGCATCTAATGCAAAACGCGCTGCAACTTCTGCAATACGCTCAGCACCTTTTGTGATTACCATAAACTGAACAACAGTAATAATTAGGAAAATTACACCACCAACAACCATATTACCGCCGGTTACGAAAGTTCCGAATGCGTGAATAACTTCGCCAGCATCTCCTTTTGCAAGAATAAGACGGGTTGATGCTATTGATAAAACCAGACGAAACATCGTACCTAACAGGATAATGGAAGGAAATGCAGCAAGTTCAAGAGGTTTTTGAACATACAAGGATATCATCAAAAGGACAATTCCGAGTGTTATATTCAAGCTTATGGAAAAATTGATAACCCAATTTGGCATCTCTATAATGAGGATTAAAATCAACGTCATTACGAATAATGCTAGAAAAATTTCACTTATTGGTTTATTTCCGCCGCCTTCTGCTGCCATTATGTCCTTTCGTTTTTATGCCAGATTGGGTTACACCCCTTCTAATGCTTTTTTAATAATTTCCAGTTGTGTGTCAATCGAAGCATCTACGATACCGTTATTTGTTTGGAAGATACAACCGCCATCTTCTATAGAAGGATCCGCTACTATATTTATTTTTGCATCTATTCCATATTGATAAGTTATGTTCGGCAACGTATCCTTGATAAATTGAACCGCTTGAGGCTTTACTCTTATATTTATTTTAGGCTCATTTTTCGCCAAGGTCTTTAATACTTCTACAATTGTATTTATTAAAACCTGTGGATCTTGCTCAACTTCTTTTTTTATAACTTTCTTTGCTATATCTATACTTATTTCTAATATATCAGGTGCCACATACTCAAAAACGTCCTTAGTGGCATTCATAAAAGAGGCCATATTCTTACGAAAAGCTTCCATATCAGAAGCTGCTTGCTCTAACCCTTTTCTATATCCCTCTTCAAAAGCTGATTTTTTTATAGTTTCAGCCTCCTCTTGAGCTCTTGAAACCAAATTTCTGTCATCTATACGACGATACCCCCTGCGTCTTGAACCTCTGCGACGTTCTTGCCTTTGGGTAAAATCAATATTTTCTATATCAAATAAATCTATTTCAGGCTCAGCATTTTGAGCACTTACCATTTTTATGCCAGAATCTTTGGATTTTTCTTCAACGTCTATTACTTCTTGAGCAACCAAATTTTCCGAAGTCCCAATTGAAACCTCCGGCTCTGTATTACGTTTACTTACCTCCCTGTATTTTTGGCTATTTTTCTTTATTATCATTTGATTTTATTATACACTCTCCGAAATGTATTGTGCAACAATTCCTGCTACGCGCAATGGTATATCATAATATTCTCCATCATAAGATTGGGCGATAAAACGCTTAACTAATGGACGCTCATTCTTTATTATTCGTTCTATTTTTTCTCTTGGAACAGTTCTGTACACACGAAGTAAATCGCCTAAAACGTTCTCCTTGGTTAATTTACGCTTTATTGGCAAATATTCCTTCATCTCTTTTAAACAATTCGATATCAAATCACCATCTATGTGAGATTCTAAATCTGCCATATTCATATATTGAGATATCGCAAGAGAATCATTTGAATCAAATTTATTAAGTATTGTTGTTACTTTATCCTGAGAAAGAATTTTTAAAACTAAAGCCAACGTCATCAACTTCATTTGTTTATTGGTTATACCTTGAGGCATTGAAGCCAAAACTTTATCCTGCTTATATTTTTTCCTCTTCTCTTCTCTTTTCTTTTCAGCCTCTCTTAAGTTCTTTTCGGATTCCTCTGCAGCTGCCATTTTTTGGCGTTGCTGCTCTTCTTGAGCTTGTTTTGCCATCGCATCTATATTTGATTGGCTTTCTGCTCGATTTTTTATTTCCTCATTTATAATTCCCTTTTTCTGAAGCTCTTCTATACTTGAATTATAAACCTTGATTACGTGATGTTCAACGGCTTGCAATAACTGATCTTGAGGAATTTTTCGGATTATAGCTTGCTTTGCTACCTCAAATATTGTAAATGCAATCTTTTGCATTATACTATCCCAATATTGCGGCAGAATTCCTGAATGAATTAAGTCTATTGATTTATGAAAAGACCACTCTGCTATTACCTGAGTTATAAAAACCGCCTGATCGGCCGTTAAATTAAGCTGAGTATCATTATATAAAGCTTCCCCTGCCAATAAAGTAAAATTGCCTAAGGTTTTTACTATATACTCTTTTTCTTGATCTTTCAACTCTTTTGGAACAAGCTCTTTTGCTTGCTCTGACATTGACGTTGCAAATGCTTTATAATCAAATCCTTCTATTGGCATTTAATGAATCCTTTTTTAATACAGTTCATCCCAATTTGTATTATATAGTCCAAAACTTTTTTGTTCATCATTTAATTTAATGATTTTATCTTATTTTTCTACATATTTCTATGCTAAAATATCTTTATGGAATATAAGTGGCTTAACAAAAAACAAGAAAACAATAAGGTTATTATATTCTTTAACGGATGGGGAATGGATGAGAGCATTGTTAGACAACTTAATCCTTTAGATTTTGACGTCTTAATGTTCTTTGACTATAACACACTTAAAGCTGATTTTGATTTTGATGAACTGAACACGTATAAAGAACGCCATATTATTGCTTGGTCTATGGGAGTTATGATTGCAACTCTTTTTGATATTGATTGTAATTCAGCAACTGCAATTAACGGAACATTGAAGCCTATTGATAATAATTATGGAATTCCTGAAAGAATTTATGACCTTACTTTAAGAGGTTTTTCTGAAAAAGGAGCTGAAAAGTTTATTAAAAACATGTTTGATAAGGATTTCAATTATCCTAAAATTAACAGAGAGTTTGCTAACCAAAAATCAGAACTTGCAGCATTAAAAGAATACAAAGCCAATACGGATTTTAAATATTCTAAAGTCTTTATCAGTGATAATGATAAAATTATTCCGACTAAAAACCAAGTAGCTTTTTGGGATATCGAACCTAATTTAAAAAGCGGTCACTGTCCTTTCTTTTTATTCAAAAATTGGGATGAGCTTTTATGAACAAGGATTTAATAAAAAAAAGATTTGCTAAAAATTTAAGAACTTATAATGAAAATGCAAAAATCCAAAAGATTATGGCAGAGAATCTTATTAAATATTTAGATAAGAAAGATTTCTCTAATATTCTTGAAGTCGGATGCGGAACAGGATTGTTAACAGGACTTGCGGTTAACAATTTGCACTTTGAAAATTATTTTGCAAACGATATCGTAAGTGATTGTGAAAATTACATAAAAGAAATTTCTCCTAAAATCAATTTTATACCTTCTGATATTGAACTTTTCTTTAAAAATGACAATAAAAAATACGATTTAATCATTTCTAATGCGGTTTTTCAATGGATTGATGATTACAAGAACTTCATCACTATGCTTTATTCAAAATTGACTCCAAACGGTATCATTTTTTTTTCGACATTTGGCACTCGAAACTTTTATGAAATAAAGGAAGTTTTAAACAAAACACTTTCATACCACTCTGCAAATGAGTATGAAACATTATTAAAAAATATTCCGCACAATATCAAAGAAGAGGTTCACGTATTATATTTTAAAACTCCTAAAGATGTTATAAAACACATAAAGCTTACCGGAGCAAACGCCATTTCTGAAAATAAATGGACAAAATCCGACATGCAAGATTTTGAACAAAAATACAACAAATTGTGTTCAAATAAGCCAAAGCTTACTTATAACCCTATTTATATAAAAATTTATAAAAAATAAAACTAGACACACGGTTAATATGCCCTAAAAAAATTGTATTATAAAATAAGTGTATAAAATACGTTTTTTGAGGTTTTATGGAGAAAGTTGATAATTTGCTCAAAAGCAATAGGGATTTTTCTTGTTTTTTAAGTAACTATTTTAAAAATTGTCCTGAAGCTTTTTGGGTTAAGGACAAAAATTTAAGGATTGTAAAAGCTAATAACTTATATTTTGAATATTTCAGTAAAAATAATGAGATTTCAGGTAAAGAAACTATTGATACAGATAGGCAAATATTACAATATAAAATTTGCAAGACATTCAATTTAAGAACTCATAACAAAAACAAAATACTAAGTGTAACAGCTACACCAATAATTATAAAAAATCAGATTGAATACATTGTCTATACATCCTCCGATGTAACTTCTCAAGAAGAACTCAAGGAAAGGTTTTTTGTTAACAAATACCAACTAAATGCCCTTTTGGAAAATGTCCCTAAACTCATTTATATGAAAGATACTGAAGGAAAATACATTACGGGAACAAAATATTCAAAAGAATTTTTCGAAACAGGTTTTGATTTCTTTCACAACACCAAACTGGATTTCCCAAGTATTAAAGCCACAAATATTAACGAAGACAATTTTGTAATAGAAAATAATAAGCAAATTGCTTACACTAAAGAAATCAATGATACAAAGGGTTTCCCACACTGGTATAAAATTTATAAAGCACCTATTAACACCTATAACAACAACGTTATAGGTATACTTGTAATGATAGACAATATCGATGATGAAAAGATTTTGCAAGCTCAAAGAGAAACATTTGTAGCTTCCCTGGGACATGACCTTAAGAACCCGACACTGGCTCAAATTCAGGCTATTGATCTTCTTTTAAAAGGTAACTTTGGGAGTATACCTGAAGCTCAAAAAGAAATATTAGAAATGGTTCTGGATTCTTGTAAATACATGAAAGCTCTGTTAAGTTCACTTTTAGCCACATATCGAAATGAAAGAGGAGTTGTTAAACTTAATTATGAAGAGGTTTTACTTCCAGAATTAACAGAAGAATGCGTTAGCGAAATGATTTATCTTGCAAAAGATAAAGAAGTAAATATTAATATTGAAGAAAATGCTACAAATCCTATAATTTATGGTGATAAAGTTCAAATAAAACGTGTTATTATGAACTTAATTTCAAACGGTATAAAATATGCATTCAAGGACTCTTCTATCAGAATTAAAATTTATAATGAATCAAACTATACCTGCTTCCAGTTTGAAAACAACAGTCCTTACATTCCCCCAGATAAAAGAGATGCAATTTTTGCACAATACGTTTCCTTCGCAGATGCTCACAAAGAGTTAGGCATAGGCTTAGGTTTGTATGCTTCTAAGAAAATCGTAGACGCTCACGGCGGAAATATATTTGTTAAAAGTTTCTACGACAACAGAAACATATTCGGATTTAAAATTCCAAATACAAAAGACAACATTTGCGCAGCTAAAACCGTTTCATTTTAGGAAAAATTATTCCTTTACATTTGCAGAAAGTTCTTTTATTATTTCCAAAAGCTTATTAACCATCAAATCTTCATACTTTTGAGCGTTTTCCTTGCTATCAGCCTCAAACCTTAAGGTAAATACTGGTTCTGTATTGCTTTGTCGTATAAGAGCAAACCCCTTATCAAAAACTATACGCATACCGTCAATGGTTATTATATCCTTGATTGTTGTCCCGAAGAAATCAGGATTTTCTGCTATAATTTTCTGAAATTCTTCCATAACAGGAGTCTTGAATGAATTTGGACAAGCTAATCTTACTTCACTTGAAGAATACATTGACTTAAACGGTTCTAACATATCTGTTATTTTGAAATTCGGATTTTGTTTTTTCTTATTTGCAACGATTTCTATAATTCTGCATCCCGCATAAATTGCATCATCAAATCCGTAATATCTGTCCTTAAAGAAAGTATGACCGCTCATTTCTCCCGCTAAAACAGCACCCGTTTCTTTCATTTTTGACTTGATATATCCGTGACCTGTTTTGCACATTACAGCAACTCCACCGATTGAATTTATAGTATCATATAATACCTGCGAACACTTAACCTCTGATACAATAACCGGCTTTATATCTTTTTCGTTATATTCTTTTATAACATCCTCTGCATAAATCAAAAGTAGTTTATCGCCTGTCATAGAATTACCATCAGAATCTATAACACCAATTCTGTCACTATCTCCGTCAAAAGCTATACCCAAATCAGCTTTATTAGCGACTACTGCCTTTTTAATATCATTCAAAGTTTTTTCATCACTTGGATTTGGATGGTGGTGCGGAAATCTTCCGTCTGGCATTGAATACAATTCAACAACTTCACAACCTAAAGATCTGTATAGCCTTGGAGCTACAACCCCGCCGGTTGCGTTTGCACTATCTACTACGACCTTAATTCCTTCTCCAATTCGTCCAAAGCGTTTTTGCATATCTTTAATATAATCAGGAATTAAATCATACTCTGTTAAAATTCCAAACGGTACAGGTGGAATACTCAGTCTGTATTCTTCAAACGTAAGCTCCTTTACAATCTTAATCTGCTCTTCATTCAAAGATTGTTTTGCATAAGTCATTTTCATACCGTTGTACTGGCTTGGATTGTGGCTTGCAGTTATTATCATTGCACCTGTTACAGGCTTATATTTAGTTATAAATGGAGGAAGTCCTACAACCTCAGAGTAATATCCTAAAGGAGTCGGAGCTAAGCCCATATCCACAACATTTGCGCCGCAAGAGCGAACACCTTCTATTAATGACTTAGAAAGGGATGGGGAATGAAGCCTTGCATCTCTGCAAACACTTATCCAAATGTCAGACGGAAGTAATTTTGTTTCTTTTACCAAAAACTGTACAAATCCGCGACCTGTATAATAGAATAACTCTTCTGTTATATCGTCCCCGTAAATTCCTCTTATATCATTTTTTCCAAAAGCTGACTCTTTTAGCATAACTCCTCCTCATTTTGCCCTGCTAGTATAATAATACCATGGATAGATTAAAAATTAACTTTTAACAACAAATTGCCAGCACTGAAAATAATACAATTAAATAGAATACTATTAAATAAATTAGCGTTTTATCCTCAAATACATGAATAGGGTCGTCATTTGAACCTGCCGAAGCTAAAAGTAAAATCCTCAAAATAATTAAACAGAAAGGTATTGTTGTAACATACGTAAGATTTCCACCATAATTCATTATTTTATTATCAAGCATATAAGTAAAATAAAAAGCTATAGATAAAGTCGCAAATATTAGAATATATGCGTTAATAAGCTCCTGTGTCAGCCCTTCTAAAGATTGTCTGGCATCTTTGCCTGAGATTTGCAACTCAAGCTTTCTTTTTATGAAAGAAAAAAACAACGATACAAAAAATGTCATTAAAATAACGAGCGGAGAAGGATACACTGATATTGCACAGCATCCTGCAAGTATTCTTAAGATAAATCCAAGTGCAATACAGAACACATCAACAATTGCAATATGTTTTAGTTTAATTGAATAAAATATATTCAAAATAAAATAGCCTAAGACCAAAAACATCGTTGCCTTATTCGCAAATGAGGCTAATATTAAGGCGAAAATTAATGTTACAGTCAGCATGGTAGCAGCCATAAATTTACTAATTCTTCCTGATGCTATTGCCCTAAACTTTTTAATCGGATGCAGACGGTCTTTCTTAATATCTACCATATCATTCATTACATAAACGGCACTCGCACAAAAACAAAAAGCTAAGCAAGCAAGAATTGATTCTGCAATCGAATTTAAATCAGTAAATCTTAAAGAAAAAATTATTGGTACAAAAACAACAAGGTTCTTAACCCAATGTTTAATCTTAAAACTCTTTAAAATATCAGATACAAGCATTTACTCTTTCTCCATAATACTGATATTCCTTGCTAAGGAGGAACGAATAACACTAAATTTATCTTGATTATTTTTATAAAAAGACTCATCTACAACTTTGTACTTTATATTACGTTCTTTTAATTTTTCAAAAAAACTGTGTTCAAAACATCCATTACCAGCGCAATATAAAACTCTTTCTTCTCTTCTATCTCCCCCAAAGACCTTTGACATCCGACTCTTAAAACGAACCGTCATGCTGCAATTTATGACAAAAACAATAAGCGAATTAATTAAAATTAACACTAAGAAAATCTTCATAAATCGATTTTTGTTTTCATTCCAAGCTTGATAATTTAAAATAGACGCACAGAAAAATATAACAAAAAGCCAAAATTGCGGAACATACCTCGCCCACCAATTCTCAGGATTTATTAATACTGTAAACAAAATAAAAAATATTAAATATTTTTCAAAGTTATCTTTATTTTTTAAATATAGTTTTACAGAAGGCATATTGTATAGTAAATAGCAAAACATAACCAGTATAATTAGCCCCCATAGACACCCGAATCCACCAACTCTAGAGTCAGCACAATTGTACCCGCTTCTCACCGCAAATATCCCGTATAGTGTTCTGAGAAAATATGAACCATCTCTAACAGCATCCGGTCGATTACCGGTAAGAATGTCTATTTTATTTTCGCCAGCCAGAGGATATAAAATATGATGTCCTTGCTTCACATTGGTAAAGTATGGATTTACCATTGTTATTAATACCAAAAATATCGTAACAATACTTATAACGGAATATTGTTTAATGCTTTTATATCCTTTGCAATATAAAAAATAAAAAATTAAAAATAACGGAACATAAAATAGACCAATAGTCTTGACTGCACTCAGCATTACTAAGCTCATTACAAAAAGCAATTTGATATTATTCTGGCACTCTTTTCTGATTAAATACATAGAAAAAATTAACAATACAAAAAATATATACACTATAAAATCGATATAGTATGTGGAAATCTGGCAAATCAAAACAGGGTTAAAACAAGTTAAGAATGATATAAAAACAATTTTCTTTTCTGATAAATTCTTAAATTTAGAAAATGTACATAATGATAACGAAAATAATGAAAAGCACAAGAGCCAATTTATTATTTTTCCTGATTCAATATTTTTAAATAAAACAACAAAGTTTGCAGAGATAATTTCACAAAATTTCGGATAATATTTTTCCCAGAACATAGTTTTATATATTACAGTCTCTAAGGCGTTATCATACACAGGATTCCATCCATCCCTTAAAGAAATTATTGCATATTGATGATACCATCTTCCATCCCAAGAACTATCCCAGAAAATAACAGATAAAATAAATGCCACTGCAAAAATCAGCAATACAGTGAAAAACAATTTTTTTTTATCATAGCTAACCTTGCGTTTCAAAATATAAAAAAAAGACGCAAATAATGATACTAAAATATATGCACAATTTACAGGAATTTTAAATAAAAAACCAATTTCAGAAAACATAAAGATTAAAAACAATAAAAGTATAATAAAAAAACCTATATCAAAACAAAAATCATAATTAATACGTAAATTAGTTCGTATTTTAGTCAATAAATTTATCCAAGTATTCGTCATATCTTTATCCAAAAATTTAAAAACCTTTTATTACCCAATTGTAAATATTTTATCGTTCTTATTCCTAATTGTCAATTTATTTTAGTATGCGAAAATTGTATCCTTTAAAAGAGGGCTTTATGGATATAAAAATAATTTTTGGAGAAAATGTAAAAAAATATAGGAAGCAAAAAGGGATTACACAAACCCAGCTAGCAGAAATATTGGAAGTTGAGCAAAAGCATATTAGCTTTATAGAAAACGGAAACAGTTTCCCATCCTCAAATCTTATAGGAAAAATAGCAGAAGCATTAAATATTGCTCCGATGAAACTATTTTCTTTTGAAGATGAGCCGACTCCCGAAGAAATGAAAAACCGCATACTTGCGCTTGTTAACAATGCTACAGCAAAAGAAATCGAAAAAATATATATCTACACAACTCACATTTGCCATAATTTTTCTGTTGATTAAATACCACCTGCAAATTTTAAATTTTATTAACCTTTTAACACTCATATACTGCACTGTTGTATAATAAATACCATGGATAAAGAGAAATGCGGAATTATTTTTGTCTTACCTGCGCTTACCGGAACTTTTATATTTATAATTATTCCGATATTTTGTTCGTTTTTACTTAGTTTTACCAATTGGGATTTATTGAATGACATAACTTTTGTCGGGCTTGATAACTATAAAAGCGTACTTACTGAGCCTGAGTTTTTGCAAATTCTTATAAACACTTTTGTATACGCTATTTCTACAACAATATTTGCAGTTATCATACCGTTACTAATAGCTTCTATTCTCAACACTAAAATTAGAGGGAGTGAATTGTATAAAACCATTTACTTTTTACCTTTTATTACTCCCGCTGTAGTAATTGCTATTGTTTGGTCTTGGATTTTTGATCCTAATATCGGTGCTGTAAATGTCTTATTCAAAACTCACTTAAATTGGCTTTTTGACACACGACTTGCTATGCCGGTTATGATTTTTGTATCAGTATGGAAACTTATAGGATATAACGTTGTTTTATTTTTAACAGGGTTTTCTACAATTAACCAAAATGTTTATGAAGCTGCAAAAATTGATGGTGCCGGAAGTAGTGAAATTTTTTGGAATATTACAGTTCCGCTATTAAAACCTACAACGTATTTTGTAACCCTGGTTACTGCAATATCATCTTTTCAGGTTTTTGATTTAATCTATGTTATGACCTCCGGCGGTCCTTCTAATTCAACAAATGTAATAGTTTATTCAATATACAAATACGCATTTGAATACTTCGATATAGGCAAATCCTGTGCTCTAGCCTACATTCTTTTTGTCATAATCTTTGTTCTTACATCTATGCAAAAATTTAAATTGTTGAAAAGATAACTAATTTAGTGTAAATATATTTTGGAGATTTTATGAAAAAGAAGTTATATAAAAGTGGAAATGCTTGGGCATTACTTATACAAAAAGCAATACTTCAACTTCTTGATGTTAATCCTGAAGAAGATGAGGTTGAACTTGAAGTTGAAAATAAAGTTTTGAAAGTTAAAAAAGCAACTAGAGAATAACCATTTAATTTTAGTAATTTTAATGCTTTTCATACCTGTGTTCGTAAGCTTCAACAGCCTTTGCAGCTTCTTCCTCCGTGTATTTATACTTGGAAAGGCTTATCATTATGCGACCGCAAGATTCTTCATACAATTTCTTTTTTATCTTATACGGATAAGTCTCATTTCCTTGCAAATTTCCTTTATGAATTTCTCTTATAATGTCATCAATATACATTTGCATGTATTGAGGAATTTTGGGATGACGTTTTATGTATTCACACATCGGCATATTTTCACGATACCTGTTTCCGCTTGCTGTCGTTAAAAGGAAATTCCCTATTGTATTCAACCCCCCGTTTGATGCGGGAGTTACATGTTCTATTGAACCTGTTGACGCTATAAAAATACGTCTTATTATTTCCGTTTGGCTTCGCTTGGAATACTTTACAACAAAAGCATTTCTGCTGCTTTCAGAAGTCGGCAGAAAAAGAGCTTTGTTTTTTATATTACTCAAAATTTCTCGCTCATTTTCATGTGGAATAATCTCCTCCAACGAACTTAAAAAAGTCTTACGCTTAAAAGTATCTTTAGAAGAGCTGCTAATAATTATTTGCCTACATTTTGTAGTTTTAGCCCTTATTTTCAATGCTGTTTGAGGAGAAAGCCTTCTTGTTAACCTGTCAACATCATCTAAAACTTCCATTTCTTCCAATTTTAAACGCGTTAGACAATTCGTTTTTATCATCTGGAGGCAATTCTGTAAATCATCTTCAGGATTAATTTTCACAAAATCTTTAAATATCGCAAATATGGATTTTTCCACAGGAAGCATATATTTTTGGTAATTACTAAGTAATTCTACTCCGTCTTTTGCGGTTACACATCTGGATAAATTCTTTTCAAAACCTTTTATCGTATCAGTAGGAATTATTTTTATTCCGCGATAAGGACAAGTAATATCTTTGAGCCTTCTAAGAGGCTTACCCGCAGAAGTTTTTCCCTCGTGAGGGACATCGTAATAATACTTTAGGTAATTTTCGGGAGTAATGTGTTTTAATTTCTTTTTAGGCATAATAAGCCCTTCTGTTCCAACTATACCCTTATAATAACAGATATTTTACCCTGTCGCAACTATTTAGACAATAATCTTTCCGTTATAAGTTCCTTATTATCAAAGTAATTAAGCTTCATTGCATTTTTTACTTCCATAAGGGTCTTAGACGCAACTTCTTTGGCTCTTTGAGTTCCTTCTTTTAAGATCTCATAAACACCTTCAATATCTTTTTCGTATTCTTTTCTTCTTGCTCTTATCGGTTCAAGTTCTTCATTTACAATACTGTTTAAGAATCTCTTTACCTTAACATCTCCAAGACCGCCTCTTTGGTAATGTTCTTTTACTTCGTCAAGAGAAGAATATTCATTCCAATATTTTTCAAAATGTTCAGGTCTGCAAAAAGCATCAAGGTATGTAAACACTGTATTACCTTCTATATGACCTGGATCAGAAACTTTTAAATGCGTAGGGTCTGTGTACATACTCATTATTTTTTTCTGAACTTCTTCAGCTGTATCAGATAAATATATACAATTACCAAGAGATTTGCTCATCTTAGCTTTGCCATCAGTACCCGGAAGGCGCATACAGACTTGATTATCAGGAAGAAGTGCTTTTGGTTCAATTAGAACCTCTTCTCCGTAAATATGATTAAATTTTCTCACAATTTCTCTTGTCTGCTCTATCATAGGTAGCTGGTCTTCTCCAACAGGAACCGTATCTGCCTTAAATGCTGTTATATCAGCAGCTTGGCTTATCGGATAACACAAAAAACCTACCGGAATACTCGTTTTAAAATTCCTTAACTGGATTTCTGATTTCACAGTAGGATTTAATTGCAACCTTGCAAGAGTTACCAAATTCATATAATAAAAAGTTAATTCTGTAAGTTCTGTTATTTGAGATTGGATAAATAAAGTAGAGATCTTAGGATCTAAGCCGACAGAAAGATAGTCTAAGGCAACTTCTAAAATATTTTGTCTGACTTTTTCAGGATTATCAAAATTGTCCGTAAGAGCTTGAGCATCAGCTATCATTATAAAGACATTTTTGTATTCTCCGGAATTTTGAAGTTCTACTCGTCTTTTTAGAGAACCTACATAATGCCCCAAATGTAGCCTTCCGGTAGGCCTGTCACCTGTTAAAATAGTCTTTTCCATTTATCTCTCCAATATCTTAACTGTTCTTTGTATTATCATAATACAAAAAAACTTAAGTTGAAGTTTGGATAGATTTTCTATAAATTTGGTAATTCTGCAAATCTCTGAAATTCCAATTTATACCTCTTTTAACTATTTTGGCCGGATTTCCTGCTATTACAACATTTGTCTCATCAAATTTCTTGGTTACAATACTTCCCCAACCTATAATTGAATCATCTGAAATTTTCGTATTTTTGCCGATTTTAACATCTTTTCCTACCCAAACGTGCTTTCCGATTTCAATACTTTTCCCAAAATTTAAAGGATTACCCTCTAAATCAGTTACCGTATGGACATCAGTACACCATACATCAATTCCCCAAGAAAACATACAGTCATCTCCTATTGAAATAGATGTATTATCATCTTGCAAAAATAATCTTGCTCCGCAAAAAATTATGTTATCGCCTATTTTTATAGAGCAATTACTTGCATATCTGGTAACTCCCGGATCGATTGTATCTTCCGGCGGATTTCCGATATTTATAGTAAGACCTGTTAGACCTATTGTTTCATTATATGGATAAAAAACTTTGCCGATATCTATATTATTGTTGTTTCCAAAAACTGCTATTAACAAACCTCTTTGCTCTTCAAAATTTTCTTCTTTATCAACTTTTAACCTAACAGTGTTATTTTCTCCAGTTATTTGTATAAAACTTAAATTATCCTTGAGAACTTCTCGTTTATCAGGCAACTCTAATATAATTCTATTTGTCATAAACACCTCCTAATGAAATTATATTACCTGACAGTTACTCTCAGTCAATAGCTAAAAATTATAACTTAAAATAGCATTAAAACTCCAATTTTCACCGGAATTATTTTTTATATCCTGCACATTGTATCTTTGCGCCTCGATTGAAAAAGAAGTCATTCCGAATTTTTTGGTAATACCCGCAAAAACACCCGCACTATGTGTCCATTCTTTGTTTTTATAATTGTATTTGCCTGAATAATGAGGATTTGCATAAAAACTTGTATTCTCCCCTATCGGAACATTAACACTTATGGGAGAATATCTTATTTGAGTCGTTGTGTTATCCCCGTTAATATTATTTCTTATTCTTAAATTTTGATTTAAAGTTTTATTGTAATTCACACTGCCTTTAACATCAAAAACCAAGTTTGTATTGTCTTCAAAATTTGTTCCAACCCCTAAAAAAGTCGAAACAGAAGCTTTTTTGAAGGGAAATTTCTGTTCTACACCACCAATGGTTAAATTGCTACCATCCAAACTCTGAAAAGAATTAATCGTGACACTATTTTTAATAATAGGTTCTGGCATATCGTTGAAACTCCTAATACCTTTTCCTATATAAAGTAAAATACTTTTAAAAAATTGCCTTTTAAGAATCTAAAAATAAGAGGCAGAAAAATAAAAATATAACAAGGTAGACACTAGTTACCTTGTTATATTTTAAAAACTTAAGGTCTAATAATTATCCCACTTACCAAGAAATAATAACAGCTCCGCCTCTTCCTGGTTGCGCTTTTGTTTTTGCAATATCTTCTTCTGGATTACATTCTTCTCCAGGAATAGAAATCCTTGAACCACTACCTGATTCAAAAACACCATTATAAATATTGGACAATTTATAACTACCCTTTGGTGCTGTACACTTGTCTGTTATAATAGAACCCATTCCGCCCAAACCGATTTGGTCAAAAATTCCACTTCTAAACTTATTGAATATTGAAGAATTAGTGTATGGTATAGATGGAGTTTTTGGTTCGACTTTATATTCAGAAGGTATTCCTGATAAATCTACTTGCTGATTGTATATATCGATGTAATCAAAAGGATTGTATGTCTCTTCTTTTAATGTAACATTGTATTTTCCACCTGTCCCTACAAGCCTTAAATTGCCGGAATTACAGGTCAAGCCTACGGCTAAAGAACTCTCCAAATCTTTTATTAAGAATTGTGTTGCATTACTGTATTCTACAGCAGGCCCACCTGAAGGAATTGAGAACTTACAATCACTTCCCAAAGATGGTACATAATATGTTTTAGCATCAGCAGCAGAAGAGCCGCTTTCTCCAATTTTGTAATGTTTTATATTTAAATCAGTTTCAATTCCAATCCCCGGAATCATGTCTCCTGGATTATTACTGTCTTCTGTAATACCAAAACTTTTAACACCAGTTATAGCATAATCAGCAGGCAATGTTAAGTAATGAGTATAAGGAACAATGTATCCTTGAGCAGGAGTTATTCCTTCTCTACCTGAAGCAGTACTTGCATACACTTGGCTTGAAGATGCCGCTTCTAAATCAGTTGCAATCCAACCGCCTTTACCACCAGTTGATCTTGTTTGATTAGTAAAACAAGAATTATATATCCTGATTGCTGCATATCTTTCTACATCTCCGCCATTCTCACCATAATAAACACCCGAATGGGAAAGTGACGCCATCTCAGGACTAGACAATAAATAGCTATTACCATCCTCTGGATCAGAATATTTCCAACCCCCACAAGTAGCACCTGCTGTTCCAGTTGAACCTTTTATCAAGTATGACCCAAATAAACTATTCAGGTAACCTATAGTACTATCTAAAGGTATATCATTATTAGAAGTATCTTTAAACGGCACCTTGCCCTCAACATATATGTATCTCTGCTTTGACTCTCGGATATTAACGCCGTTGTTAGAATCTCCAGCTTCGCCTGTTATACTATAGAAATCAGAGCCCTTTACTACTCTTAGACCCGGAGTAACTGATATTACATCATCAACATAACTTACTAAATGATCATCATAAGCTATATAACATTCACTATCTTCCCCGGAAACAGCACCATCTAACCACCCAACAGAGGTCGCACAATTTCTGGTAGAATAAGTACCAAATTTACTAGCATAGAGTGATCTTATACGAGCTTTTGCTGCTCTGAGAACTTGTTCACATATTGTACCATCAGGATTGTAACATTTAACAAGAGCCGTTGGTACATAATCATAAGTGAAGTTATCAAAATTAGCATCCGCAAGTTGAGAATATATATTCTGTCCTACACCACCAACACCTGTTTTTTGAGATATGCGGTAGCTCTTACCAAGCAAAAATGCACGTATTTGACCATTTGTTAAATTAGCATACCTGTCACCGACATATTGATATGAACCATTCCTGTATGAAAAAGTTCCTTCTCTAATATCATTGTCTTCCACAATATCTGAATAATTAATACCGCCAGCTCCTGCACCTACCAATTCTATTTTAAACATAGATGCATTTTTAGGAGGAGTAAAAGAACATTCTGTTACAGGCTCACTTGGTAACATTCTAGTAGAATTAAACCTCGCTTCACGCAAAACTCCATCACTATCTCTATAACAAATATATCTGCCGTGATAAACTTTTTGAGGCAATTTTATACGCTTTGTTATTATTGGAGTTGCGGCTGCAAAAACTATTGATAAAAATAGCAAAAACACCATCAATTCCATTAAAGTAAAACCAGATTTCTTGTTCTTTTTATACATATACTTCCTCTTACCAGCTTATCATTATACCATTGTTGAAACTTCCATTATTATAAAGACCCGACTCTGGATATTTTGATTCTAAAAATACTTTTATACGTTCCTTCAATTGTTCATAATCAGCAGAAGAAGAATTACTAGGAAGAGATACCGCACTTCCGTCTACTGTCATCTGAATGTACCCAGTATGTGGAGCTACTGTTATAGAAATCTCATTCGTAATATTAGGTTCAAACGCACTATAAAAACGTCCATAAACATTTATATTAAAAAATGCCGCACCTACAGGAGGTTTAAATTTACAAACTGAGACTTCCTCCGGCTCTTTTATCACGCCCTCATAAACGTAATTTTGCATAAGAGGACCAGTAGAGCCATTTCTGTAACATTCAAAATACCCGTGTGGAGTATCTTGCTTAATCGCTTTTGGTTTAGTCGTAATAACTTTTGAAGCGAAAGCGAAAAATATTGAAATTATAGCCATAACTACAAGAGCTTCGGCCAATGAGAATCCATTTTTTACCATGATATTACTATTGCTCCCGGTTGACCTTTTGTAGGTTTACAATATGCAGCACCACTTGGCTCAAGAACAGAGTAACAAGGATATACATTGATCTCTTTTTCTGAACCTACAGAGATATACTCATTATAAGTAGCGTACCCATTTATAAAGTGCTTTGCAACCATGTTTAAATATCCAACCAATGGGTATCCGCCAGCGCCGCCTGCACCAGGTATAAACGGATACACGCCTCGCTGTGTATGATATTCTGCATTTTGGTTCTCTTCAGGTGGGGGCGGGTTATCACCACCACCAGTATCACCTGTGCCACCAACAACATAGCCTAGTCCAGGTACACATCCCGTAACACGAACAGTAACATCAATCAATTGATACATATCACTTGTGTCAAACTCCTCGAACAAAGGAGGTTCCATTCCAGGAAGCCATCTATGGCCAGAAGGAATTTTACCATCATAGCCAACACGCATAGGACCTGTTCCAGCAGCCTGGCTATTGGAAGAGCCGCTGCTTACACCGACACTTTCTGCAGAAGACATTGCCCCTGCAGAAGACAGCGCCCCTGCAGAGGACACTGCACCTGCAGATACTAAATCCTTTATTTGCAAAGTTGTTTCAGTCATCTTTGACGCAAGCAGACTCGCAAATCCCTGTCCTGAACTAGGAGTTATTCTTACAGCTGGGGTTCTGTACGTGAATTTACTAGGATAATAATCAGTTGGGAAAGGAAAATCCCCATTTTCCATTGAAATAAGTTTGTTTGTATAACTTGCACCCTTTGCACCAGAAGGTCCTGTTAATATAGGTTTCCATTCATAGCTACTTGGATTATTAGCATCTACAACTTTCATATAGACTTCTGTAGTTTGTTTCCAATCTTTTGCAGGAATAAGTTTAAACTCGGTACCTTTTTTCACGCCTTCAATTGTAATCAACTGCATGCTTGCAGCACCGCCTGCTTCACCAAATGTTGCTCTTATAGCAGGTTGGTACGCTTCGTATTTTACAGCAACTTTACTTTCTGGTGCATCAGGAATGTTAACAACTATACTACCTTTTTTTCTTAATTGAGTTTGGTTTTGACATGCAACAAGCCCGGCTTGCTGACCCGACAAAACAGCTCGTGCAGCTTTTAACCCTTTAATCACAACATTGTCATTATTGCTCGACAAATTAGTCGGAATTTTAAAATCTACACCAGACGTTCCCGGAACACCAGTACCGCCACTATTATAGGCATTTCCGCCAGCGCCGGACGGATATAATGTGATGTATTTATTATCCGCAAAACTTAAAGTAGTTTCACTATCTGTAATATTATACTGAACGTTGTCCTTCTCTCCTTTAGGACTATATTTCAATTGCACAGGTACTGTATATGAAGCCCCTCTGCCTGATGCCCCGCCATCAGCCTTTATGTATATTTTACACTGGTGAGGGCAGGTTGCATCCATAAGCCCTTTGCTACATAGCTTGATGCATTCCTCTTGGTAGATTTCTCCTATGTAGTCATTTCTTTTTACATCGCATAAATCTTTTCCGGGGTAACCTAATGGTGATTGTACAGTATACTCTATTATTGGAGTAGAACTGGAATTCCACTGCTTATTCCATTCTTCTCTTACCCAATTCGGAGTTTGATCACTCTCTATGCTTGACAAGAAAGCAGGCCCAACAGGGATGTATCCCATCACATGATTTGAAGTATCTTTGTAAAGTTCATAGTTATTTAATACTGCTGCATAAGTAGGCACCTGTCCTGCAGAAGTTATATCATAAGCTCCGTCACCGCCGGCTCCGATGGCCTGAATTGTAAAAGACCCCGTAACAGGCGCCTTAAAATAGCAAGCTATAGAGTCAGTTTGAAGTTCTGAAGCCGGCTTTCCATTCTTATACTTAAAATTATCTGCCTCATAATGTTTTAATTCAAATTCTTTTTCTCCCCAATCATAACTAACATTGGAACCTAAATTAATACTAGGTGCATTCGGAACCGTTAGATTTGGTTGATTTGTTTTGGGCATGTAAAAACACTCTACGGTTCCGTGATATCCTTTGTTAGAAGTAGGTTTTTGTTTTTTTAGACCTAACATCGGAACTGTGAGCGCAGCAATAAACCCTAAAATCAGCAGTGTAATAAGAATTTCTGCCAAAGTGAAACCATGAATCCACGAATTTTTTTTCATAAATCAGTAGCCTATCTCTTAATTAAGTATATAATCACTATAGTGTTTTTCTAAACGGAGGACACATTAAGTCCTGATTATATAATAGCATATATACTATTGTTTGTAAACCCTGCATAAAATATTTTTCAGCGTTTTCAGCAACAAAAAAAAGACTAGGTGTAACCTAGTCTTTTTTTTATAATTGGTTGCGGGAGCTGGATTTGAACCAACGACCTTCGGGTTATGAGCCCGACGAGCTACCAGACTGCTCCATCCCGCGATACTATCGCTTACATCCCATTATTAAACGCTAAAAATAAAAATTCAACCCCCTTTATTTTATTAATATTTTTTAAGTTTTGTAACAATATTCTTAACTTTTGAAATTTTCTATACTTTTTATTTTTTATATATATATACAAACGTGAATCATAATAAAAACCTTTCATACAACCTACACACTAACCTTCTACACATGAGGAATTAATTAAAAAGATTCCGAAACCTTTCTAAAAACAGAAAGGTTTTTTTTTGTTATGCTATTGAGTGTACATAATATTTGTGATATGATGACTTTGTAAAAGAGGAGCTTTATTAGATGAGCTATAAAATTATATCAAAAAAAGAATTATGTCCAAATCAATACGAAATTCAAATTGAAGCGCCTTATGTGGTAAAAAATGCTAAAGCTGGGCAATTTATAATTTTCAGAGCAGAAGAAAATGGCGAAAGAGTTCCACTTACAATTGCAGATGTAGACAAAGAAAAAGGAATTCTTACTCTTGTTTTCATGGCAGTAGGATATTCGACTAAAAAATTGGCAAGCCTTAATGTTAGAGATGAACTTGTTGATATAGTTGGTCCTCTCGGTCAGCCTACACATATAAAAAAATATGGAACAGTTGTTTGCTTGGCTGGAGGTTACGGAGCTGCGCCTTGCTATCTAATTGCAAAAGCTTTCAAGGATGCCGGTAACAAAGTCTATATGATAATGGGTGCAAAAACTAAAGATTTGATTTTTTGGCAAGATAAAATGAAAAATGCTTGCACAGAATTGTTCATTACAACCGATGACGGCTCGCTTGGAGAAAAAGGTTTTGTAACGCAAGTTCTTGAAAAACTCATGAATAGAGAAAAGATTGATTACGCAATTGCGGTTGGACCAATGCCAATGATGAAGGCTGTCGCTGATTTAACCAGAGGCAAAGGCATATACACTGAAGCAAGCATGAATCCTATTATGGTAGATGGTACAGGTATGTGTGGCGCATGTAGAATTACCGTTGGCGGAGTTACAAAGTTTGCTTGTGTGGATGGACCTGATTTTAATGCACACGAAATTGACTTTGATGAAGTTATTAACAGAACAAAGATTTATAAAGATCAAGAACGAAAACGCAGTGAAAACTGTAATTTATTTAAGTTAGCTAAGTAACATAATATAGGAGATAATTAATGGCACCTCGTGATCAAGAAAAAGCAATACCTTTATGCCCGCTTATGAGCGTAGGTTCGCAAGTTGAAATTGTTTGTATGCAAGAAAACTGCGCGTGGTATTTAAAAAATTATAAAATTTGCTCTGTATATATGATAGCCCATAACTCAATGCTTGATGTGCAAGCTAAACAGGCTGCCAGAGCGAAAGCAAAAGCTGAAAATGCTTAAACAAGTTTTTAAAAGCCGGATTAAAAACCGGCTTATTTTATATGGAGATATGTTATGAAAAATACTGTTGTTATTGGGGCTCAATGGGGAGATGAAGGAAAAGCTAAAATTACAGATTTGCTGGCTTCTCATGCTGACTTAATTATTAGATATCAAGGAGGATGTAACGCCGGGCATACAGTTGTTACCGGTGGAAAAACTTACAAATTTCATCTAATCCCTTCAGGAATCTTATATAAAGACACCATCTGTTTTATTGGCGCAGGAACAGTTATACATCCTGAATCTTTTGAGAGAGAGTTGAATGAACTTAAATCAGAAGGAGTTAATTTTAAAAATTTAAAAATTTCTCCTCTAGCTTCCATCACAATGCCGTACCATATAGAAATTGACGGTTATAGTGAAGCTAATGCAGGGAAGGGTAAAATAGGGACTACAAAAAAGGGGATTGGACCTACTTACACAGATAAGTATGCGAGAATAGGGTTTAAAATTCAAGATTTATATTCTTTTGAAGCTCTAAATGAAAAAATAGAAATGTTTCTACCGACAAAAAATAAGATGCTTAAAAACGTATATGGACTAGAAACTTATACAAAAGATTGTATAATTTCATTATGCGAAAAATATGCAGAACTCTTTAGGCCTTACGTTTGCTTTGAATGGCAAGATTTATTAAACCGATATAAAGACAGAAAAATTCTTTTTGAAGGCGCTCAAGGAGTTATGCTTGATGTAGATTACGGAACGTACCCTTTTGTAACAAGTTCAAATCCTATTGGTGGTGGTGCTGCCACCGGAAGCGGATATGGCCCTTGTGTGATAGAGGAAGTAGTAGGCGTTTCAAAAGCTTATGTAACAAGGGTTGGAGAAGGACCTTTTGTTACAGAGCTTACAGACGAAACCGGCAAAAAAATACAAGACATTGGGCACGAATTTGGAGTAACGACAGGCCGTCCGAGAAGATGCGGTTGGTTTGATTCAGTAATTATGAAGTATGCCGTTTTAGTAGGAGGAATTACAAACGTTGCTCTTACTAAAATTGATGTATTCGACAGCTTTGACGAAATAAAAATTTGCACAGCATACAAGGATTGCAGAAATGATAAAGTATACACAACTTATCCGACAGACGTATTTATCCACAAATACCTTGAACCAATCTACGAAACAATGCCAGGATGGAAAACTTCGATAAGTGATATTAGAAAATACGAAGATTTGCCGAAAAATGCAAAAAAATACATCGAAAGAGTTGAGGATCTAATCGGAGCTCCTATTGGAATTATAAGCGTGGGACCCGACAGAGAACAAACTATTATAAGATAAAAAAAGAAGAGCCTGATTTTAGGCTCTTCTTTTTTTATTAACATTTCTCTATAATTTTTCCGGATTTCTAAGTGGTATCAACCTATCTAAATCAGAGTTAACACTGAAATAGAATCTCGCTGTATTTTCGTTATAATCTCTACCAAGAGGGAAACCGACACCGATCTGAGCAGTTAACCAATCTGTAAAGTTAATATATGTACCGAAACCAACTGAATGTAAGAATGATTGAGGATAATTATAAATATTACCATTTTCACCCAACCAGCCCCAATCATAGAATACGGCTAATTTTAATCTTTCATCTAATTTAGGAAGAACTCTATCTAAGAACGGAACAGGGAATCTATATTCAACAGTACCTGTAACACCATAGTCACCGATTAATTCAGCAGGTTGGTAACCTCTTAATGTATACGGACCACCCATTTGCATTTGTTCAGCTGCGAATAACTGGTTAGGAGAATATTGACCATTAACTCTTACAATACCTAAACCACGCCCAAACAGTCTTTGAACACGAGTTGCACCGGCAGTAAACTTAACGAATGTTGTATCCTGAATTGCGCCGTGACCGTCACCTGTTAAACCAAAGTCAAACCCGAAGTTTCCAATCCAACGTCCATAATTATCATCAGTCATACCATACAAGCCTGAACGCCATACGTGCAAATTATAATTAGATAATCTCAAAGGATTTCCTGCTACATAAGCTGATGTATTTGCATTTACAAAATCATAACCAGTATACAATATCAAATCAGACTTCGCAGTTTGAATAAGAGGCTGCGTTAATTTGAAGAAATAGCTCTGAGCGTTACCTTTTACATTAAGGTTCTTATAAGGTCCGCCTAATCTTACGTGAGAATCAGAAAAATCGAAAGATAATCTTGTTCCATACGATGATACAGGAAGTGAATATCCAGCCATCCAACCCGTAGCACCTGAAGATAATATCGTACCACCATAAATTTTATCGCCTAAACCTGTAAGGTTATCCATACCAACAAGGAATGAAACTCTTTGAGCACCTGTGTATGAACGACCGTAGTCATCATAAGAGAAATTCAGGTTCACTGGGAATCTATCGCGAACATTCAATGTGATTGCAGTATTTTCATCACCTTCTTGCTGCCTTTCTACCTCTGTTTGAACTTGAACGTAGTCTTCTCTGTTAATTTCTTTCATTGCTCTTTGAAGGTTTCTAGCATTAAATACATCGCCTTCTCTAAGCCCTGCTTTTCCCATTATAATATGGCGAAGGTACCATTCTCTGGTCCACTTTTCGCCTTCAATATTTAATTCACCAACTTTACTTTCGACAATTTTTATAGTTGCAACACCGTCAACAATTCTCTGAGGCGGAACTGTTGCATAAGAAGTCAAATAACCTTTTGCTCGATAATAATTTGTAACTTTTTGACAAACTTCCAATAACTCATCAAAGAAAATATCTTCACCCAAAACTTCCAAACCCAACTTTTCAAGTTCTTCTGTCGGAATCTGAGTATTTCCTTCAAAATTTATCTTCTGTAATAGAAAGTGTGGGTTATACAAAACACCTTCTCTTGCTTGATTTTCCTCAACAGTTGCATCATAAATCTGTTCATCTTTAGTTACATCATCAAATGACTGGATATAACTCTTATCAACTTCATAATGATTAATATTTTGCAATTCTGTCGCATTAAAAGCCCCAGGGTTATAACCGCCTAATTCTGACTGTACTTGAGCAGGCAAAACTGTTCCTGCCATAGGGTCTGCCATCGCTTGATTTATTGAAAATAAACATAGAGCTGCGAGCAAATAACTAATTTGTTTCTTCATAAATATTCCGTATTCCTAATTTTTATTATTGGGTTGTAATATTACTGTACTTCTGACATTATATTCTATGTAAAAATCCAAAACAAATTTTATTGCCAGTTTGTTACAAAATATTAACTTAACATATTATATTTTAACGTATTCGTAAATTTTTGTAAAGATATTTATGAATTATTGTTATAAATCGACCGTTTAGTGGAATTAAGTAAGTATAAACTTTCTTTACATTTAGGAGTGTATAAAATTGGTAGCAGCAATAAGTGCAATTCATTCATATAGTGATCCTGAGTATCAAAGGATACTCCAAGAGCTTATGCGTCTAGGAATTTCACCAAGCGGAAATAAAAATGCTGATAAAACGAAGCTTGAACAAGCCAAAGCTGAACTCATACAAAAAATTCAGAACAAGCAGCAAGAAGAACAAAAACAAGCTTTACAAGTTCAACCCATAGAAGCTGTTCAAGACAATCAATCTGTAAGTAGAAGTGAAATGGAAGAACAACGGCTTGGTGCAATGAATATTGCAGAACTCAACCGACTTTATTTTGGGATATAATCCTATCAATAATTTGGCATAACAATAGCTTCTCAATTTCTGGAATCATTTCTGACAAAAGCTTCTCCATATTTTGTGCATCCATATCTTTTTTAAAACAGGATATACTTTTTTTATTATTTTCACAATATTCAAGAAAACAAACATTTTGCCTAAAATCGAGTTTATATTTTACTCTATTTTCATCAATATTTTTATTATCATTTTGTTTTTTTACGATATATTTTTTTTGATTAAGCATATCATTTGCAATAATATTAGAAAACTCAGAGCTGCTACTTGAAAAAGAATGTAAATGATTAAAAGGCATTCCAGAAACTTTATAATTAATTTTTCCATTAATTTGGTTTTTGTACAAAAGATAATTATCACCATAAATAATTTTCAGCTCATTTGGTATCATATAATAATTACTTTTTTTACCTAAGATAACACTTCCCCAGTCACCCGTAGACATATATCTTGTTAGCGGAATGAATTGAAGATTTGAATATTTCTGAGGAAGTTCCATTTCCTCTTCTTTTTTATAAAATTTCATATCCAGACCTTGTGCAGCGCCTATAAGACCTGTTTCAGGACTATTAAATACATCTGATACTGATACTGAAGAGATGAAGCCAGAACACACTAGTATATCATCATTTATTATTGCAAAATTTTCATTTCTGCACTCTGAGATACCCAAATTCCAACTAGGATTAACATAAATATTTTCTGCAGGAGTAATAATTCTTATTTTATCGCATTTTGGCAATACCAAAGGAACTTTTGGTTTATTATTAATTACCAAAATTTCATCTACACAAACATCCTCCGTCAAAACCTGCAAAAGAATTTGTAATACCCTAAGAGTCCTCTGTATTGTAGGTATTATAACTGAAAATTTATTCATTATCACATATTATTTCTTTTTAGAAATAAAATCAAGTACACCATTAATAAAAGTTAACGGATGTACAGGACATCCAGGAATATACAAATCAATTGGATATTTTTCCAAAAATTCTCTATTCAATTTTGATGAATTTTGGAAAACTCCTCCTGATATTGCACAAGCACCGGCTAAAATAACAATTTTAGGATCAGGAGTAGATTTATAACAATCCTCAAGTGCAAATGCCATATTTTCAGAAATTGGACCTGTTATAACTAAGCCGTCCGCGTGGCGTGGAGAAGCTACAAAATCAATACCAAATCTTCCCATATCGAAATTACAGTTAGAACAAGCATTCAATTCCATTTCGCAGCCATTACAACCTGCTGCAGAAACCTGTCTAAGTTTTAATGATTTAGAAAAAACTCTTCTAATTTCTTTTCTTGATTCAATTGCAGCCTTCTCAAACTCATCAGGAGTCATATCTTCTCTTATAATAAGTCTATCTCTTGAAGTTGAAGAAAGCTTGTAATAATTACTGAATTGAATTGATTTACATTTACAATTTCCGCAGAGAGTACATTTGCCCAAATCTATAGACAAAGGATTAGCCTTTAGAGCCCCTGTCGGACAAACACTTTCATCAATATCGCCACATTGCTTTAGAATAGGAAAACCTCGAAATTGGCTTCTCATCGGAGCATTTGGAATATCCGGAATAAATTGATTTCCTTGAAAATATTTTAATTTTATTGTATCAAACATTTTTTACCTCATTAAATTTTTATTTTGCAACTTTATAGAAAGAGTTCCAAAAATCCTTCTACAAATCATTTCCGCAATAAGAAAGATTAAAGCTCTTGTTACACAAAGGGAAGTCTGAAACACCATTATTTCTAACAGCCATTGCTAACATATACCAATTATTAAAAGACGGATCTTTAATCTTATATCTTAAAATTTCGCCATAAGCGCCTGTAATTGCAGTATGAACAACTTCACCTCTCCAGCCTTCTACAATAGATACGACAAGCGAATTATGTGCTAGTTCCTTATTCGGTTTAACAATAAGAGCCTCACTTGAATAATCCTTTAATTTTTCAAGCAATTTCTTAATAATTTGTATCGATTGTTTTATTTCTTTGTATCTTAACAAAAATCTTGCCTGAACATCACCAGTTGCCTTAAATGGTTTTTGAACATCAAGTGACTTGTACCACTTATCGTTGAAATCAAATCTTGAATCAAGTTCCACGCCAGAAGATCTAGCAGCCATACCGACAGCACCTAAAGATTTTGCTGTCTCATTATTAACAACGCCGGTTCTTTCCATTCTGGAAATACAAGACGGGGTTTTTAGCATTACTTTTGTCGTTCTATCAACGGTTTTTTCAACACCATTCAACATATCAATTATTTTGTCAGCCATTTTATCATCTATGTCAAAGTTAACACCCCCAACATTGATTAGACCTCTTCCGAATCTGCTTCCGGAAATCTCTAACATTGTGTTGATAACAAGGGTTCTTGTTATTCCGAAAATTGAAGCACCCATAAGATATGCCATATCCCCTGCAATAGCACCCATATCACCAATATGAATAGCAGCTCTTTCCATTTCTAAGGCAATACGTCTTATTATTTGAGCCTTTGAAGTTATTTTAGTATCTGATAACTCTTCCATAGCCTGAGAATATGCCATATTGTATGCTATAACAGAATCTCCGCAAACTGATTCAGCTAATCTGTTATTATAATTTTTACTCTTTAAGAATAACTCTTCAACTCCTCTGTGTTGATACCCAAGCATTATTTCCAAATCATAAACCTTTTCACCGTGACACATAAATCTAAAATGTCCGGGTTCTATAACCCCAGCGTGAATAGGTCCTACCGCTACTTGGTGTACCTCATCACCACTCATTTCAAAAAACGGATACTTATCCTGATTTTGACGAACAGGCTTTAACCAAGGGTGATTTAAAGGCTCTATTCCGAATTCTTCATAAAATTCTCTCTCAAATTTATGAAAAGCAGGCATAGTTTGTGTAAAAGACTGATATGATTTAACATTAGGAGGAAAGACAGTCGATGTTACATATAATTTACCAACTTTGTCGTCAGCCATAATTACATATAACCTTACATTCTCAAACTCTTGTTTTCCTAAGAAACCTACAACCCTCATCTTCATCTGCTCAACGTCAGACTTAATTTCTTCAACAGATATTGTAGGAACATCTGCCGCATTTATTCTTTTATTATTTTCAGTTATTACCCAATTCATAAAATAATACCTTCTCTACTCGTTAATACTCTATAAACCTCTTATTGCATCCAAAAGCGGAACAGCCCAGCTTACAGGCATATAAACACCTATAACAAATGCCAAAACTAACATTACGATTTGCGGAGCATACATTGTCCAACTAAATTTGTCTTTATTAACATTTTGACAATCTTCGTCTTTGCAAGATGCAAATGCCATCTTTATTACAGCCTTACCTAAGCCGTAAAGTACGATTGTCAAAAGCAATAAGAATAATGCACATAAAACATTATGATGGTTAACTATCATTGTTTTTACTATTAAAAATTCACTGATAAATAATACAGACGGAGGGAAAGCCGCTATACCCAAGAAAGAAGCAACCCATAACCAACCTGTTTTTCTATCTGTTTTCAAAAGTCCTTTAACAGGCTTGATTTTCTTTGTACCATATTTTTCAAGAATATTTCCTGAAGTTAAGAAGAATGAAGCCTTTATTAAAGAATGTCCAATCATATGTATAATTGCAGCTAAAGCACCTACGCCTCCGAGAGCCGTACCAATTGCTAAAATACCCATATTTTCTATTGAAGAATATGCAAGCATTCTTTTGTAATTATTAATATGATATACAAAGACAGCTGTTACAAACAATGAAATAAAGCCCATAGTCAAAAGCATAATTCTTGCGTAGCTGTCACAACCAGCTATAACCATAATCTTAAACACATTTAAAATCATTAAGAAAGCTGAATTTAAAAGTGTAGCAGATAAAAGTGCAGATATAGGAGAAGGAGCTTCGGCGTGAGCATCAGGAAGCCAGAAATGAACCGGAGCCAAACCCATTTTTGTTCCTATACCAAACAATATAAATACAAATGACAACTTTAACCAGAAATGATTAAAACTTTGAGCATTCGCAAACAAATCTTTATAGAATAAAGTATTTACATCTCCCGTTGCAACCGTCAACAAAATAATTCCAACGAAAGCGAGAGCAATACCAATTGAACATATAAATACGTACTTCCAAGCAGCTTCAATTGAATGCTTTGTCTTATGAAAATAAATTAAGTAAGCACTTGCCAATGTTGTACCTTCAATGAATACCCAAGTTAAGCCCAAATTAGAACTTAAAATAGTACCAGTCATTGAAAATACGAAAAATAAAACCATATAAGTATAATGTCTTAATTTCCTTGTTAAAGATTTTTCTATTTTCAAATAACCCACGTTGTAAATTGCAACAGCAAGAAACACTACAGACATAATCATTAAGAAAATCTTGTTAGTGCTATCTACTGCAAAAAATCTGCAAGGTTTTATCATCGGCAAAAAGTTATAATCAAAACAAATAGCTAATGATACAAGAAAATGTATAATTGCGTATGAACATATAAGTAAATTATTCAAAAATTTACGTTTAAAGATGAATAATATTAAACACGCAACAAGCGGAAATAATAAAATTAAATTAATCATTGTATTCATAATCCTTCAAATCTGATAACTGTGAAACTTCCAAATCGTCGAACTCATTGCTGATTTCGTTAACCAACATACCAAGTATGAATACAGCAATGAATATATCAAGCAAAACACCAAGGTTTACTATAATCGGCATTTCTTTCGCAACAGAAAGAGAAAGCAAAAATATACCATTTTCCATTGTTATGAACCCAATTACATTTGATAAAACTTTGTGTTTAATAGTAATTAACCATAAACTTGTAATAATTATTGCACTTGAAACACCAAAATACATAGGTGAAACCAGTTTAAATGCAGGAATATCAATATTAGCAATCAAAAATCCTACAAATAAAATAACACTTGAAATTACAAGACAATAAAAATGTGGAATATTGGCTTCCGTATCCCTGTGAGCGTTAGTTTTTTTAACGACTTTTCTTAAAAATAAAGGAATAACAAAAGCTTTTACAATAAGAGTTTCAACAATTACAAACAAAAAACCGATAATATGAGGCATATTTGCAACTATAGAATCCCATCCAGAAATCATTGTCCAATTAAACCAAGGTTCTTTGGCAAAACCTGAAAGACATACCAAAAACAACAACCAACCCTGAATAATTAACATATTAACATGAGCTGCCAAACGGCTTGTTGATGCTATGTATATCATTGATAAACCTAACAAAATTATAAAAATATTTTCCATAACAGTTTCTTTCTTGTTTACCTCTTACTCTCTAACTAATATAAGTAATAATCATTTAGCC
>CALURK010000015.1 GCA_944323165.1 Candidatus Gastranaerophilales bacterium | reverse complement strand
TTATTAACCCCACCCCCAATCCCCCTCCCTCAAGGGGAGGGGAGCTTGTATATAAATAGTTTGAAGTATCTTAAAAAAGATTTTTTGTCATTTTGAATCCATTTCGGAATCTTTATTAACCCCACCCCCAATCCCCCTCCCTCAAGGGGAGGGGAGCTTGTATATAAATAGTTTGAAGTATCTTAAAAAGGATTTTTTGTCATTCCGAATTCATTTCGGAATCTCTATTAACCCCACCCCAACCCTGTCTTAAATCCGCTCCACTTTCAAGGGAGGGAATAAATTCTCTTTAAAACATACCGAGAAAACAACAAATACACCCACCCCGGCAAGATTTCCTCCATATGATTGATGTTTTATCCTGCTCGATGCTTTAAACTATACAATGTAGACTTTTAATGGGGAAGGTATATTCTTAAGGATTATTCATGTAATCCTGAAAGAAAGCGGGTAAGTATTATGAAAAAAATATTATCGGTTTTATTAATAATGATGTTGATTATAGGGGGATTATTGCCTGCTAGTGCTATTGATGCAAAAGTAAGAATCGTCGATTTAACACATATAAAAGGTGTTAGAGAAAACCAGTTAGTAGGATATGGTGTCGTTGTTGGTCTACCCGGAACAGGTGATAATTCCCGTTCAACACAGATTACAAACCAAATGTTATTAAGAAACCTCGGTACAGTAATTGAACAAGAAAACTACATTCAAAAAGGTGCTTCAGCTGCAGTAATTGTTACAGCAACAGTGCCTCCGTTTGCCAAAAACGGTGACAAAATCGATGTAACAGTTTCAGCAATGGCAGACTGTAAGAGCTTAGAAGGCGGTGTTCTTGTTCAAACTATTCTTAAAGCTCCAAACGGAGAAGCCGTTGCAGTAGCACAAGGACCGTTATCGGTAGGCGGTATTAATAAAGCAGCAGGAGGTTCTTCTGCAAGAACAGCTATTACTACAACAGGAAGAATTCCAGGTGGTGCAATAATCGAACGTGATATTTATACAGAAATCGGAGATGAAAATTCGATCACGCTTTCTATTGATCGTTCTGACTACACACTTGTTTCAAGAATAGCAAAAACAATTTCACAAGTAGCACCCGCTCAAGCAATTGACGGAAGCTCAGTAAAAGTAGAAATTCCTGCAAGATTTATGAATGATAGGGTAAACTTCTTATCAATTGTAGAGAATTTAGAAGTATCTCCTACTATGGATAAAGCAAAAGTTGTAGTAAATGAAAGAACTGGAACGGTAGTAATCGGAGCTGATGTAAAACTACTTCCTGCAGCCGTTGCACACGGTAATATCACTGTTACGGTTTCTACAACAAATGCAGTTTCTCAACCAAATGCTTTCGCAAACGGTGCAACTGTTGGTTTTGAAAACGCAGACATTGAGATAAATAAAACACCTGGTAGTTTAGTTACAATGCCTGCTAACAGCAACCTTAATGATTTAGTAAGAGCCTTGAATGCAATCGGAGTAGCACCTGTTGATTTGATTTCAATACTTCAAGCACTCAAAAAATCAGGAAGCTTACAAGCTGATTTAGTAATTATATAAAGAGGGAACGAAAAAATGGATTTTTCAACACCTACAATAGATTTAATAAAACACGGATTAGACAATGCTCAGACAGTAAACTCTGATCAAGTTCTATATAACAGAATCAAAGAATCCGGAGATTCCAAAGAGCAGTTAAGAAAAGCCGCAACAGAATTTGAATCAATATTCATAACCAAAATGCTGTCAGAAATGGACAAAACCGTAGATAGAGAAAA
The DNA here is from genome assembly GCA_944323165.1 of Candidatus Gastranaerophilales bacterium. Lineage (GTDB taxonomy): Bacteria > Cyanobacteriota > Vampirovibrionia > Gastranaerophilales > Gastranaerophilaceae > CAG-196. Next base: position 39,761 of record CALURK010000015.1, on the reverse strand, counting down.
CGGACTGTTCGGCAAAGAAAGCCAATATGTTGATACCTTTAAATCAATTGTTTATCAACAAATGGGACGAGATATTGCAAACAATCCAAGAACATCATTCGGATTTGCAGACCAAATCTACAGACAAATGGAAAAATATGTTGGCGGGTAAATAAATATTTAAGAGAAATAAAAAAAGCAAACTCACAAGAGTAAAAAAATAGGAGCCATAATGTTATCATCAATAGGACAAAATAATTCAGTACAGCAATTCAGCGCGCTAAGTGCTTTCAAATCAGCACAAACTCCTCCTAAAACTAATGAAGGAGCTGAAACAAAAGAAGTTTCAGGGGGTACTGAATCCAACAATGCGAAATCACTTCTTGAAATGATTGATGTCAATGAAGTAAGAGAATGCGCAAAAACAGTAGGCGAATTCAATATTTCAGATGATGACATAAAATATGGTCTATTATACGGTAGAAGTGTTATAGCGGAGTATCTTTGCTAAGCTAAGGGACTGTATATTAAAGTTTGGGGAATTTGCCAATTAAAGACTTGAGGGGAAAAATGAAAAAAGTATTAACCATAATTGCTATATTAATGATGACAAGTGTTTGCGTAAATGCAGAATCATTGTTCACGCTTGGAGCAACCCAAAATTATGCAGGCGTTCCAAGATCATTATTTGGAGGAGTTCAAGCACATCAAATCGGAGATTTAATATCAATAATTATGCAAGAAAACATCTCCGTAAATGATAGCTTAACTTATTCATCAGAAAAATCTTCAAATACAGTTGACACGTTCACCTCATTTATTAACAAGTGGTTTGGTTTTTCATTGAAAGACTCAGACGGCTTTGGCGGATCAAATGAAGTTGCCAACTCTGCAACAGGCGGTCGAACTTTAACATTCGGCGATCAAATAGCAGTTCAAGTCGTTCAACAGCTTCCTAACGGGAATTTAGCGGTTCAAGGCAAAAAGACTCTTGTAAACGGTAATGAAAGAATGGATTTTATAGTAACAGGGGTTGTTGATCCTAGATGGTTGAATGCTAACGGAGAAATTTATTCATACAACGTTTCTAACTTACAATTTGCTCTATCAGGCAGAGGTGCAATCTCCAGAAACCAGAACGAAGGTATCTTCAACAGATTTGTTAAATATCTGTTCTAGTATAACTAACAGTATAAAAAGAAAATTAAAGGATAAAATGGATAAAAAACTCTTTAAAAATTTAATAGAAGTATTAGATAAGGAACTCGGAGCATATACAAAGTTAAAAGAGCTTTTCGAAGATAAAAAAGAAACTTTGAAAAAATCAAAACCTGATGATTTGGGAGTTTTGGATAACAAAATCTTGGCACTCAATAATGAGATAACAAAACTGAATGAGTCAAGAAAAAATCTTGCAATTGAAATGGTTGGCAAAGACACCAACATGTCTGGTTTTATTGAGTTTGCAACTAAAGAAGCACCTGAATATGTGGAAGCTTTAAAAGAGAGAAAAGTAAAGATTTGTAAAATTATTCCTGAGTTAACGTTATTAAATAATCAAAATGTGGAATTACTAAAACATGGCATCATAATTTCTAACAAGATGTTGGAAACAATTATTGATGCATTTGCTCCTCAAGGATGTAATTATAACGGAGCAGGCAAGACAGACACACATGAATATGACATGTGGACCATAAATGAAGAAGTCTAAGAAAATCCAGCTACATATTCTGGTTTCTTAGGGATTTCTACACACAAAGATAAAAAGAGGTAAACAATGGCAAGTTTGTTATCATCATTAAATATGACTGCAAATACACTTTCTGTAAACGAGAAAGCAATAAGTGTTGTATCCCATAACGTTGCAAATATGAATACAGAAGGATATCACAAGCAGCGTGTAAATTTAGCTACAAGAAATATTGCAGGAGCCATCGGTGATAACGTAAATAACCAAATCCGTGCAAACGGCGGCGTTATGATAGCCAATGTAATGCGTTATAATGATGAATACTTGAACAATTATTACAGAGATCAGCTTTCTCACCTTAATACTCTTGATCAACAATTGGATGCAATTGGAGATTTGGCGGATATTTTTGACGATTTAGAAGGCGAAGGTTTGGACGCAGCCTTATCAGACTTTTATGAAGCACTAAATAACTTAAACGAATACCCGGCAAGTTCAACAGCAAGAACTAATTTTATAGAAACAGCAAAGACATTAGTTTCTACAATGAATTCTAAAAGTATAGAGTTAGAACAGTTAACATCGAAAGTTCTTGGAGATGGCGAATCACAAAGTGCTTTAGAAAGTTCGCAAATATATGTTCAATATTCTGCATTAAATGACAAATTAGCAGAATTGGCAGATGTTAACAGAGCTCTAATGGTAACACAAACAGGAACATTAGAAGCAAATAATTTATTAGACAAGCGTGATTTAATTTTAAACGATATTGCTCAATTTGTAGACATTGATGTAGAAGAAATTCACAATGGTGCAGTAAGAGTTTCAATAGGAAATGTTGATCTTGTAAGAGGTGCAAAAGTTGTTGGAGAGCTTGATATTCAGACTGCAAAATCTTATTGTGAATCACAAAATCCGCCGATTGCTTATCCTGATGATTGGGATGGGGAAAATGCTGTTATCAGCATTATAAATCCGGAGGAAGACGGTGCTGTAGTAATGTCAAATGCAAATTCAATTATTACAGAAGGCACTCTTGGAGGAATGTTACATTCAGCTACAGCAGTAGATGGGGAAACAAATGCAGGAACGGTTATGAAAAGCCTTAATACACTGGCCCAAGCTGTAGCTGATATATTTAATGAATTAAATACAAGAGAAGGCGCTTATTGCATTAATCCTGATGATACAGGGAAATTAATGGACAGCCCGGATGATAACTATTTATTTGTAACAACAGATGCAGACGGAAATATCGTAAACACAGGAATTACAGCCGGTAATATTCAACTCAATCCTTCATTGCTGACAGAAGACGGCATTTGGAATATATCTTGCGCTTATTTTGAAGATGGCGCAAACTTTGATGAAAATGCCGTCGGTAATGCTCAAAACGTTGCGGCAATGTTGGGCACAAGAAACACTAAACAAGATTCTTTAAACGGAATGTCTATAGAAGACTTTTATACATCAATGGTTGGTAAAATCGCTTCTGCAGGAAGCAGCTTACAAACTCTTTATGACACACAATCATCAGTCCTTGATTCAGTAGAGTCAAAAATTAAGGATGCTACAGGAGTTGACTTAAACGAAGAATTAGTTGATTTGGTTAAATATCAAACTGCCTATTCAGCTGCAGCACAGGTATTCAACACTTGTAACGCATGTTTAGACACTTTAATGACACTAGGAGGTTAGTTTTATGGTAGATAGAATTTCAACTAGCGGTAAATATGCACAACTTGTTGCCGATATGCAACAAAACCTTATAAACTACAATAAAATAACAGCACAGCTAACATCCGGTCACAAGGTTATGAATATAACAGACGATCCGATTGCAGCTGTTAACATCATAAATACTAACCGACAATTGGGACAAATCGACACGTTTTCAACCAATGTTGAGATGGCAAAAAGTGAATTAAGCGCACTTGATGATTTAATGAGCTTGGCAACCGGCTACTTATCTTCAGCTTGGGACAAAGCTGTGCAGGCAAGCAACCAAACTTATGGAAATGATTCATTAGCAGCTATTAAAGTCGAAATCGACGAAACTATAAAGACAATGGTGGATCTTGCCAATACTGAATATAATGATAATTATATTTTTGGCGGTGCAAATACTAAAACAACACCATATACAATAGATGAAAACGGAAATATAATTTACAACGGAACTCCTTATGACAATCCTGATTACATAAGACAAACAGAAGTAGCTGATGGAGTTTTTGAAGTTATAAATACAACCGGTGATAGAGTTTTTGGGTATTATGAAGCAATTCAAGAACAAACTGCAGACGGCAAAAATGTTTTTACAGATGCTGACGGTAAAAAAGTTATAGAAACAATAGAAGCTGATGGAAGTAAAACTTATGCTTATGAGGACGGCACAACATACAATGGTGATACCGCTGACTTAAAAGTTTCTGTGGCAAACGAAGAATACTCCGGCGTTTTAGGTGCAATGAAACTTCTAAGTAATTCTATACAAATGATTCTTGATGGCGACACAGAAGCAGGTTATGAACAAATGAATTCTACACTAGATATGTTCGACTCTTCGATGAAAATGATAACCGAAGAACAAACTAAATTCGGCGGTGTATATAACCGTTTGGAGATGACAACATCTACTCTTGATACCAATAATACAAATTTGACAGCCTATTTATCAGAAATTCAAGATGTAGATATTACAACAGCAATTACTGATTGGTATATGGCACAATACGCTTATCAAGCAAGCTTGCAGGTATCATCTGCTTCTATGGGAATGAGTTTGCTTAATTATCTATAAAAAATTCCCGCTTTTTTCACGGATGAAAATTGCGGGGTTCTAAAGAATATAGTCTACAATTTTAATATACTTACCATTTTTAAGGACATTTTTTGTCCTTTCTTTTTTTGTTTTTTCTTTTAAAAATTTCTTTATCTGGTTTGACGGAATACAGTATTTGTCATATAATTAAACACGTGTCTATAGAAGTTTCGGAGGGAGTATGACAAAAAATGTTATTTGTATCAAATGGGGTACAAAATTCGGACCAGAATACGTTAACAGATTGTACAAGATGGTAGAAAAAAATCTTTCTTTGCCACATCGTTTTATCTGTTTTACCGACAATAGCGAAGGTTTAGCGGAAGGTATCGAAACCAGAGAATTACCTCCTTACGAAGATAATCCTAATATTGGTGATAAGGGTTGGAGGAAATTATCACTTTTCAACGAAAAACTTGCCGATTTAGAAGGTACAGCATTATTTTTAGACTTAGATATTGTAATAAGAAGCGATTTAGCTCCGTTTTTCGAAGCAGAAGGAGAGTTTCTTATAGTAAAAGATTGGGATTTCCCTGACGACATTATCGGTAATTCCTCTGTATTTCGTTTTGAAGTAGGAAAACACCCCGATGTATTAGAAAACTTCTACAAATTGGGAAACGAAATTAGACACGACTATAAAAACGAACAAGCGTTTCTATCATACGAAATGAAAAGAAAAGGTATTTTGAAATATTGGGATAAAACTTGGTGTGTAAGTTTTAAAAGAAACTGCCTGCAGCCATTCCCGCTGAATTTCTTTAAGATGCCAAGAGATCCTCAAGAAGCAAAAATTATAGTATTCCACGGAAGACCAACACCTGAGCAGGCTTATAAAGGTTTTATGGGTAAAGGCGGGCTAAGATACGTTAAACCAACCAAGTGGCTTGATAAATATTGGGGATAATTATTAAAAAATTTGCAAGGTGGAAGTATGCTTCTTTTAGAAATAGTTGTAACAATTTTATTTTATTTATTTTTACCATTTTATTTTGTTGAGCGTGTAATTCATAAAAAATCGCACGGTTGGAAAGAGAAATTTGGTAATGTAAGAGAATTCAGCAAAGAAGACAAAGTTATACATATCCATGCCTGTTCTGTAGGAGAAGCACTTGCTATTGAAAATTTGGTAAAGGAAATTAAATCAAAATATCCAAAGCATAAGCTTGTTGTGACAACTTTTACTTATGCAGGCCAGCAAATTGCGCAAAAGAAATTTGAAAATATTGCAGATTATGTAACCTATTTTCCTTTTGATACACCAATTTCAGTTAACAAATTTTTATCAAAAATAAAACCTGCAATATCTATTATTGCAGAAACGGAAATCTGGCCGTATTTTGCTTACAGCTGCAAAAAAAGAAATATTCCGCTTATCATAATTAACGCAAGAATTTCTGATTTATCATATTCTTCATATAAGCGTGCCAAATTATTTTTCAAAATAGTTCTAGCAAATTACAAAGCTGTTTATTCTCAAAGTATTGAAGATAAAAACAAATTCATCTCAATCGGACTTGATGAAAACAAAGCTGATGTTATGGGAAATTTAAAATTTGATATTGAACCTACAGAAGAAAAAGTTGATATAGGCCAGAGCGGGTATAGAATTTTTCTTGCAGGAAGTACACACAAACCTGAAAACGAAATTGTAATTTCTACTTATGAAAAATTAAAACAAAAACATAGCGACTTAAAACTATTAATTGCTCCAAGACATCTTGAACGCGTTGAGGAGATTAAGGATATTGTCAAAAAACATAATTTATCTTTTGGTTTGCGCTCTCAGGATTGCAAATTTTCTTCATCAATAGACGTAATTATTTTAGACACATTGGGCGAATTAAAGAAAATGTATTCAATATGTGACATTGCGTTTATTGGAGGAAGTTTTAATAATACAGGTGGTCATAATCCGCTAGAAGCTGCAATTTTTGAAAAACCAGTTGTATCAGGTCCTGCAGTATTTAATTTCAAAGATATTTATGAAGTACTGTGCAAATCAGGTGCAGGTAAAGTAGTACAAACTCCTGAAGAGTTTTATGAGTACATAGATAAACTTCTTAGCGAACAACAAGTTTATCTTGATACAAAGAACGCCTGCAAAAATGTTTTTGATAAAAACAGAGGTGCTATAAGTTTTGTTATTTCAAAGATAAATAATATTTTAAGTAAAGAATAAAAATGGAATACTGTTATAAATGCGGAGAAAAACTCATACAAAAGGAATGTTTTAATTGCGGAATAAGCGAGGGGATGGTGCCATATTGTCCAAAATGCCAGGAATTTAGATTTCCGATATTCAATTCTGCAGTAAGTATGATTGTTTTTAACCCAAATTTTTCTAAAATACTTCTCATCAAACAGTATGGGCGGGATAAAAATATTTTGGTTGCAGGATATGTTAACAGAGGCGAATGCTTGGAAGAAACCGTTAAGAGAGAATTGAAAGAAGAAACAAATCTTGAAGTTGAGTTTTTCCATTTTAATGAAAGTAAATTTTTTGAAAAATCGAATTCGCTAATAAATAATTTTATTGTTCAAACAAAAGATGAGAATTTTGAATTATCAAAAGAAGTTGATTATGGGAAATGGTACGAGATAGAAGAAGCTAAAAGAGAAATTTTGCCAAATTCCCTTGCGGAATATTTTCTAAATCAGGCAATAAAGAAACTTCCTTCAATAATTAAAATGAAATAATTATTAAATTTCTTTCATACACTTCGCTTAAAGGTAGTTGATACGATATAATTTCTCTTACCTTTGCTTTATATTTTACCAAAATCTTCTTTGCATTTTCTAATTCTTCAAGAGCTTTTTTAGATTTATACGCAACAAAATAACCGTCTTTTTTGAGTAATGGAAGAGCATATTCACAAATCTTACCCAAATCAGCGACAGCACGACTGGTTATAATATCGAATTTTTCACCCTTAACATTTTCAACCCTGTCGCATATTACACTCAAATTTTCAAGTTTAAGAGCTTTTTTCATTTCTTCAATAGCGTTAACTTTTTTTCTTATACTATCAATACCCACAACTTCAAAATCAGGAAATTCAATAGCTATCGGAACACAAGGAAACCCTCCGCCGCATCCGATATCCAAAAGTTTTCCGCTTTTAATACCGTACTTTTCAAAAAACAACTTTATCGCTAAAGAATCATAAATATGTTTTTCAAAAAGGAATTTTTCGTCATTTTTAGAAATAAGATTTAACTTAGCATTCTGTTTCAGAAATACTTTTTTATACTCATCAAAATTTGCTTTTATCTCAAAACCAGTACTATCCATAATTTTTCTCTATGTCATCAAAAACTTCACTTGCCATACGCAACCGCATATCTTTTATTCTAGCTTCTATTTTAGACATATCAACCGCATTACCCAAAGCTCTTGCGAGCTTTCTTGCTTTAAAATACTCTATTAAAGCTTTTTTATTCATTGAAATATTATTGTAATAATAGTCACCTAATGCTAATGTTGCTTCGAGCATGTAAAAATTCTCATTAATAAATTCAGCACTCTGTTTAGCTTCCAATAAGTAGTCCAAAGCTTTTTTATCGTTTTCTATTTGGCAAATTTTTGCTAAATAAGAAGCTGTATAAAAAATTCCGTCATAGTTATTCCGTGATTTTTCCAGACTATAAGCCTTTTGGAAACAATCTCTGGCATCAGAATAATTTTCACTATCAAAATAACAAGAACCCATATTCGAGTACGCTAAAGCTTTATATTGATTGTTACCGCCAATTGTAATACACTTAGCATAATATTCTAAAGCCTTTTTCTCATCCTTTTTCTCATCCTTTTTATCATCATTTGCTAACGCATACTTAAAATACAATTCCGCTAAAGTTTCTTCATCCGTATTTTCATCCAGAGAATCTAAAGCCTTTTGATAATAAGAGAAAGCTTCATCAGGATTATCCATATCAGAATAAATATTACCTAACAAAGTACACGCAGATACCATTAAAGATTGCGGAGTATCAACCGAATAAATAACTTTTTTTATCGTTTCAATTGCACGTTCGTTTTTGTACATTAAATAGTACAAATCCGTAAGCTCATAATACAAATAATTAAGATTTATAACCTCATTATGTTTTTTATAAAAACTTTCAACCAGCTCATAATAATGTTGTGCCATAGAATAATTTTCAATATCTTTATACAACCTTGCCAGCGACAATCTTGCTTCAATTAAAGTATGTAAATCCGTTTCCTGAGAATTTAATATCTCAAGATAAATTTCTATAGCATCAGTATTCTTCTTCTCTTCAGCGAGTTTTCTTGCCTTTTTTAACTTTTCATCAATAGTAGGTGATTTTTCAAAACTTTCTTTTGTAACATGCGAAACCACATTTTTTGTAGGCTCTATTTGTTGTTCTTGCTGGTGTTTTCCACTTTCAAGTTCTTCAACCCTTTTGTTATGATACTCAATTTCGGCTCTTAATGCCTGCCTTGAAATCATGATTTCACGAGTCTGTAATGGCTCTTTCAACTGCTTTTCATATATACTTATAATATATTTATGAAGCTTTATTTCTGTTTTTGCCGGTATTGAAATATCTATATTTTGTTGAAAATAATCCTGCACATAAACCATCTCACCGGATAAAAATATCATCAAATTCGATTTTAAATACTCTATTGAAAATTCATCATATAATTCAAATACAGCAAGCGCATTAATTGATATACCGTGTCTTATTGTTCTTAAAAACCAGAAAAAATTCCTGATAGTTGTCGGTATCAAATTTATATATGTTAATCCCAAATAAGAATCAAAATTCATCCCGGAAGCGTTGAATTTCGCCAAAAATTCACTCAAAGATATCTTCATAGCCTGAACTATTTTCAAAGCAAGTGCCGTATAGTAATAATACCCTCTTGTATATTTATAAAAATCTTCTAACACAGTATCTGTATAACTTATGTTATAAGAATTTATAAAGTCTTTGAACACATCTTTTGATAAAGCCTTCAAAAATATCTTTTTATCAAATCTTAAATTTCCTAAAACGTCAGGTTTCATGGCCCTTGTCGAGGCTATAATTTTAATATTAGATTCTTTTGCAACATTTTCCAAACAATCAATAACCAACTGTTTATTATTTTCCGATATATCATCAAAAGAATGCAGAATAATTACAAAAGGTCTTTTAATAGACGTAATATATTGGTGCAATTTTACAGTCAGTGTCGTAACTTTTGCATTAAGATTAACCGCTTTAGAAATAGAATTCTTTTCAATAGTATCAATAAAAGAAAGTAATATATCATCACAAACAGTAGAAACTTTGCAATAATACTCCAGTTTGATAACTTCTTTGTCAAAAAATTCGGATAAATAATTAATAAATTGTCGTTTCCCTGTACCTAAAAACCCGTGAACATAGAGAAAAGTCCCGTCAGAATTTAAAAATTCAAGACCCTTAATTATATCATCACGGTTATTCCTCAAAAGGAAAGGATTAATACAAGCAGATTCAGGCAAATTCATATTGCCAAGATCAACCGAACTATCTAAAAAATTATAATTCATAACTCGATTTTAAATGATATTTATGTATTTTGCAAATGTTTTGGTATAATAAAATTTGCAGTATAATAATAATGACTTGGAGGATAATTATATGTCATACTTAATGATAGAAATATTTCTTGCAGCCATAATAGCGTACTTAATCGGCTCAATTCCAACCGGCTATATAATAGTAAAAGTTAAGACCGGCAAAGACATAAGAACAGTAGGTTCAGGTTCTACAGGAGCAACGAATGTTAAAAGAGTATTGGGTAAAAAATACTTTTTTATAGTAATGTTGCTTGACGCCCTAAAAGGCGCTCTACCAGTAATTTTAGCCAAAGTTTTTGCAACAACTGGCATAACTCTTGGACTTATTCCAGTTATTGCAGCTATAGGTGTAATTATTGGGCACAGCAAATCTATTTTCCTTCAATTTCAAGGCGGAAAATCAGTTGCCTCAGGAGTCGGTACAATACTTGCTCTTAACTGGATTGCAGGACTAATTATTGCAGTAGTTTGGGGAATTATAACATATTTTACAAAATACGTATCAGTGGGCTCAATTATAGCACTTCTGCTTTCTCCATTCGTAATGTATTTCTTGCATTCACCAATTGCCTATGTTGCTTATTGCGCACTTGGAGCCATATACATTGTTTACTTACACAGAGAAAACATTAAGCGCTTGATAAACGGAAATGAAAACAAAGTTCGCTAAATAAAATTTGATAAAAGAGGTAAATAAAAATGACAGAACAAATTTATGGAAATATTCATTCAATAGAAAGCTGCGGAACCGTAGACGGTCCCGGAATAAGATTTGTAGTATTTACTCAAGGATGCCCGCTAAGATGCCAATATTGCCATAATCCTGATACTTGGGAATTTAGAGATAATCACAAAATGTCCGTAGATGACGTTCTTGAACAATACAAAGGCGTAAAGGAATTTTGTAGCGGCGGAATAACTGTAACAGGCGGAGAACCGCTTTGTCAAATGGAATTTGTTACAGAATTATTCAAAAGAGCTAACGCAATGGGCGTTAATACAGCTCTCGATACCTCAGGAGTACTGTTTAATAAAAATAACACAACTAAAATAGACGAATTGTTAAAATACACAAGCGTCGTCCTTCTTGATATCAAACACATTGACGATGAAGAACATAAAAAATTAACAGGTCACTCCAATAAAAACATTCTTGAATTTGCAAAATATCTTTCTGATAACAAAAAACCTATGTGGGTAAGGCACGTTGTAGTTCCGGGAATAACATTCAAAGAAGAATACTTAACAAGATTAGGCGAATTTTTGGCAGGATTACACAATATCGCCGCTCTTGACGTTCTTCCGTATCACGATCTGGCAATTCCAAAATATGAAAATCTGAAAATTGATTATCCGCTAAAGGGCGTTCCGCCACTAACTCACGATCAGGCGATTGAAGCCAGAAACATAATCATGAAAGCTTATAAAAAAGCAAGAGGGCAAAATTAATTGCCCTCTTGTTTTTTTACAAATTTAACTTCATATCCCAAAATCTCAGCTATACACACCATCTCACTATAAGAAAGACTGTTCCTTGCAATCTTGTGAGACAAAGAACCTGGAGAATATGGCTTGCCAGTTTTTTCAGACAAAATTGGAACAAGTTCCTTCAACAACATATCCTCTTGTAAAAGTAAAATTTTTATTTGTTTTTTTACATAATTCTCCATACATTCATTATACGTTTATGACAAATAGTTGACAAATATGTCTTATTATCGTACCATGTATGCCATATGTGGAATGTAGTTGAGAAAAGTGGAATATTTTGCTACATAAAATTTTACAAAAGGAGGAATTATGGACGAAAAAGAGAATGAAATTCTTTGTAGAAAATTGAATAAACTCGGACTTGAATTATGGTATGTAAAACACTTAGGCTTGATATTGAACGAGCTTATAGAAAATAATAGCGGAAATATTTGTTCTTCAGGAATTTGTGCTTTGTCAGAAATTCTCAACAGAACAATAGCAGGAAGTTGTAAACAAATGAACACAATATCACGAAAACTTGGGATATAAATTATAAGAACCTGTTATACAATTTTTCCCACTCAACTGATGTCATGCGACCGTGTCCTGGATAAATTAAAGTTTCAGGAGGAAGGGTATAAATCTTTTGTTCAATACTTTTAACAATCTGGCTGAAATCACCGCCTTCGAGGTCGCATCTTCCGACACTTTCTCTAAAAATAGTGTCTCCCGAGAACACTTTCCCGTCAACGTAGTAGCACACTCCGCCCGGAGTGTGTCCGGGGGTATGAAGAACTTTAATCTCAAGATTGCCTAATTTAATAATATCACCGTCTTCTACAAAAATATCAATATTAGGAATCGTCATTTCAGGCATACCAAACATTGGAAGATATTGATTAGCCTTGTTCAGCCATCCTAAATCTTCTTTGTTCATAACAACTTTTACATCAGGATTAGGTCTAATCCCTGCAACGTGATCGAAGTGACCGTGTGTAAGCAAAATATATTTAAGTTTTGCACCCTCATTTTTTAAAGCATCTTCAATATCTTTATCAACAGCAGAACAATCCACAAGAGCAGCCTCCTTGGATTGTTCATCTATTATTAAATAATTATTATTATCAATTGGTGGTTCAATAAAAGTTTTTAAAATCATACAACAATTTTATAATAAAAACTTTTAGTATCAACTATCCTACACAAGAGAGATGTCCGGCAGGCTTTTCTTCTTCAAACTTCGGCGAGAACCATCCAAACTTATACCCTGTAATACCAAGTCCTGCGAGAGCAGCAACCCCAAGAGCAGCTACTGCAATTTTCTTGGTTTTACCGTTGAAATGGATTGTCCTATGTCCGCCTCTTGTAACTCCTTCAGGTTTCTTTATATTATGACCAATAACCTTATCTGGAGAAATATCGTGAGCATCCTTTTTAAACTGTTGTCTGTACAATTCTCCAGTAGGAACACTGGAACGAGTTATAGCTTGGTTATTTTCCCAACCGGTTTTTATATTAGCCTGATTTTTCAATATTGTTTTAGCAACATCATCATTACGATGTTTTACAAGGCATTCCTCTAAGCATTCAGCTATATCATCCGCCATAACTTCATCACGCAATTTTCTTAGTGCATTCCTGTAATCATCATTAGCTTCCAAGAATAGTTCCAGTTTTTCTTGAGGAATATCGCCTCCAATTACAACTTTGTATTTTGTTGATATATCATTTTTTACTTTATTATAAACTTTATTAAACCTATTTTTTGAATCTTCTGAGGCAGATTTTAACATATCATCTCTTGAATCAAAGAATTGATGTTTAGTTTTGAATGCATCAGCCATATTAGCTTCATTGTCAATTCTTGGATCAAAGTTCTTTTGTCCTAAACCTTGACCATTTGCAACAATTGGAGTACATAACATTTTTTTTGCTTCAAGATCAATTAACTCACAAGGTGCAGTTCTTGATGTTGCAATAGATGCATCTGCCATCAATGCCATCGGTTCACCTGGTGCAAAATCATCTAATAACATAACTCTACCGTTAAAAATAGGGTCTTTTACCAATAACTCTGCAATATCTTTTATTTTTTGCCCTTCGACTTTATCATTATTTAAGTCACCGCCTACAATTAACAGAGTATCCTTATCACCTGTTTTCATCACATAATTTTTAAATCCGTTAAGTGCTTCATCAAAAGCCTTTTGGAAATCACCACGTCCCCAAGAAACTACAACTTTTACATCTTCACCTTTTTTCAACTTTTCTATATATTTATCTACATCAATGCATTGAACAATCGGCATATTTCCAGCCATACCTTTTCTTATAAAAGAGCTGCCACTGCCTGCTGCATCCCAACTCTTCTTTCCACCGTTCCAAAGTTGAGCTCCATCGTATTTTGTAGAAAATCTATTCAAGAAGTTTATTTTATTTTCTCGTTTTAATTTCCTTAAATCTTCCAATGTAACAGTAGATTTATCCTTTTCTGTAAACATTTTTAAAGGTTCAATAGTTTCTTCAGCACCATTGGCAAGTTTAATCTTTTGCGCTGAATTATATCCTGGCAACCCAACTTTAGTAAATGCTGTATTGTTGACATTATGAGGATTTGTTAATCCCACAGCAACCCCTCTTGACTTTAAATCTTGCAAATCTTCATATAAGAAAGGAGCAATCTCTTTGTTTTTAACAATTTCATCTAAATATCCTTGAGAAACTACACCAAATGTTTGCAAATAACCGGTTTTTCCATAGTGAACCGGAATACTCATAGCAGAGCATTTATTTTTTGCATTTATACTTTCTAACAATTTACTGAAAAATACATCTTCATCTTTTCCGCCTGTAACTATAGCATTTCTTAACTCTTCAGAATTAGTTAAAGCTTTTAGCTCTTCTGGAGTAAACATATTTAAATTTACAACCATGTTTCTTGGAGAAGTAATTCCAATATACCCATCGCCTAAATTATGCCCTATCTGCATTGGTTTTTTACCTTTGAAATACTCAACACCAGATGCATTTTTTTGAGCCATATAATGAGTTACATAAGCAGCCTGAGAATCTGAACATACAACAGTAGCTGGATCAAAATTTCCCATTTTTTTACTAATATCTTCCATACATTCAACAACTGCTTTATCAAATTTTGCATAAGGATCGCCATTCCAAGATCTTACAATATCTTTTACCTGAGATGAATACTGATTTGCAGAATAAGGCTTTGGATCATAAGCTGTTGCTTCTGTGAAAATCATAAAAACTTCATCGCTAAATGGTTTACCTTGAGCATCAGAAACAACTTTAAGCAATTTTACAGGCGCATCTTCCTGCATACCCCATTTCATTTTTTTATCAGCAACTTCTTCCAGTAACCAATAGTCCTTTCTGGCTTCCAAAGCTTCTTTCAGCGTGGTTTTTGATAAATCAGCCTTTACATATACAGGCTGTCCTTCCTTACCTTTAAGAGGGTGATCTGCCGGCAAACCTTCCGGTACACGAGGTAAATCCACTTTTATTTTTTGAAAATCAGATGCTTTGTCTGAACATTCATATTTAACAACACCGTTATAAAAAGGAGTTACAAAAACAGCTTTTCCTTTTTCAGTCGGTGACACATTGTTTAATTTTTGATAATCTTGCACTACAGTAGCAACACCACCTGCCTGATTAAAAGGTTTACATTCAGCAACGACATGAAGCACATGGTCTTTATTACCGCCCTTAAATGAAATTACAGAAAAACCCTTCGGAATTGTCCCTTGATTTACAGTTTCAGTTTCTTTAATTCCTTTTGGTTGAACTCTTAAGGCAGAATAATCAGCACTAATTGCATTAATCTTCATAAAATGAACTCCTTCACACATAATTTCTATATATATAAAAAACCACACACAAAAAAATTTAACTTTTTACGCCCAAATATTACAAAATGTTAAGTAAATTTTTGTTAAGTAATTTCTATACACAAAATAACAAAAAAACATTCCGTTTTCAATAGTTACAGGTGGGTTATTTGGGGCGTTTAATTGTAAATTTTTGTTACAAATATTTTAGAGCATTTTTATATTTAGGCAATTTTTTCACGCAGCAATACTTTATATAAGTAAGGTTAGATAAATATAGGTTAGGTAGGTATGATTAATAATATTACGACGACTGTGGACATGCGTCCTCAGATGGCAGTAGCTAAACCTACGCCATCGGTCTCCAGCTTTAGTATGCCCCCGATTTTAGGGTTTAAATCAATTCCTCTCAAGGAAAAGGCGCAAATTCGTGTCAAAAAAATTAAAAGAGGAGATAATATAATTATTCCTGGCGAAATTGACGATGATTATGTTGACATCGTAGAAGAAAAGCTTGACAATACCGGAGGAAATTTCTTTTCTGCGATGGAATATAACCCTCCTACAACGCGAAAAATTAAGTATCTCAAAAACTGTTACATAATTGACTATATCCAATCTCCAAAGCAGAGATGCGGACTGGGTACGGAAGCGGTTAAAAATCTGGCAGAAAAAGCGATGTTTGATAATAAAGCTCAGGGTAGAATCGTGACATTTTCATCACCAATTGTGAAGGAGTCGTCACCCGCGTTATTCTTTTATAAACTCGGGTTTAGGTTTACCAGTGAGGCGGCAAACAATTATATGGAGGAATGCATTAACAAGAAAATTCCAGATATTCCGGCGCAAATTGGGATGATGTATTTACCTAAAAGCCGATTGCATAAACTTTTAAGATATGGAGAATTATTCTAGATGACAGATGTACAAAATAGTGTTATAGAAAGTCATTATACTACGCAATCAAAAGTAAAGCGACCAAAATTATCTGTAGCCGAGCCGCCGGCTACGCTGCCTAAGCATAATTTGTTTTCGGAAAAAGAAGCAAATCAAAAAATTAACAATATCAATAATGATATTTATGTCGGAACACAAAAAGAAAAAACAAAACATGACCTGAACAGAAATTTATACTTCAAAATTTTTGGAGGTGTAGCACTTCTTACAGCGGGAATTGCCGGGTATGACAAAATAAAAAAATTCTTTAGAAAATCTTAATTAGAAAAAATAAAATTTTATGCTAATATTATTGGGTAATGGGATTATACCCATTTTAGACTGGAAAATATAGAGAGGTATATATGTGCGGAATTGTAGGATATGTCGGGAGTAAGAAGGCCATTGATATTTTGCTTGAAGGTCTAACTAATCTTGAATACAGAGGTTATGATTCAGCAGGGGTTGCTGTAAATGTTGATGGGAAAGTTCAACTCTACAAAGCAGAAGGTAAATTGCAAAATTTGAAAGATGTTGTTGAAAAAAATTATGCAGAAATTTCGAAATCAACAATAGGAATAGGTCATATTCGTTGGGCAACTCACGGTGCTCCGTCGATTATAAACGCTCACCCGCACACTTGCAATTGCGGAAAAGTAGCAGTTGTTCATAATGGAATTATCGAGAACTTTAAAGAACTTAGAGAAAAATTAGAAAAAGAAGGTTGCACTTTCCGTTCTCAAACTGATACTGAAACTGTTGCGCACTTGGTTGCAAGTAAGTTTGCTAAAACAAAAGATCTAACAGAAGCTGTAAGGTTGGCTACAAAAGAAATCGAAGGTGCTTATGCTCTTTGTGTAATTCATCAAGATGTTAAAGACACTATTGTTGCAACAAGAAGAAATGCTCCACTACTTGTAGGTTTAGGTGAAAATGAGTATTATATAGCATCTGATGTTCCTGCAATAATTCAATATACAAAAAAAGCTATGTACCTTGATGATAATCAAATTGTTACAGTCACACCTAGTTCAATGAAATTAATAGATATTGACAACAATCCAATTCAAGGAAAAATTGAAACACTTCCGTGGGAGCCTGTTGCATTAAGCAAAATGGGATACAAGCATTTCATGCTAAAAGAAATTCACGAACAACCTGATGTTGTAAGGAATGTTTTATCAGGAAAATTAAGAGCAATGGATGAGCCAATTACATTAAAGGAAGTAACTCTTGATAAAGAAAAATTAAAAAATCTTAGCCGTATTCAAATTGTTGCTTGCGGAACATCCCTGCACGCAGCTATGGTTGGTAAATACATCATAGAAGATTTTTGCGGAATTTCTGTTGATGTTGAGCCTTCAAGTGAATACATTTACAGAAAAACAATTACAGACAAGAACACTTTGGTTATAGGAGTTTCACAATCCGGGGAAACTGCTGATACAATTACTGCTGTTAGACAAGCAAAAGCCAAAGGTTCTCATATTTTAATCGTTACAAACAGACCTGACTCAACCATGGCAAGAGAAGCTGATAGCTTGGTTCCCGTTTATGCCGGAATTGAAGTTTCGGTTGCGGCTACAAAATCATATATGGCACAATTGATTTCTTTCTACTTACTTGCAATTTATATGGCTGAAATTAAAGGTTCTATGGATGTTAATGAATTGAAGGATTTAAAACATGAATTAATAGTTCTGCCTCAGAAGATTGAAAAAGTATTAGCTCATAAAGAAGATATTCAAAAATGTGCAAGAGCATTCTCAGGCTCTAAAGATTTTATCTTCATAGCTCGTGGTATAAATTATCCTACAGCATTGGAAGGTGCTCTGAAGCTAAAAGAAATAAGCTACATAAATGCAACCGGATACACGGCAGGAGAACTTAAACATGGTCCTATTGCAATGTTAGATGAAACTATGCCTGTTTTATCAATTTTGATGAAGGGTAAAGTGTATGATAAAATTCTTTCAAATTCAGAAGAAGCAAAAGCCAGAAATGCGAGAATGATTGCACTTACAGATTCTTCTGATACAAAATTAAATGAATTATTTGATTATATTATAAGAATTCCTGAAATTTCAGAAATTTTATCACCGGCATTGGCAGTTGTTCCATTGCAGTTACTTGCATATTACATAGCGGAATTTTTGGGTAAGGATGTCGATCAACCTAGAAACTTAGCAAAATCTGTTACTGTAGAATAATTGAGTAAAGTTATATGCAAGTTGTTTCTGAATTAATTAAAATACCAAAGAATGAAATACCTTCTGTAGAATATATAGAAGAAGAGTTAACAAAACGCAACATTAATCCTCTAAGATGGGCTATTGTACATGTTGATGATAAAATGTATACAGTTAGTGTTGCTAATTTAAAGGAATAGGAAGCACGTTATGAACTCAACTCAAATGAAATATGATATTAAAGATATTAATCTTGCTGAACAAGGTAAGAATAATATTGAATGGGCAATGAAAGATATGCCTGTTCTTAAAAAGATTAGAGAAAGATTTTTAAAAGAAAAACCGTTTGCAGGACTTAAATTATCTGCCTGCGTTCACGTTACAAAAGAAACAGCAGCATTATGCACCGTTATGAAAGACGGCGGAGCTGATGCAGTGTTAATAGCATCAAATCCATTATCTACTCAAGATGATGTAGCAGCTGCACTTGTAAAATATTGGGATATACCGGTTCTCGGTTACGCAGGAGAATCTGTTGAAGTATATCGTGACCACGTTAGAGCTGCATTAGATCACAATCCTGATATCATTATTGATGATGGATGTGATATAGTTGCAACACTTCATGCTGAAAGACCGGAAATGGCCGCAAATATTATTGGTTCTACAGAAGAAACAACAACAGGTATCATAAGACTTCAAGCTCTTGAAAACCAAGGCGAATTAAGATTTCCCGCTCTTGGAGTTAACACAAGTTTGACAAAACACCTCTATGACAACCGTTATGGTACAGGTCAAAGTGCTATGGACGGAATTATGAGAGCCGCAAATATTCTTATTGCAGGTAAAACCGTTGTAATCTCAGGTTACGGCTGGTGCGGAAGAGGCTGTGCTCTTAGAGCAAAAGCTCTTGGCGCTAATGTTATCGTATGCGAAGTCGATCCGCTTAAAGCTCTTGAAGCCGCAATGGAAGGCTATAGAGTTATGCCAATTGCGGAAGCTGCAAAAGAAGGCGACATTTTCTTAACCGTTACCGGTGATAAACACGTTGTAGATATTCCGCATATTATGACAATGAAAGATGGCGCTTTCTTATGCAATGCCGGCCACTTTGACCACGAAGTTAACGTTCCTAACCTAAAAGAATATACAACAGAAATTAAACGTATCAGACCATTCCTTGACGAATACAAGCTTACAAACGGAAAATCAGTATACGTTCTTGCTGAAGGAAGATTGGTTAACCTCGTAGCAGCAGAAGGTCATCCTGCTTCTGTTATGGATATGAGTTTTGCTAATCAGGCTCTCGGTATTGAATTCTTAGTTAAAAACAAAGGTAAACTACAAAATAAACTTTATACACTTCCGGAACAGGTTGATATAGATATTGCTAAATTAAAACTTCAATCAATGGGTATCGAAATTGATACACTTACTCCGGAACAGGAAGAATACTTAAACAGCTGGAAGATATAAAATTAATCAAGGCGGATTTTACAAATAAAATCCGCCTTGATTTTTGTTTACCTAATAGAAGGAGCGGGAAAAGCTTAATGCTTTTCCCGCTCCTTCTAAATAATTTATTTAAATTCAATTAGCAGCCACAGCTGTTGTTACCAAGAGAAGCGTGGAAAGTTCTTGAAATAACATCATCTTGTTGTTCTTTTGTTAACTTAATGAAGTTTACAGCATATCCTGAAACTCTAACAGTAAGTTGAGGATACTTTTCAGGATGATTTTGAGCATCAATCAAAGTTTCTCTGTTAAATACGTTTACGTTTAAGTGGTGTCCACCCTTTTCAACATAACCGTCTAAAAGATTTATTAAATTTTCTTCTTGTTGAGTTGTTGTCATTTTATTGTTCCTTTCTATTATATTCAGACTGGTAGGATAAACCTACCAGTCAAAATTATATTTACCACTATTGGCAAGTACCTTCGCAGCATCCGCAATCTAATTGAATATCAAGATCGCCCATAAATACATCATCTTTACCTAAAGCATTAGGGATAATTGAGAATGTATTTGAGATACCGTCTTGAGCATCATTGAACGGAAGCTTAGCAACTGAAGCTAGAGATGCAACAGCACCGTGAGAATCACGACCGTGCATTGGGTTAGCACCAGGAGCTAGAGGAACACCAGCTTTTCTTCCATCTGGAGTATTACCTGTTTTCTTACCATATACAACGTTAGATGTAATTGTTAAGATTGACATTGTAGGAATAGAATTTCTATAAGTATAGTGTTTTCTAATCATGTTCATGAATTTCTTAACAATATTTACTGCAAATTGGTCTACTCTGTCATCGTTGTTACCATATTTTGGATAATCACCTTCAACTTCGTAGTCAACTACAATACCGTCTTCATCTCTGATTGTCTTAACTTTTGCATACTTGATTGCAGAAAGTGAGTCAGCAACAACTGAAAGACCTGCAATACCTGTTGCAAAATATCTCTTAACATCTCTATCGTGAAGAGCCATTTGAGATCTTTCATAACAATATTTATCGTGCATATAGTGAATACAATTCAATGTGTTAACGTAAAGACCAGCTAACCATTCCATCATATCTTCGTATCTTTCCATAACTTCATCGAAGTCAAGATATTCAGAAGTAATTGGTCTGAATCTTGGTCCAACTTGAGTTTTTAATCTTTCATCAACACCACCGTTGATTGCGTATAATAAGCACTTAGCTAAGTTAGCACGAGCGCCGAAGAATTGCATTTCTTTACCAACAACCATTGATGAAACACAACATGCGATAGCATAATCATCACCGTGAGTAACTCTCATCATATCATCGTTTTCGTATTGAATAGATGAAGTTTTGATAGAAATATGAGCAGCATATTGTTTGAAGTTGTGAGGTAATCTCTTAGACCACAATACTGTCATATTTGGTTCAGGTGCTGTACCTAAGTTTTCTAATGTGTGAAGGTATCTGAAAGAGTTTTTAGTAACCATGTGACGTCCGTCAACACCAACACCACCGATTGATTCAGTTACCCAAGTTGGGTCGCCTGAGAACAATGAATTGTATTCAGGAGTTCTTGCAAACTTAACTAATCTTAACTTCATGATGAAGTGGTCAATCATTTCCTGAGCTTCAGATTCAGTAATAACACCATTTCTCAAATCTCTTTCAATAAAGATATCAAGGAATGTAGAAGTTCTGCCCAAGCTCATTGCAGCACCGTTTTGTTCTTTTACTGCTGATAAGTAGCCGAAGTATAACCATTGAATAGCTTCTTTAGCGTTTTTAGCCGGTTGAGAAATGTCATAACCATAAGTTTGACCGAGAACTTTCATTTCTTCCAATGCTCTGATTTGTTCAGCCAATTCTTCCTTCAATTGAATCTTATCAGGAGTCATTTCTCCGTCAACAGAAGCGTGTTGTTCTTTTTTATCTTCGATTAATCTGTCGATACCGTAAAGAGCGATTCTTCTGTAGTCACCAATGATACGGCCTCTGCCGTAAGCATCAGGAAGTCCTGTAAGAATAGCAGCATGTCTTGCAGCTCTCATTTCAGGAGTGTAAACATCGAACACACCTTGGTTATGGGTTTTTCTGTATTTAGTAAAGATTTCTGTAATTTCAGGATCTACTTCATAACCATAAGATTTGCAAGAAGTTTCAGCCATTCTGATACCACCGAATGGTTGTAAAGATCTTTTTAGAGGTTTGTCTGTTTGAAGACCAACGATTTTTTCTAAGTCTTTATCGATATAGCCTGCACCGTGAGAAGTAATTGTAGATACAATTTTTGTATCCATATCAAGAACACCGCCATTTTCACGTTCTTTTTTGAACAAATCGCAGCATTCTTGCCACAATTTAGTAGTTGCTTCTGTTGGTCCAGCTAAGAAGCTTGAATCACCATCGTATGGTGTATAGTTTCTCTGGATAAAATCTCTAACATTGATTTCTGACTGCCATTTGCCGCCTACAAAATCAGTGGTAGAAGATTGTTTTTCTAATGTTAATTCTGACATTTTAATCTCCTTATCCTTTGCCATTTTTTGAATGGCATGCTAGTACTATCAATTAATTATTATTATACCCCGTAAATAAAATATGGTACAGTTGTTTATACAACATTTGTTAAGATTTTATTAAGAATTCTCAGATTTTTTTATATTTTATCTCAAAAAGACTATTTTCAATATCTTTCAGCAAATCATGATATAAATTTTATTTAAAATTTACTTCTTGAATTTGTTTTTAAAACGTGTATAATATACACTATGTAGTAAGGAGATATGTATTGATGAATTTCATGAATATTTCAGCTATTAGAAACCAACAAAAGACTTTAATAAGCGAAAATTATCAAAAGATTTTGACACACGAGAAGGCTCACAAAAGAGCAGGAGGAGCTTTAGCAGGGGCTATAGTTATTGAAAAAAATGCTCAAGGGATACCGGTTGGCGGTCATGTTTCTATAAAAATGCCTGTCTTAAACCCTAAAAATCCGCAAAAAACTATTAATAATGCTAATACTGTTATAAATTCCGCTATGGCACCGTCTGATCCTTCAAAGCAGGATTACAGAGTTGCATCACAGGCTAAAACAGTAAAAGCTCAAGCTATAAATTTACAGAACAGACAAAAGAAGAAGGTAGATTATTATGCTTAAAAACTTTTTTATCCTTATATATAATTTGCTAAATCCTCAATTTAGTTATGTTCCAATAAAAAATGATTACGAAAACTAGCCGTTTTTAGTGGCATTTTTACTTCTCAGCTCTCTATGGAAAGTTATCGCAAATCTATGTGCTTCATCTCTTATTCTCTGAATAAGGTATAAAGCGTTGGAATCTCTTGGAAGAAGTATTGAATCGGATTGATGCGGCAAAAAGACTTCCTCTTCTCGTTTTGCAAGAGAAACAAAATCAATCCCTCCTTCTCCGAGTTTTATTCCCATATCTTCTACGATTTGCATAACGCTTGAGAGCTGCCCTTTACCGCCATCTATGATTATCAAATCAGGTTTTTCCCATTTAGGTTCGCCAAGGCGCGAAAGTCTGCGTGAGAGGACTTCTTTCATAGATAAAAAATCATCAGGTTTACCCTCTGTTGAACGAACCTTAAACTTTCTATACGCACTTTTTTTCGGAAGTCCGTTTTGGAATACTACCATCGAGGCTACAGTATTTGTTCCCTGAATGTGCGAAATATCATAGCATTCAATTCTATTTGGAAAATTTGTAAGATGTAGTTTTTCTGCAAGATATGAGCCCACTTCATTAAAATCATCTCTAATCTGTGCCATTTTCTTAATTCTTGCATTTTCTAAAACATTGGTTGCATTTTTTACTGCAAGATCATAAAGCTCTTTATACTTTCCTTTTGCGTAATTAATCGTTATCTTTTTACCTGATATAACCTTCAGCCAATCTTCGTAAAGTGATTTATCGCCGATTTCTTCCAAATCTTTTGAAATAATTTTATCCGGGAATTCCAATTTTAATCCCGTATAATACTCTCTAAAGAACGTTTCAAAATATTCGGTTTTGTCGATATTGTCCACAAAATATGTAAAATCTTTTTTGTCTATTAAGCGTCCCTCTCTTACCATAAGAATTACGATTGCAAGAATACCATCCTCATAAAGAACAGCTATAATATCTTCATTGAGTTTGGTATTTTCATACACAACTTTTTGTCTTTCCAGTGTTTTTTGCAAATCGAGATAACTATCACGCATTTTTGCAGCCTTTTCAAACTGCTCAGCTTCCGCATACTTCTGCATCTGGATTTGGATTTGTTTAAGAAGCTCGGTTTGCTTACCGCTCAAAAATAATTCTACTTGTTTAATAAGTTTTTGGTATTCTTCTGGCGTAACTTTTCCCTGACAAGGCGCAAGGCATTTCCCTATATGGTAATAAAGGCACGGACGATTTGAAAATTTTGGAGTTTTGCATTGCTTAAGCGGAAAAATCTTTTTTAAAAATTCCAAAGTCGCATACATCGCACCAACATCTGTATATGGTCCGTAAAATCTACCTTTATCAGGATTAAGGTTCTTTTTCCTTACAACCTGAATGCGCGGAAAATCTTCGTCTGTTATTAGAAAATAAGGATATTTTTTATCGTCTTTTAGAAGAATATTGTATTTGGGCTTATGTTTTTTGATTAAATGCGATTCCAGAATAAGAGCTTCTACTTCGGAATCTGTAATAATATATTCAAGTTTTTCAATTTGGGACACTAAAACATTGGTTTTTACGCTCTCGTGTTGTTTATGAAAATAGCTGTAAACACGACGTTTAAGATTTTTAGCTTTTCCAACATAGATAATTTCTCCATCTTTATCATAATAAAGATAGCATCCGGGCTGTTCGGGAACAAGCTTGATAGTTTCTTTTAATGTCTCATTCATAATAAGTATTATACACGATTTTTGCTTATTGGCTAAGTACGATTTCCTCTCATAATATATTTCACCCCACCCCCTAACCCCCTCCCTCAAGGGGCGGGGGATGTGATAAAGGTGATGAAAAATCAGCAGGACATATTCTACATAAACTTAATGTCATTCCGAATTTATTTCGGAATCTATTTTTCACTCCACTCCCTAGCACCTACCTCAAGGAGGGGGAAGGTAGATGCTGAAACAAGTTCAGCATGACACAAGCTTTATACATTTCCTCCTTCAAGGGGCGGAGAATGTGATAAAGGTGATGAAAAATCAGCAGGACATATTCTACATAAACTTAATGTCATTCCGAATTTATTTCGGAATCTATTTTTCACTCCACCCCCTAACCCCCTCCCTCAAGGAGGGGGAAGGTAGATGCTGAAACAAGTTCAGCATGACACAAGCTTTATACATTCCCTCCCTTTTTTAGGGGAGGGTTAGGGTGGGGTTAGATAAATGCTGAAAAAAGTTCTGCAGGACACAATGCTAAATACTACAAATCAACCTTCGAAACATCTACAAGTTCCAAAAACTCTATACCAAAAGCCTCTGCAAGTTTTTCAAGAGTTTCTATTGTCGGTGAAACCTCTCCGCGCTCAATTTTTCCTATTGTGTTTCGGTTTAAATCAGCTTCATACGCAAGTTGTTCTTGTGAAAGTCCTTTTTTTATCCGCTCAAACTTAACCTTTAAACATATCTTCTTGTTTATAGAACCGCTAGAATTATTCATAATACCTATTATAATAGTCACTTGACATATTGCAATCAATCTACTACAATTAGCATGTTGCATACTACAATAGTCAAAAAGGAGGAAGCTATGAAGCAAGAAAGTTTGGATCTGCTGGATGAAATGAGTGATAATATTATTGAAAATAATAACAATTTAGAAATTTTGGTTTCTTACTGCCAAAATAATCCATCGTCACCATTAAAAAATATCACTGAACTATTAAGACAAGTTAGTTTGAAACAGAAAAAAGTTCTCGATGATTCCAACAAATTTGCTTGTGATTTGTACAAATATCTGTTCAAAGTTGATTAAACTTGAAAAAATTGTTTTAAATATTGCCCCGTATAAGAATTAGGATTTTTAGCAACTTCCCTTGGAGTTCCGCAAGCAACAACTTCACCGCCTGCTTCTCCACCTTCAGGCCCCAAATCAATTATATAATCGGCAATCTTTATCAAATCCAAATTGTGTTCGATAATTAAAATAGTGTTACCGTTATCAGCAAGCTGTTGAATAATTTTAATCAATTTATCCAAATCATGCCAGTGAAGCCCCACAGAAGGTTCGTCTAGAAGGTAAAGAGTTTTTCCTGTTGCACGTTTATTCAATTCAGCAGCAAGCTTAATTCTTTGTGCCTCCCCGCCTGATAAGGTTGTAGCGCTTTGACCTAATTTTATATAATCCAAACCTACATCATTTAGAGTCTTTAATTTATTTGCAATTTGCGGAATATTTTCAAAAAATTCATAAGCTTCTTTCACGCTCATTTCAAGGACGTCAGAAATTGTTTTGCCTTTATATTTAACCTCTAAAGTTTCGTTGTTATATCTTTTCCCTTTACAAACATCGCATTTTACATAAACGTCAGAGAGGAAATTCATCTCAATTTTTAGAACGCCGTCTCCTGAACATGCTTCACATCTTCCGCCTTTTACGTTAAAACTAAATCTTCCAGGTTTGTATCCTCTCATTTTTGCTTCATTAGTTTTTGCATAAAGTTCTCTTATCGGAGTGAAAACATCAGTATAGGTTGCCGGATTAGAACGAGGAGTTCTCCCGATTGGAGATTGATCTATATCGATAATTTTATCTAAGTGTTCAAATCCTAAAATCTCATCAACGCCTTGCGGTTTCGGTCTGTTTTTGCGGAGTTTGTGTACAGCGTATTCATAAATCAAATCTTGCATAAGAGTTGATTTACCCGAACCTGAAACACCTGTTAAAACAACGATTTTACCTAATGGAATATCTAAATCGATGTTTTTGAGGTTATTAAGATGAGCATTTCTTATCTGCAAATAATTTCCGTTACCTTCTCTGATTGTTTTCGGGATTGGAATATTATATTCTCCGCTTAAGTATTTTCCTGTAATAGAAGCTTTTGCCTTGATTATATCTTCAACTTCACCTTGAGCGATAACTTCACCGCCGTTAACACCTGCTTTTGGTCCGATATCTACTATATAATCAGCATTTCTGATTGTATCTTCGTCGTGTTCTACAACAATTAGGGAATTGCCCATATTTCTGAGTTTTAGAAGGGTTTTGATAAGTCTGTCATTATCTCTTTGGTGCAAACCTATTGAAGGTTCATCAAGAACGTATAAAACTCCTGAAAGTCCGCTTCCGATTTGAGTCGCAAGTCTAATTCTCTGCGCTTCGCCGCCTGAAAGAGTTCCGGAGGTGCGCGCAAGGTTTAAATAATTCAATCCGACATCGCACAAGAACTTCAACCTTGCGCGCACCTCATCAAGAATTTGCTTACCTATTTTCATCTGAAAATCTGAAAGTGTAAGATAAAGTTCGCTTACAAATTCATACGCTTTATCTACAGGCATTAAGCAAAATTCATAAATATTTTTGCCGTTTATTCTAACCGCCAAAGGAAAAGGCTTTAACCTCGCTCCACCGCATTTTTCGCAAGGCGTAGTCACCATATATTTTTCAATTTCTGCCTTCCAATATTCACTTTCGATATTGTAATGCTTCATCAAAAACGGAATTACACCGATAAATTTTTGAAGAGTCGTTCTGTATCTTTTAGAGCCAAACTCTCTTATTCTCATAGGAATTCTATCTTCTGAACCGTATAATATTATATTTTGATGTTCTATCGGTAAATCCTTAAATGGAATATCAAAATCTATATTGTAAGAAGCTTTTACGGCATTTAAAACATCTTCATAATACCCTGTAGAGGACTTACTCCAGGGATAAATACATCCTTCATCGATGGATTTGTTTCTATCAGGTACGACTAAATCAGGGTCGATTTTGAAATCAACACCGATACCGCCGCATTTATCACAAGCACCGTAAGGCGCATTAAATGAGAAAATTCTCGGGGTTAATTCTTCAAAACTTAAATTACAATCAGGACAGGCAAGTTTTTCGCTGTAGATAATCTCTTCGCCACCGACAACATCAATCGTTGTAACTCCGTCAGCTTTCTTTAGAGCAATCTGAACACTATCTGCTATTCTTGAACGGGCTTCGGGCTTCACTACAACACGGTCAATTACAACAGAAATTGTATGAGCTTTAGTTTTTGCAAGTTTAATCTCGTCTTCATCAAGATTATAAATCTCACCGTCAACTTTTACACGAACAAAACCTTCTTGTCTTAATTCTTCAAATAAAGATTGAAATTCGCCTTTCTTACCCTTCACTATCGGAGCCAGAATTTGGATTTTGGTACCGACTTCCAATTTTAAAATGCTTGACACAATTTCATCAATCGTCTGCGGTTTAATCGGTTTTCCGCATTTCGGACAAAACGGAGTTCCTATCCTTGCGTACAAAAGCCTCAAGTAATCATAAATTTCCGTCACCGTTCCAACGGTTGATCGCGGATTATTACTTGTTGATTTTTGGTCGATAGAAATCGCAGGTGTAAGCCCGTCTATATAATCAACGTCAGGCTTATCCATCTGTCCCAAGAATTGTCTTGCATAAGTCGAAAGGCTTTCTATATACCTTCTCTGCCCTTCTGCAAAAATCGTATCAAACGCTAACGAGCTTTTGCCGGAACCTGACACTCCGGTAAATACTACCAATTCATTTTTGGGAATTTCAAGAGAAACGTTTTTTAAATTATGCTCTCTTGCACCTTTTATAACGATTTTATCTCCCATACCAAAATTATATCACCAATAATTTTAATGGAGTATTTTAGGGTTTCTTTACTTTAAAATATTTTTATAGTTTAATGTAATTACTGAGGGAAACCTCTAGTTCTTTTAGAAAGTGAATTACAAAATATTTGAGTAATCCAAATATCAAACTAGCCAAATTTGCAGGATTTTGTTACGGAGTTAAGCGTGCCGTTGAAACTGCTGTTAAGCTAAAGAAAGAAAATCCAGAAAAAAATATTTATATCCTCGGTGAACTTATTCATAACACTGATGTTATTAATGAGCTTGATAAAATGGGGATTAAAACTATTTATGAAATTCCAAGCAAGGGTGAGGGGATTTGCATAATAAGAAGCCACGGCGCAGCTCCTGAAATTTTTGAACAAATTAAAAACGCAGGATTTGAACTCGTAGATTTAACTTGCCCTGACGTTAAAAAAGTTCAACAACGTGCGGTTGAGCTTGCTAAAAATGATTATTTTGTCGTAATTGTCGGAAAACCTAATCACCCTGAAGTTATGGCGATAAAAGCTAATGCGG
Source organism: Candidatus Gastranaerophilales bacterium (assembly GCA_944323165.1). GTDB lineage: Bacteria > Cyanobacteriota > Vampirovibrionia > Gastranaerophilales > Gastranaerophilaceae > CAG-196. The sequence goes on along the minus strand of CALURK010000015.1, from coordinate 10,394 downwards.
ATTTGTATTCTGATAAGGTTGTTGTTGCAACTACGATAGAAGAACTTGCACCATACGAAGCTGAAATTAAATCACATAGAAAAGTCGGAGTTGTTGTTCAGACAACTCAAATGGTTTCTTCTCTTAATCTTATTGTAAATTACTTAAATACAATCGCTAAAGAGGTTTTAATTTATAACACAATTTGCCAATCTACTGCCATGAGGCAAAAAGAAGCAAAAGAACTTGCTAAAGAAACTGATGTTATGATTGTTGTCGGCTCTAAAAAAAGTGCTAACACAACACATCTTGCAGAAATTTTGAAAGATTATACCAAAACAATTCATATCGAAAATGATACAGAACTAGATAAAGAATTACTCAAAGGTGTTCAATCAATCGGCATAACAGCCGGAGCTTCGACACCACAATCTATAATAGATAAAGTCATAGAAAAAATAAAGGAGGAATATTAATTATGACAGCAACTGACGTGCGTGACGAATTTGAAATGCTGTTAGAAGAAAGCTTTGCTAAAACTAACAGTGTTGCTGATATCGTTGAAGGTACAGTAATTAAAAAAGAATCAGAAGGTTATTTGGTAAGCGTTAAGGGTGCTAAAATGGAAGCATTCTTGTCAAACAGAGAACTTTCAAGCGACGTAGAAGAATTAGAAGTTGGTGATACAAGAGAATTCTACGTTTTAAAAGAAGAAAACAACGATGAACCTATGCAATTATCACTTAAGAGAATCGCATTCGCTCAAGCTTGGGCTCAATTAAATGATGCTAAAATCCAAGGCGATACAATTCTTGCAAAAGTTGTTTCTACAGTTAAAGGCGGTGTATTGGTTGACGTAGCTGACCTTAAAGGCTTCATCCCATCATCTCAACTTAGAACTGGAACTCCATTCGACGGTCTTATTGATCAAAAAATTGAAGTTAAAGTTCTTGAAGCAGATCCTAAGAAAAACAAACTTATCCTTTCTCAAAGACAGGCTGTTGCAGAGCAAAGAGATCAAGTTGTTGATAACGTTCTCTCTTCACTTGAAGAAGATCAAGTTGTTAAAGGTAATGTTGTTAGAATTACTGATTTTGGTGCTTTCGTTGATATCAACGGTATCGATGGTTTACTTCCAATTTCAGAAATTTCTTGGCAAAGAATTAAACACCCATCAGATGTTCTAACTCTTGGCGACACTATCGAAGTTAAAATTATTAAAATTGACCACGAATTGAAGAGAATTTCTCTATCTCTAAAGAGAATGGGTGAAAATCCTTGGCAACAAATTGAAGGACAATTTGAAGAAGGACAAATCGTTAAGGGAACTGTTAACAAAGTAACTACATTTGGTGCTTTCATTAACATATTCCCTGGAGTAGAAGCACTTCTTCCTGTTTCTGAAATGTCTGACGAAAATGTTAATCCATTCAACATGTTCAAAGTAGGTTCTGAAGTTGATGTTTTAATCAAAAAATTCACTCCGAAAGAACACAGAATCGCATTAAGCGTTAAGGATATTCAAAAATAAGATAACATAACAAAAAAATGTCGGAGTGATTATTCATTCCGACATTTTTTTCTATAATTGTAAAACTAACCCTCTATAATCTCAGCACCATTTTCTTCAATTTTGAAAGTTTTAATTTCAGCCTTTATACTTTGTCCTTCCCAGATATTTTTCACTGTAGATTTAATCTTATCAATATCATACTTATGAGAAATAACCAGCATTGCAGGCCCAGCACCTGATAGAACACAACCTAAAACTCCATCTTCATGCTTAAATGCTTCCATTATTTCTCTCATGCCGGGAATAAGCTTTTCTCTGTACGGCTGATGAAGCTTGTCTTGAAGAGCTACTCGCATAAGCTTTTCATCTTTTGTATCAATTGCGTGTATTAGCATCGCCATGTGTTTTGCATTAAAAATCGCATCTGCCATAGGGACTTGTGCCGGCAAAACTGAACGCGCAATACTCGTAGATAGCTCAAAATCCGGGATACAAACAGTTATATCCCACTCATCCGGCCAATTAAGTTTCCTGTAAACAATTGATCCGTCATCTTCTTGTGATGCCATTACAAATCCGCCCAAAATTGCCGGAGCAACATTATCAGGATGACCTTCTACTTCAGTTGCAATAGACAACAATGCTGTTTCATCGGCTGGTGAGCCTAAAAGCTTATTTGCAGCAATTAAACCCCCGACAATAACTGCAGCAGAACTTCCCAAACCACGAGTAATAGGGATTTGTGATTGTATATTTATCTTTAATTCAGATGGTTCCTGACCTATCGAATTATACAACATTTCCACAGCTTTATACACTATATTATTTTCATCACGCGGAATGTTTTCAAAACTTATCTCATCTAGAGCATCATCTTCCGACATCAAATTTATCTCAATTCCAGTTCCCGGAAGAACGGTTTCTTCTATTGTAATTGTATTATAAATCGGCAAGGCTAAACCTATTGAATCAAACCCTGGTCCTAAATTTGCAGACGTTGCCGGTACTTTTACACTTACTTTCATTACTAAATTTTTCTCCTCAAAAGTATATGGAGATTATACAATAAAGACAAGAAAAAATAAAAAATTGGGTATATTATTATGTAACGCTTTGTTAAGAAAAAGCAATTTTTGATATTCTTTTTACTTTATATATACAGTGTAGTAATCTATAGGAGCGTTGTATGACAAATCCTTACGCAATGTCTGCAAACATGAATCCATATGCAGCAGCATATCAACAAAATAACTATTCCCCTAATTATTCAGGAAATGTTCCGATTAGCGGAATTCCATCTAATGACATGTATCAGTCAGGAGGAAGAGCACTTTATCCTGCAAAATCTAACGGACCATCAACAATTGGAATGATGTCACTGGGTGCTCTTGGAGGAGGTCTTGTAGGATATTTCAAAAACAGATATCCTGTAGGTAAAGACGGAAATGTTTCTGATTCTTTTGCAAAAGAGGTTTTTGAAAAAAATCTCAAGAAAAACCGTCCAGAAAGTTCTCAAAAATACTTTAAACAACTGCAAAATATTTTGAAAAAAATTGATAAAGTAAGTACACCTGAAGAATTTAAAACTTTATTAAACGAAAACAAAGGAATTATTGAGGAACAATGCAAAGGAATTTCTTCAGATACGCTTTTGAATGCCGTAAACTCAACCAACTTAAAAGACAGCAAAAAAAGTTTGAAAGAAGCTTTGGAGGGAATTATGAATTTCGAAATTACAAAAACTAAAAATGCTATTAAGCTAGGCTGGAATAGTGAATCCAAAAAATTCATTAAAACCTCTGAATTTAAGGATAGCAAACTTTTCAAAATAATAAAGAATACAAAAAACAGCGGGCAGTGGAAAAAAGCCTTAAAATATGGTGGTGTAACAGCAGGTATATTGGGAGCACTGACTATCGGTTACAAGATGTTAATGCCGTCAAAAAGAGCATAAACTTACACCTTCATTAATAAAATGTAGGTTGTGAAAGATTTTATATTCATTTTCATCCAATAAACCATCTTCCACGTCTGCCAATACAAAGTATGCAGAACCTGAACCTGACATTATGGAGTTTTTGTAAGCTGATTTAATTTTTTGAAGCTCGCCATAATCGTCAAAAACAGCGTACTCTAAATCATTGTATAAATATTTTGAAATATCTTCGCCGGATTCAAGTTTTTCTATCATTTTTTCTGTCATGTTATAACGCGGTTTTTCTTTTTTTTGAGAATATTTCGTATAAGCTTCTTTTGCAGAAATCCCTAAATGTCTTGGTTTTATAACCGTTACAGGGTATGATGTAGATTTTAATTTAGCAATTTTTTCTCCTCTCGAAGTTGCAAGAATACATCCACCTTCCAAACACACATTCAAATCAGAGCCAAGTTTTGCACAGAGTTCATGAAGTCTTTCTTTTGATAGAGGTTTTTCAAAAATTTCATTAAGAGCAAAGAATGTCCCTGCAGCATCCGTACTTCCTCCTGCAAGCCCTGCAGCTATCGGTATATTTTTTTCAATATAAATTTCTACTTTTTTGTTTCTAATTCCTGTTTCTTTAAAAAACAAATCAGCAGCTTTGTATACAAGATTCTTTTCATCATAAGGAATTTCTTTGGTATTGCCTGACAAAATAATTTCTTGCGAACTATTTTCCGAAACACAAACATCCAAAGTATCGTACAAATCTATCATTTGCATAATGCTTTTTATGTTATGAAAACCATCATCCCTTTTATTAACTATCTCCAGCGTCAAATTAATTTTTGCGGGACATTTCACCTTAACCTTTTTCATAGCCTTATTATAGCATAAGCTATAAATCTATTTATGATATGTTTCATTTTTCAATATTTTAAATGCTCGATAAATCTGTTCAACAATGAGCAGACGAGCAAACTGGTGTAAAAACGTCATTTTTGACATACTTAGCTTATAATTTGCCCTATCAGAAACCGTTTTTGCAAGCCCACAGGAAGAGCCTATTACAAAAACTAACTCGCTAATACCTGATTTAGAAATTTCATCTATTTTAGAAGCAAACTCCTCCGAAGAAAGCTGTTTCCCTAAAATTTCCAGAGTTATTACATAAGAATCACTTTTTATGTGAGATAAAATTTTTTCACCTTCCGATAAAAGAGCCTTCTCTGTTAAGTTTTCATCTTTTATTTCCACAGGCTGAAGTTCAACTATTTCAACAGATGCATAAGGCGTAAGACGTTTGAGGAATTCATCTATTCCGTCTTTTAAGAATTTTTCTTTAATTTTTCCGAGTGCAATTATTTTTATTTTCATAACAAATATTTAAACAAAACAAAAATATTTTGTAAATAATTCTTAATAATCAAGCAAAAAAGCATCTTCTCAAAACTTATATATGCAGAAGGTTAACCTGTATGAAAATAAATTTTACCCCCTCGAAAAAAATACTTAAAACAATATTAGGCAGTTCTCTTTTAACCACTGCTAGTGTTGTTGCTGTAAAAAATTCGCCCACTCAGATTAAAGAACTTAATGATTCTGAATTTGAGCAAATGAAGGCAGAAATTAACAAGAAAAAGTCTAAACTTGATAAGAATAACCGTTCTATTTTCCAATGCCTTTCACCTAACAAATACAATATTCAATGTTTAAATACTTTGATGGATAACAATAAAACTTTTTACACTCTATATCCTTTATTATCACAAATTGATAGCATTAATTCTGCTAAATTTTTCATACACGAACTACAGCTCAAAAAAGAAATAGATGAAAAACTGGGAATAAATTTCATTCTTAATTCTGAATTTTATAACCTTAAAACACAAGAACAACTAGATTTCAAAAAATCATTTTTAGATTACGGACTCAAAAATCCTGAGGTCGGTAAAAATGCTTATTTTTTAGAAATTCTTAATAAGGCAAAAAATATAGGCGAAGCAAAAAAAATGCTTGAACATATCCAAAAATACGGTATTATGCCTTCTAAAAGAGATGATTTAGAAAAAGAATTCGGGAAAAATACGTCTGAAAGAATGCTAGAGGAACTTGCAAAAATCAAAGACAAATATAATCTAAATTTACAAAATTTTTATACAAGCGCAAATACGTATAATGAGCCTTACAAAATATACCGCAGCAAAAATTCTTTGTTTAGATTTGACCCAAAGACGGGAGAAATCGTTACTCTGGAAAAAGAGAACCAAAATCATAACTTCAAAAATAAAACAGTAACAACTGTTACACCACGGTTAATAAAACAAGATAACGAAGCCTTTTTAGACTCCAATAAATTATTAGAAGCTACTATTGAAATAAGAACCTTTGATGGAAATTCTAAACATCAATATGATTTTAAAAGAAGTAAGATAAAAGGTGATTTTGAAATCAACGAAACCTTACCAAACGGTAATAAATACAAAATCGGTTTATCAGAATATGATAAGAAGAAGGGAAAACATATAGAAAAGCATTTAACCTCACTCGATGGCACAAAAACGGATTATGTCTATGCAGATGATAAAAAAGGAAATCAATATTTTTATTACAGAATTACGGACAAAGACAATAAAATTTTATACAAGAGCGAAAAAAAATTTAAAGTTCTATCTCCAAAACATTTTCAATCAACGACTGACGGAATAAATTTTGATATTTTATTTGAAAATGATAGGATTATCATTACAAAACTTGACGGAAGTAATAAAAAAATAGAATACAAGATAAAAGATTATACCCCTAAAGATTATAAAAATTTTAATAAATTTTTGACAGATACTAAAAGAAAAGAGGAAACCAAACTATTAGATAAAGAACTTTTTCTAGGAGATCTTGCTGCAGAAAAAGGGCTTGTTGAAAAATACACTGTAGATAAAAAATTTGTTAATATTTTAAAAAATTTATCAGGTTCAGAATGGTTCTCTCTTTCAAATTCAAATGTTTTAACACTAATATCTGACATAAAAACGAAGACTGCCCACAGTATGGGCAAAGGAATTCAGATTAGTCCGGACGAGATCAGACTTTCTACTCTGGAACACGAAATAGGACACGAAAAGTTCAATCAACTAAAACTCTGTCAAGATGAAAACTTAAGTAAAATATACAATGAAGAAAAAGATTTATTTTTAACAAACCTACCCAATATAGTAACACAGCAAGCCGGCTATTTTATGCGAAACGTTATGTCAGATGGGCTGTCAGAAACCGCAGCTGAAGCTAATTTAATAGTAAATGCCCCACAACAATGGGAAAATATTGGTTCCAGAACAATGTTTTTACAGCAATATTTCCCAAGAACAATTGCATACATTGCTAATCGCCATAAAGAGCTCTATTAATCTTTTCCAGCCATATAAACACTTGTAGAAGGGAATGCAAATTCAATACCTTCTTCTCTGTAGCGGTGAATAATCTCTCTAATAACGTCACTCTTAACCTGAGCCCACTCAGCCCAATCAGATTTTGTAGTATAAGCAACCATCCTTACCTGAATAGAACTAGGTGACATATTGTCAATAAATGCCAATTCTCCATCAAGAATTGTTTCATTTGCAATTGCTATTTCTCTTAGAATTTGTATAGCTCTATCAATTTTTTCATTAGAAGTACCATATTCTATATCAATATAAAGATCAATTCTTCTTTTGCTAGCCTGAGAAACATTTATAATTTCTTCATTAGCTAATTGATTATTAGGAACATTAACCAAATACCCTTCAAGAGTCCTAACAGAAGTCGAACGAAGATTAATATTTTCAACAGTACCCTCATAACCGTTAAATTTTATGTAATCGCCAATTTTGTAAACTCTATCAGCTAAAAGGCCAACTGATCCGAAAATATTTCCAATAGCTTCTTTAGCCGCAAAACCGACTGCCAAACCTGTAATTCCAAAACCAGCAATCAAAGAGGATACATTATACCCAAAACTTTGTAAAAATCCTGCAAGCAAAATGAATACAATAGTTGCCTTTAGAATTCTAGATAAAACAGGAAGCAAATTATATAAAGCTGAATCCGAATTTTTATTTCTTAATTTTTTTTCAATTTTTGCGTGGAAAATATCAATAATTTTACACCCAAGCCATATTAAAAGTATATTTACGCAAACACCAATCATAAATTTCATGTGAGTTTCCGCAAATTTTATTAAAAAATGAAAAAATCGATCCATATACTATAATCCTTTTCTTTTTCTTAATTCCATAAGTTCATCTTGAAATGGAGAAATTGAAGTCAATTTATCCATAATTTTAGGCATATTTTCTATTACAAAATCAATATCACTTTCTTTAGTAAATCTTGAAAGACTAAACCTGATTGAGCCGTGAAGAGCAGTAAATGGAACTCCCATAGCTCTTAGAACATGACTAGGCTCTAAAGAGCCTGAAGTACAAGCACTTCCAGAACTTGCACAAACTCCTATATCACTTAAATGTAAAAGTATCAATTCTCCTTCAACATATTCAAATCCTATATTAGAAGTATTAGGCACCCTCTTATTGATAGAAGAATTGAGTCTTGCATTGAATACATTTTTCAAAATACCTTCTTCAAGCTTATCTCTTAATCTTTTAACTTCTTTTAACTCATAATCCAAAGCATCTTTAGCAAGCTCAGCCGCTTTACCAATACCTACAATATACGGAACATTCTCTGTACCTGCCCTAAGTCCCCTTTCCTGATGTCCGCCGTTAATTAATGGCGTAAACCTAACATCAGGCTTTACATATAAGACTCCCACACCCTTTGGAGCATGGAATTTATGGCCGGAAATTCCCAACAAATCAATATTAGTATCTTTAACGTTTATAGGAATTTTACCAGCGGCTTGAACTGCATCAACAAAAAATCTTGTCTCTGGGGATTTTGATTTTATGTACTCACCGATTTCTTCTACAGGATAAATAACGCCCGTTTCATTGTTGGCATACATAATAGAAACCAAAGCCGTATCTTTTCTAAGTTTTTGTTTGAATTCTTCTATATCCAACTCACCTTGAGAATTAACACTTATATAGTCAACTTCGTACCCGTTTTTTTCTAACTCTTTATAGGTATTTAAAACACAAGGGTGCTCTACTTTGGTCGTAATAATGTGTTTCTTTTCTCTATTGCAGTTTAAAACCCCTTTTATCGCAGTGTTAGCAGATTCTGAACCGCAAGATGTAAAATAAATATCCTTTTCATTAGATGCGCCAAGCAAATCTCTTACTTTAACTCTTGCTTCCTTTATAGCAGCCGCAGGCTTTTTCGCAAAATCATACATGCTGGAAGGATTTGCGTAATCTTCCTTCAAAAAAGGAAGCATCGCATCCAAAACTCTTTCATCTACCTTTGTTGTTGCATTGTTATCTAAATATATCATACTTGTTCTACCTCTAAAGAAGAATCTACCTTATCTCTTAAAACTGACTCTACAAAAGCCTTCAAAGTCATTGTAGCATTCTTACATCCGCTGCACATGCCGGTTAATTTAACCTTAACCTTGTTACCTTCAACATCAACCAATTCAATATCTCCACCGTCCTTTTGAAGCTGAGGAGAAATTTGCTGATCAATAACTTTGCTTATTTTAAGAATTTTCTGTGTTGGAGTTAATTCTTCTTTTTTTACTTCTTTTTTATAGTATGTATCAATAATATCCTTAATAAGCCCTTTACATCTACCGCAAGCACCCCCTGCTTTTGTGTAGTTTGTAACCTCTTCAACAGTTTTTAAACCGTTAACTTTTATAGCTTCCCAAATTTGGTTTTCTGTAACATTAAAACAAGTACATACAACCTTGTCACCACTGTGAGAAACGCCAATTTCCTCTTCAATTTTTTCTTCACCGTAATATTTTTTAAGCGCATCTTCCAAAGCTTCCTGGCCCATAACTGAGCAGTGCATTTTTTCTTGCGGAAGCCCGCCTAACTCTTCTGCGATATCCTTGTTTGTAATTTTTTTAGCTTCTTCAAGAGTTTTTCCTATAATCATTTCAGTCAAAATACTTGATGAAGCAACAGCGGAACCGCAGCCAAAAGTTTGGAATTTGGCATCTTTTATTATTTTACCGTCTAATTTTATATATAATTTAAGGGAATCACCACAAGCAAGCGAACCTGCTTCACCTATCAGATCAGCATCATCAATTTTGCCGACATTTCTAGGATGTCTATAGTGCTCCAAAACCTTCTCCGAATATTCCCACATTGTATTTCCCTCTTTTCTTGTAGTTGAATTTTACAACAACATTTTACTACAAAAAGAGTAAAGAAAATATCAGAAAAAAGAATAAATTAAAAAAAATCAGTTCTCTAATCTCTTCTGTTCCTGTTTAAGAAACTCGCAATCAGCTTCGAGCCTTTTGTCTTCCATAGCATTTATAAGCTCTTCAATATCCTTAATTTGTCCAAGCTCAAACCCAACTTCTGCGAACAAAACACAATCATTACAAAGTCTATAATTACCATATTGAACCGAACCGGCTAAAGACTTGGTTGCCCCGCAAGCATCACAAGTAAAAAACTCATTTTCACAATCAGGATTTTCTTCAATATCATCAAGCCTCATTTGCTCAACAACAAGCTGCATTTCTTTAACAACTTCCTCTTTGTTTTTCATAAAAATCCTTTCTTATAATCTATAACTTAAGAGTATTATATAACAAATAAATGCCTGTTAGGTTTTCTCCATCAAAAGATTCCGAAATAAATTCGGAATGACAATATGTCTTATACCCTCCCTTGATAGGGGAGGGATGGGGTGGGGTGATTTTTATAACGTTCCCTCCCTTGGAAGGGGAGGGATGGGATGGGGTGATTTTTATAACGTTCCCTCCCTTGGAAGGGGAGGGTTAGGGTGGGGTGATTTTTATAACGTTCCCTCCCTTGGAAGGGGAGGGATGGGATGGGGTGATTTTTATAACGTTCCCTC
>CALURK010000014.1 GCA_944323165.1 Candidatus Gastranaerophilales bacterium | reverse complement strand
GAAGCACGCCGCCAGCGTTCGTCCTGAGCCAGGATCAAACTCTCCATTGTCAGAAAGTTTATGTCCATTCTCTTACCCTCAAGGTAAGAGGCTCGAACTTCTTTGTCTTTGTCCTTATCATTTTACGAATTAACAAGTTTTTTGTCTTTAGCTATTCTGTTGTCAATGTGCTTTTAACATCATTGAGCCATATATTTTTTGCTATTTATATAAAATTTAAGGCTCGTTTTTTTTGTGAAGACGACCAGACTACTTATTTCCTCCGGCTGTATATCTCATACTTCATCTACACTGGTTTCTCAACCCCGCCGGTTCTCTCAACCGACATTTATTATCTTATTCCATCAATTTTAAATGTCAACAACTTTTTTTTATTTTTTTTATTTTTTATTTACATTTCTTAAAGATAAAGAAAAAAGGCTATTTTGTAGCCTTTTTATCAAAGTGTAGAAAAATCTTTTCTTCTATATTTTATTCAGACATGCCCATTAATTTGTCCATCACTACATCCATTACTGCTGGTGCTAATTCTTCGCCAAATTCTTCTTGAACAACACCATATATCATTTCAAATTGTTCCATATATCCGGCTACTCTGTCCTGAGTCGCAGAATCCAAACCTTCGACACTACCTACTGATGGAGATGCTACAAAGAAATTGTTATTTGCTAGAAAATCCATTACCTTTGATGGATCTATCTGTGTTTCTTCATGATTCTTTAATAAACCTTGTTCTTGTTTCTCTGGCTCTTTTGATACCTCTTCTCTTCTGTGAGGCATATAACCACCTACACCATAATTGCCATATCCTGATAATCTTCCGATGCCGTCTGTCATTTTTCTACTCCTTTTTCTTTTCTTTTTGTCATGTATATCGGCATTTTTTTTCAAAACTTTAGGCTTTTTTTTAATATTGTTACAATTCGTTACATTCAAAATGCAAATACAAAAAAAATACCGCATATTTGCGGTATTTCTTGCTTTATTAATTTTTATTATTTTTAATTTATCATCGGAAATGCTCTTACGACAGTAACTGAGCCATCTACATTTTTCCTTACACCTGCATTTATCTGATCCTCATCTAAATCAGCTGCATAAGCTACTGGCGTATAGACTTGATTCATATTTACTGACTGATTCTCGAAACTTCTCAAAACTTTTACGTTCTCATTTCCGTCAGGAATTGGATCAGGATCCGGCTCTGGAATGATCTGAGGACCAGGGCCTACTAAATATGTATTTTCGCCCTTTATTTGCGTGCCACTATTATAACCGTTTATACCATTTGTTAAATTGTATGTTATTTCCTCATCTCCTGCTACTGTAACCTTTTGATTGTCACGGATGTTAGTATAATTTAAATCATAATCTCTTGATGGGAAATCTACCTTCAACTTGTCAGTTTCTTTGCCTACATTTATTTCGTTTGCATGAACGTCTTTACCCGTAATTTCTATATATTTTCCAGGAGCTGTAATATTTACACTACCTGCATTAGCACCAGTTATAGTAACATCGTCTGCTGATGATATGTAAGTAGAAGCATTTGTCGGAGTGTTGATTTTTGAAATTGTACCACCTGAAATATTTATATTTCCAGGAGTACCTACGCTATCAGGAATATGAATATAATTTTCCATTATATTTACAACTTTTTCATCAACTCCCATTGCATCCGTAGATGTCAAACCACCTAAATATCCGTTCGATGAAAATTCATATTCTTTTGCATTCAAAACTGCTTTACCATCTGTTAAGACATTATAATTATCTGATGCTAATGAAATTTTATTTGCATCTACATCTATTGTTGTCATTACATGGCCATCTTTTGCATGCGCTGATAAATCACCACCTACTGTCAATTTTCCATCCGCTAATTGACGTGAATCATAATCATATCCACCTATATGAATATTGTCTTTTGAATCTATTGTTAAATTTCCGCCGACATTTGTTTCACCTATTACATGGATAAAATGCTTTGTCGGTTTACAATTTACATTGTTTGTTGAAACATCACGAGTAATTAATGTCGCATCCTTTGTTACATTAATATCACCTACGTCTAAAAAACCACCGCCGCTTGCCATTCTTAAGTTACCATCTACGTCTGCATTCCTTAAGAACATCTGTGCGCCATTGCCTTTTACATCAACATCCCCATTCATTACAAGCTTATTACCGTTATTTTCTTTATTCATAATAACATTACCGCTTGTTAACACTTTTACATTGCCATTTACTGTTCCACCGTCTACTATTTCAAAAGCTCCGACATCATTTGTTACATATAAATCCCCATTTATATTCATAGCGGTCAATCTAGTTACTATTTGATCTTTGGTAGGCTGTGTTTCTCCTAATGCCAAGTAATCTTGACCATTTGCAGTTACTAAATGAACAGTTTTTGCTGATATTGTTGAATTCGCAGCATTAATTCCAGCAGCTACAATACTATAATCACCACCAATATTGAATGTTGAATCCTTTATTTGTATCGGTATTAACTTACCTTCCTGATACAACTTGGTAAACTTTGCATTAGACAAATCTTCTATTTTTAAATTTGACATGTCCTGCGTTGTTATCATTGCGTCACCTGCAGTGGTGAAATGTGCACCATCAAATAAAACCCCATTCGGATTTGAAATAATCAATTGACCGATTCCGCTGTTAGCATTTATTTGACCATAAATCTGGGACATGCCGTGATTTACAGTATTCAAAATTGTTAAATTGTTCGCCCCGTCTACAGCATTAAAATTTAATGACTCACCCTTATTAAGGTTCAATGAATCCCAATTTACATGAGCATTGCCATTAAAATTTAAATCAGCAGAACCTGCGCCTGTTGTAACATCAACAAAACCACCTTGTGTATTGTTTATAACGGCTCCACCGATACCGTTTCCTAAACCTGTATCAATCGTCGCATAAGAAATTTGCATTGTCGCAAATACACTGCTTAATACTAACGCAGAAATCTTTTTCTTTAAATTTTTCATACAATACACCTTCTCTTTCAACTTTATTTTATCTTACTATTAAAAAATTTAAACATAAAAATATTTGCGCTAAAAAGCGCAAATATTGAATAAATTGTTACAATTATTAATAATTTCTATCCGACGACTGCCTTATATATGAGGCTTGATGCTTTTACTATGAAATCTTTCCCTTGCGGAGCATTATGAGGACGATTTGCTAATATTACAACAATGTATTTCTTACCGTTTGGAGCATATACAATTCCGGCATCTCCCAACATTGTACCGATGTCACCAGTCTTATGAACAAACAACGCGCCATTACCTAAACCTGCCGCTATAAGCCTATTATTCTTTACATGACTCATATAATCTATTATGTACTCGCGAGAATTTATATTTAAAAATCCCGGATTATCCAAATTATACAAGATTTTTGCCATATCCTTAGCTGTAGTCTTATTGGTTCCTTTTAAATCCGGCAACCAAGTTCTTACATAAGTTTTTGAAATTCCCCAATCTCTTAAACCTATATTTATATCATCCATGCCACCAAGCTTTGACATTAGCATGTTAGTGGATGTGTTATCTGAATCCTGTATCATAGTTTTTGCTAACTGATCTATTGTATACTTCACACCTGTTCTCGCATACTGCAAGTTACCAGATCCGGGAGATTGGTAGTAATCGGTCAAAAGCATGTCATCATATATCGTAAATTGATTGGCTTCAATAGATTTAAACAAACGAACCAAGACTGGAAGTTTTATTATGCTTGCAGCTGAATAAAGACTATCTCCATTTATGTCAACGTACTTTCCATTCTCATACTCCCAAACATATACTGCAGGTTTTATCATCGGATACTCGCGCATCAAAGATATTAGCTGAGATTTCAAACCTTGCATTTCATTTGTGTGATACATAGTAGTTATTTCACTATGAGTCTTTTGTATTGTCGGTGTTAAAAGCAATCTATTCTTAAATAAATCATTACTTATATAATTAGCAATTGGATTAGCAATGGAGTACAAATCTGCTGCTTGTGGGCGTTTGTAATTCTTTAATGCCATATTATATTGCTCAGAGATATTTATAGGAATACTCTGCGGTGAAAAAACATTCTTTATTAACCTATTGTATGAGGTTGGAAATACAAAATACGCGAAAGCTACTAAAAATGATAGAACAACAACAGTCCTTATCATTTCCATAACAGGATTTTTACGTTTTTTTGTATATCTTATCGTGCCTGCATTTCTGCCTGAAACAACATGCAAACACCTTTGATTATTTACCTTTTGCTGCTGATATGCGTACAATGAATTTCCTCCACCATCCCTATACACTATTATACTACCATCATACTCTTTTTAGTTTCATCCATCAAATAATGTAATAATTTTTAATTTTACAATCCATTACCTTTTAGTACTAGGACTTGCGTATAATGCTATTTTCCCAAATAACTATAAAATAATATTAAAAGGAGATTTTATGAAAAAGTTTTTTACTATAATTTCACTATTGTGCTTCACGCTTCCGCTAAACGCTATGTGTCCTATTGATGATAATGCCACCGTATGTACTTTACCAGGCTTCAGAGCACCTTTCACACCCACTTATAATCCTCAAAGCAATATCAATGAATTCGCAGATACACCGGAAGCTCGCTTAAAACCCATACAAAGAGATGATGTCATACAGGAACAAACCAGAGAATTCGCTCCTATAGAAAGTAATTTTAACTATAATTCAAGTTGCCAATTTGGCGTTTGCTTGGAAAACAGAGAAAAACCGCTCTTCCAATTACAATCTAAGTAATTTAAAACGCCCGATGTTTAAACATCGGGCGTTTTTCTTATAACATATTCTTTCTTATTTTTTCTTTCGCTTTATCTATCTCTTTAATTCTCTTTTCGATACTTGAAACTTGTTTCTTTAATGCTTTTCTCTCAGTCTTTATAAGCTTATACTGAGCATCTACATCAGCATACTTTGTCTTACAATTTAATAAATCATTCCTTATATCAACCTGAGCATTATCAAGTTGCAAAATCGCATTTTGAATATTGCCATTACCCACAGCATCGCCATCTGTTGATGAAGGAGCTGCCTTCACTGTTGATGTTGCAGCTGGAGCTGTTCCGTATTGAGTATCATTAAAATCCAATGGTGTGAATGCGTTTCCGTCTGCATATACTACACAATTTAATGCTAGAAATACTCCCGCTAATAAAAATAATCTCTTCATATCTGCTCTCCTTTTGTCTAAATTATATACTACCATGATAATCTATTTTAGTCCATTGATAATCCTTTATTAAATGTATAAAATAATATTATGAAGAATAATTATTGCAATCATTGCGGAAAATGCTGTAGCTCAATCTCCGTTGATTTTACGCAGGGAATAATGTTTCGTGATGGAATTCAAAAAATAGACACAGATTTTTTTTCATTACTGGAACCTTTTAGCAAAAAAGACAATATAACGTTTTGTAAATGCAAATTTCTGAAAAATAACTTGTGCACTAATGACAAAAAACCCGAAATTTGCATAAATTACCCGTCCTCGCCTTTCGCTTTTCTTCCGGATAACTGCGGTTTTTATGGCGAAATTTTTCAAAAAAAAGAAGAAATTATGCAAAAAATAAGAAAACTAAAAGAAGAAATCTTACACTACGAAACCCTGCTACCTTTAGCCAGCAAAGAAGAAAAAAGAGAGTACACAGTTATAATCGAAAAACACAAAAAATTCATTTCTAAATACAAACCGTATGGCTCTGAAAATTGGTAAGTATTAAGTTTTGTTACAAAAAGGCAAGAATAGCTTTTATATATACTTTATATATTTAAGGACTAGTTATGGCTATTTTGGATAATTTTGCAAAATTAAATACCAGTTATTTCAGCGGAAGCAGCAGTTGGCTTAACGACTTAAACTCTTACTTCCCTGCCAGTTTCGGCTGGAATTCTACTATGCTTCCTGGCTGTAATTTTATGTCCTTATTTAATTTCAATAATTTTGATTTTTCAAATATATTTTCTACAAATATCTGGAACACTAATTTTAATTCCGGCTTTAATTTTAATACCAATTGTAACCTTAATAACAGTCTTTTTAACAATTTTAGCTTTAATTTTAACACCACATCGTTCTCCGGTGATACTTTTTCCAAGTCTACAACCAGTCAAAACTCTTCTTTAAAGCTTGAATTAGCGAATACAGCAAAAAGCTACGTCGGCAAAGTAAATTCCGACAAAGAAGGAAACAGACTCTTCTCTGGAGGTAACACGCGTCCATGGTGTGCAGACTTTGTATCATATGTCGCAAAAAAGACTTACGGAAGTTCTCTTCCAAGTTCTTTCAAGAACTTCTCTTCTGTAAATTCACTCAGAGAATGGGGAGAAGCCAACAATTGTTACAAAAAAATTCCTTCAAGCGGAAAAGCCAATTTCATTGCCCAAAATGTCAAAGTTGGCGATATTATGATAGAAAAAAATGGTGGTAAATCCCATACAGGTATCGTTACAAAAGTTAATTCCGATGGTTCTTTTGAAACGGTAGAAGGAAACTGCAATAATAAGGTTGCTACTCAACGATACACTGCTAACAGCTCTACTTTAAGCGGATTTATCTCTCTTGATAAATACACTGCTTAAAGTATCAACTGTGTTCCCAAAATTATTCGATGAGAATCTTCAAACAAATCATTTTGACAAAATACATAATTTAACATTAGTTTTAAAGCTTGCCCTTTAATGAAATAATTTATACCAGCAGAGTACTCTCTTCTTATGTCTTCTTGAAAGTTTCTATCAGGGGTGTACTGGTCATACCTTGCCAAAAGCTGCAACTTTGGTGTAATTTTATATCCTAAAGTTGAATAAAACCCCTCAGCCTTATTAGAAGAAATTGTCCTTGCACCATTATAGCCATCTGCATAAGCATACTCAAAATTAGCCATAAAATTTTTATACTCATATCCGACATACACACCTGATACAGTGTAATCAATATCATTACGCCCGGTCGTTATGCCGCCTCCGATATTTAACTTGCCATACTTACCGTTTGTTTTACCTAGAGGCTTCAAAGTAAGCCATCCCGCAAATTCTGTCCCCGGAAAGAAACTCCGGAAATAGGTATCGGAACTATACCCGCCAATATCGTACTCTACTAAGTCGTAATTACCCTTTACTCGCACCCCTAATTTTCTTGTATTACCAAAATTTCTGGAGATTTGTGACCTTGCTACAAAAGGAATAATAGTATCAGATCTGGAACCTTCATAACCTGTTGAAGTTCTGGTATTACCGACAATAACTATATGATGGGGAATTGAAGCATTTGCAACATAGATATCAATTGGCAGGGCTTGTATAAATGAATAGCCGTCCTGTCTGTCAAATCGAAACCGTGCTTCATAATAATTCTCTCCGCCTCTGAATTTACCGTTGATACCTGCTTGAATTGCACTAAAATCATATATGGTATCTCCCCCTTCTGAAACATCAATATCAGCAGCCGCTCTATAATAGCCAAAAACGTGCATAGTTTCAAAAATTCCTGATTCAAAATTTTTGGTTAGTATACCATCCAGCAGGTAAGCGGAACTATCAGTATTCTTAACTTCTTTTGCTTTTATATCTTGTATTTTTTCATATAAAGTGTACTTATCATCTTCCTCAAAAACCTTATTTACATTTTGAGTTGGCGCATTATTATCATCTACATTCAAAATAACTTCTTCTATTGCAAAACCAGAAGTTTGTATAAAAATAAAAAAGGTTAAAAATAAAAGTATGCGCTTCATTTATCAATTGTACCATATACGTATGATTTTTAAAAAACAAACTACTCTATATATATGAAATTTAAAAAATAAGTTTATTAAAAAATGTAAAAATACTATATAATGATACTGTGAGGAATTGACTTTTTACAATATCCCATTAAGACAAAATTAGTAAATCAACAAAATAGGAGATACCGCTATGGGTATGGCAGCATCGCAGGCAAGGTATTTAGCCCTTGTTGCAAGAAAATCAAACTGTGAATATGAAGGTCAGCAGATAAATCAGGCAAGAACAGTATTGTCAAATCAATCTGCAAATTTGTTTAACCAGATGTTAGGCTTGCAAGTGCCAATACCTCCTAGCACTCAAGATTATACGAAACAACAGTATTCATTCACAGATGGGATAAATGAATATACTCTTGATAATTGGCAGCAGCTTGCAACGCCGGAAGAAGATTATAACTATGTTGCAACATACCACTACTATGAAGATGTATATACAGGTTCAGAAAAAAAGAAAAATGATCCTAAAGTACAGTTTTCAAGCGGTGTTAATGCAAGTGTTGATCAAATAGAAACCGCATTAAGACTAGTAACAAAAACAAAACAAGAATATGAAGCCGCTAAAGCTGCTACGAAAGCAAAACAAGATGAAGCTGCTGTATTATCAAATTATGCAGATACAGATTCCTTTACGGGGATTTCCTCTTGCGAATATGATACAGAATCGGATGTTTACAGTGTAAGTCAAACAGTTGTTGATGTAACCGATGATGGAGATCCAATATATACAGATACAGCAGGGACTCAATATTACTTAAAAGACGGTAAATATTATAACCTAAATGATGATCAAGAATACACAGGAGCAGTAAGCGACTTATCCCCTTCAACTACAACTCAAGGTCCGACAGAGTTTACAGGATACAACAAGCTTAGCGAAGGGGACAAAGCCATTGTTAAAGCCGCTGTCGATAAGCTGGTAAGCGAAGGTGCATTATCAGATGATGTACAAACAGATTATGCAAATATTTACTATGATTCTACAAGCGGAGCAATCGCATTACGATCAGATTTAAGGAACTTATATGGTGGAAGCTCCGGAGGCACTCAGACTGTATTGCCTGTATACCAAACAACCGGTGACAATTCTATAGATCAAATAGCTGGTCAGTATGATGCGCAGATATCAGCTCTTCAGGCTGTAGAATTCCAAGCATTGCAGGCATATCAGACAGCAGAACAAACTTATGACGGACTTTGTAAACCGACTTATGTTGGAAACTGTGAACTTACATTACTTACTGACTTAACAAACGATCAAAAAGCTGAGTTAAAACAAGTTGTAGCTGACATGAGGGCACAAAATATTGACTCATCTATTATTGATTGTTTTAACGAAAATGATGAGTATTTAGGCGGTATTTACCAATTTAAAATGAATGGAGTAACATACTACACTACATTTGAGGATTTAAACAGATCATATCAAAGTGGTACAGGAATTAACAAGATAGATAGCCAGGACAAATTATCTTACTACAATGCTTCATATATCTCAACAAAAAAAGAAATTACTCAAAACGCATTATTAGAAACTGACGGAAACGGTCGTTTTACGACTGTAAGATTTGAGAATGATTCTGTCACTTATGCATTAAATGCGGAAACGATCACAGATGAAGAAGCTTATAAAGATGCAATGAATCAATACAATTATGAAAATGCGTTATATGACAAGATGGTTCAGGATATTAATGCTAAAACATCTTTAATACAACAAGAAGATCAACAACTTGAGCTTCGTCTAAAACAATTGGATACAGAGCAGAATGCGCTATCTACAGAAATTGATGCAGTTTCTAAAGTTGTTAAAGACAACATTGAAGACTCATTCAAAACATTCGGTGGATAATATTCCGCATAAAAGAGGTTTATATGTCATACAAAAACGATGGATACTTAGTAATAGCAAACAAATACAGCTCCGCATCAGCCGATGCAAAGGTAATGCTGTACGAAACATACGACAGGTTGCGTGATTTAACGGTAGCAGGTTCAGGAAGTTCTGGAACAGGTTTTGAAGCTGCAGGAGGATTTTTATACCAACTTGCCAGCTTGTTTGCTCCATCTGCTTTTATGACAACTCTTGGCGGCACAACAGCAATGAATATTCCAGGAACTTCTTACTGGACACAATATACAGGTGGAACAGGCGGAACGACAGGAACTTATTCCTCTTTTGGTGTTAATTCATTAGGAAATTATTCAGGATTTCCAAGCGGATATGCTGCTAATTTTGGATACAGACAAAGCGGCTACACAACAGGAGGAGCTTCAGGAATAGGAGATTTACTTTCTGGATTTGGCTCTTCTGATGGAGCAACAACAGGATATGCTTCAGGTATTGGTAGTATAGCAGATATTGCAAGTACAGCTGCCTATGGTATCGGTACTGCAAACGGTTACGGAATTGGTGCGGCAAATATTCTTATGCCACTTGCCGGTATCGTATCAGGTTGGGGCGGAATTATGACTGCTGCAGCTCCTTATCTTGGTGAATTCGGTCTGCCGGCTGTTGTTATGGGTAATTTAATGCAAGGTACTACCTCTGCTGCATTGTCAGCTTATCAGACGGTTTCAAGCAACGTTATTTCTAATGCTGATACTATACTTTCTCAAAAAGTTGCAAATATTGAAACTGTTTGCAAAATGCTTGATACACAAGGTGACATTGTTAGAAAAATGTTGAAAGACGATATTGAATCTGCTAGCAAAGATATTCAAGACTTATAATATTTAAAATAATAAAATAGAAGAGAGAAAATGCGAGGAAGAACTTTTTTTAGAATAATGCTGGATATTATTTTGAATAATGCTCTTTTTAAGAGCATTGCTTCCTGTGTAAATTTTTGTAACGAAATTAGGTATTATAACAGAAAAGAGTTAAAGTTTTTGAAAAAAATGCCGTTAAACAATACTATAAAAGAAAATTATTATAAAAAAAGGTTTGTCTTCAACAGTATCACCGGCAATAGGACTAGTTCTAAATAACATGTTAAAAAATGTAACAAACAATATTCTAAACAGGCAATTATTTAAGTTCACATGTTTTATAATACATGTAGGCTTAGAACGTGTAGGAGTAAATGCTTATGCGTGAAGAACTACAAGAAAACATAAAACGGTTAGTGAACTTTTTGAATTTTACCAGATCGTTTTTTAAACGGAAAAATCCATTTAAGGCGCTGACCGTAAGTTTACTTTCAAGTCTTAAGGATATGCTAACCATCAGGCAAAAGCTAAAGATGGCAAAGTATAGGGTAAACTACCACAAGCATCAGCTTCATAAAATGGAAAGTTTGATAGCGGAAAGTAATGAACACACATTCCTGAAAGGCAAGAATTTAAACGAAACAAGATAGAAGGAATGTATTATGGGATTAATTGCCTCCAGTTTCAGAATGATGTATCTTACAGCGTATAAAATTTCGCTGGAAACTAAGATTCAATGGATTGCATCTGCGAAGATGGAACTTGTTGCTTCTTCGGATGAGATTATGGCTCTCGGTAACGACTTGGATCCGGAAAATCCTGCGGTTAAGCAATTAGAGGCTCGAAGAGATAAGCTCATTATTTTAGAGAAAAAGCTTGATTTACAAATGCAAGAATATCAAAACAGACTTAAGATGGTTGACGCTGAAATGCAATCAGCTCAAGGTGCGGTTGACGCTTCTATTCAGAGATCTTTCAGCTATAATTTCCAATAATTTATTAATTAGTCTGTGATTACTCTATCTACAGAAATGTCGTAGTCCTCAGGATAAACAGTTTCTACTATTAATTCTTTGGGTAGACAAACTATTGTTTTACCCTTATAATCCTGTAAAAATCTGTCATAATAACCACCACCATAACCAAGTCTATAGTTTTTTCTGTCACAACAAAGTGCCGGAACAACAACCAAATCAATTACGTCCTTATCACAACTTTCTGTTTTGGGCTCAAGTGTTTTACAGACAGAAATACACAATTCATCACCTTCACTATAAGGGCAGCACAAAAGATTTTGCCCGCATACTTTTGGAAGATAAAAGGTTTTTGTTTTATCTTTCAGAAGAGAAAGTAAATTAACTTCATTTTTTAGAGGATAAAAAATCATTATGTTTTTTGAACATTTATATTCATCGGTCTGTACAAGCTTTTCTACAAGTAAATCACAATTTACACAAAGATTTTTTCTTTTTTCTTTAGCTAATTGCCTTAAAGTTTTTTTATCCAATTACTTCTCCTAAACTATAGCTCCGTGACTTGCATCCTGAACAGTTCTTGAATATTTACCCAAGTAACCTTTTGCAGAAGAAACAAATGGTTTTAAATCTTTTTTACGTTTCTCAAGTTCATCTTCTGAAACTAACAAGTCGATAGTTCTTTTATTAATATCAATCCTAATTTTATCCCCATCTTTAATAAGGGCAATAACACCGCCATTTGCAGCCTCAGGGCAAATGTGACCGACACAAATACCTCTTGTACCGCCAGAAAAACGTCCATCTGTAATCAAAGCAGCCTTTGTTCCCAAGCCTTTTCCTACAAGAAGTGAAGTTGGTGCAAGCATTTCTCTCATGCCAGGTCCTCCTTTTGGACCTTCGTAGCGGATTACTATAACATCTCCTTCTTTTATTAGATCATCCTCCAGAGCTTTCATAGCATCTTCTTCCGAATCAAAAGTTTTTGCGCTTCCGACAAATTCATAACAACTTTCATCCACGGCAGAAATCTTGATAACAGAACCTTCTGGAGCAATATTTCCATATAAAATTCCAAGTCCGGGCTTTTTTGTAAAAGGTTCTGAATAAGGATGTATTACAGATTTATCAGAATAAACTCCGGCGTATTCTCTTTTAGCTTTGTATTCAGGAACACTTTTTATAAGCTCATCCACAACTGCAGGAACTCCGCCTGCATTATGAAAACCTGTCATAGTTATATTAGAAGAAGGCTCTAACTTTACAAATTGGTGTATTTTATATGAAAGTTCTTCAAAATCTTTTAATGTAACATCTATTCCTGCTGCGTTTGCTATTGCTAAAATGTGTAGAAAAGAGTTTGTAGAACCACCCATTGATAAATCAGCAATTATCGCATTTCTAAGGGTATCTTTTGTAATTATATCAAGAGGCTTCTTATCTTCCTCTACCCATTTCACTATTTCCATACCGCTTTCGAAAGCAATTCTTCTCTTTTGAGAAGAAACTGCAGCTGATGTCGCACAATAAGGTAAACTCATACCCATAACTTCAGTTAAACAAGCCATTGTATTTGCAGTATACAAACCTTGGCAAGCACCCGCAGAAGGACAAGAAGCTTCTTCCAACTCTAAAAGCCTGTCTTCGGTTATCTCTCCGTTTCTGTACTTCCCTATAGCCTCAAAAGCTCCTTTTATCATAGTAAGTTTTTCACATCTGCTTTCCCCATCCAACATCGGACCTGCAGTTACTATAATAGAAGGAATATTTATTCTGGCTGCAGCTATTAACATACCGGGAGTAATTTTATCGCAGTTTGAGAGCAGAACTAAGCCATCTAATTGATGAGCATTCGCAACAGTTTCTATACAATCCGCTATCAAATCTCTGGAAGGCAATGAATACTGCATTCCCGAATGCCCCATTGAAATTCCGTCACAAACAGCAGGGACTCCAAATATAAATGCTTGACCGCCTGCAGTATGGATACCTTTTTCTATTTGTCTTTCTAAATCCCTCATACCAATGTGACCTGGTACTAAATCGGAAAATGAACTTGCTATTCCTATAAATGGAGAATTCATATTCTTCTTAGAAACACCTGTTGCCATTAAAAGACTTCTGTGAGGAGTTCTTGCTACTCCTTTTTTTATATTATCACTTCGCATAATAAAATCCCTTCTTGATGTAATTTTATCACGAAGAAGGGATATAGGTTAGGATATCAAAATTTATTTTTATGCACTCATTGCGTTTGCTACATTCTGAGCTGAAACCAGAACCTTCTCAGGAACTTTTTCACCGGCCTGAGCCTTTTGTAATACTAAAGACAACAACTGTGCTTGACCTTCTGGCGTTTTCTTTTGAGCATTAGCTTCCAGTTTAGTTGCTTCATCGGTTGGAATAAATATTTTCATAACCTTGCTTGCCAAGATTGAGCCTGCAGCACCTCCGATAAATCCTAATGCAGCACCTACAGCCGTTCCTACACCAGGACAAATTGCTGTTCCTATTGCAGCTCCTGCTTTTGTTCCTAATGCTGTACCTGCTGCTCGACCTAATGTCCAACCTATACCATCTGCTACAGCCTTTGCACCGGTTTGCAGAGATTGAGTCAACGCAGAATCTGCACCACCATTTTTGTATGCTGAAATAATCTTTGGTAAATCCATTAGCATTCCAAATAATGCAAAGGTCTTACCTTCTTTTAAACCTTGTTTTAACAACCCTGTAACACCAGGTTTTAAAGCTTTTGGTGCATTTACTGCTTTTTCTATTTCTGATGTTTTATTTGCGATTCTTTCAAGAGGAGTATAATTTTTTCCACCTGTTATTTTGTTCCATAAAGTTGGCAGGTAACCATCCATTCCCCTTGATGCCTTTAATGTTTCTGTCGCTTTTAAAATTGCTTTCTCATCACCTGATTTTATTGCATCAGACATGATTTTTTCTAATTGTTTTCTTGTTGCATCATCTATAGGTTTTTGGAACCATTTTTGTACAACAGAGAACTTTGGCTGAGCCATTCTATTTACAGCGTGCAACTGACCATAAGCTTTTTGCATCAATTCCGGATTTTTCTTCCATAACGCCTGAATTGCTGGATTTGCTTTATCAAAGATCTTATTTGTTACACCTATTGCTCTTATTGAATTGATAGGATGCTTTAGAACTTGAGAATTCTCCATAAGTCCTATCATCAAGGCACTTGTTCCTAAATCTCCCCATTTTTGAGTATAAGTATTAACATCTTTATAGTAATCTGCTAATGTGTCTATATCTTTCGAAACGGAAGCTTTTGCCTGAGAGTTTGAAGGCACACTCTGGATTTGTTGAGCTTGTGGATATTGATAATTATTTACATATTGTCCCGCATTATTATAATACCCGCCTGATTGATTGTTCCAATATGGATTATTTCCATATAAATTATAATAACTTCCGTATGGATTACTACTGCTTGCTCTATAGCCATTTACATAACTTGGGCAATTTTGATTTGCGCCCAAGGTTCCACCATAAAGCTGAAATTCCATATTTGCAAGTTGACTTATCGGAAGTGTCATATTTCTACCTAACCTATATAAATTAACCTTCATCTATATAAAGTTTATTTTTATTTCAAAATTGCTTAATTTGTAAAGAATTATTAAGATAATTTTCTTGTTTATTTTAACCATAAAATCTGATAAAATAAGTCTATGGCGGATTTAGTAGAAAAACTCAAAGAAATTGGATTTAATACTTATGAAGCAAAAGTTTATATTGCTTTATTAAAGAAATATCCTGCTACAGGATATGAGGTTTCCAAACTTGCTAATATCCCGCAATCAAGAACGTATGATACATTAAAAGCTTTAGAAGAAAAAAATATAGTCGTTTCTGCAAACACTAAACCTGTAACATATACTCCAATTAAACCAAAGCAACTTACTGCAAGTTTCGCAAAAAAAATTAACTCTACCATCAATTATCTTGATAAACATCTTCCTGATGTCAAAGATGACTATAATGAACCAATCATTACAATTACAGGAAAACAAAATATTCAAGATAAAATTATTGAAGTTATACAAAATGCAAAACACGAAATTTACATGGAAGTTTGGTCGCAAGACTTTAAAGTTTTTGAAAAAGAATTATTGAATGCTTATAACAGAAACGTTGAAATTAGAATAGTCGGTTATGACAATTTTAATTCCAGATTCGGCTTAATTTTTGAACACGCTTTTGCCAGAGATATAGAACTTTCGCTTGGCGGAAGAATGATTATTATTGCCGCAGATGATAAAGAGGGTATTATCGGAAAGATTTCTTCCTTAAAAAATGATATTTCCGATACTAATATTATTTGGACAAAAAATCAAAGCATCGTCTTCATCATAAAAGAATTTATTGTACACGACATGTATTTAATCGACGTAGAAGAAAATCTGGTTGAACAGATGAAATATATTTACGGAAAAGGCTTTAAACGTTTAAAAGACAAAGTTCTCGGTTCAAACGCTACTTATATGATTCACTAGAAGTTATTCTTCTGTTGATGAATCTACGTTTTCATCATCGTCTTTCATTTTAAATACCAAATAAAAATCATCACCGACTTTGATATCAAGCTGTTCGCCTTCTCCTATATAAGAAAGCGGAGATTCTTCATAAGCATTTACTACACCTGATTTCAAACGATTATCTTGTTCGTTTTTAACAACACCTTCGCCAAAGGAATATGCAATTGAAATTCCTTTTATAAAATAATTACCGACTGTTAACGCCGCACTCTTCATAAATTTGAATGTCGGAAAGTTCTTCAATTCTTCCTTGGATAAAACAAACTTTGAATATTTTCCGTAAATTTCATCCTCTATATTTACTGTTTGATCATTTTCTATATAGTAAATCGGCTGCACATAAAATGAAGCATTTCTTTTTCCACGTCTGGGATCGATTACTTTCAAAACTTTACAATGAAGAACTGAATTTACACCAAGAGTATATTTACCCAACAAAGTTTCGTTTACAACTCTTACATCCAAGCTATCAGAAGGTTTATCTGTTCTAAATTCATTTATTGCAATTACTTTCATCTGAACTGCCGCATGAGCTGCTGATATTTGTATTAAAAAGCAAATTACCAATAAAACAAACTTTTTTATCATACAACACCTATATTAATCTGTTTTTCTGTAAACTATCAACAATATCCTTTATAGCAAGCTTTGTCTTTTGTATAAATTCTTCTGCGTTATCCGACTCCATTTTAGCTTGCAAAACCTTTAAAATATCTGCTTGCATATATTGATACATCAACGGACTTTTTACAATTGAAGATACTAGAGCCGGAGAAAAGACACCCTTCGATAGCACGGAAATCACATTATTTATTAAATGTAACTCCTCTCTTGCCCATTCTTCTGTTTTAAACTTGAATCTCTGAACTTCACCTAAAATAAAAGGAGTACCCATAGAAGAGAATAGAAGAGGTATATCTTCAAATTTCACATTTTTCATACCTTCTATGTACGCTCCAAAACTCGTAGTATTATATATTTCTTTAAATCCCAAATCTTTTATTAAAGCCTCAAAATGTTGGATAAAAGCAGCGTAATCCTCCCTTGTATTAACAAGTTCCCCCGTCACTGATTTTACCTTTACAATATTCTTTTTGGTATTAGATACGACAATTTGTGAATCCGAAACTTTTGTCATAACCTCTCCGGTGGAATACATAACATCACCTTTGAAAGCCATATCTAAACCGGCAAAAATAATTTTGCTGAAACCTAATTTCACAGCAGCAACCAAGGCTAATGTTGTTGCAGATCCACCACTTTCATAAGAAACTATTTCGTTATACTCTGCAAGCTTCTTAACCACCATATCATTTTGAGAAAAAGAAACGAATATGCGCTTAAAATTTTTAGTAAACAAAACGCTGTCTGATTTTATGTCCATAATACAATTTATTTTTGAACAAAAATCCTCCAGTCCATCTAATGTTTGAGCTATTCGGTTTGAATCCAAACAAACCACAAAATCGGGTATTATATTGTTTGAATTTAAAACTCGTAATACTTTATTCACTGCAAATATAACGAATTTATCTCTATTTGCTTTTATTTTTTCGATATTTTCATTTAAGGAAGGTCCAGCAGCAAGTATCAATGCTGTTTGACCGCTAAATTTATCTTTTAAATCAGATAATTTATAAGCATTCGAACTATTCACAGCATTTATATTTTTCAAAGTATTCAATAACCAAGTTTTTGAATATTTTTTTATAGTATTTATATCAACCATTTTACTTCTGCAAGTATCAAAAACCTTCTGCGTCAATGCAAGTAATTCTTGACTTTTTACGACAGCATAATTTTTCAAATATACAACTTCCACTTTGTCTTTAGTTATATATACTTCAGATAATTTGCGCATAAGCTCGTCTAACTTGTCTGTTATATAAACCCTTCCGCTTGCTAAATGCTCCGATATATCAACATTGTGTAATACAAAATGCAAAACTTTTATATCCGGCTCATAAATAAATATCTTACAAGAATATGTGTTATAAATTTCATCCAGTAAATAACACAGCCCGATACCAAATGTTATAATAATATCATTTTTTTCCATCGGATATTTTATAGAAGCCTTTAACATTTGCTTTACAGCCTCTCGAGGATTATTAATATCATCAAAAGGAACATCATTTTTCATCAACAAATAGTCATTAGAAGGCGTCATGCAATAAGACATATCCTTACTCGACTCCTCTATTGTTATATTTTCTAACCTTGACTTAAGCTGGTCATTATCCAAAAACTCTAAATTCCTACTGTACATACAAAATCCTTTTTGACGCTATAATCATAAAATACCATACTTTTCAGGCATTGTAAAGTTACTGTAAATCCTTCTCATACCTTTTATCAACGTTTGACTCAAATTGTCTAAATATATCATTTCCTACAAGCTGTTCAAGACGTGAACGTTTTTCAAAAAAGCTTCCTCTTGCTTTCACTTGTTCATCCAAAGCTTCTCTGTAAAAAGTATCCGTTATTAGAACAACTTCTTTTTTTGAATTTTGCGCCTTTTGGTAATTTTTATATCTTTCCTGAACCATACCCGTTGTCATATCGTAAAGTTGTCTTGCTGTCATATAATCATAATACAAATCAACAACTTTTTGCTGAAGCTCATCAACTTTTCTCACAAGGATAATCATATCCGCATCAGTAACTTGAGTATATTTATAATTCAAAGCCTTTGTGTCTTGTGACATAATACCCAAAGTGTTTCCGCCAATTAATGCAGCACTCGCGAGAATAGGATTTCCCGTTCCTGCCCCCAAAAATGTTGACATGCCGGCAATTGTCGTCAGAACTTTCTTTACAGCGCTTTCATCAGGTTTATCCTTATCAGGATTTGACAGTTTATAAATTGCAAATTTTATCGTATCACTCTTTGTCGCAGCTCCTTGCCAAAGCAACGATAAATCTTCCATCATCTCGTTATAATCAATTTCTACAGATTTTGACACCTCTAATGCCATTTTCTTTATACTTAAATCAGCATAAGTTAAAGCTTCATTTGAACTTATCTCCTCTTTTACAATTTGAGGCTTTACTTCAACTTTTCCCGTAACATCAATCTTATTTTCAGGAGAATCCGTTGTTCCTAAACGGTAAAATATATCCTTAGGTGAAGTTACATCATCCAACTTAACTTCTGCTAAAGTCGGAAGAAGTATGAAAGAAAAGATTATAAGACTTAAAGCAATTTTATTTTTTATCATTCTTACCACCTTTGCTTCCGCCCTTTCCGTCATCTTTATACAAAACCGAATTAAAATCATATTGATAAAGTTCTAATGAATCGACAACCTTTTTCCCTGCCAAACGCTGAAGTTGTATATGATATTTTTTTGCAGACTGTTCTAAATTAAATTCTTGTATACGCATTGCATCATACAAAGATGATGAAATCGCAATTTCTAAAACATCTTTTCCGTCTAACGCTTTTGAGTAATTTCTGCTATACAGAATCATTTTTGAACGGGTATCCTTTAGCTGACTTAGAGTATTTTTGTAATTATAATAAGAACTTATCAAAGCATCTTGAAGATTTTCAATCATGCCGGCTAACTCTATTAATTCAGTATCAGTTAGAGGAGTTTCCTGAGGCATTGTCTTTCTGTTTAAAAGTCCCTGTGCAAGCCTACCAGCAGAAAAAGCAGATGTTTGAACCCCATAATTTGCCCCCATCAAGCTCGGAACAAATGATGCTCCTGCAATAATTGCAGAAAGAGTTTTTGCCATCAAAGAAGAGTGTATTCGCCTTTGTGACTCAGGTGTCGCCAATTTTTTCAGAGCAAACTCTATCATCTGGTTATTTTCTACAGTACCCTGCCAAAGTTTTTCCAAATCCTTTATATCGTGCTCCTTTTGAACTTCTATCAAATGAGCGACAGTTTCGGAATCATTTACCAGTAAAGAACCTTTTAATTGTTTAGCTGTAGAATCTATTGTAATTTTGGGTTTTTCCACACTATTTTTATCTAATGTAACAACACCATCTTCTGATGCTAAAACAACATTCGGCATCATTAAAGATATTATTACAATCACTCCCAAAAACTTCTTCATAATACATTTATACTTTAAAGTTTCTGCTAAATCAACTGAGGCTAAAAGTATAATATAACAAAAAACTATGCTATAGTATTAATATGCAACGACGTACGTACCTTAACGGAAGTATAAAAGACGGTAAAATCATGAGATGGCCAATTAATAATTTGGTCGTCTATATTGCCCCTATGAAATTTTATTCTAAGCCGGGCGAAGATGCTAAATTTAGAAAAATGGTTATTGATGCTTTCAACGTATGGTGCGCTGCTACTGGAGGGAAACTAAGATTTAAAATAACTAGTGTTCTTCTCGAATCAAACATTAACGTAGATTGGAAACGAGTTGATAGAAAAGCTTTAGGACATTGTTATTTTAGCTGGGATTCTCAAGGAAGATTGTACGGCGCAGAAATTGCAATTGGCTTAACAGATGGGAGAATTCACCAACAATACGACAGTGATATTGAAGTCTATCACACAATACTTCACGAAGTAGGACATTCCCTAGGTTTACAGCATAGCCCTTATAAAGAAGATATTATGTATACCCCTCATCAGTACGGTGTTGCATCACTTTCTGAGAATGATAAATATTCTATTAATTGGCTTTATCGCCTGCCTGCCGGTACTCCGGTTAAGCAAATTGCCTCTAAAGTTGGAATTACAACATCTTCTGACATTGACACGGTTATTAAAAAAATTGACGAAAAAAATAATTCCCCTGAAGAACCTGAAAAAATGCAACTTTCTACCAGAAGGGATTTACTCCAAGAAGCCGCTAACATTGGGGATTTAAAAAAATATAATATGATGCTTCAAAATATATCACTTTCTTCAAATGTTAAGAATTATTTAAATAATAATAGAAAAAATTAAAATTTAGGCAATTTTTTTAAACGAAATGTTTTTATAACCATATAAGGTTAGAAACTGTAAGGTTATTTAAATGATTAATAAAATAACATTTAAAGCCAGTGTTGCATATAATAAACAAGTTGAAGAAAAAAATGCTCACAATGACTCTCCAAATCCACTTAGGTTAAAAGCAAATTTATCGAGTTTGGCTGCAATATCAAATTATAATCAAGTTCTTTTAAAACCAAAGTTTGACAAAGACACTATTGGTATAGTTAATAATGTTTCTGATATGCTAAAACTTACTCCTAATAAGCTTGAACTTCCTTATAGCTTCAAAGTTGATGAAATTAACGGGGAAAGAAATTTTGATAACAATGGTAATCTTAAACTCATAAAAGAATATAAAAATGATACTATCACAGAATATTACCCCACAGAAAACAATGAATTTATAAAAACAATTTTAGAAAAAGACAAAACAACCGGAAATATTATTTCTAAAATTGAACCCATCCGCCAAGAAGATGGTACTTTTAAGACTAACATTATAATCTTCGATGAAAAGATTAATGGAAAATTTACAATGTTGCAAACTGAAGAAAGCGGCAATATAACCAGTATTACAGAAATTTTTGAAAATGGAAAGAACTTTAGAACACTGCTCCTTAACGACAAAAATCTCAAGCCGGAGCGATACATAGAATCTAAAGAAAACAATAGTGGTGATTTTGAAATTATAGATTGTAAATTTAATTCCAAGCAAGAAGTAAAAGAACTTAAACAAATAAATTCCAATAAAGAAGTTTTGATAAAGTATGATGGGAATAAAAAAATAATTGACGTTAAAAGAAAAATCCCCGAAGTTTAATCACTCAATATATTTACCATCGAATAATTCAAGAACCATCTTTTCTTGATCAGACTCTATCCTTTCAGATTTTTTTTCTTCTTTCTTTATATCAGGAGAAGTTATCTCGGTTGAAATCTCATTATTTACAACTTTTTCATTCGGATTAACTTGTGTTTCATCAGAAACGGATTCAGTCGGTATTTGTTCAACTTTTTCAATTGCTACCTTTTTTTTTTCTTCCTCAATAACAGGCTTTGTATTCTGTAAACTATTATCACCACTTTGCGGAAGTCTTACCGATACTTTTGAATTTGACTGATTGAACATTGTATTTGCAGCATCTATAAGCATCTGCTTTTTATTTGTATCATTTATTTGTGATACGAGTTTTTCATTTTTGAAAGTTATTATAACCTCATCTGCAGAAATCCTTACAGGAGTTGCCAAGTGTAAAAGAGCCTTAGTAGCTGGACTTTTTATGTTCATAAGTAAATTCTGCCACAATGTATTTATATCATTTCCATCAGCCTTCTTAGAAATCGGAGGTGGTGTAAAATCGTCCGTCTTTTCCTTTATAACTTGTGCAGCCGGTGTCTGAGCAGGAGGAATTGGTGCAGGCCGCGTAACAGGATCCGATTCCACAGTCTTCTGTTCTTTTTCAGTTGTCTTTATAGGAATACTGCTTGATTGTATATTCTGAATTTGCGGTCTTAGTGGCTGAGCAAGAGGAGTACTTCCGCTCTCAAGAGCCTTAACTCTTTTTTGTAAATCCAGTAAAGTTGTATTTTCTGTCATATTAGAAAGATCGATCATACCGACTTCCAGCCACAAATGCTGATTTGTCGCTTGCTTAACCTCTTTTATATAATACGTTATTCGCTCCATCAAAAACACAATCTGCTGAGTTTCTAAAAGTTCCTTTTGCTTCAACATCTCTTCTATTTGTGGTTCATTTAAGCCCGTTAACTCTGGCAAGAGTTCTTTTCTACAGGTTTTTACTATCAACAAATTCTTAAAATACTCTGATAAGTTGGTTAATATCTGTAAAGGTTCATTCCCTGCATTATAAATTTCGTTCAAGATCTCTATTGCTTCATTCGGAGAAGATGCAATAATCTTTCCGCTTAATTTGTTTAATGTATCGAAAGAAATCCTTCCCAATATTGCATTGACATCATCCGATGTAACCTCTTTTGATACTCCTAAAAGACTCAATTGATCTAATAGAGAAATACTATCTCTCATTCCTCCTGCGGAATTCTTAGCTATTGTAAACAGGGCATCATCTGTGATATTAATATTTTCCTTATCGGAAATATATCTTAAATGCTTTACGATATCATCAGTTGTAATTCGCCTAAAATCAAATCTTTGGCAGCGACTCTTAATCGTATCCAAAACTTTGTGTACTTCTGTTGTTGCAAGTATAAATATTACATTTTCAGGGGGTTCCTCAAGTGTTTTTAATAGTGCATTAAATGCGTGATTTGTAAGCATATGAACTTCATCTATGATGTATATTTTATACTTACCATTCACAGGAACATACTGGATTTTTTCCAATATATTTTGAGTATCCTCAACCTTTCTGTTACTTGCAGCATCTATTTCTATAACGTCTATAGGTACAGAATTTGTAATATCCCTACAACTTTCACATTCTCCGCAAGGATGAATTGTAGGACCGTTTTTACAGTTTAATGATTTTGCTAAAATCCTTGCTGTAGAAGTTTTTCCTGTTCCCCTAGGGCCTGTAAACAAAAATGCGTGAGCGATTTTTCCCAGCTCTATTGCACTCGTTAAGGTTTTCTTTATATGTTCCTGCCCCACGAGTTCTTCCAATGTCTGGGGACGGTATTTTCTATATAATGGTACATAATTCCCGCTCATACGTTTAGTGTAGCATAAAGAGAGTTCCAGGTAAACGCATTGTAATAGAAATTTTATTGTAACAATTTCGTTACAAAACCTAAAGTTTTTTTTGATTTTGCCGTTAACATGTTTGGTTGTAATAGAATAGGAGAAAATTTATGACTTCTGATTTTGGCAATATAAAAATGAATCTCGATGGTATTCACGCTTTTTTGAAAGACAGTAATTTTAAATTAACAAAAGAAGAGACTGATAAGATTAATTCTATTTTTAATGAATGTGATACCACAAACGCACAAGGGGAAAATAAAGCTGATGGAGAATTAACCGGGGCTGAAAGAGATAATTTTATGAATAGAATTCAGTCATACAGCAAGTTTTTATATGATAAGGTTGTAGATTATTACACACTTGTCGATGTAGCAGAAGGTTTAAAGGAAGAAAAAGCTATCAAGGAAGCTGCTCAAAATCAAGAAACTTTAAAAATGAATCTTGATGGATTTCACAAATTTTTGACTGACAACGGAGTAAAGCTAACAGATACTGAAAAAGCGAAAGTTAACTCTATGTTCAAAGAATGTGATGAAATAAACGGAAATCCAGACGGAGAACTGACCGGTGTTGAAAAAGAAAAGTTTATGAATAGAATTAAGTCTTACAGCAAGCTTCTATACTCAAATTTAGAAAACTACTATACTTTGATGGATGTTTCTGAGGATTTGAATGCAGAAAAAGCTGTAAAAGAAGCTGCTGAAAATGTTAATGCTGAAAAAAATGATTAGTAAACTCTTAAATATTTTTTCTTTTTTGGATTAAAAGTAAAAAATTCATAACCATTGGCATTTATAACTATACGAACAGAATTATTAACATCGGTTCTATAAGTTTCAACACCTTTTAGCATTTCTAAAGTTCTTATTGATGGATGCCCAAATTTGTTTGTACCAACCGATATAATTGCTTGTTTTGGATTCAGATATTTTAGCATCCGATTGTCCAAAACGCCATTTGCACCGTGGTGTCCAACCTTTAGCACGGAAATATCGGACGGTAAATCTTTCTTTAAATTATTAAACGTTTCTACGCCTGAATCTCCTGTAAAAAGCATCTTAAAATTGTTGTAACTTATAAGTGTAACTATTGAAGCTTCATTATCTCCAACTCCTTCTACATTCGGTACAATGTAATTCGTTATTTTTAAGCCATCTTTATCAAAAACGGACTGATTATTTTCGGCTAATATTAAATTTACATTATTTTCTTTTGCTGTCTTGTAAATATTCTTAGCAGCATTTGATTTATGCTCTTTTGAATTTACATATAAATTACTTACTTTTACACCGTTAATTAAATCTACAACGCCGCCACAGTGATCATTATCAAAATGTGTTACAATAATTGTATCAATATTCTTTATCCCTCTGTCTAAAAGATATTTCAAAATTAATATTTCTGCTTGAGATTTTCCGCCATTATAAGCGCTTTTTCCTGTATCTATCATCATATATTTATTTTCTGGAGTCCTTATTAAAAAAGCATCAGCATTACCAACATCAAAAGCTGTAATCTCCAAAT
Source organism: Candidatus Gastranaerophilales bacterium (assembly GCA_944323165.1). Taxonomy (GTDB): domain Bacteria; phylum Cyanobacteriota; class Vampirovibrionia; order Gastranaerophilales; family Gastranaerophilaceae; genus CAG-196. The sequence goes on along the minus strand of CALURK010000014.1, from coordinate 25,969 downwards.
TTTTGTTTGGAAAAGATAACATTGATAAAAATAAAAGTACCAACATTATCCCAAATGTAGCTTTCAAAAGATTAAAATATTTTTCTCTTATATTTTTATCAATTAAAGCTATTATATTAAGTAAAATTCCATAATATAGAATCAACTGAAAAACTGAAGGATGAGTTGTCTGAATTGTTGAATGCGGAAGTTTGCCCCAAAAATCCGAAATATTTACTAAAAAAGTTATCATAGGATTAAGGATTAAATCGAAAACTCTACAAACATAATCGGGAGTCACAGTCGAAATTAAGGAACTTACAAAACCTCCAAAGCTTATTACAGACAATATCGGAACACTCATTATATTCGCAAATACAGAATACAAACTAATATTATTAAAATAAAATATCTGAACAGGAATTACCCAAATTTGGGCAATAATTGGAATACTTACAGTTCCTATTACCCAATTTAAAATCCTATTTTTACTCTTAATTAAATAAGGCGTCATTATCAAAAGTCCAAACGTTGCCGCAAAAGATAACTGAAACCCGACATCATTAATATACATTGGATTATAAAGAAGCATTAAAAATGCAACAAATGAAAGTAGTGAAATACTGTGTGCATCTCTATCTATAAGCTTTCCTATCATTACAAACACAAGCATACAAGTTGCCCTGACAACAGGTGCTCCTAAACCTGTCATAAGAGAATAAATTAAGACCATTACAATACCAATGGAAACGTTTATTTTATAATTCACCCTTAAAAAGGATAAAATTAAGAAGAAAAATGAAAATATAAAAGCAACATTCATACCTGACGCCGCCAGAATATGTAACAAACCTGAATTTATAAACGATTTCTTTATATTTTCAGGAGGACTAACTGCATCATCTCCAAAGACAATTCCTCCCAATATTTCTAGGTTTGGACTTTCTAAATACTTGGAGTGCTTTTGAATAATCTTTTCTCTATAATCGTTTATTCCCTGTAAAATTCTCTCACGCTTATTTAGTACATGATTTATATAAACAGGCTCGCTTCCTCTTTTAGAATAAAAAACTGAATATACACTAAAATTTCTTAAATAATTTCCGTAATCAAATTGAGAAGGATTTCCCACTTTAAAAGGCGGTGACAATCTTCCTTCAAGCTCATAATAATCATATATCCTAAAATTATTATCAGTATTTAGAGTAACAAAAGTTTTCTCATCATCAAAACTTTGAGTAATATTATCGTACTTAATTTTATTGACCTTAAAGAAAAATTTTAACTTATCATCCCCCTTTTTCTGAGGAATTGAAACTATTTGCCCGAAAATCTTACAATTAACAGGAGCAATACTTGCCAGCTCATCAATAGATTTTAAGCGTAATACCGTATTTGTAATTCCTATATAAAAAACAAAACACCATACGAGAATATATTTTATTTTAAAGAAATCTTTTATCACGCAAAAAATTAACAATAGAGAAAAAACAATCGATACAACAAGAGTATGCTCACTTAAAACACCATAAACCGCAAGAATATAAAACCCTACTGTTACAAGCATAAGCAAATTCTTGTTTAAAGAAATATTTTTGCACAAATCTCTTATCATACTAAAATAATTCCAGCATAATCATTTTTTGCTGTTTATTACTCTAATTCAGACCGTTCAATTTCTTGTTTAGTTGTAAATTTAACAATATCACCAACCTCGATATCATTAAATTTAACAAACGAAATACCGCACTCAAAACCTTGTGCAACTTCTTTAACATCATCCTTAAATCTCTTAAGTTGATCAACAGAACCCTTAAAGATTTCTTTGCCATCTCTGTAAATTGTTGCAGTATCGTTTCTGTTAATTTTACCTTCTGTAACGTAACATCCTGCAATTTTTTGGGTCTTACCAATCGTAAAGATTTGTCTAATTTCGACTTTACCGGTTTCAACCTCTTTAACTTCAGGAGAAAGAAGAGATATCATAGTTTTTTCTATATCTTCTAAGATTTGATAGATAATATCATATTTCTTAATTGTAACCCCTTCTCTTTCAGCAGTAGCGAGAGCATTTGCATCTTCTTTTACCGTAAATCCGAGAATTAATGCGTTTGAAGCAGAAGCTAACATGACGTCTGCCTCTGAAATATCACCAACACCTACGTGAATAATCTTAGTCACAATTTCTTTAGACTCAAGCTGAGCTATAGCCTGCGAAACAGCTTCTGCAGCACCATGAGTATTTGCTTTAATAATCAAATTCAATTGAGGAATATCACCCTCAGCGTCACCGGCTTCTCTTCTCATGTGAGCAGGAAGCATTGCATCCAATCGTTTGTTGCGTTCTTTCTCTTTACGTTTTTCAACAATAGCCTTCATTTCTTTTTCATTTTTAACAACTTCAAAGAAATCACCGGCATTCGGAACCTCTGTCAAACCTAAAATCTCAACAGGAGTAGAAGGTTCAGCTTTTGTAATTCTTTCACCTGAATCAGATAACAAAGCTCTTACCCTACCGCAAGCGGTACCTACTACGATACAGTTTCCAGTTCTTAATGTACCGTTTTGAACTAATAACGTTGCAACAGGGCCTTTTCCTTTATCCAAATTAGCTTCTATAACAACACCCGTGGCCTCAGCCTTAGGATTAGCTTTCAAGTCCTCTAAATCTGCTACAAGAAGAATATATTCTAACAGTTCATCAATACCAGTTCCTTGAAGAGCTGAAACATTTACAGTAATGGTGTCACCACCCCAAGCTTCAGGAACCAATCCGTGCTCTGTTAATTGTTGAAGAACTCTGTCAGGATTTGCATCCGGCTTATCACACTTGTTTACTGCTACAATAATTGGCACTTCTGCTGCTTTTGCGTGGTTTATTGCTTCAATTGTCTGAGGCATTATACCGTCATCTGCTGCAACTACAAGAATCGCAATATCAGTAGCCTTCGCACCTCTTGCTCTCATTTCAGTGAAAGCCTCGTGACCAGGAGTATCTACAAACACTATTTTCTTTTCGTGTTTGTTATCTAAATAAACTGTGTAAGCACCGATTGACTGGGTTATGCCACCAACTTCGGTTGCTACAATCTTGTGTTTTGAAGCTCTTATACTGTCTAACAAAGTTGTCTTACCATGGTCAACGTGCCCCATAATACTTACAACAGGTGCGCGTTTCTTTAACAACTTCTTATCTACTTCTGTTATTGCTTTTTGTTTCTGTTCTTTTTCTAATTCCTCTTCTATATAAGCATCAATATCCTCTTCCAATACTTCCAAATTGTACTCGGCACAAACCTTTTTAATAACATCTACATCTATTAGTTGGTTTACTGTTGCCATAATGCCTTGGAACATTAGGAATTTTACAATTTCTGCAGGTGTTTTGTGTATTTTATCAGCCAACTCGCTTATTGTCATTGCTGAATTTACAACTATTTGTTTTACTTCTTCTACAGCTTCTTCCTTATGAGATTTTTTCTTATGTTTCTGAGCTGCAGCTTTCTCCAAAGAAATCATTTCCTGATCTTCTTTTTTGGAATTAAAATCTTTATCCTTCTTTTTATTATCATTTTTTCTTTTAGATGAAGGACCACCCTTACCTTCATATATTTCTTGAGGAATAATTCTTCTTTCCACAAGTTTCTTTTCTTGGGAAGGTTTGTGAACAGGCTTTTTAGACTTGTCGTCCCCTCCAGCAGGTTTTGCAGGAGCTTTTCTTACTATTTCAATTCTTGATTTTGGATATTCTACCTTTGTACGTTCTACCCTTATTGTTGGTTTATCTGTCTTTTTCGGTTCGACCTTCTCCACAACAACTTTCTTTTCCAATGCAGGTTTCTCTACACGTTCAATACGCTCAACTTTTTCTACACGTTCTACCTTTTGTACCTTTGCAACTTTTTCTATTTTAGAAACTTGCTTTGGAGCTTCTTCGGAACTTTTATCTTCTGTTTGGGCTATTTTTGCTTTTTTAACTACGAAAGCTTTTGGTTTTGCGGAACTCTTTTGAGGTAAAACTCCTAAATGTTCTTTTAACTTGCGTATTTGAATCGGAGTTACAGTATTAGAGTGCGATTTTACTATAATGTCTATTTCCGCGAACTTCTCGATAACCTCTTTACTGGTTAATCCAAGTTCTTTTGCTAATTCACTTACTCTTATACTATTCATTAATTATTCCTTTCGCCCTTTTCAGCATTTTTTTCAAAATCTTCAACTACGAGTCTGTAATATATTATCGAAAGCGTTTTTTTCAAACACTACTTTTGTTTTCAACACCTTATTCAATTTTGATTTCTTTAATGCTGAATCAATACAACTTTGATTATAACAAAGATATGCAGATCTGCCAAATATTTTCGAATTTGGGCTTATTACTACACTTCCGTCTTTATAATTCTTTGTAATTTTTATTAAATCTTCTTTTTGTTTTAATTCGCCGCATCCGACACATTTTCTAAACATATCTTATCCCTAAAATCCAATTAAAAAGAAGTGGACTCGTTTACGAATCCACTTCAGCTAATTTTTCTAACTTCAACTTTTGATCGTACTCAGTAAGTAAATCAATAAGTTCATCTAAATCACCGTCAATAACAGTCCAAACATTTAAGTTTTGCCCTATTCTGTGATCTGTAAGCCTACCTTGAGGAAAATTATAAGTTCTGATTCTTTCAGATCTATCCCCTGTACCAACCTGAGAACGTCTTAAATCCGTAATCTCTTTCATTTGTTTTTGTACTTCCATATCATAAAGTTTTGCCTTCAAAATTTGAAGAGCTCTTTCTTTGTTTTGAAGTTGAGATCTTTCTTCTGTACAGAAAATCATAATTCCTGTAGGTTTATGAAATACCCTTGCAGCAGTTTCAACCTTATTAACATTTTGACCGCCGGCACCGCCTGAACGTGCTGTTGTTATTTCTACATCATTCATATTTAATTCAACTTCAACATCATCAACCTCCGGCATAACAGCAACAGTAGCGGTTGAAGTGTGAACTCTACCTTGAGATTCGGTCGCAGGAACCCTTTGGACTCTATGTACACCTGATTCGTATTTAAGACGAGAATATATACTGTCGCCTTTCATAGAGATAATAACTTCACTAACTCCGCCAGCTTCACAATCTGTTTTGCTTAAAATTTGTGTATGCCATCCTTTTTTATCAGCATAACGCATATACATTCTCATCAAATCGCCAGCAAAAATATTGGCTTCATCGCCACCTGCACCGCCTCTGATTTCAAGCATAATATCTTTATCATCCATCGGATCTCGTGGAAGAAGAAGTATTTTCATCTTTTCTTCGTACTCTGCAATCTTTTTCTCGTTTTCTTCCATATCAGACTTTAGAAACTGTCTCATTTCTTCGTCTTTTTCTTCATGAATCATCTGCTTTGCTTCTTCGATTGCGTCTGAAGCTTTTTTCCAAGCGTAATATAATTCAACGGTTTCTTCCATTGATTTTCTTTGTTTTGATAAATCCCTAAATTTATTATAATCTGCAATTACATTCGGATCAGAAAGAGTTTCACCTAACTCTACGTATTTTTTTTCTATCTGAACGATTTTATCTAACATATCTTTCATACATTTTTACCTCATATCGAAAGTATACCGCAAACATGTGCAAATACAAACAAAAAGAATGAGTAAAACTATAAAATTAAACTCATTCTTCATCATTGCTGTTTTTATTTGTACAACTTTGTTAAATTTCTTCTAAAATCAGTCTGCTTTCTACACTAAGCATTGGTTTTGGGAAATTATGATTCAAATCGTATGAATAACCATTTAGTTTCATTATTCTCTCAGCTTCTTGTTGTATCATAGAATTCTGTTCTTCTTTTGATAAATTTTTATATTTTTCAGGTTCATCAGCATACTTTTCTTCTAAATATCGTTGTGCTATATTCCAGAAATTATCACCTTGTTTTGTTACATATTTCCCTTCTTTCAAATCCAACACTGCTTCATTTTCATCCTCATCAACCTGCTCTGAACTAATCTGATCATCAGAAACATTCGCTGGAATAGCAACTTTATCTACAAAATTTTGAGTGTTATTAACGGATGAATTAACCGCAGTAGTTGCTGCTGTTGGAACTTGTTGATTAATAGCAGCTTCAGAGTCCGTTTCTGCAGGAGTAACTACTTGTGATTTGTTTACGGTTTCTATCGCCGGAGTCGATGAGGCCTTGCCTGAAGATGACAAAGATTTTTCCTGTGGAACTTCTTTTAATGTCTTCTTATTGTTGTTATCATTATTGGATTTTCCAAATAAATATCCGATAGCTCCTGCCGCAACTGTCGCTATCGTTGCTACAACTGCAACTTTTTTATTTGATTTCGCTAATTTTTTAGTCAAATCATCTATTTTATCACTTTGCTGAGCAACAACTTTACCTAAATCTTCTATTTTATCGTCCTGCTGAGCAATTACCTTACCCAAATTTTCAATATTGTCAACTTCTTTTGCGGCAACTTTTCCTAAATCATCTGTTTTATTTTTTACAGCTTGTGATATTTGTTGTGATTCTAATTCTCTATAATAATCACTCATCGCCTGTAATGTTGGATTTGGTGCGTGACCTGACCATTTTTCAAGATTCGACGGATTAAATTCAGTTTTTTGGCTAAGAGTTTCTTTAATCTGCTGTTTTATTTCATTTCCCTTAATAATATTATTTGCAAGCCTATCAGCTTCTACAACTCCTGAAACAGGTTTTGTATATGTTTTTCCGTGTTCCTGTAAATACTTAGCCCAAGTTTTCGGTTCTCCTGCAGGTTTTGCTTCTACTATACCTAGAGGCGTATTTGATGGATGACTAAAATTACCCCATAATTTTTCATACATATCAGCTCTTTGCTTATTATAAGCTTGAGGATCTGTAATTATGTTGTAATTATTTTTTTGAACTTGAACATTATTACTCATTAATTTTTCAGTAACTTTTTTTGAACTCTTTTTTATTTTTTCAGGGATCTTATCTCTTTTAGGATCCAAAAGAGTTGCACCCTCTTTAGAAACTTTTTTGCCTTTTTTGGCAACATTATAAGCCTTTTTGTCAACTTGATATACTTGACCTTGAGAGTCTACAAGATAATATTTGAACCCTTTTTTGGAAGTACCAACTTTCATTTTGTCTGCAATCTTAATCTCATTGTTTGTTGCACTTTTGGAAACATTTTCCTGAACTAAAGGTAATGATTTTACAGCATTTTGTTCGCCATTTAAACCTGATGATAAAGAATTTTGTTCTGCTTGAGACAATGCTCTACGTTCAGCAGCTAACTGGTGTCCAAATTCACGTCCAGCGGCTCTATTTGCCTCCTTTGTTTCTTTGTACTGCAAAGCTTCTGCATAACGTCCTAATTGATCACCTATAGCATTCCCTTTTAATCCAAAATAACCGTGCTGCTGCATAGCTCTTTCATAAGCTGCGTACTTCAAATCAAAATTTCCCATAATTTTCCTCTCGTGTTGTTTATTAAATCCCCTTAAACTTGCGCTTTAATCGCTTATATTCATAAAGTCATTTCAGAGCTCATAATTGACTTTTTAATTCTTATGTGCAACAAATCTTTACATTTAATTTTGTATTCTTGTATTTTTACAAGTTACTTGCTTTAATTCTAAACTTGTATTAAAATGTCACTTAAGTTTTATAGTTGAGGGAATTAGTTGATATGAAGAAAGCTTTAATGATTGTATCTGTCCTTTTAGTGGCAGTTATTTCTACGGCTTGTATAAATAATATGGCAGTACAAGAACTTAATAATAAAGCGGCTGAATATATGCAAAAAGGGGATTATGAATCAGCAATGAACAGGCTTCAAGCAAGCTTGGACTTGGATGCAACAATGTACGAAACCTACTATAACCTTGGGGTTGCTGCAATAAATGCTCAAAAGTACGACAAGGCTATAGAAGCTTTGGAAGGCGGGATAAAAATTAAACCTGATTTTGCAGATTTTTATTATTCTCTTGGAATTGCACAATCAGAAAAAGCTAACCAAATTGTTGACAGCGCAGCTCAAAAGTTAGAAGAGAACAGCGATAAATCGGAAAATGTTAATGAAAAAAATGCTGTAATTGAAGCCGGAAAAAGAACTGAAGCTGTTGAAGAAAAAAATAAGGCAATAGAGTTAAAAAAATCAGCAATAGAAAATTTGCGGAAATATTTAGAGATGAAGCCAAATGCTGAAGATAAAGAAACAATAGAGGCTTTGATCGAAGAATCTAATGCATTTATAAATGGTGATGAGTCTGTTCCTGCGGGTAAAGAGTAATGTTTACTTCACCTTCTCAAATTCTTTGCTCCATATTCGGAGTTAACATATATTATTATGGTGTTATAATGGCGTTGGCCATTTGCGTGGGAGTTCTTGTTTCTGATTATTTTGGGACAAAGTTCTTTAGCTTAAAAAAGGAAACCATTATTGATTTAGCACCTTACTTAATAATTTTCGGAATACTAGGTGCAAGATTATATTATTGCGTTTTAAATTATGAATTTTATTTGAGGTTTCCGACCGAAATCATAGCAATAAGACACGGCGGGATTTCCATCCACGGGGCATTAATCGGCGGAGTTATCGGCTTATGGATATTTGCTAAAAGACATAAAATTAATCCTATCAAATTATGCGACGTTTGTGCAATTGGGGTTTCTATCGCGCAAGCTATAGGCAGGTGGGGAAATTTCTTCAATTCAGAAGCTTTTGGAACACCTACAAATTTGCCTTGGAAATTATACATTGCGCCTCAATACAGGCCTATTCCTTATCAAGACTACCAATATTTTCATCCGGCATTTTTGTATGAAAGTATACTGGATATTGTAATATTTATCATTCTTATGTTATTGGTAAAATCTAATAAACTAAAAAAAGACGGTAATTTAGCACTTATATATTTAATATTGTATTCTATTGTCAGAATTCTGGTAGAATCTTTCAGAATAGACAGCGTAAGATATGTATTAGGAATGCCGGTTGCAATATTCGTATCTATAGGTATAATTATCATATCAGTTGCACTTTTGGTAATAAATTATAAGAGAGGATAGCATGAAAAAAGTTTTAACTATTTTATCAGTATTAACACTAATGATGACAACAACAGCAGCTTTTGCCGAGCCACAACCTCCTAAAATTGCAGTTGTTGATATTCAAAAAGTTGTAGCAGCGTCATCTCAGGTAAAAGCTCTTAAGTCTTCACAAGAAGCTAAAAATAAAGAACTTGCAGCTTTCATCAAAAAAGCTCAAGCAGATGTAAACAAACAAACTGATGTTAAAAAGAAAAAATCTTTAGCTGAATCTTATGAAAAACAACTTGCTCAAAAAAGAGAAGCTAACTTAAAAGAATACACTACAAAATTAAAAGCCGCTGATGCCGCAATAACAGCTCAAATTGGAAAGAAAGCAACTGAACTCGGATATACAATGGTTCTTCCAAAATCTGCTGTAGTATACGGAGGGGACGATATCACAGCAACGGTTTTAAAAACAATAAAATAAGCGAAAATGAAAGCAGTATTATTTTACGGACCACAAGATATAAGATATGAAGAAACCAGAATTAAGCCTTTGAGTAAAGGTGAAATTTTGGTAAAAATTCAAGCTGCTCTAACTTGCGGAACAGATGTTAAAACATATAGACGCGGACATCCGGTTTTAATCAAAGACATCCCATCAGGTTTCGGACATGAATTTTCAGGAATCGTAGAAAAAGTTGCGGATGATGTTAAAAATGTTAAAGTCGGAGATAGAGTTGTTTGTGCAAACTCAGCTCCTTGTGGCGAGTGTTTTTACTGCAGAAAAGGGGAATATAATCTTTGTGAAAATTTAAACCTCTTAAATGGTGCTTATGCAGAGTACATTGTTGTGCCAGAAAGAATAGTTAAAAAGAATACGTTAATATTGCCGCCAAGCTTGCCTTTCGAGAAGGCAGCATTTTCGGAACCTCTTGCAAATGTCGTCCACGGAGTGGAAAGAACGGGAATTAATCCGGGTGATTCTGTTGGTATTATTGGAATAGGGCCTATTGGCTTGATGTTTGCAAGGTTGTGCAAGCTAAAAGGCGCAAGAGTTATTGTTGCCGGCAGAAATCCTATTAAATTAAAACTTGCAGAAGAGTTTGCTCATGCAGATGAAATAGTTGATTTGAAAAAATATTCTAACCCTGAAAGAATTTTCAAAGACTTTTCTGATGAAAAGAAGGGTTTAGATGTTGCAATTGAATGCGTTGGAATGCCTGAGATTTGGGAGCTAATTTTCTCCTGCGTTCGCCCGGGCGGTACAGTACATTTCTTTGGGGGATGCAAATCAGGTTCTAAAGTTTGCTTTGACACGACTAAAATGCACTATGGAGATATTAGGTTAATGAGCGTTTTCCATCATACACCTAAGTATTTCCGTCAAGCTCTTGACTTAATCGCATCTGGCGATATGGAAGTTGAAAAGCTCATAACAGCAGAATTGCCGCTTGATAAAGTTGAATACGCTATGCAACAACATATCGCAGGCAATGCAATTAAATTCCTAATCAGACCTTTTAATTCTTAATTTTACAATTCTGCTTGAATCAGTTTGGGTTACACAATAGGAAAAATATTCATCCTTGATTGTATCGTTTTCTTCTGCGATTTTTCCTAATTTCTTAACAAAATATCCGCCAATTGTTGTAACATCTTCATCGCTTATCGCAACATTAAAGAAATCACAAAACTCATCTACTCTCATTTTACCGCAGACTTCGAAGCTACCATCAGTAAGCTTCTTCACAACCGACTCTTCATCTTCATCAAATTCATCCTGAACATCGCCCAAAATTTCTTCCATAACATCTTCGTGGGTTATAAGCCCGCTAGTTCCGCCAAATTCATCTATTACAACGGCTATTTGAGTTTTATGCTTCCTAAATTCCATTGCAACTTTGTCTATAGTCATAGTTTCCGGTACAAACAATATATCCCTTAAAAGAGATTTCAGCATAAATTCCTGATTGTTGACAATTTGCGGATAAACATCCTTTATATGTACAAACCCTACAATGTGGTCTAAATCACCATCATAAACAGGATATCTTGTGTACTGATTTTCAATAATTACTTTCTTTAAATCTTCCAACTCAATATTTAGAGGCAATACCACCATTTCTGTCCTTGGAATCATCACTTGAGCTGCCGTTAAGTCGGAAAACTTAAATACATTTTGTATAATTTCCGCTTCCTTTTCGTCCAAAGCTCCACCTTTACAACTTGCATCTATCAGCATATTTAATTCCTCGGAAGTATGCACCATGTGATGAGTCGTAGCAGGCTCTATTCTGCAAAGTTTAAGTAAAATATTTCCTAAACCATTAAGAAGAAATATCATTGGAGCAAATATTTTTGTAACAACAAACATTGGCTTTGCAACCCAAAGAGTCGTTTTTTCAGGAAATTGTAATGCAATAGATTTTGGCATCAATTCACCAACAACCACGTGCAAAATTGTAATTACTGCAAAAGCAACTGATACAGAAACAGTATGGGTAGCAATAGAATCTAAATTTCCCGGCAAAAATGAAAATAACGGATAAATAATCGTAGCAAGAGTAGATTCTCCAACCCAACCTATTCCTAAACTTGAAATAGTTATTCCCAATTGAACCGCAGCAATATACCTGTCAATATTTTTTACGGCATCTAAAGCTAATTTAGCATTAAAATTACCCTCATTTGCCAACTGCTGAATACGAGTTTTTCTAACCCCTACAAGAGCAAATTCGGCAGCGACAAAAAAACCATTAAAAAATAATAATACAGCGATTATCAAAACATTTATCAGAAGCATTTTACAATAATAATATAAATTCCTAAAAAAATCAAAAATAATCGTCCTACAAGCGTAGTTATAAGAAAATACTTGATATACAAGTTCGTTTCAGTTATCATTATGTTTGCGCAATAAATATAAGAAAAAGGGGATATATAATGAGCGGACACTCAAAATGGTCAACAATTAAACATAAAAAAGCTAAGACAGATTCTTTAAGAGCAGCAGAATTTCAAAAGTTTTCACGTGAAATAATCGTTGCCTCTAAACTTGGCGGCCCTGATCCTGCCGGCAATTTTCGTCTTAGAACAGCAATAGAAAAAGCTAAAGCTGCCGGACTTCCTAATGACAACATTAAAAGAGCAATTGAAAAGGGTTCTGGTGCCGGTAACAGTGAAAATTATGACGAAATGGTTTATGAAGGATACGCTGCAGGCGGTGTAGCTGTTGTTATAGAAGCTATGACAGATAATAAAAACAGAACTGCAGGAGATATTAGAAGCTATTTTACTAAATTTAACGGTAATCTTGGTGAAACAGGATGTGTGGGCTGGATGTTTGATAAAAAAGGCTGCATTACATTCAATAAAGATGATGTTGATTACGAAAAATTGTTTGAAGCTGCAATAAACTTGGATGCTGATGATATCGTGGAAGAAGATGATGAATACAAGGTTTACACATCTGTACCAAATCTTCAACCTATAGCAGAAGGTTTAGAAAAAGAAGGCTTCAAGGCTGTAACTGCTGAATTTACAAGAATTCCACAAAACACGATTGAAGTTACTGATGAAAAAACTGCAATAAACATTATGAGATTATTGGGTAAACTAGAAGAACATGATGATGTTCAAAATGTTTATGCTAATTTCGATATTGACGATGATTTAATGACAAAGATTGAAAATCAAATATAATTTATTGGGGTCAAACGGGGAGTAATAGGAGGAAACAAATTATGATGAACATGATGAATATGATGAAACAAGCTCAAAATATTCAGAAGAAGCTAAAAGAAACTCAAGATGAATTGAATAAAATGGACATTTCTGGCGAAGCTGGAAACGGTTCTGTAAAAGTTATCTGCGATGGAAAAGGTTTGTTCAAATCTATCAAATTATCAGCTGAAGCAATTAACCCAGAAGATCCTTCTTCAGTTTCAGAAGATACAATTGAAATGTTAGAAGATATTATAACAGCTGCTATTCACCAAACTTCTGATAAAGCTATTAAGGTTATGGAAGAAAAAATGAAAGCTGTAACAGGTGGTATCTCAATCCCGGGCTTATTCTAGGTGCTACGCACGTAGACATTAGGTCGGTTGACAATTCTAAAATGACAAAATTGTAATACAACTACAAGTCAACCTCTAAATAGGACTACAAAATGATTTATCCAAAAAGCATAGCAGCATTAATAGAACAGTTTCAGAAATTTCCGTCCGTTGGGCCAAAGTCGGCACAGCGGATGGCTTTTCAGATACTAAAAATGCCCCTTTCAGAAGTAGAGAAGTTCGCAAACGCGGTTATAGAAGCAAAAAGGAGTGCAAAGACTTGTGAAATATGTTTTAATATATCAACCCAAAGTCCTTGTGAGATTTGCGAATCTACGAGTCGTAATCGTTCTGTAATATGTGTTGTTGCTGAAACTAAAGATTTAATAGCAATTGAAAAGACTAATGAATATAGAGGACTATACCACGTTTTACAAGGCTTAATCTCTCCTATGGATGGAATTGGTGCTGAGGATATTAGGATAAAGGAACTTCTCACAAGGCTTACTAATGAAGAGGTTAAAGAAGTTATACTTGCGCTTTCTCCATCTGTTGAAGGTGAAGCAACAAGCCTTTATTTAACGAAACTAATAAAACCTTTCGGAATTAAAATTTCTAGAATTGCCTTCGGCTTGCCTGTTGGCGCTGATTTAGAATATGCTGATGAAGTTACGCTTGCTAGAGCCATCGAAGGAAGAACTGAATTATAAATATTAAAATTTGTAACGAAAACGCAATTTTTTGTAGATTTTAAATTTTATATTTATAATGTGTGAAAGAAAGGTGGGTGCTTTATGAATCCAATCGGCAGTATTACATCTAAACTTTATGTTGGGAAACGATTTGTATCTTCTCCTCCTCCTAAAGCAGTTGAAGGAGTTTTAAAGAGCCACATAATGGTTGGGAAAAAGGGATTTTCCAAACAATCAGAGGCTCTAAAAGACTATTTTTTAGGAATGGCAGAAATATGTAACAATCCCAAAATAAAGGGTTTTGGCAAATCTTTCTACATATAATTACTATATGCATTAATTCCGAGATATGTTCCTCCTGCCGCAAGTTCTTCTTCTATTCTAAGAAGTTGATTGTATTTGGATAATCTATCAGATCTTGAAAGAGAGCCTGTTTTAATCAATCCGCAATTAGTTGCAACAGCCAAGTCAGAGATAAAGCTATCTTCTGTTTCTCCGGATCGGTGAGAAACAATGGCTGTATAATTATTTTTCTGAGCCATTAAGATTGCATCTAAAGTTTCTGTTAACGTTCCTATTTGATTTGGCTTAATAAGTATCGAATTAGCAACCTTCTTATCAATACCTTCTCTAAGTCTTTTTGTATTTGTAACAAACAGGTCATCTCCTACAAGCTGACATTTATCACCAAGAGTTTCTGTAAGGTCTTGCCATCCAAGCCAGTCATCTTGCGCTAAACCATCTTCTATAGAAATTATCGGATAATCCTGTACCAGCTCTTTTAAATATTCTATCATCTGATCAGAAGTTAATTTTTTCCCTTCACCCTTCAAAAAATATTGACTGAGAGAACAAACTCCTCCTGAACATTCACCCTCTTCATAAAGTTCAGATGCTGCAACATCAAGACAAATTTTTATATTATTGGTATTGTAACCGGCTTTTTCTATAGCACTAATTATAAATTCAATTGCATCACGCGTGCTATTTAGATTTGGAGCAAAACCACCTTCATCACCTACAGTTGTTGCAAGCCCTTTTTCATTCAAAATCATTTTTAGGGTATGAAATATTTCTGAGCCTGCTCTTACAGCTTCACTAAAAGTCGACATACCTACAGGTGATATCATAAATTCTTGGAAATCAAGGTTATTATTAGCGTGAGCTCCGCCATTTAAAATATTCATCATTGGAGTAGGAAGAACTCTTCCTACGATTCCTCCCAAGTAACGATATAGAGGAACATCTAAAGAATCGGAAGCAGCTCTTGCACAGGCAAGAGAAACAGCCAATATTGCGTTTGCACCTAAAGTTGATTTATCAAAACTACCATCCATTTCCATCATCAAATTATCAATTAACTGCTGGTTAAAAGCGTCTTCTCCCAAGAGATTTGGTGTGATTACAGAATTGATATTTTCAACAGCCTTAGAAACACCTTTGCCCAGAAATTCAGTCCTTACGTTATCTCTGAGTTCTTTTGCTTCATAAATCCCTGTAGACGCGCCAGATGGGACGGAAGCTCTTCCCAAAGAACCGTCCAAAAGTTTTACATCGACTTCAACTGTTGGATTACCTCTTGAATCAAGAATTTGTCTTGCAATTATATCTTCTATCTCACACATTTTTAATTCCTCCTTTTGAAAAAAGGATATATAAGTAGGATAAAAAAAACTATTCAACACTAGGACAATAGAAATCAATTAAATATATTTTGCCTTTTGCGAATAAATAAATATAATATAATTATGAAAAAGTTTTTAATTTGTCTAATTTTATTAAGCATAACACTACCTTCTCAAGCTTTCTTCTGGAACAGGAAAGATAAAGCCTTGGAAAAGGAGTTGCAAGGTAAAGGTTATGCAGGCACTCTTCCTAATCTCGGGGACAAAATAGAAAAAAGCAAAACTAAAGTAACAACTCCAATATTTGAATCACAAGAAAATTTTAATGATCCTGCGGACTTAAAACCCGTTCCAAAGGACAATCCGGCATTTATAAATATTATTCAGAAAAAAGATAAAACCTCTGAATTTACAAATGACGCAAACGAAATAATCCCTATGCTGGAAAAGCTTGTTGATTGTATAGAAGATAATGAGAGTTTACAACTTTTTATAACAAAAGCAAATTTATTAACTCTAAATGTTGATAATCTTGCAGAAAAGTATAAGGGAAAGCCTGAAAGTTATTATGAATCATTTAGAAAGCTGCAAGAAGTAAACAACTATGTAAAATCCATATCAACCCTAAGACGTGAAGCTGTAACTTATCAAAAATATCTCGCTTACTCCACAACAGGATCAATTTATAATCCGGAAAACATAGCGCAGCAACTCGAATATTTAAAGGAAGAATTAACAACCACAATACTATTACTGAAAGAAGAAAGTTAATTAATTTTCTTACCCCTCTTTCCAGCTGGTGCCATAATTTACATCAACAACCAAAGGGACTTTAAGAGGTTGTTTAAGTTCCATACATCTTACAGCCAATTCTTTCACAACTTCAAACTCATCTTTTGGAACCTCAAATATAAGTTCATCGTGAACTTGCATTATCATTTTTGTCTTAAGATTTTTTTCTTCAAGTTCCCTTTCAACATCAATCATTGCCATCTTAACCAAATCAGCAGCAGTACCTTGAAGAGGTTGATTTATGGCAGCTCTTTGAGCAAATTCACGTATCTGGTAATTTGAACTTTGGAGTTCAGACATTAAATATCTTTTACGTCCAAAAATCGTTTCCACATACCCATGCTTATTTACAAAGTCGACTTCATAGTTCATATAATCTTTTACTTTCGGGTAAGTTGCAAAATACTTATCTATAAATTCCTGAGCTTCATTATTTGAAATTCCCAAGTTTTTTGCAAGCCCATACTTTGACTGTCCGTAGACTATACCAAAATTAACTGCCTTTGCTCGCCTTCTCATCTCTTTTGTAACTTCATCCAACCCGACTCCAAAAACCTTTGAAGCAGTCATAGTGTGAATATCTTCTCCTGAACAAAAAGCGTGTATTAAATGTTCATCACCTGATACGTGAGCGAGAAGTCGCAATTCTATTTGAGAATAATCAGCGGATAAAATCAGTGAATTTTCTTTATCCATAGCACAAAAAGCAGAACGGATTTTATTTCCCTCCTCAGTTCTTATAGGAATATTCTGCAAATTAGGATTTGATGACGACAAGCGGCCTGTCACAGTTAAAGCTTGATTGTAGGTCGTATGAATTCGTCCGTCACGTTTGCTTATAAGAGTCGGCAGGACATCTGTATAAGTTGATTTTAATTTAGAGAACTTTCTATGCTGCAAAATGTAATCACAAATTTCATACTCTTGAGCCAATTCCTCTAAGACTTCCGCGCTTGTTGAACGAGATTTTTTCTTCTTAGTTTTAAGTTCTAGCTTGTCAAAAAGAATCTCTGCAACCTGCTTAGGCGAATTTATATTAAAAGGTTCACCCGCCAATTGGTATATTAAATCCTCCAATTCTGCAAGTTTTTCTGTCATATAAGAAGACAGTTCCTTGAGATAATTAACGTCAATG
The DNA here is from genome assembly GCA_944323165.1 of Candidatus Gastranaerophilales bacterium. Taxonomy (GTDB): domain Bacteria; phylum Cyanobacteriota; class Vampirovibrionia; order Gastranaerophilales; family Gastranaerophilaceae; genus CAG-196. Next base: position 8,646 of record CALURK010000014.1, on the reverse strand, counting down.
GCGACACCTGTATGCTCCATTTTGGCAAGAACTATAGTTAGAGGAACTTCAATTTCGTTAACTAATTTCTGCTCCTTCTCATCCAAATTATTCTGCCAAAACTCATACAACTTAAATATTGTATAAGCTTCATCACAAAAACGTTTGACTCCATCATCTTCATTTGACATTATATGACTCAAAAAATCCAATGCTTGAGCTTCTAAAGTATGTTTTCTATTTGGATCTTTAACGTAACTTGCAAGAAGAACATCATATTCTAACCCCTTTGGAGAAAATCCGTTATTTAAAAGCAAATGATAATCAGATTTGGCATCAAAACCTATCTTCTTAATGTTAGGGCTCTCGACAATTTCCTTCAAGCGTTGAATGTACTGTTCTTCAAAATAATAACTCTTTCCGTTAGATATGGAACACCCTGTTATCAAATCTTTAGAAGAATACCATTTTATAGAGATACGCTCAGAATTTTCTATTTCCTTAATTATTTTGTCAATATTTTCGTCATTTACAGCTTCATATTCAAAACTTTTGTCCTCAACAGTATCTTTTATAGCTTGAGTAAATAAGCTCTGTTGAACATTTTCCCCTCCAGGCTGAGTAAATAAACTTAAATTCTTAACTTCACCGCTATGACCATCAGAATTAAAAGAAGATAAAATTTTATCAATATTTTTTATGAATGTATAAAACTGCATTTTCCTCAAAAAAGCAGAAACATGTTCGATTTGAGGCAAGGTAACAGACGCCTTATCAATATCAAAATCAATATCTACATCTCTTATAATCGTAGCCAAATCCTTAGAAAGAATCGCAATTTCTTTGCCATCACAAATTTTTTGTTTAACAGCCTTTTCAGGAATGTTTTCACAATCAGCAAGAACTTCCTCAAGATGCGGATATCTATTCAAAAGCTTCTGAGCAGTCTTTTCGCCAATTCCTTTAGTCCCCGGGATGTTGTCGGAAGTATCTCCCCTCAAACCTTTGTAATCAGTGACCTGATTTGGATAAACCCCAAGTTTTTCATAAACCTTATTCCAATCATATTCAACAAGTTCACCCTTTGACGGAATGAGAACCTTTACAGAGCCCTCTTTATCAATAAGCTGAAAACTATCCTGATCACCGGTTAAAATAAGAGTATTATGCCCCTTTTCAGAAGCCAGTTTTGAGATTGTTCCGATAATATCGTCAGCTTCAAATCCTTCTTTGGTAATTATAGGAATGTCAAAAGCATTAAGCCCTTCACAAATTACTCCGATTTGACTTCTAAGAGTATCCGGCATAGCTTCTCTGTTAGCCTTATATTCTTCAAACTTTTCTGTTCTAAAAGTTCTTCTACCTACATCAAAAGCCACTGCGATATAATCTGGATGAATTTTAGATAAAAGGTCAAAAACAGCTTTAAAGAAACCATACACCGCCCAGGTCGGCTGATTTTCGGAATTTTTCATTGCGGTTCTTTCAAGCGCAAAAAACTGCCTGTAAGCTAAAGCGTGACCGTCTATTAAAATCAAAGTTTTTGACATATAATACTCCAATCTGTTAAACAGCATTATACCATGACTGTGTTAAAATTATAAAAAAGGAGTATATATGCAAATCAACCGTAATCATGAAATCTTAATGGAAATGGTAGAACATTATAAAAATCTTAAAGAGGTCGAATCAATAGGTTTAGGCGGCTCTTCCACCGCACAAACCGCAGACAGCAAATCCGATTATGATATTTACATTTATGGTAAATCAGAACCGCAGGTTGAAGAAAGACGCAAAATTGCTGAAAAATACGCCGATAAACCGGAGATTGATAACCACTACTTTGAAACCGGCGATACTTTCAGGCTAAGGGAAACCGGTAAACCAATTGATATTATGTACCGCAATCCGGAGTTTATCGAAGGAAATATAAAATGGGTGTGGGAAGGACACAATGCTTCTTTAGGCTACACAACCTGCTTTGTGGATAATATTAAGAAAACGGAAATCCTCTATGACAAAAACGGCTGGTTAAAAGATGTGAAAGAAAGAGTTAACACCCCTTATCCGGAAAAATTGGCAGAAAATATTATCAAAAAGAATTTTGCATACCTTAAAGATGCTATGTTTTCATACCGTGACCAGATAGCATCCGCGGTTGAACGCCTCGATTTTGTAAGCATTAATCACAGATGCGCGGCGTTTCTTGCAAGTTATTTTGACACAATTTTTGCAAAAAACAGAGTTTTGAATCCGGGAGAAAAGAAACTTATACCATTCGCCCTCAAAAATTGTAAAATTTTACCGGAAAATTTTGAGCAGGATGTCAAAACTCTCGCCGTAGGCGATATCGAAAAACGCCTTCCGACAGCAGATAAAATGGTCGAGAACCTGAGAAAAATCCTCTAGGGGGGGGTAAATATTTTACACTTGTAGTTTTATTTTGAGGTTGACCGGTAGTTTTAGTACTAGTTTGAGTTATTTACCCCTGTCAACCGACCAATTATCTACGTGCGGAGGTAAATCTAAACCTCCAATTTGTAGACACGTTTTGAGGAACACCAGTAGATTCATTTTTAACTTGCTACCATGCTTATGTGTTCCGACCAATTATCTACGTGCGTAGCACAAAAAAAAGAGCCGTATAAGGCTCTTGGAATTAAGAATAGCTGGAAGTATGAAAAAGATTTAATAATTATATTAAATCAGGTTGTTTATAAAAAAACTATCAGCAAGGTGGGGAATATTTTTTAAAAAATACACTTAATATTTAAAATATTAAGTATTATAAAGCGAAAATCTTGCAAACAAAGCATGACCATGCTAACATAGTCTTGTCGGACTGCTAAAGAACGCTTCGAATGAGCAAAAATTAATTTAGTAAGCGACGAGTAGAATGGATACTCCAATGGTGGGGTGCTTTAATCGGAATTAAATTTAGTTGTTTCTCGATTGATGCAAACCTATTTTGGAAGTCCGCAAGAGAAAAGGAAAAAAGATGAACACAGATCCTATAGCAGATATGCTAACAAGAATCAGAAACGCAAACGTAGTTTCACATCCGTCAGTAGAAATGCCATCATCAAAGCTAAAAGTTGCTTTGGCAAAACTTTTGAAATCAGAAGGTTATATCAACAACTATTCTGAAAGAGCAGAAGGACATTTCAAATACTTAACAATCGAATTAAAGTATGACGAAGCTAACAAACCTGTTATTTCAAACTTAAAGAGAGTTTCAAAACCAGGTTTAAGAAACTACTGCAAAGCTAAAAACTTACCACAAGTACTTGGCGGTATGGGTATAGCAATTGTTTCAACAAGCAAAGGCTTATTAACAGACCGTAAAGCAAGAAAAGAAAACCTTGGTGGTGAAATTCTTTGCTACGTATGGTAAGCGTGAGCCGGTGTGAAGTCCGAATTTGGCGGTGGTGAGCCGGCAAACTGAGGACGAAACTCTACGAAACCGCCGTTACGAAATGAAGCTTTGGCAAAATGAAGTGAAGCAATCTTTGATTGCACAGGCGGAAAAGTGTAAGCCAGTGTGGGGGTAAATATATTTAGTTGGTTGACATTGATGAATTTACAAAATTGTATTAAATATACAGGTCAACCTCTGGGTAGAAAATCCTAACTAAACTTAGCGACAAAACGGATTAAGAAAATCCAAAACACTAGAAAATCAGGTTCAATTGACAGAAAAGCCTGATAAAAAACAAAAAGGAGAAAATTAATATGTCAAGAATTGGTAAAAAACCTATTGAAATTCCTTCAGGAGTTGAAGTAAAAATAGAAGGTAATGTAATCACAGCAAAAGGACCTAAAGGTACTGAATCTGTAACTTTCAGAGATGAAGTTAAGGTTTCAGTTGCTGATAATCACATCATCGTTGAACCAAATTCAGATGATAGAAAGACTAATGCATTACACGGATTATTCAGAACATTGATTGCAAACGCTGTTCACGGCGTTTCTCAAGGTTTTGAAAAGAAACTTGAAATCGTTGGTGTTGGTTACCGTGCAAACATGGAAGGTACAAAACTTAACATGGCTCTTGGTTATTCTCACCCGGTTATTATTGAACCACCTGCAGGTATTACATTATCTGTAGAAGCTAACACTAAAATCACTGTTAAAGGTTCAAACAAGCAAACAGTTGGTGATGTAGCAGCATTCATAAGAAGCAAACGTCCACCTGAAGTTTACAAAGGAAAAGGTGTTAAATATGAAGGCGAACACATCAGACGTAAAGCTGGTAAAGCTGGTAAGAAATAATGCGTAAGCCAGTGTGAAGTCCGAATTTGGCGGCGGTGAGCCGGCAAACTGAGGACGAAGCACTACGAAGCCGCCGTTACTGAATGAAGCTTTTGCGAAATGAAGTAAAGCAATCTTTGATTGCACAGGCGGAAAATGCATAAGTAAATAAAAGAAAAACAACTTAAAATTAGCCCAAATAAACCCTTAAGTCTTGTTTCTTAAGAAGGTTTGGGTAGAGAAAAGAAAGGTTAAAAAAATGATTAAACAAGAAATTAGAAAACCAAAAGTACAAAAAAGACACCAAGCTATCAGGGTAAAAGTTTCAGGAACTTCTGAATTTCCTAGATTAGCTGTTTATAGAAGCACAAAACACATTTATGCTCAGTTAATTGATGATGAAAAACATGTAACAATTTGTTCAGCATCATCAATTGATAAAGACCTTAAAGAAAAATTAGCTCACGGCGGTAACATCGAAGCTGCTAAGGTTGTTGGTGAAGCTATCGCTAAGAAAGCTAAAAAAGCAGGTATTGAATGTGTAGTATTCGATAGAGGCGGCTTCCTTTACCACGGAAGAATTGCAGCTTTAGCAGAAGCAGCTAGAGAAGCAGGACTTTGCTTCTAATAAAAAAATAGCTCGTACCTAAAATGTACGAGCTATTTTTTACAAGTACTTATGATTTATCATACTCTTATTTTCAAATACTGAAATGTTGGTCTTGTAGGATCTAAGCGGATCTTTTATGTGAAGAGTATCTTTCACCCAAGATATATCGGGGTGACCACTCTGTACTCTAAGACCGTATGCATTTGTTCTAGTCAGTTGGCCATTAAAAAACCAGTTATTAATAATAGTTGAAATCTCAATTGGTTTTTTCCCTGCTTCCAAAACAGTCACGTCTTTTGAAATTTTATCTAGCCTGTACGGAAACTGTATTGGATAAGCATCTTTGGTTATTCGTGGTGCATAACGAATTACTTGCTTATGTGGTTCAACAGCTCCTGGTTTAAAAGAAGTTAGTATTCTATCACCATATGTTCCACATTTTTCAAAAACCTTAATTCCAGATTTTGAAGTACCAATTAATTTTCCTAATCCTTGAACTAAAAATCCCATATCCATCTCCTTTTCCCATCTATTAATTTTTGCTTACATATTTACAAAAACATCTGATTAAAGGAAATTGCTCAGGATTTTTCTATTCTATTCTATTCTATTCTATTCTATTCTATTAAGTATTATAACTGAATTTGACGTTAAATAAATTCATCTTTACAATCGTTTACATTTACCCTGCTAATTAACAAAATCCCTCTTTTTTTGCTAAAATATTTTTGAGGGCTTATGTTATGAACAAAAAGAAATTTTATATATCTGTTTTTGCGACTCTGACTGCAATATCAATGCTTCAGGCTGAAGCTAAAATGACTAAAGAAGCACACGCACTCTATCAGCAGGCGTGCAATTATGAATACAGAAGCGACTATATGTCAGCTATCAGCACTATTCAAAAAGCGCTTGCAATAAATGGTGACGATGCAATGCTTTATACAAAAATTGCGGGTCTGTATTCTGATATCGGTCGATATGAGGACGCTTTAGGAGCGTATAAAAAAGCAATAAAACTTCGCCCGAATGACGCATTCATATATATAAGTATAGGAAACATTCTTCAAACAATGGGTGAGTATGAAAATGCTTATAATTCATACATGCAAGCTCAACAAATTTACCCTGAATACAAATACAATTACTTAAATCTTGCAAATATAGAATATTTTAGAAAGAATTATAAAAGTGCAATAGATTATTATAATACGTTTTTAAGCGCTTATCCTGAACATCAGGAAGCAAGTGAAAATTTAGCCAACGTTTATTATGCAAACAACCAGCCAGACAAAGCTTGCGATATTTACGCAGATGTATATAAAAAATATCCAACGGCTTTCAAGGATTATGCAAATTACGGCATGGCATTGTATGACACAAAACAGTTTCAGGCAGCGTCAGAAATGTTAGAAAAAGCATTAGAAAACAATCCAGATGATGAAGCTTTACTTGCAAAGTTAGCACTTTCTTATCAGAATATGGATGAAAATGATAAAGCTCTTACTGCTTTTCAAAAACTTTTTGAAAAAAATCCAAAACTCGTAGCTCTAAAATTTGATTACGCAAATCTTTTAGGCAATATGGATAAAAATGAAGAGGCAATAGAGCAATATAAGGAATATTTAACAGCTTATCCTGATGATGCCGATGCATACAGAAATTTAGGACTTGTATACAAGAAAATGGATAATAATGAGCTTGCATTATTCAATTTTGAAAAATCATATTCCAAAGATTCTTCTAATGTAGAAACGAAAAAAGAATTAGCTCTTTGTTATCACAAAAAACTTGACTACACAAATGCTTTAAAATACTATAATTTAGCTTTAAAATCAGAACCTGATAATTATGAATTATTGGCAAATAAGGCTCTAACTTTACACGCTATGAATAACTATGTAGCTTCAATAGAAATTTATAAAACACTTTTAGAAAAGCAACCAAATGAAAGATTAGAGCAGAATTTATCGGCAGCTTCGATTGCTTACGGTTATGAACTTTTGGAAAAACAAGATTACGGTCAGGCAATTTTGTATTTTGAAGACGCTATTGAGTTAAGTCCTAATGAAGCTTCTGCATACTTTGGATATGCGCAAGCTAATGAAAAAATGGGCTGCGTTGATGTTGCTTTAACAAATTATGAAAAAGCAGTTTCACTTGCTCCCGGAAACATTGATTATAATCTAGCTCTAAAAGATTTGAAAAATAATCAAAAAATAATTGCAGAAGCGAATAAAAACACTAAACCTATTTCTGAAACAGCTGTAAATACTTCAAAAGATCAAAATGAAGTAAAAGCAGAAACACAGTCAAGTACTACTGAAACAGAAGTTAAAACCCCTCAGGTAAATGAAAAGGCTGTATCTTATGATAGCCTAATAAAACTAGGAGATGAGTCTTACAAAAAACAAAAGTACGACGAAGCAATCGACTACTATACAAAAGCTGTAGTTTTTGTTCCGCAGGATAAAGTTACGATGCAAAAAATTGCCAATACATACAAGCTTTTGGGTAATAATACGAAAGCAATAAGTTTTTATGACAAAATTTTGATTATTGATCCTAACAATGCGGATGCCTATTTTAATAAAGGATTGGTTCTTGCAAGCCAAAAAAATTATGATGACTGTATAAAATGTTTTGAAAAGGTTATAGAACTTTCTCCTGACTATCCTTATGCGTATTATTCTCTAGGCTTAGCTTATGAACAAAAAGATGATACACAAAAAGCTCTTGAATATTATTATTTATATTCTGGTATAGAAAAAGATGAAAAGATGTTAAATCTGGTTAATCAAAAGATTAAAACACTCGAAAAATAGGAATTTATGGTTTGAAAAATTTAAAATTAGTAAGATTTTTCGTTCTATTAGTTTGTGCAGTAATCTTTTTTTCAGCTTGCACCTACAAAAGGGGGATAATTCTATTTAATACACAGCCTATAACCAGAGAAAATGCCCTGCAAAATCAAAAAGTTTTCAGAGAAGGTCAAAGAGTTTATTATTTGTTTATAGCCCCTGAAAAAATGAAAAATGATTACATAAGAGTCCAAATCTTTAAGATGACAGAAGACGCTCCCTGGGGAGGAAATGAAGTCGTTAGAACCAAAGATTTCAGACTAATGCTGGATGAAAGATATTACCAAACGGATTATTTTACCCTATATGAAAAAGGACGTTATGTAATGCAAGTTTTTTCTCATGACGATTTTCAACACCCACTGGCTCTTTGTGACTTTTTCGTAAAATAATACTAGCTAACTGTCGGATAGACACGCTTAAAAAAATATTATACAAATAGTGTAGTTGATGCATCTTATATAAACAATTTACAAAAATGGAGTTTAAAATGAATCGCCTTACTGATCGAGAAATTGAAGTTATGAACCTTGTAACCTCCGGTTATGATAACCAAGAAATCGCAAAGAAACTACGTATATCCAGAAATGCCACTGAAGCGTGTGTATCAAGCATTTATAAAAAACTGGATGACAAAAATAAAAATTTAAAGAAAAACAAAACCTTTTAAATATACATAATATTCCTAAAAAAAAGAGAAACGCTATGTTTCTCTTTTTTTATAAAAATAGTACATAATCCATATCCAAGCCCATCCCGCTTGACAGATATAACAACCAAACTGGTACTTACCTTTTTATATATACTGACTGAGTAGCCAGTACCGGGTGCAATACAACCTATCTAGTTATACCGGCATCCTAAAATTACTACCAGCTTGCTTTTGTAACACCAGGTAAAACACCTTGGTGAGCCATTTTTCTTAAACAAATTCTGCAAAGACCG
>CALURK010000013.1 GCA_944323165.1 Candidatus Gastranaerophilales bacterium | reverse complement strand
ATTCTAAGTTTTTCTATTTTTCCCTTTTTAATCCCTTTTCCCTTTTTCCGCTTGAGTTTTTACTCAAGCTTTTTATTGGGATAAAACAAAGCCCCCGCAGATGCGGGGGCTTCATCACTATTTAAGAAATTCATTATATTAAGTTCAACGCAATACTTGGAGTTTGGTTTGCAGTTGAAAGAAGTGTTGCTGTAGATTGCTGAAGAATCTGGTATTTAATAAAGTTTGAAGATTCAGTAGCAACATCCGCATCCTTAATTGCAGAATTTGCTGCAACAATATTTTCCTTTTGTACGTCGATAGCATCAACAGCTGACTCTACTCTGTTCATATAAGCACCAATTAATGTTCTTCTGTCTGAAACGTTTTCAATTGCTTCATCGATAAATTGTAAAAATTCACGGGCAGTAGAGTCATCGGTATAAACAGCATCACATATTGCAGTTATACTTGAAACACTATTTTCTCCGGTACCATCATTATTAATATCGTATATTGTATCTTTAATTGCAGTATATCCTAATTTTGAATAATCATAAGTTTTTCCGTTACTTAGTTCTACTGATTGTCCTGTAATTCTTGCTAAAAGAGCAGGAGTTTCATAATTTATATCAACCCCAGTTGCCGCTTGAGCACCGCCATTAGTCGGGTCGCTTTGACCTCTCAAGAACCAGTTTTCTGTAGTTCTACCGGCTTCATTTGCAATAAATAAAGCTGTACAGGTTGCAGAAGCAAATAATGAACTATCTAAATTTATAATATTAGCAATACCGGAATTATTACTTACCTGCAAGTTAACACCTGTCCCATTTACGTATGCAGAAGATGTACCATCCAGTAATTGTATACCATTAAAATCAATAACCTGACACAGACGGTTAATTTCAAGCATTCTTTGTTGAACTTCCGTTCTGATTGCCTGCATTGAAGAAGTACCATAGGTACCGTTAGCGGCCTGTTCGGTCAAGTCTCTGATACGTTGAAGGTAGTCTCCTACAATATCAAGAACACCTTCGGCTGTATCTAACAATGATAAACCCATTGTTGTATTTGACTGCGCTACATCATAACCGGAAATTTGTGCTTCCATTAAGGTTGATACCGCTGAACCGGCTGCATCATCAGCACCTGAATTAATTTTAAAACCGGTTGATAATCTTTCCATTGCAGTATTCATACTGCTGGTTGCCGCTGACAGGTTCCGTTGGGCTGTCAGAGAGGCAAGGTTTGTGTTAATAGTGATTGAAGCCATTCTTTTGATCTCCTTTTCTTATTTACTTCTTCCATGAACACAACAACAGATACGCCAAATAAATGGCTATACCAATTGTGATAGCTGTTCTGAGGATTTTATTCCTTCACATTATCATATTAAAAGGATTTCTAATAAAAATAAATTCTCAATAAGTTAGAAATTTCTACAACTTAAGTATATAAATTTATAGTGACTTTATGTGCGTAAGTGGCCAGAAAAGAAATACAGCACGCCCTATAAACCGTTCTTTTGGCAATGTGCCCCAAAAACGGCTATCCATAGAATTTCCTCTATTATCACCCATCATAAAATATTGACCTTCAGGAATTATTAGAGGTCCGCAAAACATATCTGATTTACATTTATGAAAATCATATTCACTCATTATGTATTCTTCTTCAAGTGGTTCGTCATTTATGTAAACCTTATAAGCACCGTTATCCAACTGTTTTATCTCTAATTTTTCACCGGGTAAGCCTACAACTCTCTTTATATAAGCAACATCTTTACAGAAGAAACCTGTTAATCTACTAAATACTGCCCAAGGTGTTGTCTTTAGTTTTACAAACGGTGGATAAAAAATCATCACGTCACCACGTTTTGGAGTATTCTCAAAACTATGATTTTTAATTAGGTTCGGAAACTTAGTTATTTTTTCTACAACTATCCTATCTCCTTCTACCAATGTAGGTTTCATAGAACCTGACGGAATCCATCTTAATTCTGCAACAAAAAATCTTATCAAAATTACAGCTATTATTACAAAGACAACTGTATCTATAGTTTCTTTTAAATTCGCTTTTAACTTCTTTTTATCTATCATAAGCTTTTTAACAAATCCTCTAGCCCTTGTTTATAAATATTTTCAGGTAAATTACCGATATCCCTTCTTATCCTCTCCAAATAATTATCTATTAAATCATTAGTTTTTTCAATACCTAAAAAATCTTTTGGAGTATATATTTTATTTTCTTTGTCAGACTGAACAGACGTTTCTATTAAATCATTTTTTAATTGAAAAAATATACCAAAATCATACGCAAAATTCTTCAACAAATTTCTGTCCAACCCTTCGATTATTGCTATACTTTCAAAAATTGCATCAAATAAAGAGGCTGTTTTTCCGGCGCAAACTTCTATATATTCAGACAAAATCGGATTTTTTCCCCTCATAAAAAATTGTTTAATCTCTGCCGAACACATCTTTCGTGTGCAATTCAAAAAAATTGCTGAAATTTCACTATTATTGACATTCAACAACTTCTCAATTGCAATCGATAATAAATAATCTCCTGTCAATATAGATAAATGAGGAGAGAATTCTTCACAAAAAGCAAGTTTTCCTCTTCTATACTTTGCACAGTCTAAAACATCATCATGCAAAAGAGAAGCATTATGTATAATTTCTCCTGCTGCTAGAACACTTATTGTTGCCTTGGAAACAGTTTGAATTAAGTTTGCCTTTATATATAACAATATAACAATTGATCTAATCCGTTTAGAATTGGAACAAAGAAGATCTTTTATAGCCGTACTTATATTTTTTTGTTCAAAATCAATTTCTGAAAGCTCTTTATTTATTTTTTCAAGTTCACTTTCAACAAGCAACTTTATATCGTCCATGTCTTGAATATTATCATAAACCTGCACAAGGGTAAATTAGTTTCTTCGGTAATAAAAAGTAAAAAGGGAAAACTTTTGTAAGCTTTCCCTCTTATATTAATCCCTAATCAACACACTAGGCAAGATAATTTTTTTCGTCAACCATATATACCTCTCTCTAACTGCATTTCTAGAAATAGTACTACATAGGTATTACTATACTAAGTTCAATGCAATACTTGGTGTTTGGTTTGCGGTTGCTAAAAGGGTTGCAGATGCTTGCTGCAAAATCTGTGCCTGAATGTAGTTTGAAGATTCTTCTGCAACATCTGTATCTCTCAGAGTAGACAGCGATGATACGAGGTTTTGTGACTGTACATCAAGTGCTGATATTGCAGAATCAATTCTGTTTTGAGCAGCACCGATTCTTGTCACCCTGTCAGAGATTACATCAATAGCATTATCAATAAATCCTAGCATAGCAGAAGCACCGTAATCCAGCCCTTCATCGGATAATAAATGATATTCGCCATTTCCCTCATAGTATAACCCGCTGCATGCAGCCGCAAAAAGTCTCAGTTGTTCTTCTGTATTTAAATCGGTAATAGTTACATCACCGGCACCATCCAGAACTTCCTGTAATGTATGAGTTACAGGATCCGGATCGCCAAATTCGTCTCTGTTTACGATTTGTGTACTCTGGGTTAAAGAGAACAAACCGCTTATAGTTGCACTTCTGAATAAATCTACATCAAGATTTATAACACTGTTAGCATCAGAATACAAACCGACCTGAATATTGATACCATTTTGAGTCATACCAACACCTTCGGGAACTCCGTCTTCAATATATGACATTAATTTAATGCCGTTAAATTCTGAGTTTGCGGCAACACGATTAACTTCATCAAGTCTGGCATAAATTTCAGCCTGAATAGCTTTGAGAGATGCAGAAGCGTAAGTACCGTTTGCAGCCTGCTCTGTCAGATCTCTGATACGCTGCAGGTGATCAGACAATAAGCTGTAGCTTTGTTCTGCAGTTGTTAACAGGTCAGAACCGATTGCAGCGTTGTCTGATGCAACATCCAGTGAACTAATCTGAGTCTGCCACTGTTCTGAAATTGAATAACCGGCAGCATTATCCTTTGCATGGTTAATCTTGTACCCAGTTGACATCCTTTCTAAAGATGTGTTCAAATTTGTCGTCGCACTGTTTAAACTTCTTTGTGCAATGATTGACGAAATGTTTGTGTTGATTGTGAGTGCCATAGTTTGATCTCCTTTCTCTCTTTCTCTTCGATACGTACTTTTTGTGGAACAGATGAGCTAAAAAGCGCAATCTGCCCCATACTGCACATTCCTTGTGCAGCAATCTATGTTACTCTATTTGTTTTTGCGATAGTTGGACTACTGCGCTTATTTAAGGCGCAGTTTTCCCTATGACTGTTCTTTTCACACAAGACAGCCTTGATTAAGCCTAGTTTTTAGGCTATTTTTTCAGAAAATTCTCTCTTTCTTTTTTTGATATGTACCCTTTATCACAATCTACCTAAGATTGATTACCCTTGTTCATAAATAAAACGATTGACTACACATTTTTCATAAGCTTACAGACATCCTTTGTCTTAAAACACTTATTCAAAACATACATTCCATGTATTTTTTTGAACTCTCTTTCGGATGGGAGCTTACACTCTCCTTAGTATTTTATTTTGTCTGTACACAAATCCTCTGTTTACATCCTTGACAAAATACTCATCCTGAAATACTTGTTCTTTACTTAATAGATTTGTGATATATACTTCTTACAATAACATTATTGCTACACTATATAACAAAAGTAAACTCTTTCTTTTCATTTTTTTACAAATCTTTAATAAAGTTTATATTTGTTTACAAAAAAGGCAATTTTTTTAGCTATATAAACTTTATATATATAAGGAGTATAAACACGTGGTACAAGTATCTAGAAAAGCACAACAACCAAAAGTTTGGGTAAACGGACAATACATGCCGGCGAACAAAAGTGGTGACGGTACTTGGTACGTTGAAATCGACGGCAAACGTGTTAAAGTTGATCCTAATGATTTGTTTGGAATGAATAATCATTGGGAAAATTTAGATAAAAGTTTTGAGGAACGAAAAAGTTTCCATGCTAAGTGGAAAGAGCATTGGTTAGCATTACAGCAAAAAGCAAGCTGCGCTTACAGTACAGCTATCGGTACCTACAAAGAAGCTTCTAAAAAATATAATGAAGTTACTCAAGGGTTAAAAATTTCTGAACTTAGAGGAACGCAACTTAAAGAAGCTAAAGAATATCAAAGCCAAATGACTAGTGCTGGAGCTCAAAAAAGAAGAGCAACTTCTGATAGTATCTTCTATGGCAGGCTTGCCGTAGATGAAGCTTATAATATACAAGACTATACAAACCTTCAAGCTCTTGCCGGTAAAATGTCACAAGCATAACCATTAAAATTACCCGTGTGAAGAATTTTATTTTTGTCGTTTAGTCTCATACTTGTTTCTAAAAGGAGACTGTAAAAGATGAAGATGTTAATGTTTGATTTTAGGGATTCTGAAAGAGATTTTTTCGACAAGAATGATTTAAAAGATTTTGAAATAAAGTTCATAAAAGAGCCTCTAAATGCTGATACTGTTTTAGACGATAATATTCTTGAAGATACTGACATTATAAGTGTTTTTACATCATCAAGCGTTAAAGAAAATGTTCTTAATAAATTCAAAAATCTTAGAATAGTAACAACTCGTTCAAGTGCGTATGATCATATTGACGTTGATTACTGCACAAAGCATAATATCGCAGTTTTTAATATAGAGCAGTACGGAAAGTATTCTGTTGCTGAATACACTACGACGCTAATACTTGCACTTATAAGAAATCTATTACCCGCATATTATGATATGAAAAGCCATACAATTAATCACAAAATTTATGAAGGTAGAGTTCTAAGCTCTTACACATTAGGAATCATAGGGTGCGGATCTATAGGAACAGCTGTTGCTAAAATTGCAAGATTTTTTGGAATGAAAGTTCTGATACACTCTTACATGAAAAATCCGGAGCTTAAAGGAAATTGTGATTTTGTAAGTTTGGATGAATTACTTTCCAAATCTGATATTATAAGTCTTCATATTCCTTATACTGAAGAAAATTATCACATGTTATCCTATGATGAATTTAATAAAATGAAAAATGGCGCATATATAGTCAATACTTCAAGAGGTGAACTTATAGACATAAAAGCTCTTTATGATAATTTAGCAAAAGAGAAATTAAGCGGAGCTGCGCTAGATGTTCTGGAATGTGAGTTTCTAAGCACATATAAAGGAGAAATTACGGATATAATAAGTGAGTCTGAACCTTATTGTGTTGAAACAGCTCTTATTACACAAAAATTATTTGAGATGAAAAATGTTATAATAACTCCTCATATTGCGTATAATACCAAGGAAGCTGTCGATTATATTCTTACTGAAACTTTTAATCTTATTAGAGATTCGCTTAAAGGTGTTAACACAAACAGAGTTTGCTAATATATTTTTTCAAAAACGCTCTTTTATGCTAGTATTAATATATGGCAATAATATCAGACGATGAAGGGTTAGAAAAAAGGATTAAAAAAAATCCTATAGTTAAATCAGAAACCATAGAATACGATAATACTTTTGAGAGCAGTATCCGTCCAAAAGATTTTGATAGTTACATTGGACAAACTTCTTTAAAAGAAACTTTGAAAATCATTCTGGAAGCGGCTAAAAAACGTAACAAGCCATTAGATCACATGTTATTTTACGGGCCTCCAGGACTTGGTAAAACGACAATTGCAGGGGTTATTGCCTCACAAATGGGAGTAGAAATTAAAATAACATCAGCTCCAGCTCTTGAAAGACCAAGAGATATCATAGGTATTTTAATGTCTTTAAAAGGTGGCGAGATTTTGTTTATTGATGAAATTCATCGCCTTAATAAAGTTGCAGAAGAAATTTTATATCCGGCAATGGAAGATTTTACCCTTGATATGACAACAGGCAAAACGCAAACTGCAAAAACGTTAAGAATACCTTTGCCAAAATTTACTCTTATAGGAGCTACTACAAAAGCCGGAGAACTTTCAAGTCCTTTAAGAGATAGATTTGGAATGATTCATAGATTGGAATTTTATACAATAGATGAACTTGCTCAGGTTGTACAAAGGACAGCAAAAATTCTTGAAATAGATATTACGGAAGAAGGTGCAAAGGCTATAGCAAAGCGTTCCAGAGGTACTCCAAGAATTGCAAACAGACTTGTTAAAAGAGTTTCTGATTTTGCAATAGTAAAATATGATGGAAAGATTAATTCAGAAGTTGCAAATGAATCTTTGGATATACTTAAAATAGATGAATTTGGACTTGATAACACAGATAGAGCGCTTCTTAATTTAATTATAGAAAAATATGACGGTGGACCTGTCGGAGTTGAAACAATTGCAGCTGCTTTAAGTGAAGATGTAAGAACAATAGAAGATGTTTGCGAACCTTATCTTCTTCAAGCTGGTTTGCTTCAGAGAACTCCAAGAGGAAGAAAAGTTTCACCGGAGGGTTACAGACATTTAGGGAAAAACATTCCATCCCTGCAAACAAGATTATTTGATACAGAAGATTAATGCTTATGAAAAAATTTTTATTAATAATATTATCAATTTTTACTATGTTTTGTATTTCAGCCAATGCCGATGAAGGTAAAATTCTACCTTCTCAAACAGGTGTGGTAGAAAATGTTGAATATATTGATTTGGATGATGGAGTTACACAAACAAAACAAACTATTCAGGTTAAAATTCTAAGTGGTGAATTTAAAGGTCAAACGGTAGAATTAGACAATATGCTTACCGGAAATCCTTATTACGATATTAAATTAAAGAAAAATACAAAAGTAATACTTCACGCTGAGGATAACGGAAACGGCGTTGAATTTTCCATAGAAGATATAAAAAGAGCTGGAACACTAGGATGGCTCTCTTTTGTATTTTGCGCACTACTTCTTTATATAGGGCGAAAAAAAGGGTTATTCAGCCTTTTTTCAATTGGATTAACTGTATTGCTAATTACACATGTGCTTTCTCCTTTAATCTTATTCGGGCTTAACCCTGTTTTTGCAACAATTATTATCTGTATAGTTTCTACAGCTGCAACAATGTACTTAGTCGGAGGTTTTAATGCCAAAAGTACTTCTGCTGTAATCGGAGCAATACTGAGCCTTATTTTCGCGGGCGGTTTGTCATACCTTACTATTATTACAGCTCATCTTACAGGGTTTGCAGAAGAAAATTCTATGTTTTTATACACAGCGCACCCTGAACTTGATTTTATAAGTATTACGATCTCGACAATGATTATTGCTACTCTTGGAGCCGTTATGGATGTTGCAATGTCTATTGCGAGTACGATTAATGAAATTTATCAAATAGATTTGGACAAAACAGTTAAAGAACTTTTCATATCAGGAATGAATGTCGGAAAAGATATTATTGGGACAATGGCGAATACCTTAATACTAGTATATTTAGGGGGTTCACTTCCTTTAATTTTACTTGCTGAAAATATTGACTTGCAAAAATTTATTAACCTGAACCAAGTTGTCACAGAAACAGCATCAGCATTAATCGGAAGTATCGCAATTGTAATTTGTGTTCCATTTACCGCTATTGCAGCATCTCAAATGATAAAACATTTTTCTAATAAGCAAGAAGATATTAATATTAATTGCAATTAACTTTTCGACATGGTACAATATTCTGAAATCGGAGGAGAGTTTATGAAGAAATTAATAATATTAATGCTGGCTTTGTGCTTGACGTCCTTTAGTGCATTTGCAGGAACTTTTAAGGCTGATGCAAGAACAAAAAGAATACCTGCAGGAACAGTGTTTCAATTAGAGTTTCTTCAACCTATAAGCACGTTTTCGGGTAGCGAAGGAGATTCATTTGTCGCAACTTTAAAAAACGAACTCTCAACTGATACAAATATAATTCTGCCAACAGGAACAGTTGTTAGAGGGAGTATAAATAAAGTTAATACGGCAAAAAGATTTTCAAGAGGCGCTAAATTATACTTAGATTTTGACCACGTTGTTACTCCTAATGGACGCCAAATTCCTCTTGATATGGCGGTATGCCAATTTGATAACATTTATTATGATGGTTCTTTATACAAAAATTTAGGATACGGCGAAGCTTTACAAAAGAATTACGAACGCGGAGTTGAAATAACCAAAAATGCAACTAATTACGGAATGAAAGCCGGAGAATCTGCACCAGGAATTCAATATCTCACAGCTCCAATCTGTGCAATCGGCGGTTTTATTGGTGGCGTAGGCTACTGGATTGGAGATAGCGTTGCCGATATGTTTAGAAAAGGTCAAGATGTATACATCAATCAGGGCGATGTACTTAGTGTAAAACTGCTTAACCCTATTGATATTCCTGTTTACTAAAAAATTCCCAAATAAAAAGCCCCTTTTGGGAAAGAGGCGAGGGGAATTTATTAAGTTAATAGGTCTACACTTCACTATTCTCTACACACATTCTAGTTTCTAGAGTTTAGTTCGTAATTATTTATCCTAGCCCAAACTTAGGAGCACTGTTTCTAGCATCCTCAGCGGCTAATTGTTTAACAGATTCAAGCATTGCACGTTTCATCTTGATTCTCTGTTCTATTTCATTCATTTCTAACTGTATTTCCTTTTCTTTTTCATTTAAAATCTGTATTTCTTGTTGTTTTAAAGCCTTCATAGACTCTTCTTTAAACTTAGCAAAAGCACTCATCTCTATTTGATACTGCGCTAAAGGATTGCCGAGCCAAGGAACCATACCAGTCATCTTCATTGTTTGAAGATTTTGCATAGCACTCATAGAACTTGCTTGGTTAGAAAACTGCGCAAACATTGACGCTCTTGGTAAAAGCTCTGGTGATAAACCTGCGATATTGTTCATTGTCATAACACTTGAACCACCGAGAGCACTCGCATACTTCTGATACTGCGAAAGTCTGTTGCGGGTTTCTATCGCCTGCTTCTCTAAATAATTTATTTCGCGTGTTAATCTCTGGACTTCCCAGAATGACATTAACATAGTGTACCTACCTAACTTTTACTAACCTGCGTAATATTAAAACTAACCTTTTAACCTTACAATTATATAAAGTATTTCTGTTTTTATAAATTGCCTTTTTTTTATTATTTTGTTAAGATTTGTTAAGATAAATAATTTTAATTAAAAAAGGAGGCTTCATGATTAAAGATAAATTAGAAAATGCACAAACTTATTACGGCATTTCTGAGAATTTAAAAAAGGGTTTTGAGTGGATTAAAAATAATGATTTAAAAACTTTACCGGACGGGAAATATGAAATTGAAGATGAAAACATATTCGCAAATGTTCAAAGCTATGATACAAAGGATACAGCTCCATACGAAGGACACAGAAAATATATTGATATTCAGTATATGATAAGAGGTCGAGAAAAAGTCGGGATTACTGACTATACCAATTGCAGTACAATTGAAGAATATGATGAAGACAAAGATATCGAATTTTTAAAGAATAATGATTCAGATTTTTATGAAATACTTGAGGAAGGTAAATTTTTAGTATTTTTCCCGCAAGATGCACATCAGCCTGCACTAAATCCTGATAATAAATTGAATGTTAAAAAAGTTATAGTAAAAGTTATGTTATAAAAAACGAGGTGGCTGTATTTGATTTCTCAAATACAGCCTTTGAGGAGATTATTTATATATGTTTATGCGGCAAAAATATTCTTTACATTCTTATCTATTACAAAATCATACAATTCGCCTCTATAAGGATTTTGTTCTGAAGCACTGTTATTAGTTTCAAAGATATTCCAAAGTTCACCTAATACAGGTTTTTTATTTTCTTTTTTATTTGCGTGTTCTCTCAAATACTTTAAAGTTTCTTTTAAAGATTCATTTAAAGTAATCTGAGTTGATGCCTTCAAAACATTCATTTGAGGATTTATATAAGCCTCTCTTATTTGAGAATCATTATTGAAAAGAGTTTTTTCAATAATCTTTTGAGTAGCTTCAGTCGAAGCACCACCTCTACTTAGAATATTTTTAGCATTATTCCTTAAAATATCCCTATTTTCCAAATTATACGCTAATGATGCAGATACATTTAATCCCATAATTCCTTGCTCCTTTTCCCGAGCTTTTCTTTTCCCTTTTGTAATATATATATCGGCATTTATTTCAAAAACTTTAGACTTTTTACATATATCTTTACAAATGTTTACATATTGAAATGTAAAGTTTTGTAACAAAATAAACAGATTGTGCAATTCTATACTCAGTAGATACTTTATATATATAACAGATGTAAGAAACCAAGAGGTAAAGAGTATGACCAGAATTAATTGTCACAGCGCATTTAAACATTACGAAATGTTCCACTCTAGATTTGGAGGTGGTAATAACTATGGCAGTATATTTAACACCACCTATAATATAAAATGTGGCGGTCACGGCGGATTTTGGAGTGGTGTCGGCTATGGCGTTGGCAATGTCTTAGGCGGCTTGTTTGGCGGTCTATTGGGCGGTGGCATGAATTATAACGGCTATGGAATAGGCTTACCTATGATGAACTATGGCTTACCATCCTGGGGTAATTTCTGGGGTGGCGGTGGCGGTGGAATCCGAATAGGCGATTCCGACAACAGCAATAAGAAGACAAAAGAAAAAGATAAAACTGAAAGTTCTTCTGAATGTAATGATCCAGATAGACAAAAACTTGTTGATTACGGTAAAAATGTTAACGATTTAATAAAAAATAAAGACACAAAACCAGCAGATTTAAAAGCATTATATGATAAAATAAAACAATCACAAACAGATAGCAAGACAGAAAAACATCACAAAGCGACGGATCCTTCAGATTACCAAAATTGGCTTGATATACTAAAAACAGAAGCTGAAAAACGTGGCTGGGGCGATTTAGATAGTGATGACTTCGGCAAAAATGGTGCTCCTAAGGCAGATGAAAATACAAAACCTGTAAGTGAAGGTAACTCAAATAACACTGACTCAACAAGAACTTACACAAACGGGTTTACAAACTACGACGGTAAAACAACAATAAAACCTGAAGAATTTATAAAAGTTCACGACGAAGGCTCTAATGATGATGGAAAACCAAAAGATATAGTTCCTAAGAATTCAACCGATGGTGTAAAAATTACACAAGAAACAGGAAAAGCTCCTTCATCAATTACAGTTACTACTTCTAGCGGAACAAGCGTTACATACACAATAACAAATAACGGTCAGCCAAATAGTTATGGAGAGTATGTTTACACTTCTCCTAGAGGTCAAGAATATATACTCCAAAAGGGCAGCGATGGACACTACTTAATGCAGTATTCATTCCATACAGGTTATAATATACCAGATACACACTAAAATAAAAGTTCCCCGAGTGGGAACTTTTATTTTATAAATACATATTTACCTTCATAAGGAGATGGCTCAGGTCTTACATTTTTGAGAAAATCCCCCAATGATTCAAATGGATTTGTAATAACCATTTTTTCTTTACTATCATGCAAAATCTCATTCGACGATAATAACTTTGTTACAGCTTCTTCGCTAGATAGTTCCATAATTCATAATTCCAATCTTGTCACCACAGTTTAACATCAAGATTAGAACCTGTCAATATAAAGACAAGCCCTGTAAATATTTACCCTCTTGAAAAAGAGTTATGGTTGTTATATCATAAATTTTGTTACACAAAGTTGCTATAAAGGTGGTGAAAATATAAATGGCAGAAGTTAAAGTTGGCGAAAACGAAAGTATCGAAAGCGCTTTAAGAAGATTTAAGAAGAAAATTCAAAAAGCTGGTATTTTATCAGAAGTAAAAAAACGTGAAAGATACGAAAAGCCAAGCGTAAAACGCAAACGCAAATCAGAAGCTGCTCGTAAGCGTAAAGTATAAAATAAAACAGTCTGTCTTGTAGACAGACTGTTTTATTTTAGTGAAATAAAAATTTCTACTTGAAAATATGATATGTTTATTTTAATATTAAAACTACGGCGACATGGCCAAGTGGTAAGGCAGAAGCCTGCAAAGCTTTTATCCCCAGTTCGAATCTGGGTGTCGCCTTTTTTTATTGTCAAATCAGCCTTCGGCTTACAAAATATCACAAATCAAGAGTTGCATGGAAAATATTGAATTAAAACGTTTTTGGGAGCAAATAAAAGAAGAGTTATTAGCAACTTTGCCTGAAAACGCTCATCCTTGGGTGTACCCACTTGAAATTTCCGGTTATGATAAAGGTGTTTTGACTGTCGTCACAGGTCAAATGATGGGAAGGGATATCCTTAGAAAAAATTACTACAGTATCATGACTGAAGTTTTACAGCAAATTTCAGGAGATAAAAATGCCAGAATAGTAATAATTTATGATGAAAATGCAGCAAAAACTTTAAAAAAAGAATCTGAAAAACTTAATAAAAAAATTAATGACAGATCTCTTAAAGAACAAGCTCTAGAAAATTTATCGAACATGCAGTCCGCTGCTAATTTGAATTTAAAATATAAATTTGAGAATTTTGTAGTGGGTGACAGTAATAAATTTGCATACTCTGCAGCTATGGCCGTTGCAAAAAATCCCGCAACTAAATACAACCCTTTGTTTATATACGGTAATTCCGGGCTGGGTAAAACTCACTTAATGCAAGCTATCGGACATTACATTATTTTCAATAACCCTAAGCTTAAAGTTAAGTATACAAAAACCGAGGACTATGTTAACGACTATATTTCAAACAGCAGGAAAACAAATAATAACATAGAAAACATGTCAAAATTTAATCGTAAATACACTAATATTGATGTTATTTTAATCGATGATATCCAATTTATAGAATCAAAGATTAAATCTATGGAAAATTTACAATATACTTTTGATAATCTATATAACAAGGGTAAACAAATTGTTATAACGTCAGACAGAGTGCCGAAGGATATCCCGACACTCACAGCAGCTTTGTGTTCAAGATTTGAAATGGGGCTGATGTTAGAATTAACACCTCCTGATATTGAAACAAGATTTGAGATTATAAAAAAACTTGCTGACAATAATGATTTAAAATATGATGAAGAAGCTTTAATGTACATTGCCAAGAACTTTGTAAACAACGTAAGAGAGCTTGAAGGAGCTTTTACAAAGGTTTGTGCTTATGCAGAAATTACAGAACAACCACTCACACTTAAACTTGCCAAAGAAGTTCTTAAATGTGATGATAACAATGATGAAATAACTTTCGACCAAATTGCTAGGGTTACAGCGAGCTATTTCGATATTGATATAGACGATATTAGAGGAACAGCAAGAGGTCAAAAGGTTTCTTTTGCAAGACATTTAGCTATTTATTTATGCAGAGAAATAACTAATCAAAGCTTCGTAAATATATCGAAATATTTTAACAAAAAACATACTACAATTATGTTTGCGTATGAAAAGATAAAAAAAGAAAAAGATACAAATAAAGAAATTACAAATGCTATAAGAGAAATCAGACAAGCGTTGAAAGTTTTATAGCCCAACGGGATACTCGTTTTCATAAAAATTTTATGATAAATAATAAGTGTAAGGGGTTTAAGAAAAGAATCTTTAATCTTAGATGAAGGATAACAAATATTATGTTAGACAATATCAAGCACTTAATTTTACTAAAATCTATTGATAAAGATATTTCTGAAAAAGAATATGAAATAGCTTTAGATAAACTCAATTTTCTGATAAAAGAAGAATTTAAGCTCTCTGAAACATTCTTAAAAAGGGGAAAACTTTGTCATAAACTGCTAATGTATGAAGATGCATATTCAGATTTCACATATATTATAACTCATTGTGCAAAAAAAGAAGAAGCGTATTATGAGAGATTAAATCTCAATTTTGAAATGTCTAATTATTATGAAGCGATACTTGATGCAAACAAGATTCTAGGTTGGGATCCCGATAATTTCAGTATTAAAAGAATTAAATTTTTATCCTACGTATTTTCTTCACAAGAAGAAGTTGCCAAAAACTTCATTTTAAGCTTATTTGACTTTAATAAATATAAAACAATTCAATTTATCTTCCAAGAAGTAGCAATTTCATTATCAGCTGATGAATTAGCAAAGGGTCTGAAACTTCTGCAACTGGTAGATATGATAGATAAGGATAATCCTATTAAACTATTGAAAGAAGCAGGCATTTACGAACTCGCAGGAAAACATGACAGAAAAGATGAAATTATTAAACAACTTGACTCTGTTTTTCCCAAATATTTTATATCTCACTTTAGATTTACAGATATGTATCAAGATAAAGACATAATGGAAA
This sequence comes from Candidatus Gastranaerophilales bacterium, assembly GCA_944323165.1. Lineage (GTDB taxonomy): Bacteria > Cyanobacteriota > Vampirovibrionia > Gastranaerophilales > Gastranaerophilaceae > CAG-196. Next base: position 38,106 of record CALURK010000013.1, on the reverse strand, counting down.
TTTGTTTCTTATTAGAGCTTAGAATTTTTGATAAACAAAATTTATTTGCATACCCTATGAAAATACTGGAAGGGTATAAAAATCATATAGAAGGACATATTATTGATTCAAAAGAGTGTTTTGAAAAGGCTGTAGAAATTAATCCAAACAAACCTGAAGGCTATGTGCTTCTGGCACAAACTTTACAGTTAATGTCAGGATACGACAATCCAGATTATATGAAAGATGCAGAAAAAAATTACAAAATTGCGATGGAAATATACCAAAAAGAAAACTTAAACGACAAAGCCGAAGATATGAAGCGACAAATTAAGCATATTCATTCTGGTGCAAATATGTACAGTTATAAATAATTAAGACACTTCTAAAACAGATTCGACAGTTTCTTCGCTTACACCTTTATAATTAATTCTTGCAGATGTAATTGGCTGCCTGTAATCGTATTTATTTATAGAACGTGATTCGACAATTACAGAAGGCGGCAGTATTGACCATTTATAAAGAGCAGTAGACATTCTCCTGAAAAATTTGTCAATCCACTCAGTCTTTTGCTCAATTGAAACTTCATTATGGGTTTCATATACAAATTTTGTCTGCAACAAATCCTGATATCCTTCGTTTTTATTTTCCACACGCCAGATAATTTCATCAAGAAATTCGTAAGGCATAAGTGCATCTTCAGCTATCAGTGGCTTACCTGTTTTAGGATCAATAGCAAGTTCTGCTCCCGGTTTTTTAAGAATTATTGCCTCAGGAATAGCATCTTTTTGTTCTCTGTTGGCATTCAGCCATCTTGCAAACGCAAATAATTTTGTCTTTGGAACATCTGCTATCGGCGCAAAACCTCCTGACATATCACCGTTTATGGTAGCATATCCCATATAAAGTTCTGACTTATCAGATGTTGCAATAGGAATACAAGAAGAAAACTCGTTACTTATTCCCCAAAGAAACATAGCTCTTGATCTTGCTTGAATATTATCAGGTGTAAATGACGTTTTATAACGTCCGTCCCACTTTGTTTCCACCGTTTTAAACAAATCATTCAAACACTCAGTAGTTGTATCAATCATAGGTCTTATTGAGGCTTCTGTAAAGTTTATTCCCAGATTGTGAGCAAGCTTTTCAGCATCAGACTTACTTTCTTTACTCGTAATATGAGATGGCATTGATATTCCAAAAACATTTTCTTTACCGATAGCATCTGCCATAAGTACTGCACAAACAGTTGAATCTAAACCACCCGAGAGTCCCAATACAGCTCTTTTAAAACCACACTTTTTAAAATAATCTCTTATTCCTTGAATTATAGTTTTATATGTTCTCTCTAAATCGGATTCATACTCAAGAGTAAATACTTTTTGTTCAGTTAATGACTTATCCAGCCCTTTAGTCAGTGGATAAATTTTACCTATTCCCTTTTTAGGATTAACTATCAAAAACTGCTCTTCAAAAGATTTAGCTCTCGCGATAAGTTCTCCATTTGAGCCGAAAACTCTGCTTGAACCGTCAAAAGAGCTATTATCAATTGCGCCGACTTGATTTACATATACAATAGGTGTTTTATATTTATTTGCAACAAATGAAAGCATATTATGCTTTAATTGTTCTTTTTTAGCTCTTGTAGGAGAAGCTGAACAATTTATAAAAATTTCAGGATTTTCTTGTGCAAGCTCCTCAATAGGATCCTTTTCATATAAATGCTTCTCAAAAAACTCTTTGTTATTCCAACAATCCTCGCATATCGAAATCCCATATTTTTCATATATTTTTGGAACATTTTGGATACTGTCTTTATCAAAACAACCTAAAGTTTCAGCCGGCTGTACACCAACCACAGGAGAAGGTTCTATATACCTGTAGTCATTGAACTCCGAATAATTTGGAAGGAGAGATTTTCTTACAATTCCTTGTATTTTCCCGTCCCTTAAGATTGCTACTGAATTAAAATATTTTTTACCCTCTGCATCTTTCTTTCGTGGTTCCACAAAACCAACAAGAGCGGTTGTGCCTACTGTAATTTTTGCAAGACCTTTTAACCATTTAATGTTTTCATCAACAATTATAGGATGCCTGTCAATTGTATCTTCTATCGGATATCCCATAAGTGCCAATTCTGGGAAAACAACACAGTCCAATCCTATTCTAGAAGCATATTTAATATATTTTGCTATTTTTTTTGCGTTATATTCAATATTACCAGCAATGGGGTTAATCTGTGCCATACCTATATATCCACCATCTGACACTATGCGTCTTACGCCATCTATGATATTTTGCGGGATATCTTCCCCGTGAGAAAACCTCTTATCTGCTATTTCGGATAGTTCATACAAATTCTGCATCTTCAAATTTCCTTAATACTCTCTAGCATATTATACTACAGACATAAAAACAGAGTCTTAAAGCAAATTCATTTAGACACCAGCTATTACATCAACAATTTCTCTAAAAGCGCCCTCGCCACCTCTTGCATCTGTAATCTGAATACCTTCTATATTTTTAATTTTTTCTACAGCATTAGGAACAGTTATTGCGTATTTTGCATAACAAAGTGAATCATAATCATTAATATCATCACCTATATAAACAAATTCATCTTCACTTAGTCCATATCTTTCAACTATTGACTTTAGAACATCAATCTTTATGCGAATCCCCTGATGAACTTCTTCTACATTAAACTTTTTTGAAATAATCTCTATTGCAGAATTTTTCTCACCAGAAATAATCCCCATCCTATAGCCCTTTTTCCTGAGAATAGAAAAAGCCATAACATCTTTAAAATTAAGCCGACGAGCCATATCACCTTTGGAATCAATATAGACACAATTGTCTGTCACAATTCCATCAAAATCAGTAATTATAAATTTAATTGTATTCGGGAGCATTATAGTCATATTATTTTACTCTTCTCAGCTTATCTATTATAGGTAATTCCCTTTTATATACTACTTTTATTCCATCACCTAAAAGCAAAGGCGTCTGCCTTATATCCCTTACTAAGTGATAAAGTCCAGCCATTTCTAAACTTGCTGCCTGATCAGAGCCCCAATTTGTTCTATCTGTCGTTATATGCCTTTCAACAGAATTTGCTCCTAATGCAACCGCTAATACTGAAGGAGTCACTCCGCGTTCATGACCTGAATACCCTATTGGACAAGAAAACTCTTTTCTAAATGTTTCAATAACTCTTAAATTTGTTTCTTCTGCATTCGATGGATATGTCGAAGTACAGTGATAAATTATCAAATCATCTTCACCCAAAATAGATACAGCATGCTTTATCTGCTCCATTGTACTCATGCCAGTAGAAAGCAGAATAGGTTTACCTTTAGATTTTGTATACTTCAGCAAATTATCATCAGTTAAGGATGCCGAAGCAATTTTATAACACGGAACATCAAATTTTTCCATAAAATCTACAGACTGTTCATCCCAGCAAGAAGCGAACCACATTATACGATGCTGACGGCAATATGTATCAATTTCTCTATACTCTTCCTCTCCAAACTCCAGACCTCGTTTCAAATCGCCATTAGTTTTCCCAAAAACACTTGATCTTTCTTTGGCTAATTCTTCTTTAGAATAAACAACATCCACAGTACGCTTTTGGAACTTAACTGCATCACACCCTGTTGTTACTGCAATATCAATCATTTTTTTTGCTAAATCTACAGAACCATTATGGTTGATACCAATTTCAGCAATAATAAAGCAAGGAAATCCATCCCCTACAGTTTTGCTACCAATTTTTACACACTTTCTTTCCATTAAGACACCACACAACTATTATAAATATTTTTTATACAAAGCGAACTCGTCAGGATCAACTTTATGTTGAATATCTTGCTCCTCTTTTTCTTCTTCTGCATTTGTAGGATTTGTATGAAAAAGTTTATCTATTATGCCATCAGGATTTTCCTCTTCATAAATTTCAGAGATTTCGAATCCTTCATTTTCATCATTATTTTCTTTCACATCTTCTGGCGCAGGCTCCTGCTCAGCCTTTACCTTCGAAATAACTTTTGTGAAACCTGGAATTTCTATTTTAGGTATTTCAATTCTTGGTATACGAATATTTGGAATTTCTATTTTAGAAAATTCACCTTCTTCAATATCCTCTCCCTGGCAAGAACCTAAATCTTTTATTAAATGAATAGAATTTGCAGAAGCACCTATAAGCATACGCTTTCCGTCAAGTTCAACCACATGAAGAGTCTTGTTTGCACCTAAAGGTGTAGTAGAAATAACAGATACATGGGAAGCAGAACTTTCTCCAATCTGTCTTTTCATTGTTTTCAAGCCAAATTTATTAAGTTTTGTATACAAAATACCCGTTGCATAAATCAAAAGTATAACGAATATTAGCGACAAAAACATAGAAAGTAAATTTGGTTCAGCAACCGCTGATTGAGCAGTAATGTGATTTGCAGTATCTACTGTTGAAACAGAAGATGCTTGGGCTGCGTTAGCCAGCGGCTCAGGCAAATCAGGAAGAACATCAAACTTATCAGCAGCATAACACACTTGCGCAACAAGTCCCAAATATACTCCCAATATAGTACCCAAAATCTTTCTCATTTAAATAAACCTTATTTTCTGTTATAATTGTACCATAAAAAAATAAAATAGGACAAGTAAGCATGCTTTTGGAAGTTTTAGACCATATTTTAGGGGATAGTGGAACTTTTTTCATACATATTTTAAATATCTTAGTATTAATTACTTTGATAGCACTTTTTGTATTTGCAAGAAAAGCCGGTAAAAATTGGACAAGAGTAAACGACTATTTAGGTGTTATCACCAAAACAGTAAATTCTGTAAGATATGGCGATTTAACAAAAAAAATTGAAAAAATGGATTTGCCTAATACGGAACCATTAGCAGAAAGTATTAACCGAATGATAGAAACACTTTCTGACAGAGAAAAAATGGTTATAGAATCTCAGACAGAACTTTACCGTCAAAATAAATTACTGGAGGCTGTAATAAATTCCTTATCAGACGGCTTAATAATTTTAGATGAAAATCATAGGATTCTAAGAGCAACAACTAAAATAAGTGAATGGTTTGATGTAGATGGCAGAAAGCTTCTTGGCGAATCTCTTGATGACTATATAAATTTACCGCCAAGATGTCATATTGAAGATTTGAAAGAAAATGACATAGTAATAAATGCCAACAAATCTAAGAATTTTATAGCAAGTACAATGGAGTTAAAATTAGAAGATAAAAAGAAACGCTTCATAATGATAATACAAAACATTACGAACCAAAGAGAATTGGAAACTTTAAAAGAAGACTTTGTAGCAACACTAACACATGATTTAAAAGTACCAATAATAGCCGAAAAAAATATGCTTGAGCTATTCCTAAATAATAATTTCGGTAAGATTACTCCCAAACAAGAGCTTGCTTTAAAAAACATGCAAACATCAAATAAAGAACTCCTTGATCTTGTGCAAACAGTTCTCGAAACATACAAAGTGAGAGATGGAAATATAAAGTTGTACAAAGAAAATATTTTGCTTAAGGGTTTTATTGAAGAAATTATAGAAGAAATGGAACCTATTGCGACAAAAACAAAAAATGACCTAAAATTTTTAACAGAAAGAGATATAAGAGTATATGCTGATAAAATTCAGCTAAAAAGAGTAATAAAAAATCTTATACAAAATGCGATTTCTTATGGAGAACCGAATTCGCCTATTGAGATCAGAATAGGAGAAATTCCGAAATTTATAGTCATAAAAGTAAAAGATTACGGAGCAGGAGTATCAAAAGAAGACATTGATAAGATATTTAACAGATACTATTCAGCAGCCAAAAAGTTTAGAAAAATAGGCACCGGATTAGGCTTATATCTTGCCCAGCAGATAGCCAAATCTCACGGTGGCGAATTAACAGTAGAGAGCGAAGAAGGTAAATGCACGGAATTTACAATAAAGCTTCCTGCTGTAATGAATATGAATCTTCATTACGGAGAATAAAACAGAAAATCTAGAGGAGTAAATAATAAAATGAATATGAGAATTAGTAATGTATCTTTTGGCGGATGGAAATGCAGTAAAGAGCTCATAGGAAAACTTAATAATGAAAAAGAGCTGGACAAACTCGCAAATACTGCTAATATTGATACCCTAAGCACCAATAAATCAAAAGACAGTAAATACTTTCCATCAAGTAATTTATACACAACAACTGCGTTTAAAAAGCTTAATAACAAATGTTATTTTGGCTTCGATTGTGTAATCTTACCTAAAGATACATCACAAGAAAAATTGTCAGAAAAGATATTTGAATCATCTGAAAAGGCTATAGGAAAACTTCTCGGCAGAATAGCATTAGATGATAAAGCAGATCCTGCAAAAATAAATATATTTCAAAAAGTTATAAAGTTTTTTAAAAAAGGAATTACAAAATAAAGCTAATTAAAGAGGTTATAAATTGAACACAATTTTATATGATACAAAATACTTACAGCTAAAGAGCACAAAATCAAAAAACGGTAAAGATTGGGTTTATGCACACAGACCAAATGCAAAGGATGTGGTTGTTATACTACCTCTTATTAATAATGAAAAAATATTATTTCTAAAAGAAGAAAGACCACCTCTTCAAGCAGAAGGAATTTCAAAATATTCAATAGCACTTCCTGCAGGTCTTGTTGGTGATGAAAGAATAGGAGAGAGTGTAGAAGAAGCAATAGCTTCAGAGCTTCTTGAGGAAGCCGGGCTTAAGGCCGATAAAATAGAAATTAAAACTAGAAAAACGGCAAGTTCACCGGGATGTGTTTCTGAAGTAGTCACTATTGCTATAGCTTACATTAATGATTACAATATTGTATCAAAGCCTGTAAATGATGGCGGAGTAATAGTAGATAGAATGCTTGTTGACAGAAAAAATGTTTATAATTGGTTACAAGAGCAGGAGGAGAATGGCATAGCCCTTACGGCTTCAACTCTTGCAGCATTATTTTATTTAAGTGAGGTAAAACAATGATTTCAAAAGGTATAAGAGGAGCAATAACAGTAGAGGAAAATTCTCCGGAGGCAATAGGAGCAGCTACTATAAAATTACTTACAGAAATAATGAAAAGGAATAAACTTGAAGTTGATTCTATCTCTCACGTTATATTCACTTTGACAAAAGATTTGAATGCAGATTTTCCTGCAAAATACGCGCGCGTAAACTTAAAATGGAAAGAAGTTCCTATGATGTGTTTTCACGAATTAGACGTTCCAAATAGTCTTTCAATGTGCCTTAGGGTTATGATTGTGATTAATTGTGGAGAAGGTTTTGTACCTGAATTCGTATATCTAGACGGAGCGGAAAATTTAAGAAAATGAAACAAGTTTTGATAGTTGATGATATGAAAGGCTGGCGGGATTTCAATTCTAATGTTGTAAATGAAATTTTTGATGGAAATGTTGAGATTACAACTGCAGATTGTGCCAAAGATGCTTATGATATCTTGCTTACACAAAAACCTTTTGACGTAATAATAACAGATATGCAAATGGAAGAAGATTTTTCGCCAAAATTTGCGGGAGAATGGTTAATTGAACAAATTCAATCTTTTAGTCGTTATACTAATACGAAGGTCATAATAATATCAGCATCATATAACGCAAGACAAATTGCAGAAACTTTTGGAGTAGAATGTATACCAAAATCTACTGCATTAAAGTGTCTTTCAGCGTATAAAGAAATTCTTCTAAAATAATGAAAAAGATTATACTAATATTTTTTATTTTCTTATCTACTATAACATGCTCTCAAGCAGATTATAGGAATTACTATGAATTTGAAACAAATCTTGATGTCAAATTCCGCCCTTATAATGGAGAATTAAGTAAAGACTTAAAAAAAGAATACAAAAAAATTCAAAAAAATGAAAAATACATAAAACAAGGCAAATATGAAAAGGCTGAAAATCTCGTGCCGGATTACATCCCAAATGTAGCAAGATTTATTAACGTTTATACGGATAAAAAAGAGTACCCTAAAGCCTTAGAATATTCAAAAAAGCTCCTTGAGCTTGATAAGAATAATTTATTTCCAAGATCCTCCAAAGAGTACAGGGTTGGTATATTGTATTCACTTAACGGAGATTATGTAAATTCTAATAAATACCTTTTTCCGTATATAAACACAAATTCAATGGCACGATTTCAGATTGCACAAAACTATTATTATATGCAAGATTTGAAAACCGCTGAAAAATACGCTTCAGTAATAAAAAAGAATGAAGCAGGATTTTTCCCAGCTCAAGAATTACTCTATGTTGTATATACAGTAACTAAAAATCCTCAAAAAGCTTACACAACAGCAAAAAACTTAGTAGAACTTGATCCCGGGAATCCTCAAAATTACTTAAAAGTTGCAACATCAACTTCCAATAACAATGAGAAACTCAGATATTTTTACAGAGCAAAACAAATATATTACTCGCAAGAACTTCTTGGAATGATTAACAACATAAACAAACTTATAGCACCAATTGAGCAGGCAAAAATTGATAATGCTTATAAAAAAATAACAACTTATTGCAAAAAACCTGATTGGTTTAAAATTCGAGAAAGGGATAAAAAATTGCTCGCTGATGATTTTGAATACTGGGACAAGAGGCAAAACGAATTTTTTGAAACCGCAAATGACTGTATTGGAAGATACACCGGTTCAAATTTGGCAGCTTGCTTTAAAGATTTAAACGAAACTCAAGAGAGATTAGATACAGCTTTAGTCACAGAAAATGCAAGAAGAATTGAAGCAGCACAAAGAGAAGCTCAAATAAGAGAGCTTGTAAAACAGAACATGCTTTTAGAAGAGCAGAACCAAATTCAATGGTCACGTTACAATATATATTATCCTCGCTATTACCGCTTCCCATATTGGTGGTAGGAATAAAGAGATATAAATATCTCTGGTGGCTTATACTTGAGGAACTCACATTTCTTTGCATTATACAATTACAAAAAAAAAGTTTGCCAAGATTTTGATGGCAAACATTAAATAAACACGAGGATATTAAGAGAGAGTATAAAAAGAAACTTTTCTTTGGAGCTTTAGACTTATTTATCATTCACTCCGTTTGATTATTTATTTTTTACTTACTTTATTTATCCCTTACACTTATATAAAGTATTTTCGTTTTTAGAAATTGCCTTTTTAAAACAAAAATTTTAATTTTTTTTACAAAGCTTAAAACTGTATAAACACTAGAGTTAAATAATATATAAACAATAAATACAAGTGCTATGTAATAATAGTAGAGTTGCTTTACACCAATGTTTTTTGTGCTAGAATATAAATATAGAGGGATAGAGGAGAAGGATTTTGGCTCAACAGAATATGTTTTCAGACGGTAAAATAGTACCGGTTAATATAAGAGAAGAGATGAAAAAGTGCTATATAGATTACGCAATGAGTGTAATCGTAGGTAGAGCGCTTCCGGATGTAAGAGATGGTTTAAAGCCTGTTCACAGACGTATTTTATACGCAATGAACGAGTTAGGCATGACACCAGATAAACCTTTTAAGAAATGTGCACGTATAGTTGGTGAAGTTTTAGGTAAATACCACCCGCACGGAGATAGCTCTGTTTATGAAGCATTGGTTCGTTTAGCCCAAGACTTCAACACAAGATATCTAGTAGTAGACGGGCACGGAAACTTCGGATCTGTTGACGGTGACGGAGCTGCTGCAATGCGTTATACAGAAGCCAGAATGCACAAGATTACGACATCTATGCTTGCTGACATTGATTGTGAAACGGTTGATTTTGAGCCAAACTTTGACGGTTCATTAGAAGAGCCTTCTGTTTTACCTGTAAGACTTCCTATGCTTCTATTAAATGGTTCTTCTGGTATCGCAGTTGGTATGGCAACTAATATACCTCCTCACAACTTAAGAGAAGTGGTTGACGGGACTATCGCCTTGATTGATAACCCGCAAATTACCGTAGCAGGACTTATGGAATATATTAAAGGTCCTGACTTCCCGACAGCAGCAACAATAGTTGGTTTAAATGATATCAAGCAAGCTTATGAAACAGGTCGTGGCTCTATCAAGATGTCAGCAGTTGCTACAATTGAAGAAATTCCTGGTGGAGCAGGCAGACAAACAAGAACAGCAATTATTGTTACCGAAATTCCTTACCAAGTAAATAAATCAATGCTTATACAAAAAATAGCTGATTTAGTAAAAGAACAAAAAATTAACGGGATTTCTGATATTAGAGATGAATCAGACAGAGAAGGTATGCGTATTGTAATCGAACTTAAGCGCGACGCAAAACCTGAGGTTGTTAAAAATAACTTGTTTAAATATACTCAACTTGCAACAACTTTCGGCGTAAATATGGTTACTTTATGCGGAAAACAACCAAGATTACTTAACCTATACGAAGTTTTAAACGAATTTGTTGAACACAGAGTTGAAATTGTTACAAGAAGAACAATTTATTTCTTAAAGAAAGCTAAGATTAGAGCTCATATTTTAGCGGGTTTACTAATTGCTTTAGGTTCATTGGATGAAGTTATTGAACTTATCAAAAAATCTAAAACTACAGATGATGCCAGAGTTGGTTTGATGAGCAGATTCGGACTTGATGTTGATCAGGCTAATGCTATCTTAGAAATGCAATTGAGAAGGTTAACAGGATTAGAACAAGATAAGATCAAGAATGAGTATGACGAACTTCTTAAAAAGATTACAGAATACGAAGAAATTCTTGCAGACAGACAAAAAGTCTTGGATATAATTAAGGGAGAACTCCTTGAAGATAGAGAAAAATACGGAGATGATAGAAAGACTCAGATTGTTCCTGAACAAGGCGAAGTTACAATTGAGGATTTAACTCCAAATACTCCAATGGCAGTATTTATAACTCATCAAGGATATTTAAAGCGAATAGCACTTGATACATTTGAACGTCAAAACCGTGCAACACGTGGTAAAGCAGGAATGAAAACGAAAGATGATGATGATATTCAACACTTCTTTACTGCAATGATGCATGATAAAGTATTGTTCTTCTCATCTAAAGGTATAGTTTACAGCTTGAACGTCTATGACTTCCCAGAAGGCGGCAGACAATCAAAAGGACTTCCGATAGTTAACGTTCTTCCGATAGAACAGGGAGAAACAATTACGGCAGTTGTGCCAGTAAGTAACTTCTCTCATGATTTGAATTTAATTATGTTAACTCAAAAGGGCTTTATAAAGAGAATTGAGCTTGATAATTTTGCAAGTATAAGAAGAAGCGGTATTATTGCAATTTCTCTTGAAGAAGGCGATAAGTTAAATTGGGTAAAACTAGCCAAGGCTAATGATGAAATAATCATAGGTACATCTTGCGGTATGGCGATTAGATTCCCTATTGAAGATTTAAGACCATTAGGTAGAAGCGCAAGAGGTGTTACATCTATGAAACTAAGATCCGCTGATACAATAATTGGTTGTGATATTGTACCTAGAAATTATGATGCGGATTTACTTGTTGTTACATCCGACGGTTTTGGCAAGAGAACTAAACTTTCAGAATTCAGAACTCAAAACAGAGGCGGTATAGGATTAATTGCAACTAAGTTCAAATCAAATATGTCCAGACTTGTAGCTTTAACAATAGTTGAAGAGAGTGATGAGATTATGCTTGTTACAGCTAATGGTATTGTAACGAGAATAAAAGCCGGAGATATATCTTGTCAAGGCAGACCTGCAACAGGAGTTAGAGCACAAAATCTGGTAGATAATGATACTGTCGTTTCGGTAAATAAAATAGTTAATACAGATAAAGACGACACCGATTCAGTTCCCGCAGGCGGATGTTCTTTGTCAGAAATGACAACTGGAGAACAAACGACAATAACAAACGTTGAAGAATAATAAAATAAAAGAATATATTGGCGGTCGGATTTTTTACATCCGACCGCTAAGACATGAAAAGGAGGATTTTATGGAAGATCTAAAAATATATTTAGATAAAGATATTGATAAAGACTTAATAAAGACAAAAAAGATTGCGGTAATAGGATTTGGCTCTCAAGGTTACGGACAGGGACTTAACCTAAAAGATTCGGGCTGCCATGTTATTATGGGACTAAGACAAGGAGGGGCTTCTGATATTAAAGCAAGAGATTATGGTCTTACTACAATGCCAATAGCAGAAGCTGCAAAACAAGCAGATATAATTCAAATATTAATACCTGACGAAGTTCAAGCAAATGTTTACAAGGAAGAAATAGAGCCGAATTTGAGAGCAGGACAAACTTTAATGTTCTCACATGGATTTAACATCCATTATGGTTTCATCACTCCACCAGAGAATGTTAATGTAATCATGGTTGCACCTAAAGCCCCTGGACATACTGTAAGGAGTGAATACAAGGCAGGAAGGGGAGTTCCTTCTTTAATAGCTGTATACAAAGATTATAGCGGAGATTCTAAAGAAGTTGCTCTCTCATACGCATCAGCAATAGGCTCAGGAAGAGCTGGAATAATTGAAACAACATTTAAAGAAGAAACAGAAACCGATTTATTCGGCGAACAAGCTGTCTTATGCGGCGGATGTTCTGCATTAATAAAAACTGCTTTCGAAACTCTTGTTGAAGCCGGTTATTCTCCATACATGGCATATTTTGAAGTTTGTCATGAATTAAAACTTATTGTCGATTTAATCTACCAAGGCGGCATTGAAGATATGCATTATTCTATTTCAAATAACGCTGAGTATGGCGATTTAACAAGAGGGGGTAAATTAATTAACTCTTATGTGAAGGCCGAGATGAAAAAGATATTAGCAGATATTCAAAGCGGAAAGTATGCAAGAGAATTTATGGATGAAATGAAATCAGGCGGAAAGAATTTTGCAAAACTAAGAGCCGATTCAAAAGGTCACTTGATTGAAACTATCGGAAGCAAAATCCGCTCATCATTTAGCTGGAATAACGATAATAAGCTGGTTGACAGAGCAAAGAATTAGCCACCTGTCTAAAAATAAATAATCACACGGGTTATGGTAAAAAATTACTCTTTTCATACAATAAATATGTACTAAAGATACAGTTTATTCGTTTAGGAAAAGGAGTAAGAGATGAAAAAAACATTATCAGTATTAGCATTATTAGGCTTTATTTCAGTTGTAGGAACTCAAAGTGCACAAGCATTTTGTTGGTCAAGTCTAAATCCTGCATACTGGGGACATTGTCCTAAGTGCGAAAAGAAAAAAAGTGATTGCGAATGCCAAAAGCAAAAATGCGATCCTTGCGAAAAGATTTCACAACCGTGCCCTACAGGAGCTGCAGCACCTTGTGATCCTTGCGCAAAACAAAAGCCTTGCGACCCTTGTCAAAAAGTAGCACCATGCAATCCTTGTGCAAAATCAATGCCACAACCTCAACAACCATGTGATGCTTGTGACAAATTACAACAGATGAGCAAATAAGCATTTAGAACCATCCCTTATTAGGGATGGTTCTTTTATAAATCCTCTATTTATTTGATTACAAAGTTCTAATAATACTTTAAACTATATGTATTGAATGGGGAGAGGTATGGCAAGAACAAATTTAAAGGAACAAAAAAGTTCTAAAAAAAGTAATTTAAAAGTCGTTGACAATAATGCAGTTAAGACAACTGCCTATAGTGATATTAATCTAAAAAAATGGCAAGAATATGACCATATAAAAACAGATACATTATGGGAATTCCCGCAACGAGCAAAAGAAGGCGGACATTCGAACGAATATCACGGAAACTATATTCCACAGATTGCTCAACAAATTTACGAAAGGTACACAAAAAAGAATGATATTGTTTTAGACTTGTTCTTCGGTTCAGGGACTTCAGGAATAGAAGCCATTAATATGAATAGAAGATGCATCGGTGTCGAATTAAAAGAGGAATTAGCAGAATCTGTTTCTGAAAAATTCACTCCTAAACAATTAGTTACTGACGTTAATATCATTTGCGCAGATTCTGCCAGCGAAATTGCTAAAGAAAAGATTCAGGCAAGACTTGATATTATGGGAAGAAAGCAGGCACAACTTTTAATGCTTCATCCGCCTTATGATGATATTATTAAATTTTCCGATAAAAAGGAAGATTTGTCTAATTGTGCTACAACTGAAGAGTTTTATGATTTATTTGAAAAAGTTGCAAAAAATGGGTATGACCTATTAGAAAAAGGGAGATTTGCTTGTCTTATTATTGGAGATAAATATGCACATTCTCAGCATATTCCGCTTGGTTTTGAATGTATGGCAAGGATGAACAAGCTTGGATTTATTACAAAAGCTATTATCATAAAAGATATTCAGGGAAATGAAAGAGCTAAAGGTAAAACTGCTAATCTATGGAGATATAGAGCTTTAGCCGGTGGTTTCTATATTTTTAAACACGAATATGTTATGGTTTTCCAAAAGGTATGACAGAGAATATTGTAATTAAGGTAAAAATTATTCCCAACGCTTCGAAGGATGAAATTATAAAAGAAGATGGGTTTATAAAAGTTAGAGTTACTGCTCTACCTATCGAAAATAAAGCCAATAAAGCTTTGGTGAAATTACTTTCTAAAGAGTTTAAAATTCCCAAAACAAGCATTGAAATTATAAAAGGAGAAACTTCCAAAGAAAAGTTAATATCTTTTTCTACCCAAGATAAGACGAAAATTGATTTGATAAATTCATATTTGACAAAATAATTGAAAAAATATAGTATAGAATAAAAGAGGAAAAGGTGTTTTATGCATAAGCGTTGGTATGATATTGATCCTACAGTTAGTTTGGCAGTAAGCTTAATGAGAAATGCTAATATAATGACTCAATATGATTGTGCTGATTTAATTGTAAAAATTTCTAAAGAAAATGGAATAGATTTAGCTGATAATATCTTAACGGACGCATTCTCTTACGTTCTAAGACGCTGGTATGACACAGACCAAAAAATAGCAGAATCTTTTGAATATCTAAAATGCCTTCCAAATGATGTACAAAAAGAAGTAGCATTAGAAATTATCAATTTGCTTCAAGAAGCTGAAACAAGATAGGTATGACAACTATTATTAATCTTTGCACTAACCCGGCTTTCATTTCAATAATATTATTGTGCGTTTTATGTATAAAAAAAATTAATGTGCTTTTGGCAATAATTATTTCAACGCTGGTTGCGGGCTATGTTGCAGGCTTAGACAGTACGCACATTATGAATACATTTATCTCCGGAATGGGTGGAAATTCTGAAACAGCTTTAAGCTATATTTTATTAGGAGCTTTTGCGGCGACAATGGCTCATTCTGGTTTTACAGATGTAATTTCTAAAAAAATATCTAAAGTTGTTAAAGAGAATAAAATGCTTCTTTTGGGGATATTAACTTTAATAGCTATGGCTTCTCAAAATATAATACCAATCCATATAGCGTTTATTCCGATTATCATACCTCCGCTTTTGGGGATTATGAATAAGCTTAAAATCGATAGACGCGCAGTAGCATGTGTTCTCACATTCGGCCTTAAAATGCCATATATAGTAATTCCAGCTGGTTTTGGCTTAATATTTCAAAACTTAATAGCTGATAACATGGTACAAAATGGAGTAAATATAGCCAGAGCTGACGTTTGGAAATCAACTTTAATACTTGGTTTTGGTATGCTTGCAGGACTTTTAATATCGGTTTTTATTACGTACAGAAAACCTAGAATTTATGAAGATAAGAGTATAATGCAGCAACCGACAGAGATTAATTCAAAGTTTCTTCCTAAACATTGGATTGTAATTCTCGCAGCTATTGTAACTTTTGTTGTTCAACTTATCACTAAATCCTTACCGCTTGGAGCCTTAATGGGATTGGGTATTATTTTCTCATTCAAAGTAATTCCTCAAGATAAAATGGATCACATGATGAATGAAGGTATTTACTTAATGGGATATATAGCTTTTGTAATGCTTGTTGCAGCAGGATTTGCAGATGTTCTTAAAGAAACTGGTTCAATAGAAAACCTGGTTAATACTATTTTACCTATCATTCCTAATAACATTTATATAACGTCATTTATAATACTTATTATAGGTTTGTTTATTACAATCGGTATAGGAACGTCTTTTGGAACGATACCGATACTTGCAGTACTATTCGTCCCAATATGCTTGAAACAAGGTTTTAATGTTCAACAAATAGTGGTTCTTCTTGCTGCAGCTGCCGCATTGGGTGATGCTGGTTCTCCGGCTTCTGATACAACTTTAGGTCCAACATCAGGTCTTAATGCTGATGGTCAACATAACCACATTTATGATACCTGTATTCCGACTTTTCTTCACTACAATATAGCTTTAATTATATTTGCACTTATCGGAATATGGCTATTTAATTAATTACCCGTTTAACCCGTAATTAAAGTCTTCTTGAATATTGCTTGAAAGCATTGATTTGATTGACTCCATATACGCGTTTACTTCTTCCAATTCAGCACTTGCGGTTGTTATCTGTGCATCTATAGCTGTTTCCCAAGCTGTTAACTGATCAAATTGTTCTTGATATTTTGCAGTCAATCTATCCATCTCTTCTTCAAAGTCTGGAATTTCTGTATAATCAGTATATAATTCTTGTAAGCTGGCATCTTCATCAAACATTTCTTTATAATATTCTCTGATTGTTCTTGTCTCAGAATTTTGAAGAGATTGAACATCGCCTTGAGAATATGAAGCTAATGTTTTTTGAGCTTGATACTCAGTAATTTCAAGATTTAACTGATTTCTTCTCAACTTATAGCTTAATAATGTTTCATGTAAATTTGCGATTGCCATCTTATATCACCATCTTTTAAATCTTACATATATATAAAGTATTTAAAAGAGATACAATTTCAAACATTATTATTTTTGTAACATTTGTTTACAATTCGGCTAAATTATCGTTATTATAAGCTTTTACAGCTAATGAATCACACCGCTCATTATATTCATGTCCGGCATGCCCTTTGACCCAAATAAACTGCACTTCATGACTTTTTTTTGCTTCAAGAAGCCTTTTCCACAAATCAACATTTTTAACGGGAGATTTCCCTGCAGTTTTCCATCCTTTTTTTACCCAATTATCAATCCAATGGTTATTAAACGCATCAACCACATATTTACTATCCGAATAAAGAGTTACACTGCAAGGCTTTTTCAATGCTTCTAAACCGACTATTACAGCCATTAACTCCATCTGATTATTAGTAACACATTTATATCCTTTAGATAGTTCTTTTTCATGCTTTTGTCCGTTCGCATCCACATGCACTAAAATGGTGCCGTAGCCTCCTGGACCCGGATTCCCGCTACAAGCACCATCTGTATAAATATCTACTTTAATCTTATCTTCCACTTAAGCAGCTACGCCCTTAATTTCAGAAATAAGATACTTAGCAACCCATTCAAAGTCTTTATTATTATTTGCAGCTTTTTTCAAATACTCAACAGAAGCTTCACCAATTCTAATAAGTGTCATAGCTACAACACCTCTTTTAACTCCTCTTACTACTTGAAGCTGGTGAACTAGTTCTGGAACTACAGCTTTACCTTGATCTACTAATATATTTTCAATTTTATTTTTAGTTGTATTATCTGCTGTTTCCAATTTTCCTAGAATTTCTTCTACTGATTGCATTTTTTTCTCCTTCATATTTACTTTATCCTTTGCAATTTTATTATATCCTAATTTTTTACAAAAACCGGATTTCCTTACATAATCTTAATATCCATATTAAGATTATAGTTGTATTATCAAAAGCAAGTAATTACGTTAATTTTGGCTATATTTTCCAGTAAAATTATGGTATAATTGTAACAAATTCTTAATAAAAAAAATAAAAAGTGTAAAATATACAAATTTTTTGTTTTTTATAGTAATATATAGAAGTTAGTAAAAATTGATTGGTGTAGTAACACACTGGTAGTAAAGGAGGCACATGAATTGACAATTGTATCATCATCACTCGACGAGCTTGAAAAGCAGAACTTGGACAGAGTAAACTTGGGACAGCACGTCCTTGCAGAATTTTTTGAATGTGATCCAAACATTTTAAATAGTAATGACAAAGTAGAAAAGTACATGATAGACGCGGCTCTTGAGTGCGGTGCAACAATCGTTCAAAAGTGCTTTCATATGTTTAATCCGTATGGCGTTAGCGGTGTAGTTATTATTTCAGAAAGCCACCTTGCTATCCATACGTGGCCGGAATTAGGGTATGCGGCCGTTGATTTGTTCACTTGCGGTACTAAATGTGATCCTAAAGTTGCATATGAATTCTTGAAGAAAAAATTTAACTCTAAAAAAGCTTCTTTTACAGAACTTAAAAGAGGTATTATTGACAGAGAAACTCTTAAATTAGCAGAACAACCTTTTGAAATTGCTGAACAATTCCAAGGTTAGATGTAAAATATTAGAAAAATAAAAAGCAGATATTATAGATATCTGCTTTTTTATTGATTTTTTTTACACAATCTCTTGTATTCATTTTTTAATAAATCTTTTCCGGGATAAATTTCGATATTATCCCATGGTAAAACATCATCAAGCATAAATTCATTCTTTATACCAATATTTAAGTTTTTCTGAGCAGCCTTATAAGCTCCTATTTTACCGCCATTTCTGTATACCTCCACCAAAAAAGGAGCCAACGCTCTTCCGCCTCTTGAAAGGACAGTTTGCCAAAAATCCCACTTAATACTTGAAAATTTTGATGAGATACCAAGCTTTGCGAACTCTTTTTCAAGATATTTTTGCTTTTTCTCTAAAGATTTTGTATCCTCTCTTTTTGCCCACTGCAAAGGTGTATGAGGTTTTGGGACAAAAGAAGAAAATGAAAATTCAATATTAAACCCTTTATTTTCATCCTTAATTTTTTTACCCAATCTTAAAAATTCATCTATATCCTCTTGCGTTTCTGTCGGAATACCAATCATTGAATAAATTTTTAATCCTTTCAAGCCGTTTTCTCTTGAAATTTTTACTGCATTTAAAATTTGTTCCTCTTTAAGATTTTTATTGATAAATTTACGCAATCTTTCACTTGCAGCTTCTATCGCTATCGTTGAATGTTTTTGACCGCCTTTTACAAGAGTTTGAACCATTTTAGGAGTCACAGAATCCGTTCTCAAAGATGATATTCCTAATTCTATATTTGCACCATTATCAATTTTTTGTTCTATATATTCCATTATCTTTTCAAACTCAGGATGTGCACTTATCTGAGCTCCCAATAACGCGATTTTATTTGTATATTTTAAGCCTAAATCTATCGCGTCTATTATTTTGTCATAATTATTGCACCTAAACGGTAAATTTGTGTAAGAAGCAGTACAAAAAGCGCACCTGTTCATACACCCTCGTGCCACTTCTATTATAAAAGTATTCTTAAAATACCCTTTGTCACTCAAAATTGGTGTATAAATAACATCTGTTAGCTCAACTGTAGACTTTGCAGCCTTATTTTCCGGAACATAAACGCCTTCGACACTTTTTATTAATTCTAAAGCTTCTTTTTTATTATATGATTTTAAAATTTTAAGGATTTTTTTAAAACTTTCCTCCCCGTCACCTATAAGCATGAAATCAAAAAATTCTTCATAAGGTATTGGATTAGTTGTAATAACAGGACCTCCAGCAAAAACCAGAGGAGCATTTTCATCTCTTTCGTTTACATATAAAGGTATATTTAGTTTTTCTAAAATTTCGAACACACCCATAAAATCAAAGTCAAAAGACATTGAAAAAGCTATACTTCCGATATTTTTTATATTATCGACATTATCAGTAGAACACCTAACAGCATTTATACCGTCCATTGTATCAGCGATTTTGTATAGCCATAAGTATCCCAAAGATGATAATGCAAATTCTTCACAGGCAGGATATGCCATAATTAAAGGATAATTACCGTTTACAGATTTATATAAATACTTTTCCATCTAGTTTACATTCTTTATATAAAGTTCTTCAATTAAAACACAGACTGTAGCAGCAATAGCAGGAGCAAAGATAACACCAATTACGCCTAAATATTGTGCTGTTACAAACAAGAAAAAGTAAATTATCAGAGGATGTAAGTCTAAGAATTTACCAAAGATATAAGGTCTTACAAGATTGTTTTCTGCCCACTGCGCGAAAGTAAACAGTACCAAAATTAAAACAAGCGTAAGCGGGCCCATTTTATATGCAACTAAAAGAGTTACAACCAAAGCTACTCCAGGTCCAACTACAGGTATTATATCCAAAACAGCATTCAAAACCCCTAGAAGAAGAGCATAATCTACGCCTAAAAGCATCAAACCTACTGTCATAATCAAACCTACACATAAAATAGTAACAATCAAGGCTGCCACATATCCACCGATTTTTTGAGAAATTGTATCAAGAATTTCCTCTGCCCTTTCTTTCATCTGGCTAGGGAATAAACTGCAATAGGCTTTTTTTACGGTAGACTTGTCCACCATAAAATAATATACAATAATACAAGCAGCAAGAAAATATACAATACCCGAAGCAAAGCTTACACTAAAGTTAATTGAATTATTTACAAAATTTGTAGTAAAGCCTGACGCAGTCGATAGAAGTTCACCGACATCTATCTGAGCTATCATTGATTTATCTAGAAAAGGAGTTTGAAGTAAAAATGTTTTTACTGCAGTAATGTGCTCAGGTAAGAGTATCAAAAAGGATTTAATTTGTTCTCCTGCCACAACTAAAAGCGGTAATAAGAAAATAAAAGAAATCACAAGAACCCCGCCTAAAACCAGAGTAGAAGCCAGTGAACGACTCATTTTCTTTGTTAATTTATCCACAATTGGATTTAAAGAGCAGGCTATTACGTATGATGCGAAAAATAAAATTGCTGTATCTTTTATTTTTGTGATAAATACCAAAAATAATATTGCTATTACAAAAAATATAACATTTTTTACAGTAATATACTTTTTTACAAAAATATCAAACATTCAAAACTCCTTATCCTCTCAGACAATACTATCATAAAAAAAATTATGATAATATATATACGTGGGCAATTTATTAGAAACAAAAAATCTTACAGTTGAATACAAAAGTTTAAATAAAAAAGACGAGTCAGTATTAGCGGTCAATAATGTTTCATTTTCAATTAGAGATGGAGAAATTTATGCTCTTGCAGGAGAATCAGGATGCGGAAAATCTACAATAGCAAAAGCAATAACTAAACTTGTTAAACCAAAATCAGGCGAAATTCTTTTTTGTGGGGAAGATATATATCTACAAACCAATGAAAAACGAAAAATTTACCCCAAAGAAGTTCAAATGATATTCCAAAACCCGTATTCAAGTCTTAATCCAAAAATGAAAATCGGAGATATTTTAAAAGAGCCGCTTGATATTAATACAAAATATTCTAATAATAGAAAAAAATCTATAATAAAAAACATACTGGAAGAAGTAGGACTGAGTGAACGCGTACTTGAACTTTACCCACACGAATTTTCAGGAGGTCAAAGACAGCGTATTGCAATTGCACGAGCACTCGTACTTAACCCCAAACTTATTATAGCAGATGAGCCGGTTAGTGCACTAGACGCCAGTATTCAAGCACAAATAATTAATCTTTTAAAAGAATTAAAGACAATGAAAAATTTAACAATTTTATTTATATCACACGATCTTAATGTAATAAGATATCTTGCTGACAGAGTCGGAATAATGTATTTTGGAAAATTAATCGAAGAAAATTATACAGAAACTATTTTCAGACACCCAAAAGAGGAATACACAAAAACTCTGTTATATTCCGCTCCAATTCTAAAATAGACTAACCATTTATAGATTTTTTAGGTACATTCATAGTTGTTATAAGAGTTTTGTACTTTTCGTCTTTATATAAATAGATTTCTATTATATACTGATCCAATTCTCTCTTTGTAAAGATATTTTTACCTAAATTCACCATAATCGCTTCTGTAACACCGCCATTAGAATATAATGGATTATTTTTTGTCACAACTTTTGTGTTAACTGACTCCAAGATTTTTCCATTATCTTTTCGTTTTAATACAAATTCAGCTGATAAATTTGTTATGTCAGTGTGTGAAACATTTTTTATTCTGTACATGCCTCTTAAATGATATTTTAACCACATTTTTCTGACAGTAAAACTATCTAAATAAATTTCAACATCATTCTTATAAATGACTTTATTATTCACAAAGAGATCAAGCGAATGTATTTTATAGCGGTAATATTTAGCTTGAATATTGTTACCTTGCCAATCTGCAATATTTGCAGCTTTCATAAGAGCTTTGGCATATACTCCATAATCAATCTCTTGAGGACACTCCTCCATTAATCTCTCAAAATATTTGACCGACTTTTCTGCATCAAGATCCGAATAAATTATTGCTAACTTATACCTTATTAAAAAATCCTTCGGAGCTAATTTTTCAGCTTTAGCCAAAAATCTTACCGCATCAGAATTAGAGCCATTTTTAACCATTATATCAGCAGTTTGCACATAAGAATTAACAATTCTCTCCGCTATAGCCTTCTCAACAATTTCATCTCTATTTTTAAACTTATCATAATAATATTTTGACTTTTCATAACTTTTAGCAGCACTCAAGAATTTACCAATCGAATAATATTTATCCCCCATTTCTATATAAGATCTGGTTTTAAATTTTACCAGATGCTTATTGTTAATATCTCTAGCCGATTTAATAATATCCTGAGCTTCTTTAAATTTTTCTTGCGCAATTAAAACTTTTGCGAGTCTGTAATAAGGAGCATAAACTTCCGGTCGAGCCTTATCCAATGCTATTTCATAAGCATACTGAGCATTTTTATAATCCTTTGCAGCCTCATATAACATACCAACCTGCATACATACAGAATAACGTTTCTGTCTTAAATCTTTTGCAAAATCGGACTGAACAACAAGTTGTCTTGCAAGTTGTTCATCAAACTTTTGTTGCTCTTTTACATTTGTGTATAAATTTTTTATCATTTCATTTCTGGCATGAAATGATAATAACAGCGTAAAAAGAAAAGCTATAAGAAAAGAAATCCCAATCGTCCTTAGATACGAAAGTATAATTTTATCTAAAGACATTTCATTTCCAAATCTAGCTTTTTTACTTTTTTCTTTAATCATTTATTTCCTGTAACGAAATAGAATCAAATTGTGTAACATGATTGAGTTTTTTATAAAAATCACTCATAATTTTTTTGTTTCCGAAATCAAACGTAGACGTCACCCTGACTTTATCAGGATTTTCAATTAATTTTTTTGTGGAAAAATCCATAACATTTTTTACATTTTTGTTTAAAAATTCATAAATCAAATCAATATCACACGCATTTAAATAGACCGTGAGTTTACACCTTCTCACCTGCTTGCCGCTTGCAGGTAGAAATTGCCTCTCAAAAATTCTAATTAAGGTAAGAACCGCAACACTTAAGACAGTAGCAATAACAGCAACATCAAACATTCCAGAACCACAAGCCATTCCAATACTTGCAGCAATCCAAAGCGTAGCAGCAGTTGTTAAGCCAAAAACCATAGGTCCGTTTCTTAATACAGTTCCTGCGCCAATAAAACCAATACCTGTAACTATCTGTGCTGCAACACGGGAAGTATCTCTTATACCTGTAGCATTCTGAATCACTACATTATCACCCGTCGCAAATGTTGGGAATGCATATATTGAAAGCAAAGTAAAAACACATGCCCCTAGACACACAAGAATATGAGTCCTCAACCCCGCATACTTGTTTGTAAGTTCTCTCTCCAGACCTAATGCAAATCCGAGAACAAGCGCGAAAAATAAACGAATTATGTATTCTGCGTTAAAAAAAGTATCCATTAAACCTCTCATCTCCAATAAAATAATAATACTATATTTCTACTAAAATATCAATTATATTAATAGCCAAAAATCAGTATTTTAGGTATAATATAAGTTATGGATACAAAATTTAAGACGGTTAAAGAAGAACTTGAGGAAAGAGAACTTGAGATATTAAGTCCTTACGCTACAAAGTGCAAAAATTCAAAAGGCAGAAAGCGTAAAAGAATAGAGCAATTTGAAATAAGGACCGAATTTCAAAGGGATAGGGATAAAATACTTCATTCAAAATCATTTAGAAGATTAAAACACAAAACTCAGGTATTTTTATCTCCGTATAATGACCATTTCAGAACCCGCCTTACGCACACACTTGAGGTAGCCCAAATAGGAAGAACAATGGCAAGAGCACTTCGACTTAATGAAGATTTAGTAGAAGCAATAGCTCTCGGACACGATTTGGGACACACTGCATTCGGACATTGCGGGGAAGGAACTTTAGATGAACTTTTACCACAAGGTTTTCATCATAATTTGCAAAGTGTAAGAGTTGTTGAAGTGTTAGAAGATATGAACCTTTGCAAAGAAACGGTAGATGGTATTCTTACCCATACCTGGGGATATAAACCCAAAACACCTGAAGCTCAAATTGTTCAATACGCTGATAAAATTGCATATATTAATCACGATATTGAAGATTCCATAAGAGCCGGCATAATTTCCGAAAGCGACTTACCTGAAGATTGTACAAAATACTACTCTTCTGACCAATCCGCAAGACTTGGGAAAATGATTACAGATGTTATTACAAATTCTATTGATAAACCTAAGGTAAAAATGTCGGATGAAGGGTGGTTTTACGTAACAAAACTCAGGACTTGGATGTTTGATAATGTTTATTTGGATCCTATTGCAAAAGCAGAGGAAGTTAAGGCAAAAAATATTATAAAATCTCTTTATGAATATTATACAGAGATGTTACAGCCATATTACAATCAAGAAGAAATTCCTCAAATAGTAACCGATTATATTTCCGGAATGACAGATCAATATGCAATAAGAAGATATAAGGATTTGTTTATCCCAATGCCGCTTGCTGACAGAACAAATGATGATGCTCTTCTTAAGAAAGCTCGTGATAGAGAATGAAATTAATAAAATATTCTGAACACACGGGAAAAGAGAATATGCAAATCGACAATGATATTCTCGAAAAGTGTATAAAAGATAAATCTACAGAGCCTGTTGTTAGACTTTACGGTTGGAAACCAAGATGTATATCTCTTGGAAGAAACCAAAAACTAAATTTCCCCACTCAAAATATTGATATTGTAAGAAGATTAACAGGAGGAAGAGCTCTTCTTCATGATAATGAAATAACCTATAGCTATACTTGTCCTACAAGTTCAATCCCTGACGGAGAAAGCGTAACCGAATCATATAAATACATTTCAGGAATTTTAATAGATTTTTTCAAAACATTGGGAATTAATTTGGATTTTGGTGAGAATAAAAAAGTATCAACCCACTTTGATTATTGTATGCTAATTTCTACTGGAGCGGATGTATGTTACCAAGGAAAGAAAATAATAGGTTCTGCCCAATGCAGAAAACAAGGATACATACTACAACATGGTTCAATATTGTTTGATTACGACAAAGTTTTCCTTGAACAGCTTTTTCAGGAAGAAGTAAAAGGGATCACATGTGTTAAAGAAATTTTACCTGATATTACAAAAAAACATTTTATAAACTTACTAGAGCGACATTTTCAACATGATATGTGTGCGGAAACATATCAAAAGGCTGAATAAAATCCACTTTTGCGCCTTTTGAGGTTAAATATTTTAAATCTCTTGCAAGCGTTGCAGGATTACAAGATATATATATTATTTTACTTTTTGTAAGTTTTAAAGCATATTCAAGACTTTCAACAGAACACCCTTTTCTTGGAGGATCCAATATTGTAACATCAAACGTCTTACCACCAAGCTTTAAAAAATTTTCAAAACACTTGCCTGCATCCATATTACATAAATCAATATTATCAATATTATTTTCTGCGACAATTTGATTTGCAAGATCCACGGATTCCTTAACCTCTTCTACACTAACTATTTTTTTAGCTACATCAGAAAGGCAAATTCCAAACGCTGTTATTCCGGCATAAGCGTCCAAAACGATGGGAGAATTAAAATTATCTTCAACATATTTTTTTACGTATTCAAAAATATTATTCGCACTTTTTGGATTTACTTGGAAAAAAGTCTTTGCCCCAACCTTAAAAATCTTATCGCAAAGCTTCTCTTCGATATAGTCATCCCCGCAAATAGACTCAACTTTATCACCTAAAATAAGATTAGTTTTTCTTGTATTGAAATTAACAAGAACCCCAGACACTTCATCAAATTTGTCATACACAAGATTTCCTAATTTTTTAATACTATCAGTGATTTTATTATCATTTATAACTAATACGACAAGGACTTTTCCGGAATAGCAAGATGAGCGCATAACCACATGCCTTAAAAGACCTTTTGCATTTTTCTCCTCATATCCGCTTACACCAAGTTTTTGCCCTTCTTCTCTTATAAAATCTATTATATTATCACATATTGAAGGCTGGATTGGGCAATATTTAATGTTTAAAATATCATGACTTCCCTTTTTATAATACCCTGCAAGAAGTCGTTTAGAATTCTTCGTTTGTGATACAGGATATTGGATTTTGTGCCTATAATTTTTGTTTTCAGGGCTCGGAATTACATCTCTTACTTCAAACTCTTCTCCCGCAATAGAGCGCATTGCATCTTTTACAATTTCTTTTTTTAAGACAAGTTGATAATTATAATCAATAAATTGTAACTGGCATGAACCGCATATTTTCTGCATAGGACAAAATGGCTCTACTCTGTAAGGCGAAGCCTTCAAAATTTCCACAATATGAGCAAACGCGAAATTTTTATTTTTCTTATAAATTTCGACCCTTAACAAATCCCCGGGACAAGAATTTTCAACAAAAATAACAAAGCCTTCGACTTTAGCAATTCCGAGCCCCATATTAGAGAGCTTTTCTATCTTAACTTCTAATACATTAGGAATTATTGCTTGCATGGCTTTATCACTTGAATATTTCTAGTTTCTGAAATCTCTTGACGTGCATCACGGATAATTTCTTTATATTCTTCTGATAGGCTTAAACCGTTACACAGCCTATCAATAAACCCATTATTAACCTTAACGGCTTTTTCCAGAGCACCCACATTTTCTAAGACATCCTTGATATCAGCTAAATCATACCCAAATGATTGTTTAGACTGATAAACCATCATCTCGCCAGTTTCTGCAACCAAAGGCTCTCCACCGAGTTCAAAATGGAGTTTAAAAATGGATTTTAAATCTTGCAACTCAGCCTGCATCGTTGCTATACTTTGTTGAATTCTCAAATACCTATCAAATAAATAATCAACATTATCCAACTGTTTTCTTTGCCAATCAAGGCGTTGTAAATAAAGTTTTTTCAATTTCGGATACGCAAGAGCTAACCCCATAGCATCTGCCATTGCACGGTGATGATTATTTAATTCTACATTAAACCTCTTTGTTAAAGCTTCCAACCCGTGAGATTCTAAATCAGGAGCAATTTCTTTAAACATTACTTGAGTATCAATCCTTGGATTTTCCAGTTTCTCACCATAAACTCTCATTTTAGCTTCATTCAGGAATGAATAATCAAAAATTGCATTATGAGCAACTATAGGGTAATCACCAATAAACTCTAAAATTTTAGGAAGGGCTTCTTCTTCAGACGGGGCATCTTCAACCATGTCTTGAGTAATACCATGAATTGCTATACTTGATTTTCTAATATGTTGATGCGGGTTAATTAAAGTTTGAAATTCATCTTTTACTTTACCGTTCTCTAAACGAACACCTGCGAATTCTATAATTCTTTCTCTTGTATAATCTAATCCCGTTGTTTCAGTATCTAAAACTATTTCAACTACTTTTTTTCTTGGCATTACTTTCCTCTTACAGATTACATCCCCTCATTTACATACTAGCATAATAGCATAAATATTTTATATATGGTAATATTAAGTGTAGTATTTAGATAAGGAGTTTTGAGATGGTAAAAGAAATTAATTATACAGACTTTGAAAATGAAGTTATCAAAGCGGATAAGCCCACTGTTGTAGATTTTTTTGCAACTTGGTGCGGACCTTGCAGGAAATTAGGTCCGATTTTAGAGGAAGTTGAAACCGAAATTGGAGATAAAGTTAATTTCAGAAAAATCGATACAGATGATAATATAGAGGCTGCTCAAGCATATCAGGTAAGCGGTCTTCCAACTTTACTTGTGTTCAAAAACGGAGAAGTAGTTGAAAGAATGGTTGGACTTATGCCAAAGGGTTCTATAATCACAAATATTGAAAAACATTTATAATTTTTTGATATGCATGAAAAAAAACGGCAGATTAATTCTGTCGTTTTTTTATATATTGACTTAGAGTAACTATCAAGTAGTATCATAATAAAAAAATGGAGGTACAGTTATGTCTAAAAAAATTTTAGTAGCTTATTATTCTCATTCAGGAAACACAAAATCCGTAGCGGGAAAAATTAAAGAAATAACAGGCGCGGACATTTTTGAAATCACGCCCCAAAAAGAATATTCTAACAACTACAATGAAGTCGTTAACCAAGCTAAAATTGAAAAAGAAAATAATACGAAACCTGAACTTGTAAACTTAGGTGATATAAGCGAGTATGATATAATTTTCGTAGGGACTCCTGTATGGTGGTATACTATGGCGTCACCTGTCAGAACTTATTTATCAGAACATAATTGGAATAACAAAATTATAGTACCTTTCTGCACACACGGTGGCGGAGGAGCGTCAAATACTTATCATGACATACAAGAAATATCACAAGGTGCAAGGGTTCTGGAAGGATATACTTCTTATGAGAATTCTGGTAAAATTGAAGATATCAAGACTTGGATCAGTAGCCTAAACATATAAGAGGATAATATGAAAAGACGGGATTTCATAATAAATTCAGCACTTGCAATCGGAGGTGCCGCGCTTTTATCTGGTTGCGGCAAGAAAGAAATAAAAAAAGCCGAAGGACAAGTAGTAAGACGTAAATTTGCAGACATTGACACACCGCTAATTGCACTAGGGTGCATGCGACTTCCTATGCATGACGGAAAAATCGACATGGTTGAATTAGACAAAATGGTTGAATATGCCTTTGCGCATGGTGCAAATTACTTTGATACTGCATATATGTACGTGGACGGGAAATCTGAAAATGCTATCGGTGAAATTTTAAAGAAATATCCAAGAGAAAGCTTTATTTTAGCAGACAAATGCCCTGCATATCTCGTAAATTCTCCATCTGATGTTAGAAAACTTTGTGAAGAACAACTAAAGAAATGTCAAGTTAAGTATTTTGATAATTACATGGTTCACAATATTAACAAAAACAGTTTAAGCAATTATCGTGATAACAATATGTATGATGAGATTGTTAAACTCAAAAAGGAAGGTTTAGTCAAGCACGTAGGCTTCTCTTTCCACGGCGATCCTCAAATGCTTAGAGAAGTAATTAAAGAGCATAAGTGGGATTTCTGCCAATTACAACTTAATTATCTGGACTGGGAAGTCGTAAATGCGGACGAATTATACCGAATTGCAGACGAAGCTGGTGTTCCTGTAATTGTTATGGAACCTCTAAGGGGCGGAGTTCTCTGCAATCTTCCTCAAAAAGCGAAAGACAAATTAAAACAAGAATGCCCTAACGATACAGAAGCTTCATTTGGTTTAAGATGGGCAGCAGGACGTAAAAGAGTATTTACAATTCTTAGCGGTATGAGTAATCTTCAACAGCTTAAAGAAAATGTCGATACTTTTGTTAATTACAGAGAACTTACTGAAAAAGAAGAAAAAGTAGCGCATGAAATTGCACAAATAATACAATCCGGCGGTGCAATAAGCTGTACAGCTTGCAAATATTGTATGGAAGTTTGCCCAAGAGGTATAAATATTCCGGCGATTTTTGGACTTTACAATATGTACAAAGGTAACACCGCGCCTAATGCAAACTTTATGTTTGTATACAATTATAACGCGCTTGATGAATCGACAAGAGCCGACAAGTGCATAAAATGCGGATTATGCAGCAAAAATTGTCCGCAAGCACTTGATATACCAACATTACTAGCTGAAGTTGACAATAAAGTTAAAGAAGTTGAAAAGAGTATGAAATAATGAAAAAAGCTTATAAGATAAGATTAGCGATAGCAATTACAATACTTACACTTGCTATATTGGGAATTTGTGGGATTTTTTATCCAGTAAAGATTTTTGATATTCAATTTATTCCTGTTCTAGAAAGAACATTCATTGATTTTTCGATAATTTCTCTGGCATTACTTTTGGGAATCACTATTTTAACAATAGTTTTCGGACGTTTTTACTGCTCGACAATTTGCCCGTTTGGAATCATCCAAGAAATTGCAGGACTTTTATTTTTCAGGAAACGGACAAATAAGCCAACAAAAAACTATCCGCTAAAGTATTTTATATTAGCAATTACATTGGGAATGCTGGCTGGAGGAAGTGCTCTTTTAATAAGATATATTGAACCTTATACATATTTTGGTTCAGCTTTTACACTTTCTGTAACAGGACTTTCAGCTCTTGTAGTTGTACTGTTTTTAACATTTTTCAAAAACAGATTTTTCTGCACAAATATCTGTCCAGCAGGTACGCTACTTGGTATATTATCAAAAATTTCTCCAAATAAAATATATATCCAGAAAGATTCTTGTGTATCTTGCGGTTTATGCCAAAGCAAATGCCCTTCCGGGTGTATAAATTCTAAAGACAAAACAGTCGATAACGAAATTTGCGTCAAGTGCTTAAAATGTTTAGGAGTATGTCCTAAAAATAGTATAAAATATGGAAGGGAACCTAAAGAAGCTATAAAATTCAGCAATAAAAGACGCGAAATTTTATTAGGAGTAACAGCCGCAGCAGTTTTTGGTGCAATGGTTAAAGCTGGGATGGTCGTAAAAGATAAAATTGTTGAAAAATTTAAAGATATAATTCTTCCTCCCGGAGCTGAAAGTGAAGAAAGACTGGCTAACAAATGCTTTAACTGTAATCTTTGCGTAGAAAATTGCCCTAACAAGGTTATAGTAAAAGCAAATAAAGACTTTCCTACTGTACATCTTGACTACACTAAAGGTTGCTGTGACAAGAATTGTAATAAGTGCGGACAAGTTTGTCCGACTGGAGCAATAAAAAGACTTAGCCTTGAAGAAAAACAAAAAACAAGGATAGGAATGGCAATGATAATAGAAGAGAAGTGTGGCAAATGCGGAGCTTGTATAAATGCTTGTCCTTATGGTGCTATAATTAGAGCTGAAGGGAAAATTGTCATCAATGCGTCTAAATGTATTGGCTGCGGTGCTTGCAAACAAGTTTGTAAAAACAGAGGCAACGCTATTGAGATATTTGCTGTTAAAAAACAAAGTTTAATATAATTTGAAAGGAGTCAACTAAAAATGTCACTTGGAATTACTGAAATATTACTTATATTGGTTGTTATTATACTTTTATTCGGCGGAAAAAGAATTCCTGAAATTGCAAGAGCACTGGGGCGAGCTTCTTATGAATACAAAAAAGCTAAAAATGTTATTCAAAAAGAAACTGAAGAACTTAAAAATGCAATAGAAGAAACACAAGAAAAACCCGAGGAATACAAGCCAAAAGACGTTTAATAATGAACAGTATTGAAGATAAAGATGAAAGTATAATTTCTCATATTGAAGCCTTTAGAGAAATGCTTATAAAATGCCTGATAAGCTTGGGTGTAGTCATTATTCCGATGCTTTTCATTGCTCCTAAGGGCTTGGATTTGTTTATAAAATTGCTTATAAAAGGAAAGCCTGTCGAACTTAATTATTTTTCTCCTGTAGAAGTTTTTCTGCTCCAGATAAAGTTCGCATTCGTTTTGGATTTAATATTGTGTTTCCCTTTTATAATAAAGCAAGTATGGACATTCTTTGCACCTGCGCTTTATGAAAATGAGAGAAAATTCATTAAATCAATCGTTCTAACATCATTTTTATTGTTTGTTTTAGGAACAGTCTTTTGCATTTTCGTAATATTACCACTTATCATTAATTTTGGAATAAGTTTTGCTACACAAAATATTAAGGCTGTACTTGGAATCTCTAATGTATTAAATCTTTCACTCTGGCTCACACTTGCCTTTGGTTTAATGTTTCAACTACCACTAATAACTTATTCTTTGATTAAATCAGGGTTTGTTGAATACAAGACATTTGAAAAAATGAGACCTTATGTTATTGTAATAATTTTAATTATTGCAGGGATACTCACACCCCCTGATATTTTAAGCCAAGTTCTCCTATTCACACCTACATATTTACTTTTTGAATTAGGACTATTGGTTTCAAAAATAAAAATTAAGAAAGAGAAAAATGGATAAATACATAGAACTTAATTTCGCAAAATTAGATATAGACAGGATTAAAAGACGAGGATATTCCGAAGCTGTTTATTGCGAATGCAAAACTGAAGCTCAGCTTATTGAAATATTTAAGGCTTTTAAAGAGGCTCATTCGAATGTTCTAGGGACAAGATGCTCAGCAAAGCAGTATGAAGCTTTGAAAAGAGAATTCAATTCACTTATCAAATACAATGAAATTTCAAAAGTGGTTACGCTCATACAAAATCCGATAGAGAAAATCGGAGAAGTAGCGATTTGTACAGGTGGAAGCGGGGATATTCCTATAGCTGAAGAAGCAGCTGATACTGCAGAATTTTACGGAAGCAATGTGAAAAGATATTATGACATCGGCATTGCAGGAATACACAGACTTTTTGACAAAATTGAAGATATAAAAAAAGCGAATGCAATTGTGGCAGTAGCAGGAATGGAAGGTGCTTTAGGGGGAGTTCTTGCCGGCATGGTTGATATACCTGTTATTGCAGTTCCAACATCAGTAGGTTACGGGACAAGCTTTAATGGGTTATCGGCATTACTTACGATGCTTAATTCGTGTGCAGAAGGAATGACTGTCGTAAACATTGATAACGGATATAATGCAGGTTACAGTGCCGGTCAAATAAACAGATTAATTGAGAGGAAAAAATAATATGGAACTTTATTTTGAATGTAATTCTGGTATATCAGGTGATATGTCTGTAGGAGCATTGCTTGATTTAGGAGCGGATAAAGAAGTTTTGGACAAAGCTCTTGCGTCAATGAAACTTGATAACGAGTTTCAATATAAAATTACAAAACAAATGGTGAATGCGATTTCAACAACTGATTTTGACGTTATATTACCTGAGGAACATACACACCACACAGGGCATGAACACCACCATACACATAGAAATCTTGAAGATGTATATAAAATTATTGACAAAGCTGATATTACAGAAAAATCAAAAGAACTTGCCAAAACAATTTTCAAAATAGTAGCCGAAGCTGAAAGTAAAGTTCATAACAAAGATATTTCAGAAATTCATTTTCACGAGATTGGAGCAATCGATTCTATAGTTGATATTGTAAGTTTTTCCGTACTTTTTGATAATTTAAAACCTGAAAAAGTATATTTTTCAGCACTAACCGAAGGTCAAGGAACGGTTACATGTCAACATGGGGCTCTGTCGGTTCCTGTACCGGCTGTTTGTGAAATAGTTTCAAAATACGAAATTCCGATAAAAATTTCAGATAACATTGGTGAGATGGTAACTCCAACCGGTGCGGCAATAGTTGCAGCCTTATACAATAGAGAAGAACTCCCTGAAAAAATGGTAATTAAAAAAGTCGGGTACGGAAGAGGTAAAAGACCTTATAAAAACCCTGTATTAAGAGTTATGCAAATAAAATAAAAGGAGAAGATTATGCACTTAGGAAATGGTATTATTTGTCCTGTAACAGGAATTCCAATGCTAGTTTTAGCAGGCGCTACGGCTTTTTATGCTTACAAAAAAGCAAAAAAAGATTTTTCAAAAAATAAAATAGCTTATACAGCAACTCTTACGAGTTTGGTATTTGCACTTCAAATGATAAACTTTTCGATACCGCAAACAGGCTCAAGCGGACATATTATAGGAGGAGTGCTACTTGCTATTCTGCTTGGCCCGTACGCAGCTTTTCTTGCAATGTGCAGTATTTTAATTGTACAAAGTTTATTTTTTGCAGACGGAAGCCTCATTGCACTAGGATGCAATATAATCAATATGGGAGCTATAGCTTGTTTTGTAGCGTATCCTCTATTCTATAAACCTTTTGAAAAAACTAACAAATCCATTTTGGGAATAATGCTTGCATCCATTATGGCACTTCAATTAGGCTCGATTGCTGTAGTAATAGAAGGAGCTTTATCAGGTTCTATAGCCTTTGATTCCATACTTAAATTTACAGGCTTAATGCAAGCAATACACCTTCCTATAGGTATAGTAGAAGGAATTTTTACAACGATTATAACTATAGCAGCAAAAAATATTGATTACAGAAAAATGAGCTACATTTATGGTGGCTTGGGACTAATACTTGCTGGCTTAATTTCACAATTAGCTTCACAAAATCCGGATGGTCTTGAATGGTCATTGTTGAATATTCAAAATTCTATCATTCCGCAAGTTCAAGGTCAATTGTATTTAATCTCTAATGCTATACAAAACAAGACTGCATTTTTAGCTAACGTACAGACTATTCCTGCAAATATTATAGGATTTGGAATGATACTCGGGGTAATGTATGCAATGTGTCAATTAATAGCATTAAAAGGTCAAAACAAAGATGCAGCATAAATTTCTACAGCTTAAAGAATACTTAAAGGGACTGGATAAGCAAGGTATATGCCTTGCTTTTTCAGGCGGTATAGATAGCACAGTACTCCTTTTTTTATGTAAAGACTTTGATACCACAGCTGTGACTTTTAAATCAGTTTTTCAATCTGATGAAGAGATTGAAGAAGCCAAAAAATTATGCCAGTTTTATGGAGTAAAACAAAATATTATTGAATATTATCCATTAGAAAATGAACTTATAAAAAATAATCCCAAAGACAGGTGTTATCATTGCAAAAAGCTTTTCTTCTCTAAATTAAAAGAATTCGCTCAAAAAAGAATCATAATAGACGGGACAAATTCTGACGATTTAAAGGTTTTCCGTCCGGGGTTGAAAGCGTTAAAAGAGCTCGGAATCACGTCACCTCTTGCCGAATTTGGTATCACAAAGCAGGAAATAAGAGAGTTTGCCAAACAAGCAGGAATTAAAATTTTCGACAAACCGTCAACTCCGTGTATCGCAACAAGGTTTCCTTATAATACTATGCTATACAAAGATTTAATTAATAAGGCAAAACAGGGAGAAAAAATTCTTAAAGATTATGGATTTAAAAACTCCAGATTTAGGATTCACAATAATCTTGCAAGAATTGAAATTCCATTATTTGAGCTGGAAGATTTTATCCGAAAAAGAGAAGAAATCATTGGGCAATTGAAAGAATTAAACTTAGATTATATAACACTGGACTTGGAGGGTTTGCGAAGCGGAAGCATGGATATAAATCAAACATAACAGTTAAATCTTTAGAAATATTTTATATAAAATACATAATTTTAAGTTTTATAATGGGGAGCTTACTATACCTGAATATAAATCAATATCAGGAGGTTTTGGAACATACTCTGAGCGCAACCATAAAACAGGTATGCTTAGATTAAGAATGCCTGCAGGTAAAGTAGATATTAAACATTTAAAATTTATTCTGGATAGCATTGAAAAATATAATATAGAAAAAATCCACTTTACAACAAATCAATCAATTCAGTTGCACAAATTAAATCCGGATATAATTCCACAATTGATGTTGGAAGCATTTGATGCAGGTATTGTGACAATAGGCGGCGGGGGAGATCATCCGAGAAATGTACTTTGTTCACCTTTATCAGGCGTAGAAAAGGATGAAATTTTTGATGTGTTCCCTTACGCAAGAGCAGTTTCTGAATTTTTGGTCAATTTGATAGGTCAAGTTAAATTACCAAGAAAGTTAAAAGTAGGTTTTTCAAACTCTCCTAAAAATATTGTTCACGCAACATATAGAGATAAGGGATTTATTGCAAAACCAAATGGCAAATTTGATTTATACACGGCAGGAGGTTTAGGGGTAAACCCTGAATTTTGAATTAAAACAGCAGAAGATATTGAGCCGAATGATGTCTTATATTACATAATGGCAATGGTTCAAATCTTTATGAAATACGGAAATTATGAAAACAGGGCAAAAGCCAGAACAAGATACATTCCTAAAACAATTGGAGAAGAAAAGTACTTAGAAGAATTTAATAGAATACTTTCTGAAATTAAAAGTACAGAGAATTTAAAATTAGATATTAAATTGGCAGAAAACAACAAAAAATCCGATAATACAGTTGCTAAGATAAACAGAAACATAATAGAGCAAAAACAACAAGGGTTGTATGCTGTAAAATACCATCCTGCGTTAGGGAACCCCTCTTTTGATGTTTTGAAAGATTTATACAATGTTGTTTCTGAAATTGAAGGTGCTGAAATTCGGTTATCTACAAAAGAAGAAATGTTCATTGTTAACTTAACAGGAGATGAAGCTAACAAAGTTATAGATATATTAAGTCCGGATAATGCCAATACAGAATTACAAGAGTCTGTGAGTTGTGTAGGAGCAACAATTTGTCAGCAAGGTCTGTCAGACTCCAGCGGACTATTACATAAAATAATAGAAGTTGATAAAGAAGAACTTTTTAAATAATTAAATTCACAGGCTGCTACCACGGGCATTCAGACGGACTACTTATGAAAGCCGGATCTGGAGTATTAACAGAAGCCATTCCCGACAGTGCAGGAATTCCAAAGGATTATGCAAAATACACTCTTCTCGCAGATTATAACGATGAAGCCTCTGTTAGAA
This sequence comes from Candidatus Gastranaerophilales bacterium, assembly GCA_944323165.1. Lineage (GTDB taxonomy): Bacteria > Cyanobacteriota > Vampirovibrionia > Gastranaerophilales > Gastranaerophilaceae > CAG-196. Next base: position 1,247 of record CALURK010000013.1, on the reverse strand, counting down.
GAATTATGGAACAATACGCAGACGATATAGCCTGTATAGTAGTAGAACCAGTTGCCGCAAACATGGGAGTTGTACCGCCTAAGCAGGGATTTTTGGAATTTTTACGAAAAATCACTAACTTTTGGAAAAATCGTTGGTGGCGGTATGCCACTTGCTGTTTATGGCGGCAGAAAAGATATTATGTCTTGCGTTGCACCTGTTGGAGCCGTATATCAAGCAGGAACTCTATCCGGAAACCCGATTGCAGTTACAGCCGGAATTGAAACTTTAAAAATTCTAATCGAAAATCCAGAAATTTATTCACAAATAGATAAAAATACCTCAATTCTTGAAAAAGCATATAAACAACTCGGCTTGCTAACACATAGAGTAGGTTCATTAATGTCAGTATTTTTTACAGAAAAACCTGTCTTTAACTATAATGATGTTGCAACTTGCGATACAAATAAATTTGCAAAATATTTTGATTATATGCTGAAAAATAAAATCTATGTCGCTCCATCGCAATTTGAATCAATGTTTGTTTCCGTAGCACATACTGATAAAATAATAGAACAGACAGCTGATATAATATCGGAATATGACACTATCTCCAATAAACTTTGAAGTTTTCAATTTCTTCAAGAGTTTTGTGATAATCCCCCTTGAAACAAATCGTTCTATCATCAATATAAAGATAAGACGGCAATTTTACATTAGTAACATCTTTAAAAAATTTATCTAAATTGTTATTAATTAGCCATTTAGTTGCAAGCATCAAGTTTCTTGATGTAAAAAGATATAATTCTGCATTATGAGATAAAGTTTCTAAAAATTCATAAGCCCCAAGCTTAATTTCAGGAATATAATTTTCATTAAATTTCTCTTTCCCGTACTCATTTAGTACGCCGTCTAAATCTATAAGTATTTTTTTAGTGAACATAAGCCATTTTGTCCGCCTCACAGTTTGTCTATATTGTCATTATAGCGGACAATTTAATTATGGACAAGGTATTATTACAAAAATTAGCAAATCGTATAAAAGAGTTAAGGAAATTACATAAGTACACTCAAGATGATTTAGCGGATTTAGCCCAAATTGCACGCTCTACTTTAGGGAATATTGAAACTGCTCAAAATGATTTAACCTTTTCCAAATTAAATAAAATAGCCAAAGCTTTTAATCTAACATTAGCTGAATTTTTAAATTTTTAATACGAGTCAAGATATTAGACACATATTAGTAATATAATATTAAAAATCGGCGA
>CALURK010000012.1 GCA_944323165.1 Candidatus Gastranaerophilales bacterium | reverse complement strand
TTGTTTGGCAGATCTGTTAAATATTCTAGTATTTTCATAGGAAAATTGTAGCATATTTTGCTCCTTATTGTACAGAAGTTTGTAGGTTTTGGTAACCCTTGTTTACCGAGACAAAATTAATCAAAAAGATGCGGTAAATTGAAATTTACCACATCCTACAACTTGACTTATTTAAAAATCCGGATAAGGTTAATTTGTATGGTGTAATTCATAACGCTGACATATACGATTTAAAACAAAATGACGATGGTTCAATTTCATTTGTTGTTCTTGATTATTACGATTTTGAGCATTGGGGAATTAAGATGAACGAAGGATTGAAAGATACAGCAATCAAATACATCAATAATAACGCAGATAAACAACAAAAAGGAGGGTATTTAAAGCCATATATTTTATATATTCCTATAAAAATTCCAACAAATAAATTTAAAAAGTTTTAATAATGTAAAAAAGAATCTGATTTATCTAAAGGGTATAAATATAGAAAAAGTAGGTACCTAAATCCCCAATCTTTATCAATAATACAAAATATTATATGTGTTAAACAAAGAATTAAAAAGACTAAAAACATAATATTATAAAATTTGTTTTTTAATAAAAACTGCGATTTTATATATATTTTTTGTTTCCTAATAATTGATATTGTGAACATTATAATTCCAACTATAATTGTGAGGCATATTGTAGCATTTATGACTATCCAGCAGAATGAGAACATAATGATTAAAAATATCGGATTACAAAAGAACGCTATCATGTGAAGTTCTAACATATAGGTCAATATAAAAGGGAAACAAGGAAGAAGTACTATGATATGCATAGCGTGGTATTTTTTTAATCCAGCAATCCAATTATAAAAAATTTGCAGAAACTTTATCAAAACCAACTCCGTATTTACAAAACAGTATATTAGTATTTATAACACATATTTTATATAAATTAATCAGGATTTTCATAATAATATAATATTTGATTAGAATCTTTGTTTACTCCAATGCCATAATGATAGGGAAAATGATGCCCCGGAAGATTTTCATGTTCTCTGTCGTTAATAACATAGAAAGTATATTTAGAAAAATCTATATCATTATTGTAGAAACCATAAAATTTGCTAGCTTTAGCATAATCCATAATATTCACAAAAGAATGTTTTTCTATTTCATTATCAATGTACTGTTTATCAATATCAAAAACCAAATATAAACTTTGACTGCCAAAAAATGAAAAGGTCTCTGCTGAAATTCTGATATTTGTAGCTTCTGGCGGTATTTTATCTGGGAAATGTGCTACTCGTTTAGTTGGGTATTGTTGTAGCGCAACTTGATAATTTTCTACTTTATTACATTTGTCATTAAAATCACAAGAATCTGCAAAAGAAAATATAATTAAAGCAAATAGAATTTGGAATATGACAATAATGGTAGAGTTTAGCAAAAAGGAAAAAATGCGACTAATAGTCGGTAATTTTTTAAAAATAAAATACGCTGCCAAAGATACAAGATATACAACAGGAATTGGTATTAAATACATCAAATTAGGAATTTTGTTTTGGGGTTCAAAACGTAAAAGACCATACACACACGGAAATAAACCCAGAAATATTGATGTTAAGTTGGCAAAAGTTAAGAACTTATGTTTTTCAATTACAATTTTGCTTTTTTTTAAAAAGTTCCAAATATGATAAAAAGTTTTGCTTAAATTAATATATTTTCCAATCATGGGTGTATATTAACATAAGCTTTATAATTTGTCTACTGTTTTTACAGTAGACAAAATGTTTTACATATAAAAAGAAAGGATGTTTTATGGAAGAGATTCAAGAAAAAGAAGCGCTGTCAGAGCCGGTTATGTCCGAGAACTCTGATGGTGTATTTAAAACTATTGAAGGACAAGCAGATGATGCCCCTTCACAAAACCTTCTGTTAGGCAAATTCAAATCAGTTGAAGAATTATCTAAAGCCTACGAAAATCTTGAAAAATTACAAGGAGCTCAATCAAAAGAGCTTGGTTCTTTGAGACAAAAAAGTAATTTTTTCAATGAAATCGGCAAAATGTTACAGAAACAGCAAGATACCAAAAATGCTCAGCAAGAAATTTCTAAAGAGATAGAAAAATATAATACTCCCGAATATTTTCAAAATCCAATATTCAGAGATATTTACAAAGAGGCATTTAATGTTTTAGGTAACAATTTGGATACAGAAAGACTTGTTGATTTGGCGGAAAATTACGTAAAATCACGTATTTTTGCAAATGAAAGGGCAAAAGCTAAACAAGAGGAAAATGAGAAAGCTATTGCATCAATAACTTTTTCAAAAAACAAAGTTTCCTCCCTCAATCCGCCTAAAAAACGACTTGATGAGATGACGTCTAAAGAAGTGGATGATCTTCTGGAACGTCTTATATAGTGCTACGCACGATGGCAAAGGTGAAACTACAAGAATGTGTTTAAACTCCAAGCCATCCTCAAAAGTAAAACTACCAAACAACGAAAGGAAAAACAAATGACTACAACAAAACAAATGATTGTAAACGCTTTTTCAAAAGCATTCAACAAACATTTTTACAACGAGCTTGTTGTCGGAAAACTTGCTCATTCAGAAATGAAAGATCATATTAACAAGGGTGATGAAGTTGATATTCTAATGCCTGGTCTTGTAAGTTTATTTGATTATGACGGAGGAGATTTACCGGATGCAGAAGTTGCTTCAACTTCGACTTGCAAAGTAAAAATTGACAGAGGTAAAGCTTTCCACTTTGAATTATCAGAAATGGAAGAAAAGATGATGGAAAAATCTGCTGATAATCCGGAAGGTCAGGTCGAACTTGCTAAAGATTATACAAGCGATGCTATCAAACAATTTGCAGCTGCTGTTGATACTGCTTATGCAAATTTATATACAAGAGCAGGACATTATCTTGATAATGACGGTGAAGCAATTACCCTGACCGAACAAAATGCAAAGGATATTTTTGCTTATATGCAGGCAAAATTCCAACGCGGTGACGGAAAAGGGCACACAAATTGGCTAGATGGTGCAATGGTTTGTGTAATTCCTCCTGAATATCAATTCTACTTAGGTAAAATTGATGAATTAAAATACACAGAAAGTGGAAAAGAAGAGATTAGAAAAGGATACATCGGTCACTTATGCGGTTGGGAAATTCTTGTTTCTAATAATATTGCTCAGCCTGAGGACGGAGTTTTCTATCCATTGTTTGGTGTTAAGGGTAAAACATTAGCAGGCGGAATCTCTTCAGATTTGAACACTGTTTTATACACACCTGAAAAGAACTTTAATACTTGTTACAAAGGTTATGGCTTATATGGTGTAGGTGCTCCGAGAGCCGATTATTTAGGTACAGTAAAAGTGGCTGCTACTTTGTCACTATAATTGTATTCAATCTTTCCAAAATCTATCACAAAATTAATATTTATTGAAAGGAAAAATTTTATGGCAAGAGATATTATAAATGTTCAATATCCGACATTAGATCATACAGAATCTGTCGCAAATATCGGTATTACAAAAACAACTGTTACTCAAGCAAATGGTATTACTATAGCAGACGCTTTTTCTAACAAGAATAATTCTTTATTTATAGTTATTGATAATACTAATACAAGTTCACTTTTAACAGTAAAATCCGGCGATGCTTATCCTAATTCAATGCTTGGTGATATTGTGATTGAACTTCCTGCAGGAGTTTCTGCAATTCAACTACAAGACTTATCAAGATTTGAAAAAGCTGACGGTTCAATAGATTTGGACTTCGCAAGCGGATTTACAGGAACGATATTTGCTATTGCTAAATGGGCTGGTGTTAGAGAAGTTTAAAAAATATATTCTAAGGCGGGAGGCAATTGCCGCCCGCTTTTTTTCAAAGAAAGGTTTTTATGTATAAGATTAAATTTTTACCGACAGGACATATTTTTATTCTGCCGGAAATTGAGGCTAAAAAACTTAAGGAAAATAGTCCAAGCGAATACCAAATTCTTGAAAAAAACGGGAAAAAATTCAAGGATAAAATGAATAAATCAAAACCCGAAGATAGTAAAAGCATTTTATCAAAAATTCTTGAAGATTAGTCGGAGGAAACTTATGAAAACAACACAAGATTTTCTCGAGGCTCTGGGTAAAAGAGAGTCCGGTGGGAATTATAAAGCTTTTAATAAATACGGTTATGCCGGAAAGTACCAGATGGGAGAAGCAGCTCTTATCGATGCCGGTTATTACGAAAAAAGAGGAAATTATAATAACGATTGGTCTGGAACTTTCCTAGGTCGCGATAACGTATATTCTATAATGGATTTTTTAAATAGTCCAAAAGCTCAAGAACAAGCACAGATTGCTTATAAAAGACGTCAATGGCTTTATTTAAAAGCAGTTGGAGCAGATAAGTTTGTTGGAAAATTTATAAACGGATATACAATTACTCCCTCAGGGTTGCTTGCAGGAGCGCACTTGAAAGGTGCAGGAGGGGTGATCGAATATCTAAAATCCGGCGGGAAAAAGAATCCTAAGGATGCTTTTGGAACTTCGGTCGAAAGTTATATTAAAAATTTTGGAGGATATGATGTATCCTCAATTTGCACATAAAAGGAGTTTTTATGACGTTAACATTACTGGATTTATATAACACAGCGGCAACTCAAGAGTGGTCGATGTATGATAATGACGCGGAAAACAAAGATGAATTCGAGAAATCTTTAGTTTTGGCTATAAATAAGGCTGTCGCGGAAATACTATATTCATATCCGTTTAATTTTAGAGAACGGACTCATATAATTATTACAGTTCCGAATATCGAAACTTACAATATTCCAAGCGGAATTATAAACAGAGATGAAAAGGGTGATTATTGCATAAAAATCAACTCAAAATCTCTAAAAATGTTAAAGAATAAACCTTCTTCTAAAAAATACGGTATTCCGGAAAGTTTTTATATACAAGGAGAAAAACTTATTCTAAACCCTATTCCAATAGCACAATCTATTATCACAATTGATTATACAACGCTTGCTATTGGCGAGAATCAAGACGGGAATGAGATTTTTAAGTTAGAAAATGATACTGATACAATAACTGTTCCCGCTCATTTAGAGGAATTGTTAAAAAATGCTATTATATCAAGGACAATGCTTAACTCTATTGCGTCTGAGAGTGATGAAAATTATTCAGCATATAAAAAACAATCAGAAACGGCTTATAGATTATTAATAAAATACTCAAAGGGGGTGGGGCTTGATAAAGCTGTTAAGTTTTAGCAAATAAAACAAAAAAAACTCCCATAGAAAATGGGAGAAAATCTTTTTTAGTAAGATGTAAGATTATATAAGAGAGTTGTGTTATTATGCTATGAAATTTTTACCAAATCTGTTAGCACCGTAGAAGAAAGATTCTTGCATAACTTGTTGAAGATTTCTTTTTCTGACGATTTTGTTCCCGATTTTTGTGTTAGCGATATCGTTAACAGATTTTTGATAACAAGAGCTAACAAGAGAAGTGATGTATTTAGAGATAGGAGTTTCAACAACCTCTTCAGAAGTTTTGTTATCAGCATTTTCAAATTCATTAAAGAAGTTGTCTAAAGATTTAATTTCTTCATTTGAAACAGTTTGTGTAGTGAATAACATCTTTCGTCCTCTCTTAAATATCTCTTATGTATATATAAAATATTTAAAACTAAAAAAATTGCTTTTTTTAGTGCGTTTTGTTAAGAAATGTAAAATTGAATTTCGGATTTTAAAGAATTTGAAATATTTTTTAATATTTTCAAAAAAATCAAGGAATTCATATACAAGTTTTTTACAGAAAGGATTACATTATGCAGGTAGCATCATTAATATGTAATAATTTTTCTGGAATTAATCGTAGCAGTTCTGTCTTTTCGGCATCCAAAATTACTGCTTCGGATATGCAAAATGTAGAATTATTCGCGACAGAAGTTAATTCAGGTGTAGGTATAAGAACTTCCAAGGGAAATGTTAGTGTCTGTGATTTAATTCCTGAAAAAGAAACAGTAATAAATATTTATGAAAGTGTGCAAAAAAGTAATACGTACTTTTTTGTTCATACAGAAAGCCCTGAAGAAGGTAAAATTTATTTATTTTCTCCAACGTCAGGTAGTTTGGTTGAAAAAGTCAATGGATTGAGTGTTACTTCAAAATCTTGTGGAACGGATGTTACACAAGGTTGGTCTGATTTATGGGTTTTTTCTAATGGCGAGGAAATGCTAAGTATTGAAGTGGATAACTACAATGAAGAGGGTGAATTAGATGAAGTAGTTATGATGGAGGCAAAAGACGCTGATGAAAGAAAAGTTAAGGGGCTTGGGCTTGTTGTTTTTGCGGGCAGGTTATGGGTTTTTGACGGACAAGTTTTGTGGTATTCAATGCAGGAAAATATTTACGATTTTTCAACGTCTGATGCGGAAATAATAACATCTGCAGGGTATATTGAATTTGTTAAAAACATAACTGCTATTTACCCATATTTGGGAACATTAGCGGTATTTCATTCCAATTCATCTTGTTTAATTTCCCAAGAAGAGGATTATGGCTTTTCTAAGACAATGGAATTTCCGGGCGGCTGCGCTTCGTATAATTCATTAGCTTTTCACGGGACAGAATTGTATTTTTACGATAATACGAAAAAAGGAATATTTTCATTTAAGCAAGTTATTAATGGTGATAGAACTTTAGGTGAAAATATTGCAATAGATATTCAGGAAGAATTATTCAATATTCCATTAGGAAAAGTTAATCAGATAAGGACATTATCAATTTTAACTTCTGACAGAAATGAAGTTTGGATGCTTTTACCGGAAGATGAAGAAAAATATTCTACAATAATGATTTATGATTATTTGAGGGAAACTTGGGTTAAGAGAAAATCACAAAAAATTAATTGTTTTGCAAATATTGGCGGAGTATTGTATTCTGCAGGTAAAAAGATATACGAAGAATACAGTTCTAACACCTTTGATGGAGAATTTATTGAAGCTTTTTACAAGTGTACACCTTTAAATTTGGGTGTAGAAAATTCTGTAAAAATTTTGTCTTATCCTCCAAAAGTGACACTTGATATGTATTATAACAATAGTTTTTATGTAGAGTATACAAAAAATTATGATAATATGTCGTCAAAAACTCGTTATATCAAAGCAAAGGGTTTAAAAAATTCCTTATATTTTGATATTGGTCATTGGGATTCTGCATATTTTCCCGTAAAAGATATAAACGCTATAAAATGGCTTCCTGCGTCATATTTTAGAACTTTGCAAATGTCATTTTTTACAAAGTCAGAAGGAGATGATTTTTGTATAAAAAATATAGAATTTGGGAAAATCAAGGTTAAAACAGTTTAATACGAAAGGACTAAATATGGGAAAACAATCGAATAAAACCAGTACGGTTTATGGAAATACAACAACAACCAATCCATATGCAACGGCAACTACAACAAATAGTGGTACAACTGCAGCGTTCCAGCCCGGAACGGCATTGGATTCCGTATATAATTTTGTGAATAAAAATATGGGATCACTTTTGGATGAGTATTTGAATCCAAGTTTGAACTCTACGACTAATCAAGCAAAATTGAATGCTTATACGAGTGCTTTAAGTAGTGAAAGTTTAAAGAATTTGGAAAACAATATAATAAGTCCGCTTTCTGAAAGAAATATGGTTCGCTCATCTCAAGCAACAGATTTATATAAAAATCTGTCAGAATCAAATACAAATGCACTTTCTTCATATATTAATGAATTGTTATCAGGCTCACAAGATAATTCGGCAGCAATGATAAATAACTTATTGTCGGCTTATATGCAAGGGTATAATGTGATTTCAGATATGCAAAATCAATCACTTCAAACGAGCGCCGGAAATTCTACAACAACATCAGAAGGCTCCGGGAGCGTTTTATCTACAGGAACAGATGCTGCAGGAAGCCTTGTAGACATATTATCAAAAGTTGTCAGCTTGTATTCCAGTGCGAAATAGGAGGAGATATGGGAAAAGAATTTGTATATAAATATACTCCTCTTTTGCTTATGTGTATTGCAATAATATTTCAATATAACCTCTTTGTTACCCCGCAAATGCTTGAGCATACTCATAGAGAAATTTTATCAGAGGTCGCTCAAGTTTACATAACAAAATCAGAATTTGGAAATATGAAAGAGCAAATTGGGGATATTAATCAAAAATTGGATAAAATATATGACACTTTAATAAATGAAAGGAGTACAGATGGCTTTAACAGAAATTGAATATGGTGCTCTTGCTTCGTCAGAAGTTATGAATAATAATTTTGAATATTTGGATAATAGAATAAGTTCATTGGCTGAAAGTATAACATCAGGTAATGCCGGTATAAATTCAAATATTGCAAGTATAAATAGTACAATTTCTTCTATGAGTGAAGAAATAAATTCCGATATAGAAGCAATCAATACCAGTGTAAGTGATATTAGCACAAACCTTTTACAAAACGGATTATTGTATATAGAAACGTATTTTAGTGGTTCTTCTTGGTATAAAGAATATTTTTCAGATTCGGAGAAAAAAAATAGAGTATGGCTAGAGCAGGGTGGTGTCTGTTGGTCTAATAGTACAACAGTTTATTTAAAATCTTTTACCGACAGTAATTATACTTTGTTGCTAGGTACACGTGGTACATATTTTGAAGGTGGAGGTATCTCTGGAAAAACTCAAACTCAATTCTCGCATAGTAACGGAAAGGGTTGGGGATATAATGTTGAATGGTATGCTATGGGTAAATAATAGGAGGAATTTATGGCTTTTAGAGTTGATGAAAAAGGAAATATAACTCTTATTCAAGGAGATAGTGGCACCTTGGTTATAAACGGAATTAATACTGATAAAAATTATAAAATTTATCTTGCAATACAGGATAGAAACAGAAATGTTGTTGGGGACGAATTATTTGTAAATAGTAATAAGTCATCAAGTGTGGTTTTCGAACTAACTGGCGAATACACAAACTTGTTAAAAGTTCCTAAAAATGAGAGTTATGCAGTTTATTATTATGGAATAAAACAATGTTCTGATGATGGTTTAGAGAATACTTATTTGATAGGCAGTGATGAAATCGGATACCAGAATACGATTACAGTTTTTCCGAAGAAAGTTGAAGGTAGTCAATGGTTGACATAAAAAATCAAAATAATAGTATAAAAATATGTGTATCTACATCAAACGGTAGAAAAGAAATTCTTGCGGGAGGAGACTCTTCTGCATATTACAGTTCTCTTTCAAAGTCTTGGGCTAATAAATTAGGAGACACTGTTGACGGTTCTGAGTATTCCTCAAAGTATTATGCCCTGTACTCAAAAGAATGTTCAGAAATTTCTAAGAAGGCCAAAGATAATATTTTAGAAAATAGAGGATTTCAAATTGTAGTAGAAGATTTGACTGGAGATAATTCTATAAAATTATGTGCAGAAAATCTGAATTCTATCCAAAGTGCAGCTTCTAATGCTCAAATTGCCTCAGAAAAAGCTGCATTAGCAATAGAACAGGCAGAAATTGCAACTCAAAAAGCAGAAGAAGCACACGATATACTTGAAGGTTCTGCAAATGTTGATTTGGCGAATATAACAGACAATGGTAAATCTGTTATACAGCAATATGGTGGTGTTTGGGGTTCTATAACAGGAAATGTAGAAAATCAAACAGATTTACAAACAGTTCTAGATAATAAAGTAAATTTAAATTTAGACAATTGTACAAAACCTTATGTAACAGAGACATATATAAATGGTGCTTCTTGGTATCGAATTTGGTCAGATGGATGGTGTGAGCAGGGTGGATATAGTGATGCAGGACAAGATATTTCTTTACTTAAACCTTATAAAGATTCTAATTACACGTTAACAATTGGGCTAAATGGGTATACTGGAAATACTCCTACCTTTGCAGCTATAGGTTATACAAATAAAACAGTTACAGGATTTACATTTACTATATACCAAGGTAGTCCTGGAGATTGGGAAACAAAAGGATATATAAATGAAGGAGATTAAAAAATGAGTTATAAATTAGAAAAACCTTATACAGAAAAAGAAAGATTAGATTTCATAGTTTTGCATAATCATCAAAATGGACGAGTATTAGAAGAAACTGAAAAAGCTATTTTTGCATTAGAAGCTAATGAAAAAATGGGTGTGGATGGAATTCCTGTTATTAATCCTGATTATGAAAAAGAGCTAGAAGAAAAAGAAGCTCAAAGGATTGCAATGCTAAATTTAACTGCAGCTGATGTAGAGCGAGCAATTTATAAAGCAAAAGGAATAGACTTTGATGACATAATTGCTCAAATAGAAGTTTTACCTCTTGGAGAAGGGGATATTCCACAAATAGATATAAAAGCTTTAAAAATAGAATTAAAAGCAAACAATTTTTATCGTGGAAATCCTTATATTGATGTTGTCGGAAAAATTTTGGGATTTACAAAAGAACAGCTGGATGAATTCTTTGAGACAAATGATTATACGAAGTTAATTTAGTGGGAGCGAAAATGATAGAGTGGTATAAGGATAAAAATTTGGGGATATTTTTTTCTTCAGCTCCTTGTGTAAAGATGCGCTATCCTTTGCCTTCGATGACAACAACGGAGAAGAAGGCTATATCAAAATATCCCTTTGAGAATAAAAAGTTATTAAAAGTAAGGCTTTGTAATTACAAAAAGAAAAAAGAATATGAATTTTCAATAAGAGAAAATTATTGTTGGGACGGGGCATCAATACCCCGTCTTTTTTGGCGTGATATTGGAGCGAAAACGGATCCGAAATTTTTAATTCCGTCTTTAATTCACGACGTTTTGTGTGAAAATCACGAATATATAGATAATGATAGGTATTTTTCGAGTTGTGTTTTTGATGCCTTATTAAAGGTAAGTAAAGTTAATCCTATAAAGCGTTCTTTGATGAAAAATACAGTGGATTTTTATCAAAGATTTTGCGGCTGGAATAAGGATGTTAGTGAAAAAGAATAGCCGGAGAAGATTTATTATGGTAAGGTATAAGTTATTAGATAAACAGAGGGAATTTATAGAAATTCCGCATTCCAATTCTCTTGATGTTGCAATATACCAAGGAGGTTATGGGAGCGGAAAAACTTGGTGCGGCTCTCTTTTAGGAATTTTACTTGCAAAGAAATATCCAGGCTCCCGCGGGCTTGTGGGTGCAAAAGAATATGAGCTTGTAAGAAAAACTACTCTTGTTTCTTATCTAGATCATTTGGAAAATCTTGGGTATGTGATGGATAAAGATTACATATACAATAAGGTCGATAAGATTATAAAGTTTTCAAACGGCTCCGAGATTTTATTTTCAGCTCTGGAGGATCCTGAAAAATTTAAGTCACTCAATTTACACTGGGCCGAAGTTGAAGAAGCTTCTCAAATAACAGATTCTTCGTTTAAACAACTTCTCGGTCGTTTAAGAAATACATACCGTGGAAGAAATTGGGTAGATTTTCGCTATCGTCTTTTTGGGCATACAAATCCGCAGCCGGATAAAGGTTGGATTTGGCATCGTTTTGTAGAACATCCGAAAGAAAATTATAGATTAATAATTGCACCAACTACTAACAATATATATTTGCCTCCTCATTTTATTCAGTCGATGAAAGAGAGTTTTGATAATGAGTATTATAGGATTAATGTTTTAGGTGAATTTGGAGATTATTCTTCAGGGCTTGTTGTGAAAGGTTTTGGAGAGGAAAATAAATTAAAATTAAAATATAACAAAAATCTTCCATTACACTTAACTTGTGATTTTAACGTAGATCCGATGTGCTGGGCTGTTGCTCATAAAGATGATGAAAATGTTTATTTTATAGACGAAATTGTTATTGAAAATACTTCTACTCAACAGTGTATAGAGGAATTTCTAAGGAGGTATCCTAAACATAATTCTTCTATCGTAGTTAATGGCGATGCCTCCGGAGATAACAGAAGCACGCAAAGTGAATATACCAATTATGCAATCATAAAAAATGCTTTAAAAAATTACGGATATGAAGATGTAAAATTTAGACTGAGAGATTATAACCCACCAATTCTTAACCGAATTTCCGCATTTAATGCAAGGGTAAGAAATTCTAAAGGAGAAAGACATCTTTTTATTGATCCGAGAAAGTGTAAATGGATTCTTTATAATATTTATAATCTATCGTTTAAAGAAGGAACAAGCATAGTTGATGTTCCGACTCATAATCAAATAAAGTCAAATCGAGATTTTAAATTTTTAGAGCATCCTTTTGATGCAATAAGCTATTTGGTAGAATATTATTGGAGAATAAAGGGATAATATTTTAATTTATCGGAATTGGAACCAGTCTGCTGTAAAATTTGTACTCATTATAACTTTCAGGAAGACTGTTCCAGTATCTGTAAATAGTTAAACCCTGATTTTTTAGCTCTTTTACTAAATTATCTGCATCTTTGATTGATTTTGCCAGATAAGGATAACAAAACGGTATTGATGTTTGGTCGATATCAATATTTAATAGATTTGTATACTTGAATTTATTGTGATAAAAGTCGAACTGTTCTCGCCTAATTAAATCAGGTTCAATGTTAAAATTTTCATTATTCAAAAAAAGATATGCCCCATCTTTTACAGGTCTGAATTTTCGCTCAGAATTAAAGCTTGCAAAACCGCAAGGCTTAGCATAAAAAGCGTGAGCATTATCAACTATTAAATTGGGATAAATATTGACTAATTTTTCTACATTTTTATCACAAATTCCAAAATAATTTGGGTAAAGAATAAAGCTGTTTAAGGGAAATTCCTGAGCCGGCATGAAATTATCACTTATGTGGTAAAATATTGGTTTGCAGTTTTCGGCTATAACAGAATGTCTAATTACATCACAGAGATAATACGGAATATAAATTTCTTTGATTTTATATTCTCTTATAATATATCTTAAAGCATTTCTTGCGTAATCGAATTTTAGCATAATAATATTATATAAAAAAAGGATAAAGAGATTTCTCTTTATCCTTTTTTGTTACTCATTAAACCAAGTTATTTCTTTAATTGGCTCATAACTTCATCAGCGAAGTTATCATTTCTTTTTTCAAGACCTTCGCCTAAAACAAATCTGTCAAACTTAACAATATTAAGCTTTCCTGAAATTAATTGTTCAATAGTTTGATCAGGGTTTTTAACGAAAGGTTGTTCTAATAAGCATCTGTGTGACATAAGTTTGTTAACTCTGCCTTCAACGATTTTAGCTCTGATTTGTTCAGGTTTTTTAGCCAAATCTTCTTTACCCATTTCAATTCTGGTTTCTTCTTCTATAACAGCAGCCGGAATATCTTTTCTTGAAACGAATTCAGGAGCAGAAGATGCGATATGTAAACAAATGTCTTTTGTTAAAACGTCATCTTTAGCATCTGTTTCAAGTAAAACACCGATTTTACCGTTGTGAATGTATGTAGCAACGTTGCCTTCATATCTTACAAATCTTCTAACAGTAATCTTTTCACCGATAGAAGCGATTTTTTCCTTAATAACATCAGCAATAGGTTTTCCGCATTTAGGGCAAGTTGTTGCAAGTAAAGCATCAACATCAGCAGGATTAGATTCTGCAACTAGTTGTGCTAAACCGTTTGTTAATTCGATGAATTCAGCATTCTTAGCAACGAAGTCTGTTTCACAGTTAACTTCAATCATAGCACCGCAAGAATCTGAAACGAAAGAGCCAATTCTACCTTCAGCAGCAATTCTACCCATTTTCTTATCAGCAGAAGCGATACCTTTTTGACGTAAAACTTCCATAGCTTTTTCCATATCACCGTCAACTTCAACAAGTGCTTTTTTAGCATCCATCATACCAGCACCGGTTTTATCACGAAGTTCTTTTACCATTGTAGCTGTAATATTCATTTTAAATTCTCCTTCTTGGGGTGAAGGGGCTTAAGAATCAGCCCCTCACATTAAATTTGTAACGTTAATTTTATAAGAGTGTATTAACTTATTACCCCTATACTGTAGCAGGTTCTTCTACTCCAGCATCAGCGGCAGTAATTGATTCGATTTTTCCTTTTGAATTAGCATTATTTTCTTTTAATTGCTTTCCTTCAAGAACAGCATCTGCTAATTTTGAAGTAATCAATTTGATAGAACGAATTGCATCATCATTACCAGGGATAATGTAATTAATTCCGTCAGGATTAGCATTTGTATCTGCTAAACAAATTACAGGAATGTTTAACTTGTTAGCTTCTTTAATAGCAATGTCTTCCTTAGCTTGGTCTACAACAAATATGATATCAGGAAGTCCTCTCATTTCCTTGATACCGCCCAAAGTTTTGCTTAACTTAGCGAGCTGTCTGTTTAATTGAGCTTGTTCTTTTTTAGGTAATTTTTCAGCGTGGCCAGAAGAGATGAAATCTTCCATTTCTCTAAGTTTGTTAACTCTTCCTCTGATTGTTTCAAAGTTAGTTAACATACCGCCAAGCCATCTTCTGTTAATATAATAAGCTCCAGAACGAGTTGCTTCTTCTGCAACAACTTCTGCAGCTTGTTTTTTAGTACCTACAAAAAGTACATTTCTACCTTTTGCAGCATATTCTCTTACTACATCATAAGCAGCGTCAAGAAGTTCGGTAGTTTTTCTTAAATCAAGAATATAAATACCGTTTCTTGCACCATAAATATATGGTTTCATTTTTGGGTTCCAATGTTGTGTTTGGTGTCCGAAGTGAACGCCTGCTTCTAAAAGTTCAATAAGTGATGCTACTGACATCTTTTGTCTCCTTTTTTTCTAACTTGTTTTACTACGGGCTATACTGCTCCATTGGGGTGAATATATCGGGTTGAATTTTAACAGCCCTTTGTCCCAACTAGGGTTATACCTATCGACCAGTGTAACCAATTAAATATTAGTATAAACATGCTTTTCTAGCAAGTTTTGGCAATAAATTTGTAAATAATGTAAATAAATTTTTTGCAGAAATTTTGCTTGAGAAATCAGGTTGTAAAAATTTTGACTTTATCTTGATTTATTACTGCGTTTATTCTGCTATCTATAGGGTTTTGTCTATCTGTAAAAGAAATCATATTATATGGTGAATTTCTTTTAATAACTCTTCTTTAGGAATACATAGTGGTGTTGAAATTGCGTCATCAGAATCTTGGTAAATGAAGAATTTTTCACCCAAGAGATTTTGTGTTTCTCCTATAATAGTAATTTCGTGCCCACCATCAACTTTATTTTCTTTATTTGTAAAAACATATCCAACAAGTATATTTTTTTTGTCTTCAAGAGCCATTTTTATATCTTTCTGTTTTTTATCTATATTATTTTCTACGACAAATCCTTTTGGGTTAATTTTCATATAAATATTTGGTTCACTTTTTTCTTCCTTTAAGAGTTTTTTTAAATAACCGATTTCAAAATCCATAAGTCCGCCATCTGTACCACATTTACGAGTGTCGTCAAGTGAATTATATGTACCTCTTGAACCACAATTCATAAGCATAGATTGTGTGAGAATATCAATAATGGAGCGTTCGTGTGGATCTTTGTATTTAGTTTGTATTTGTGCAAGTAAATAAGAGTCTTTATCTGGTTTTAGTGTGATTTCAATTCCATCTTTTGTTTCTTTAAAAGGAGTTTTGAATTGCTTAATTTTTTCTAAAATATTTGTGTATTCTATTGAATTTTTCTTCAAATGCAAAGTTTTTACAAATTGATTATCAGAAGAAGTTAACTGTTCAACGATATTTATAAATTCTGCAGGCATTTTAGAAGCAATATCATACTCTATAGATGCTGCGGCACAAGTCCCTAATTCACGATATTTTAGATTATCTTTAGATACTTGACGTAATTTCTTATTTTTAGAATTATTTGTAATTCTGTTAACAACAATTTCAGTGTATTCTTCCGGTATATCTTCTGCTAATTGAGTTATGACAGAAGGGTTGTCAAGTATATCAATACACTCCTTTAGTATAATATCATTATTAAAATATTTACTTCTAGGTGTTGTTACTATTTTATATAAACTATCTAGAGTGCTACATTTATTACTTGAATTATTATTTAATAGAATACCTCTTTCAAGAATTCCTTTTAGTTTTTCTTTGTATTTTTCATCTAAATTTTCTAATAATTTATTGTATTTGGTCTTATCTTGTTCATTTAATCTCATATCCTGTTTGTCTATATCTTTTTTGATGTATTCTCCATTTATTTCAGGTATTGATGTATTTTTAGTACTAATTTCTTTTCCTATAAAATTTTCACACATCACTTCAAATTTTAATTTAAGTTTGCCTTCTAAAAACTTTTCTACATTTACTGCAGAGAATTTTTCTCCTGTTAACTCTTCAAAAAGTTTATTTATATTATTTTTCTTATCATATATTTTTTCAGTGTAAGTGTTATAATATTGTTTTAAATATTTTGAACTGTTTTTAGAATTGAAAAAACTTTTGCACCCATCAAGAATTTTTTCATACCATTTCATATTATCTATTTTTGTTCGATAAGCAATGAAAGCATTGTAAAAACGTGTTTCCAGAATATTTTTTAAATTATACTTTTTATTATCTCTAGCTCTAAAGAATACAGATTTCTTATCTAAATTAGTTTCTACTTCAGGTGTTCTTTCATTTGATGCGAGTTTAAAACAGAATAATACTTGCGCTTTTTCTTTTTTCTCTGTTGAAGTAAGCGCAAGACTATCTGATCTAATGCTTTTCTCGCTTATAGAAAGAGACATGAATAATTTTCTCCTTAAATCCTTATCTATAAAAAGTAAAGAAAATTCTTTTAATTGCTTTTCTGTAATAATTCGTTACAAAAGAGTGTTTTTGTTTGTAAAAAATATATAACCATGATATTATCCTTGTATACAGAATCCAAACAATCACAATTATTTTGAAGGAGAACCCTATGTTAGATTTTTTGTTTAAAAAAGAAGCCGAAAATGCTTGTGAAAATTTAAACAATTTTTATGCGAAGTTGAGAGAAATGTATTCTTTTGAAAGTATTTCAGAAGAAAGAAAAACATATCTGAAATCTCAAATGCAAAAAAACGGGTATCTTCCATATCCTCAGATAAAGGCTTTAGAAGAATTAACCAATGCGGAAGTTTTGTTTGCGCTTGAGTCAAAATGGGAAGCAAACGGTGTTTTTGAAAACGGGCATTTTAATTTTACAAAGGCAAGTGTTCTTGCAAGAAATAATGTTAAGAATTCTTCTTGGTTGCAAAAAGAGGGCCATGATATAAAATTAATCAATCTTGCAGGTTTGGGTGACGGCAACAAGTCTAATGAATGCGGTAAATTTATGGATTGGTTGAGAGAGTTGTTAATATTACCATCAGGTAATTTAGAGAATAATATTTTCGGAACAACAATGTATTTAATACCGTTTCATCCTCGTGAATTCGGTTGTGCATATTTGCCTACCGCAAGCTCTGTAAGTTCAGCTTTAGAGGACAAGGATATTAAAGATAAAACAGGATTAGGTGCGGATGATCAGGTTAAATTATTTATCGAAATGACTCAATTGGCAGGGCATCCTGTAATTTATGACATTCTTCCTCAGACAGGAAGATTTTCAAAGGTTGTTTTAACAACACCTGATTGCGCAAGATGGTTTGATATTAATGCTTTAATAGATGAGCTTAAAAAGCGAGTTGACGAGACTGTATCAAAATTATCTGACAAATATTCAAAGGATGATTTGGATATTGTGTCAGGAATTTATAAGAAATCCTTAAAAGGCGAAAGCTATGGTGATTTAACTGAACATTACAGAAATATTTTCAACGAAATTGATGAAGATTTGAAAGAAACAAAGATATTTTTATCAAATTCAATGTTAGAAAAGAGTATTCAGGATAAGCTTCATAAGAAAGCGAAAATGATAATAAACAAATTGGCAGGAAATACTCACAATAAGAAACTTTCAGAAAAGGATATCTTAAATCAGAATGAAATAATACAAGGATTAATACAAGAAGGAATGTGGCCTGCTCCTGGTGGGGCTTGGTGTTCTGCTGGAGTTCCTGTATTTGACAGAATGAGCGAAGGTGCTTCTTATCCGGTATTTAAACATTACAAATTTAATGGTGAAGATGTTACAAAATTCGCTAATCTTGATTGTCAAACTCCTTATTATTTTGTTTGCCTTGAAAATGGTAAGTATAATAATGATGTAATTAAATTCTTTATAGATTATATGAAAAACTTGCAGGAAGAATTTAATTTTGACGGATTTAGAGTTGATCATATTGATCATATTGTAGATGAAGTTTCTGAAAAGGATGGTGTTCCTATAAGTTATAGAGCTCCAAGAAAAGTTTTGGGAATGCTAAATTCTGCAATGAAAGAGAAAATCCCATATTTTGCAACATTAGCAGAATATATGCTTTGGGATAATTATTTCAAAGAGTATCACGAAGATATGCATTTTGATGTATTGTGGGGAAATGATATCGTGTCACAATCCTACAAAACCCCTGAGGCTATTGCGGAAGATAATTTGAATTTAGCAAATTATAATACTTCATCAAAAGCGTCAACTCCGCTTTCTATTCTAAAAACTTATAACAATCAAGACGGTGAATTTGAAGCAATAGATAGATATCCGGGACAATTAGGACAACAGGGTGCTTTATTCAAATGGTTTAAGTATAAGTTCTTACCTGGCGGAAAGAATGCACAAAGACCTGTTATGTATATAGATGGCGATGAATCTTTTACAAAGACCGGCATGGAATATATTATTGGTAACGAGGTATCAATGAAGCGTGAAAAAGATTATGATTTCTACGCAAAATTTGATGCTCTGGACAGATTTGTTAAGAAGTGCCCTATTATAACAGATGGTGAAGCTCATGTTATAAGACAAGATGATGATGGTTTTGTTGTTTGGCAGATACAAAAAGAAGGGTTGAAGAATTCAATTCTTGTTGTTGCAAACTTCAATTCACCTACTGAAAAATTTCTTGTAGAAGAAAACGGAAATAGTAGAAATGAGATCAGAGAAGGTAGAGAAGTTTTTGACAAAACAATCGAGCTTTCTTGTGATTATTCAATAGTTTCCGAATTCAGATTTGATGGAACTGATTATATGGAAGAAAAGTTTGTTGCGGCTACAAACTCGCTATCTTTTGGCAAATTGATGCCTGCCGAATTTAAATTCTTCACTGTAATCAAATAGTTTTATATGATGGGAGTACAATTTACGATTAAGTAAACTACGATTAAGTAATATAGGGATACGCCGGACAGTTGTCCGGCTTTTTCTTTATTAGAAACTATGGAAAGATTAGATTCAGTATTATTTTTTATTAGCCCTTGAAAGAAAATGCCACGACTTTATCAAAGTTAATGTGAAGCCAATCGTAGTGTGAACTTGTATAATTGTCGCAAGTTTGGTTATCATATACATCGTTTATCAAACACAAAGATGCGTTAGTGAGGTTTATAAAGCTTTCCCTATTACATTCTTCGCACTCATAAACTTTGCCTACAATTTGATAATGGTTGGTTAGTATTATAACTTTATCAGTATTGCTGATAGTCATAATTTTTCTAAATTCTTCTGCTTTATTCATTTTAATAAAATCCTATATTTGTCTTACACGTATAGGATTTACCAACAGTATTAAAATAACAATTGCCTAAACTACCATATCATTAAAGCTTTTGGAATCATCATAATTAAACATGTGTATAAATGTATAAAGCATTCTTGCAGAAAATCTTTTAGTTCCGACTTCAAGCATGGTTCTAAGAGCTTCTTTATTATTAGTAATAAGAGTGTGAGTTCTGTTAAAAGCAAGGTTATCGTAGTAATTTGCAACATTAATAATCTGGCTGTATTCGGAAATATAATCGCTGGATAAACCTTTAGGATATCCTGAACCATCGTTATTTTCATGGTGCTCCAAAGCGACTTTAGCAATTTCTTCAGGAAGTTCAAATTCTTCCTTAATCATTTTATAACCGATAATTGGATGTTCTTTAACTTCATCTTCGTTCATTGTAATTAGAGCCTGTGAATCTGCAAGATCAATTTTTAATTTTCCAATATCATGCAAAAGGCCTGCAAGAATTACCTGATCAATTGATAAGGTTGAATAATCAAGTTTCTTTGCGATGAGTCCCGAAACAATGGCAACGTTAAGAGGGTGACAAAGTTCATATTCTCCTAAAAACCTTATTTTAGAACCTTTACCCGATTTATTGATTTGTTTAAAAACTTCTGTTTTTAATATTCCGATGAGAGTATTAAGTTTTAGAAGCCCTTCTTCATAATAGCCTTGAATAAGTAAATCAAGGATTCTTTTATAAAAATATTTTATCTTAACTTGAATTTCAGTTTTTACATATCCGTCTTTATTAATAACGGTTTCGAAATCAGAAGCATCAAGCCCTTCATAAGAAAAGTTCAAAAGTTGAGATGGTACATCGTTATTAACTTGCTCATTATTTTCAGAAGACTCTTCCGTATTAAATTCTTCGGTATAAATTTTAACATAATTCTTAAGCATAATAAGTTTTCCCGGGGTAAGAACTTCTCCTGCTTCAAAAATTTTCCCTTTATTTTCTGTATATAAGTCAAAAGGTAAAACTTTATAATTACTTAATTCTTTGTTTGTGACTATTCTCATAATAAGGATTATAGCATTTATGAGCGAAAAATCATACTTTATTTAAAGTAATTCTTTAAATATTGCCGCTTTCTTCTTTTCTTTTTTCTTTATAGCTGTAGCCTGCATAAATTGCAATTCCGATAAGCAGCCATATTATGAAATAATATGCAGAAGTTGCTTTAGCGCTAAATTTGCAGTACATAAGTCCCAAACAGGTTAAAATTCCAAGAATAGGAAACCACGGGCAGAATGGGACTTTGAAAGGTCTTTCTCTGTCAGGTTCAGTTTTTCTTAAAATAAGTAAAGCTACACAAATAATTATAAAAGAAGTAAATGTACCAAAATTACAAAGTTCGGCAGAAATATTCAAGTCCATAAATAGCGCGCAAATAATAACAATTAACCCGGAAATCCAAGTTAAAATATGTGGAGTGCGGAATTTTTCGTGAATTTTATTTAAAGACTTAGGCAAGAAATGATCTCTGCTCATAGCAAAAAGAATTCTAGTCGTTCCAAGCTGATAAATTAAAAGGACGGATGTAAGAGCGCACAAAGCGCCCATAGAAATTAATCCGGCATACCAGTTAACGCCGATAAATCTCATCGCGTGAGCAAGCGGAGCTTGGGTATCAATTGCATTTAGAGGAACAACTCCTGTTAAAACAAGTGCAACACAAATGTATAAAATTGTACAAATAGCAAGAGTTCCCATAATTGCTATAGGTAAATCTCTTTGAGGATTTTTTGTTTCTTCAGCCGCTGTAGATATTGCATCAAATCCAATATATGCAAAGAATATTACAAAAGCTCCAGTGAAAATTCCCTCTAATCCGTTTGGAGCGAAAGGAGTCCAATTTTCTGGTTTTATGTAGAAGGCGCCCATAACAACGAAGGATAAAATGATAAACATATTGACGCCAACCATAATAGTTGCAACTTTTGTGGACTCTTTAACCCCTTTTACAAGAAGAATGGTGAGTAAAAGAACGATAGCTATTGCGGGAACATTTATTGCAATAGGCATCTCAAAGCCAAATGGAAAATGTAAGAAAGGCATCTTGTCGTGTACATTCCAACCATATTTATTGCAAATTTCATACATAGTTCTGTAATCATTTCTTAGCCATAGAGGGCAATTGACAATAAAAGATGGAAGTATATGTTTAAAACCTTTTAAGAATTGTACAAAATATCCTGTCCAAGCGCTTGCAACCGTGATGTTACCGATTGCATATTCAAGCATTAAAATCCAGCCTACCATCCAGGCCATAAATTCGCCCATCGTAGCATAAGTATAAGTGTACGCACTACCTGCAACAGGCATCATTGCTGCGATTTCTGAATAAGATAATGCTGAAAAAACGCTTGCAATAGCCGCTAATACCATAGAAATTATAACAGCAGAACCGGCACCTGCTCCGTCAGAACTTCCAACAATAGCACTTCCGATAATAGTGAAAATACCCGTTCCAACAACAGCACCTATTCCAAGAACTATCAGATCAAAGACTCCTAAAGTCTTTTTAAGCCCGGAATTTTCTCCTGCCTCAATTAACTCTTGTGGGCTTTTGCATTTTATTAAATTATTTAGTACTGTATTCAACTTTTTCATTTTCAATTGCTATTTTTTCTTCCGCCAGTTTTTCAACTTTTCTATTCTTTCCATATCCATAAGTTGCATATATTAATGCACCCATGATAATCCATACTATAAACATTTCTGTAGATAATTTTGCCGTGTTGCCCTTCGCAACGATCATTGAGAAAATCATTAATCCGCCGCAGCAAGCAATTCCTGCAAGAGGAAACCAAGGACAGAACGGAACTTTAAAAGGTCTAGGTCTATCAGGGTCAACTTTTCTTAATATAAGTATTGCAACACATACAATTATAAAAGAAGTAAATGTTCCGAAGTTACACAAAGAAGCAGCTACATTCAAGTCTAAAATTAAAGTTCCCAATATCCCAACAACACCAACGGTAATTGTAAGGATGTGAGGAGTGTTAAACTTAGGGTGAAGTTTTTGGAAAACACTCGGTATAAAATGATCCCTGCTCATTGCATAAAGTACTCTTGTTGCCGCCATGTGCATAACAAGAAGAACAGAAGTTAAGCCTGCTAATGAACCTATAGAAATTAATCCCGCAATCCAGTTTTGGTGAACTGCAGTCATAGCAAATGCCATCGGAGCTTTAAATAAACCTTCAGGAATTGCAGTGCCGCTGGTAGGCTGCATACCTGTTAAAACTAATGCAACTAAGACATAAACAATAGTAGTAACAACTAAAGAACCTAAAATCCCAATCGGCAAATCTCTTTGAGGATTTTTGCATTCCTCTGCAGCTGTTGCTAAAGCGTCAAATCCGATGTATGCAAAGAATATTATAAATGCACCCATAAATACGCCTTCAAAACCGTTTGGCGCAAAAGGTGTCCAGTTTTCAGGTCTAATATAAAACATTCCTGTCAGTACAAATAATGCAATTACGCCCAATTTAACCGCAACCATAATTCCAGCCATTTTTGCTGAATCTTTAGTACCTTTAACTAATATTGCAGTAATAATTGCAATCATTATGATAGCAGGAAGATTAATGCAGAAAGGAATTCCGGCAAAATGCGGAATAGCACTATGATAATCAACTCCCATCGATTGATATGCACTTACAGCTGATCTGTAGTCATTAACTAACCACAAAGGTGGGTTAACAAACCAAGCAGGAAGTACGCTGGAGAAACCTTTTATAAATTGTAAGAAGTGGTTTGTCCAAGCACACGCTACAGCAATAAATCCAATAGCGTATTCAAGCATTAAAATCCAACCGATAATCCACGCTGCAAACTCGCCCAAAGTTGCGAAAGTGTAAGCGTAAGCACCACCAGCAACAGGTATCATTGTCGCAAATTCGCTGTAACATAATGCAGAAAAAACGCAAGCAATTGCTGCTATTACCATAGAAATTGCTAACGCCGGACCTGCTCCCGGACTGGAACCGTCAGGGCTTCCTGCGGCTGCAATACCAACTATTGCAAAAATTCCTGAACCAATAATTGCGCCGACACCTAAAATAATTAAGTCCCAAACGCCTAAAGTTTTTTCTAAGCCGCCTTTTTGAGAAGATGCAATAGCATCGTCAAGATTTTTTAAGGTTAGCATTTTCTTGATAACCTGAACAATCGGTAATGAAGATTTTTTTTCCGTCATTTGTTACCTTTCTTTATCTAACAATTAATATATTATGCTTATTTTGTAATGATTTGTTTGTTTAATAGAGGGAAACCAAGTTTTTCACGTTGTTTTACATACAATTCCGCTACAGCAGATGCCATAGTTCTTACTCTATTAATAAAATTGATACGCTCATCCTTACTGATTACTCCTCTTGCATCAAGAAGGTTAAAAGTATGTGAACATTTCAATACATAATCATAAGCAGGCAAAACTAATTCTGCATTTATACAATTATCGACTTCTTTTTGGTACGCGTCAAATAATTTGAATAATCTGTCAGCATCAGAATACTCAAAATTATATTTCGATTGTTCAATTTCATTTTGGAGATAAATGTCACCGTATTTTAAAGTGTTATTCCACATAATATCAAATACGGATTCTTTGTTTTGAATATACATAGCAATTCTTTCAAGACCGTATGTAATTTCTAAAGCAACCGGCTTAACTTCTAAACCGCCGACTTGTTGGAAATAAGTAAACTGAGTAATTTCCATTCCGTCTAACCAAACTTCCCAGCCTACACCTGCTGCACCAAGGGTTGGTGATTCCCAGTTATCTTCCACAAATCTTACATCGTGCTTGGAAAGATCTATTCCCATTGCTTCTAAACTTTTTAAATATAATTCTTGTGCATTATCAGGAGATGGCTTTAAAATCACTTGGTACTGAAAATAATGACCTAATCTGTTAGGATTTTCACCATATCTTGCATCGGTAGGACGTCTGCAAGGCTCAACCATCGCGGTAAACCAAGGTTCAGGCCCCAAGGCTCTCAAAAAAGTCGCAGGATTCATCGTAGATGCGCCTTTTTCTATATCATAAGGCTGTTGGATTATACAACCATAGTCTGACCAAAATCTTGATAAATTAAGTATTAAATCTTGAAAATTTAGTGCCATTTATATTCCTATCTTCTATTGTAATTTTTACACTTAATTATACACATAAAAGATTATTTTTAAAAGCAAAATGTAAAATTTTGTAAAGATTTTCTAAAAAGACGCAAGTTGTAAAAAGAAGAGTACTTTATATGGATATGGCACAGGATATTATAAACATAAATATTAAATATGGTGAAGGAATTTCACAAGCAATAGACAGGCATCTTGATAAGGAATTTAATCAAGACGTGAAGTTGAATTTGACAGAATGGAATTCAGTTTTTAGTGTTATAAAAAACGATAAAGCTGCTTCTGAAAAACAGTATAGCGGTGGTGATGAGGATATTCAAAATAACAAAAATTATGTTGTTCAAGAAGGTAATTATAAAATCAGTAAAAACGCTTGGCAGCAGATTTTGGATTTAGCTAAAAAAAGTTTAGGTATCACAGATACAAAAACTGAAGAAAAAGTAGCAGAAGATAATGCTGCAGTAGAAGAATCAACAGGAGAAAAAGCTCAAGTTGCAGAGGAAAAAACTCAAGCTACCGAAGAAAAAGCTCAGTCAACTGAAGAAAAAATAAAGACAATTTTAACGAATTCCGGTATTGATATAGATAATATCAGTGAAGAAGATATGGCAAAAATCAAATCAAAATATGAAATGATTTGTATATACAATAAGCAAAACAATATAGAGACAAATGATGAAGTTTTACAAGAAAGAATTGTAAATTATACAAAAGGTTTAAGGTTCCAAAATTTTGAAAAACAGGTCTTAGAAAAAGACGGACTCGCAGAATATGAAAGTGATTGTTCAAAAGCAAAAACTGTTGATGAATTACGTTCAATGTATAAACAATTTGGTAAAGAGTATGTTGAAACTATGGATCAAGATGGAAACGGACAAATTGATGCTCATGAACTATTTCTTACAGAATTAACAGCTCAATATGAAAGAAAAGGAATGTCATCTTTGGCTGCAAGAAAAAAAGCTTTAGGTGTTGTAGATGAATTCAAAAATTATAATGCAATGAATTTGCCACAAGAGGGCGATGCTTTATACGGTACAGATGATGCAGAAAAGTTTGTATCAATTTTATTGAACATAGGAGTTTTAGATAAGGACAAGAATATGTCGTTGTCTTCTGATGAAGCTGCTGCTTATCTAATGGCTATGGCACAATTAAATGATTCTAAAAATAATATTACTAGGAGTGAAAGCACTAAAGCTACAATGGCAATTGCTACTAATGATATGAGTGCTCAAGAAATTATAGATGAATTTGGATATTCTGAAGAGTTTGCAAATACCATTGTTTCTTTTAGAGAAAGATTTAACAATAATTTGCAGGCAGCTCAGGAATTTATTATTGAAAATGGCGAATTGCCAATGTAAATTTCTAGCTTTTAGTTAATCCACCTGAAGCTTGTGACGTAATCATCTCCATTAATGTTACCTTTGATTTCGGCAACAAATTTTCGGTAGGCTTTGCTTGAAAGCTCTATTCCGGGGATTCTGTTTATTTGCTCCAGTAGTTTGCTGTCTTTTGATAAATCGACTCCAGGGATTGCGTTAAATAGAGTATTTAATGATAAATTCCCGATTGGACCAAACATTGTTGAAATCTTTTTGGAGAGTAGACCAAAGACTTCCATATTCGCGTTTGCGGTAGAGAAATTGTATTTACCTGTAATAAACAAGTTCAAATCTTTTCCCTTGGTTAAGATTTCTATTTTATCAGCTTCACCGTCTTTTATATTTATTTTTCCTTTTATTGTAGAAAAATCTCCTGTTTTAAGCGGTGTGATGATATCTATCACACTATTTATTGAAATACTTGTAATTCCTCCTTTAATTAAGTTTCCGGCTTTTAGAAGGTATTCCAAAGAGCCTAATTTCGGCATTCTGCCGTCTGTTACGCTGAAGGTTGTTTTGCCGTTTAAGGTTTTCATACAATTCTCGAAGTCGGTGCCGTTACAAGATAGATTGATATCTCCTGTTAAACCTCCATATATTTGATTATTTAAATCAAATAATGCGAATGTTAAATCGTTAGCATTAATGTCTTTTGCTTTTAAGGCAAGAGTTGTATTGCTGTTTTCTATATTATAATTAAATTTTCCGTTCAATATTCCTTCTGCAATGCTGAAAGTAAAGTCATTTACATTCAAGACTTTTTTGTCGCTCATTGATACATTTGCTTTAAAATCCTTTGCTACGATATTTCTTAAATAGATATTATCAGCATTTAAGTTCATATCTTTTATTATTATTGAAGATAAATCTGCACCTTCAAATGATTCAAATGTTTGGTAATTATCGACTTGAGATAATTTTAATTTTTCTATAATGTAATTTAAGTCAAATACTTTTGTGTAGATATTTGCTTTTTCCACATAATATGGTGAAGTGAGTTTATTCTTTAGTATCGCACTTACATTAACATCATTACCTAAAATTTCTCCTTTTGAAGTTAAATCGATTGTCTTATCTTTGAACTTGAGGGTTATATTTTTCATTGTGGTGTCTAGAAACGGTATGTTAGTTTCAAAAATATGAAAATCCCCTGACAATCTAGGATTTGACAACCTGCCGTTGAATCTTAAATCAGATGTGAATTGACCTTGTTTAATGTTAGGTTTTCTGAAAATTATGTTGAAAATTCTTGCATCTGTAGGGTTTTGAGTTTTTATGTATAAATCGTGGAATACCAAATCATCTTTGTATACTTCAATACCGCCTTTAGCTTTTAGCATATTTAATCTTGTACTGCGGCTGCCGAGAGAAGATATGATTTTGTCATAAGAAAATTCTTTTATTTTAAGAATATTTTGTTTGATAATTTTGGTTTCTAAATTAAGAACAATAGCGTTTTCTACATCACCAACGGTTGCTCCTAGGTGGTATATGCTTGAATCAGGAGCCATGTTTACATCAGCTTTTACGTCAAAATTATCTCTAACTCCTTTTAGTCTTAGTGTGTAAACAATATCACCTTTGATTTTCACTGGATATATTTGATTTTTGTTTATGTATTTGTCTATAAAATCTTGTTTAGGTTTTGAGTTTATATATACATCAAAGTTTTGTTTATCAATGATATTGCTGATTACGCCGTCTAAGAGTATTGGCATATTATCGGCAAGGAGGTTCAATTTGTTGAGCCTTAAATCTTTATTTCTAAGCATTAAGCTTCCATTTACAATCTTTATTGGAAGATTTAGGGGTTTATATACCAAAATTAATCCGCCAAGATCTGTGTATGCATTTATATTGTTATTATGAATTTTGAAGTTGGTATTTATTTTACCTTTTTTGAATTCAATATCTTTTAGTTCTTTTGGGATAAAAGAATATTGATTTATCATACTAAGTATGGATAAATCGAACGATTTAAGCTGAACCAGTCCATTTACTTTCGGTTTTTGCGAAACATTATCCGCATCAAGGTTAACGTTAAATGAGCTTTGAGAATCTACCATACTCCCTTTTAAGTTAGAAATCTTTAATTTATCGTTATGTAAAGTTATTATGCCATTCGATAATTTTAGTTTGTTATGGGGTAGTGTTCCGAGAATTTTGGCTTCAAAATTTGCTTTATCATATTCTATTGTATCAATTTTACCTTTGTATTTGGCATTAACGTTTACTAAAATATTTCCGAAATCTGATTTTATTTCCTGATTTGCAGGTATAATATCATTTACGTTCAATTTAGGTATTGTAATAGATGCTTCTGCAATATTATTTTTTACATTAGCCCTTGCTGACAATTTTGAATTTCCGATAAAGGAATCAATACTGGCATTTGCGGAAGTCCCGTCAAAATTAATCTTTCCTTTAGTATTATTGATTTTAACGCCCTGCATTCCAAAACTATTGCCAAGTAGTTCAATTTCTCCTTTAGAAAAAAGATTTTGATTAAATTTAATATTTTCTACATCTATAATTGAGCCGAAAACTTTCATGCTCAAGTTAACGGGGCCTTTGCAGGTATCAAGCTTAGGAAGCATTTTTTTGATATCATCAATCATTGTTGATGTTTCAAGTGCGTGATACAAATAGGCAATATCTTGAGAGTTTGATTTTACATCGAAATCGAATTTGCCGAAAAGATTACAAGTTCCGTTTATACTTATAGGAACTCCATTTACTAAGCCTTTTTTTGTTTGAAAAACTGCATTTTGATCATCAAAACTTAAAACGGCTTGAGCGTTTGTAAGCACCATATCAGGAATTTCATTGAAAAATGTTTTTACGTTGTTGAAATTAAGAACGCCCCAAACGTGCGGGTTTTTTCTGTTACCTTTAACTACTATATCAATATTGCCGTCCCCTTTAACATCCATTATCGGAACAGGGCCGATTACGAAGTTTAAAATTTCGTGAATTGGCAAAACCTTTTCTTCTGCAGTTTGCAAGTCGACTTTCTTTGTACTCCAAACTCGCATATCTGCATATTTTACGTTGTAAAGTTCAACACCGCCTTTTACCCATACTCTTTCTGAACCACCTGCGGGGACATCTACATCATAAGTTAAGTATTTACCTGTAAAATCTAATTTTACGGTCGCGCCCGAGGCATTCTTGATTGGTTTTATTAGTATTCCGTTACTAATAAATACTTCGCCGTTTACATTAGGCTCATAAATATCTCCCTTGATTGAAAAATTGCCGATTACATCTCCGTAAAATTTGTATTTTTTTAATTTATAAATGTTAAATTCTTCTACTGCCAAAGGCGGTAACATATTTACCATATCTTCGATTCTGGATTTGTTCAGGCACACATTTAAGTCCAGCAAGGTTATTGATCTGTCAAGATAATTAGTGATTTTACCGCTTACGCTTGTGCTTATTTTAGGAGCCTTTATGTCGATTGTTTCAAAATTTATTTCTTTGCTTGTGATATTAAAATTTGAATTTATTTGTAATTTCTTTGGAAAAATAATTGATTTTGCATTATCTTTCATTATTATTGCGCAATTTTCAAGTGTTGCAACCAAATTTTTCTTATTTACTCTGACATCAATAACACCTGATATGTTGGTTAAGTCGTTGGGAAGATATTGTTTTAGGTATTCGCCAAGCGGCGCTAAATCAAAATTATCAAATTTTACGTCAACCACACTTTTTGCAACATTATTATTTTTAGGTAAGTATAAATTGATGTTAGCTTCAGAGATTGAATTTTTTATGTTTAATTCACTTAAAATACTACATTTTAAAGCTCGTGCATTTGATTTATAATATATATCTTTTGCTGAATAAATTACAGGTGTTGCTACATTTGATTGTTTTAATTTTACTGAAATCTCCTTTATGCTAACTTCTTTGCATTTTATTTTTGTCTTGTTCAAATTGCTTAAGAATTTTTTATCAAGCTGCAGCTCTTTATTCAAAACAGAATAAATTTCTATTTTAGAGGCGGATATTTTATTTATATGAAGTTTTCCTGATAAAAGCGGGAGAAGCCTAACCGAAACTTCAAAGTCACCTATTTGTGTTAAATCTTGGGCTTTTTTAGACTTAATTTCTATACTTTTGGCTTTGACTTTTGCCGTTGGAAGCGGAGTGAGGATTAATTGCGGATTCTCTATATTTATTTCATAACCAGAATTATGCGAAATATTCTCACAAACTTCCGGAACTGCCTTGGTAAACAGAAATGGCAATGCAACTATCCAGAATACATAAAAAACTATTATTAGAATTATATATTTATTTAAACTTTGTTTCATTATGATAATACTTATAATACCAGTAAAGCGACAACATGTACAGTAGTATACTTAATATTTGGATGTTTATTGTTGTTATGATATAATTTTATCGTGAGAGATTTATTAAAAATATTAGCAGCTGGGATAGTTATATTATTTTCGCCGTTTGTTATGGCTGAACAGTACAAGGTTGTTGTTTTGCCGGATAATATTGTTACGGAAAATGTTGCATTAGATTCTTATATATATAATGCAGCTGCGGAATTTTTTGCAAATGAAGTTGTTAATTTGTTAAACAAAACGGATTATATCAAGGCACCTACTGTCAGTGAAGAAAGAGCATTGCTCAAGAGCAGCCCTTATCTTTATAATCCGGCGAAGGCTATGTCTAATAAATTTAAGACTTCTTATAATGTTGATTTTGTTCAGTTAAAGAAAATTGTTAACAAATCTCAAGCAAGGTATGCTCTTCTAATCACTTCATACTTGGATTCGGAAAATTATATTTTAAGAAGAACACTGTGGGATTTCTTGAATATTCCGGGAGCGACTGTTGTAGATCCTGCGTACAAAATTTGTACTTACGCAGTTTTAGTTGATACTCAGAATAATACTGTTTTGTGGTCAAACACTTTCTATAAAACAATTAGTGTTGTAGAAAATAGAATTATAACTCGAGGACCTTCTCCGCAAACTGAACAGTTGCAAAAAATTAGAGATTATTCAAGAATGCTTTGTCCGGAAATTGCTCAAAATGTTCAGAAGAGTATTTTGCCTCCGAGTGTTTATGATAAGGAAACAAAGCAAATTTATTATGATATGGGCAATTTTGATAATGTGTTTACGAAAAAATACAGAAGATGGCATAGAGAAGGTAGCAAAGATTATAATGCAGCAAAAACGAAGGTTAATAATACAATAGAAGATACGAAAGAAAAGTACAATAATTATAAAGAAGAAAGAAAACAAAAAGCTATTGAAAAAGCAAAAGAAAAGGAACTTCAAAAACAACTGGAAGTGAAGGCTGAGCCGATTTTGGATAATAAAAAAGATACGAAAATTCAAGAGCCTGTAACAAAGCCTGTTGAAACTTCTGCTAAGGAGAAAAATATATTTAATATAAATTTCAAAAAGCAGGAAACCGAAAAACTTGAGGATCAAAGCTTATACCAGCCTATAGATATCAAAAAAACTAAAAAGAATAATTTGTATGGAGAGTTTGATAACTCAAGACCGCCTCTAAGGGATTATAATTACTAATGAAAAAGATTTAAATCAATCTGTTTATAAGATATCTAAAGGATCGACATCAATAGCAAGTCTTATATCTTTTGGGATAGTAATTTTGTTTAAGAACTTAGAAACGAAATCGTGCCCTTTTTGTGAAAGTTTGTTTTTTATAAGAATTTGGAATCTGTAAAAACCGTTTAATTTTTCTATAACACAAGGTGTTGGTCCAAGAGTTTCCAAGTATTCACCAAATCCGAACTTTTCAGTCATTGTATTTAGTCTTAAAGCTATTTCCATAGCTGATTTTTCGGCCCTAAAATTATTTTGAGAAGACAAAATTAATCGAATAATTTGGCTAAACGGAGGATAATCAAATTCTTGTCTTGCTTTAATTTCTGTCTCAAAAAATTTCTCATAGTCCTGAGCCTTAGCCGTTTGAAAAGCGTAGTAATCAGGATTGTAGGTTTGGAATAGCACTTTTCCCTTAAATTCTCCTCTTCCAGCCCGTCCTGCAACCTGAGTAAGTAATTGGAAACCTCGCTCTGAAGCTCTATAATCAGGGATATTAAACCCGGAATCGGCACTCAATACCCCAACCAAAGTTACATTTGGGTTGTCCAAGCCCTTTGCAATCATTTGAGTTCCGACAAGAATATCTATTTCTTTATTTTGGAATTTATTAAGAAGCTCAATATGAGCATTTTTTCTGGTCAAAATATCACTGTCAATTCTTTCCACTCTATAATCAGGATAAAGTTCTTTTATAAGAAGTTCAATTTTTTGGGTTCCAACACCTGATGTTGATAGCGCATCGCTTCCGCATTGAGGACAATAATCCGGGAAGCTCATTTCTCGATTACAATAATGACATTTTAACTTTTTAATACTTGTATGCCAGATCATAGGAATTGAGCAATCAGGACATTCTATAACCGTACCGCAAGCTTTGCACTGCGTATAGGTTGAATATCCTCTCCTATTCATAAGAAGAATTACTTGTTGACCTCTATCCAAAGTTTCCTTAATTTCTGTTTGTAATGGTTTAGAAATTATCCCTCTATAGGCAGCTTTTCCGTATTCCTGCATATTTATAACTTGTGGAAGAGCGAGAGGAGAATTGTTAAAGCGATGTTTCATCTCAAAAAGATTATTATTGTTTGTAGCGTAATAATAAGTTGAAACGTCGGGGGTTGCAGAGCCTAATAGTAGCGGTGCTTGATGGAATTGAGCAAGTCTTCTTGCAACGACTCTTGCATCATATCTTGGAGCCGGATTTGTTTGCTTATAAGCTCCTTCATGCTCCTCATCAATAATTATCAAACCTATGTTTTGCAAAGGTGCAAACACTGCTGAGCGTGCGCCGGCAAGGATCTTGATATCATTTTTATAAAGTCTTTGCCAAACATCATATTTTTCACCGTCCGAAATACTACTATGCCAAATTGCGACATCTTTTATCCCAAATTTGCGAGCCAATCGTTTGGTAAGTTGAGAAGCTAAAGCTATTTCAGGAGCCAAAAAAAGAACATTTTTACCTGAATCTATAACATCCTTTATTAGTTTAAAATAAACTTCTGTTTTCCCGGAAGCTGTTACTCCGTGCAACAAAATCGGATTAGGAGATTTCATTTTTGCCTTTATCCCCTCGTAAGCCGTAATCTGCTCGCCGGATAATTCATATAAAGGCTCTGTCTTAACATCTTTAAATATGTAGAGTGGATTTCTGTAAATGTATTCGGTTTCCAATTTAACATGTCCACTCTGGGCAAGTTTTTTCATAGTGGCTCTTGTAGTCTTTGCAAGCTCTTCAAACTCCAGCAAAGAACATTTCCCACGCTCTTTTAATAAGGAAAGGATTTCCTTTTGCCGTTTTGTTAGCCCAGCCTCATCAGTGTTATCACCAGGAGAAACAGCGAGTTCTATTTTTGCATTTTTTTCAATTAATTTCATCGGAAGGGCGGCATTTAAAACCGTTACAAAATCAGTACAATAATAATTTGCAACCCACTCTAAAAGCTTTAAGTATTTTAGTGAAAACAAAGGGGTTTCATCAATTATTTTATTAATTTTTTTTGCCTTAAAATCTCCAGGTAAATAATCTGAAAATCCGACAACAAAAGCGTTAATAAGTCCTTGCCTTCCAAAGGGAACCAAGACTGCCTGACCGATTTGAATAACATCTTTCATCTCGTCAGGTATCAAATAACTGAAAGTTTTTACTCCAAGCCCTTTTATATTTACTAATACTAACGCATACTTCATTAGTATTATTATACTCTAAAATTTATTATTTAACCGAATGTATGATTGAAAAATGTTCAGGTACATCAAGCTTTGATAAATCTTTACCAGAACTGTACATTACGGAAATTTTCTTTGAAGATGGGTATTTTAAATCTTTCCCGATATTTTTACCCAAGATTTCAGAAAACTTACTTACACATTCCTTCAAATTAGTAAGGCACTCTTTTTGAGATCTCATTACAAACATATGCTCACTAATAATATTGTTGAAACTTTCTCTAATATGTTTGTCCATCTTTTTATCTGTCATAAAAGTTTCAATCTTTTTGTTTTTGAGGTTATTAACAATTAGTGAACCTTTAAAACCTTGATTATTATAACCGATAGGTGTTATATTCATAAATTTCTCCTTACATATAGCTGATTGACAATTATTCAAAACCTCTGAACAATTTTTTTTGCTATTTTTTTATAAATATTTAATATTTTTT
Source organism: Candidatus Gastranaerophilales bacterium (assembly GCA_944323165.1). Classification (GTDB taxonomy): domain Bacteria; phylum Cyanobacteriota; class Vampirovibrionia; order Gastranaerophilales; family Gastranaerophilaceae; genus CAG-196. Next base: position 20,362 of record CALURK010000012.1, on the reverse strand, counting down.
TACAAATTACAATTGATTATTCTATCAACACAAGCTTTAGGTGAATAATTCCATTCTCTTAAAGAAATTCTGGAAACTTTAAGTCCCGAACGTTCTATTATTGCTTGTTTTTTCATATTAGAAATTTTAGATGAAATTTTATCTTCCACTCCATCGCATTCAATTACAAATTTGTTATCAACAAGTAAATCTGCACTCAATCCGGCAATTTCAACACCGCAGCTTACATCGTGTCCCAAATCTCTGAAAGCCTGAGCGACTTCTTTTTCAAAGTTATTCTTATAAATATTTTCATCAAAATTATCAGCTGTTCTTAGTGAATATCTATCCTCATATTCTTGAACATAGCCCAAATAACTTCTCAACAAACCCTCTGGTAATTCTCTCGGGTCTTTTGAGATAAAGTTTATCATCTGATATTTTGCACGAGTTATTGCTACATTGAATAAATTTGGTTTTTGCAGGAATATCAAACTCTGAGGGAAACTATTATTCGCATAAGCCCATGAAGTTAAGATAATATCCCTCTCATCTCCTTGGAAAGTATGCGCAGTACCAATTTCAATTTGGTGTTTTTCCATCATATATTCAGAGAGAACCTTAGCGACAGAAATCTTAAGCTGTTCTACCTGTGCTCTAAAAGGTGAGATAATGCCTATAGTTACTGGGTTGTCAGGATTTTTTCTTTCATCTTCTACAACTATTTCATGCAGCCTTTTTACCAAAGCTTCAATTTCAGGTAAATTTCTTGTTGCATCAAAATCTACCTTTCCATCAGGAACAACAACTGTTTCCAAAACTTTTCTGGTATTATCATTCCTTCTCATAACTCTAATTCTTCCGCCATAAAATTCTTTATTTGAGAAATTAATAATCGGCGGCAAGCTTCTGAAATGTTCATCCAGAAGCACAGGATGCATAGAATAGTAATTTGCAAGATCGAACATAGAATTTGTTCTAAATCTCCACATTAGCTGATATCGGTCATTTATGCCGTATTGAGAAAGAAAAGATTGTTCTTTCGCTTTTTCCAAGAACGAAAGATGAGGTAGCTGCTTGTCATCTCCTACTACTACAGCCTTTTTTGCCCTATAAAGAATTGGGAAACAGCTTGCAATATCACACTGAGAAGCTTCATCAATGATTACGACATCAAATAACCCAGGCTTCATTGGAAGTGAACCTGATACAGCATAAGTTGTAACACACCAGCAAGGGAAAGCTTCCAATAGTGGTTTAAAATCTTCCGTTTCTAATAATCTGTTTTGTAAATTCTTCTTCCTTTCTACCAAAGATTTTGAATGAACAAATAATCTTTGTCGTTTTACAGGATCTTGCATTAAGCCTTTTAAAGCTTGTCTGCGTTTTGTTTTTAAAATATCTATCGCAAGGCGTTTCTGTTTCTTTTTTAGATTTCTGATTTGCTCCGAAAGAACATGAATATTTCCTATTGTTTGAATTTCGTTTTCTATTTTTCTTCCCTTACAGATAAGTTTTGCGTATTCTAACTCATTCTTTAACGTCATTAAGTTTTCATTATTTACGTCAAAATTATTTATCTTTAGAATCTTTTTTAAGTTTCCGATAGCGGACATATTCTTAAGACCAGAGAAAAATCCTGATTTTTCCATATTCGCACTCAGCGCAGATATCGAATTTTCAACAGTCTTTATTTCATCCTCTTTTAAAACATTTTTTATAAATACAGGATTCAAATGCATTGGTTTTTCTAAATCCACCTGCTCTTTGACCGTTGTCCATTCTTCTTCCAGTTTTATGATTTTTTCAGACTTTTTCTCCAAATCGGAAATAGCTTTTAAAAGTTCTTCCATATCGGATACATCACATAAAATAGAGTTCTCAGCACCTTCATCCAAGTCAACCTTGTTTGCCAATAAATCCTGTAATTGCATAGAAAGTTCTCTTTGATAATTTAACCTTCCGGCTCTTAGGGCAAGAAAAGGTGCTCCTAATTCATTTAACCTTTCTGCCACAACATCAACAGCTTTATCCATTCTGGAAGCGACTAAAACAGTCTTTCCGTTTGCTATTAAATGCGCTGCAAGATTAACAATAGTCTGGGATTTACCTGTTCCAGGAGGCCCAAATACTGATACTAATTTTGCATTTTCAACGTTTTTTATTACATTTAGTTGCGCATCAGATAGAGATAATGGCGTCACCGGGAAAAAATCCGCCAAGGTTTTCTGCTGAGTATCGGTTGGTTTTGATTGAGTATACTCTTCATTTATAAGATTTAAAACTGTTTCTCTATAAATTCCGCTTGGCTTTTCAGCTATTTGCGTAAGCTCATGCAAAACCCCGGCAGTTACAGCAGGACGCTTTGTTAAAATTATTGCACATTGGTTAGTTAAACTTATTTTTTCTAACTTTATTGATGTTTTTTTTGAATTTTCCTCTTCTTCTATAATTTCATCAATATTTTCGGAATTTATTTTTTCGTTGTAAAAATCCTTAGTAATATTATCTTCTTTTACAATATTTTCGGGATTTAAAGATATATCAATATCAGGAACTATTGATTTTAGTGTAGTTAAAAACACATCCATTTTTTCTTGTGTTATAGGAACAGAAGGAACTACATCCAAAAGACCTTCAAGAAGCTGTTCAGTTTCATCTTCATCGTCACTTTTTTTCATAAGAGCCGTAAGAGCACCTGTATTCAGAGAAATAAATTCATCCGTAAGCATACAGTTTATATTTACGCCATTACGCTCCAAACGACAAGGAGAGTAAAGAAGCGGTGTTAAAAATTCATTTTTCCTTCCTGTTTTAGATTTTCCTACCAAGAATAAATATCCGTAAATCAAATATTTATCCTTTTGGCTGGTTTCTGACTGAATCATAAGTTCAGTTAGCTTCGGATCAGAACCCTCAAGACGAATATATTCAAGCCCTTGGGTAAACAAAGTATCTTCTTCACTTAGAAAAATCCATTTGTTATCCTTGTCTGCTTTCAGATTCCTGAAAGTTGAACTCTTAACCTCTTCTCTCACACAATCGTGAAGGTATTGGCTCAGTTTCTTTATGAAACTATTATTGAATGCTGAATTTATAGCCCTTGTTGCTTCTTGTAACATAATCTCTTCCTCTGTACTTATATATTAAGCTAATTATATCACCGAATAGCCGTTTTAACAACCTATAAGCCTTTATTTTACATTATGTAATGGATACATTTTTCTATTGAAAGTGTTATATTACATCCTAAGATGTCAAAAATTGTTGTGCTTCAAAATCATACGCCATGTTCGCTCGGCTTTACTCTTGCCGGAGGAATTTTTGTTATAATAACCGGGTTGTATGCTGCACTTGCTCCCAATAGCATTGACAGGCTTATTGGACTAATCTTCTTTCTTGTTATAGTCTCTTTTGTTGGAGTTGAACATGTAAAAAGATATGTATTTTTGAAAAAAGGATATGTTTCTGCTCTACAAATATCGGATGATACTATGACATTAGTATATGCTTTTTTATCGAGTAAGAAAATAACAAAAATTAAACTGGAAGATATAAAAAAATTTAGCGTTGAAATAAAAGCAGGAATGATTTCCAAACTTATAACGCGTGGAGGCTCTTCAAGTGCAAGAGTCTATAAGATAAAAGTTATTATAGAAACAAGCAAATTCTCTTTAGAATTCTTCGTTCATCCCAACAACACTGATCCTTCCAGTAATCTTGATTTTATGTATCCACTTCTTGATGTTTCTGAAAAAATACCAAATTTTTCGTACAAAATTGAAGGGGATAGTTTTTTGAAAGAAGTTTTGCAAGATTACATAAAATCTAAAATATGATACATTTAAAATTTTTTCTCACATGATAATACAGTAATCAAAGGAGTTAAAACAAATTCATATATGTTATCCTGAAATAAAATAGGAGAAAGTTATGAAAAAGTTTTTTGTATTCTTATCGTTAATAATCGGTCTGCCGCTTGTTTTTGCAAATGAGCAGGCTCCAAGCACTACACCACAGAATATTAATTTTGAAAACTGTACAAAGATTTTTGCAGTTAATAAAGAAAAACTTTTCTATCTTACTCTTGCTTCCCTATCTGCAAACCGATTTTTGATAGATGAAGTTCAAACCTCAAACGGATACGTTGTTTTTACGGTAAATCGCAACCAGTATCTTGCAACTATTGCCGGCGTTGACAGTACTAATGCAATACTTAAGATAACTCCTTGCAACAATATCTATAATTTCCCTCCGGGAATTTTGACAAACACTTTCAAATACATTGACTTAAATCTAAACTCAGATATAAAAAGTTAGCTTAAAATTTTGAGCAAATTGAGGGAGAGGTCTTATTCTGAAAAAAACACTAATATTTTTATTCACAATAATTTCTATACTGACTCTTACGGCTTGTTCTATAAGAAAAGAGCACGAGCCTTTGACTGTAACTTTTTGGACTTTACAGATGGGAGATTTTTCAGGATACATGTATAAAGTAATCCGTGATTACGAAAAAGATCACCCGAATGTCCATATAAATTGGATTGATGTACCTTTTTCGGAGGGTGAAAAAAGAACTCTTGCTGCGGTAATGAGCGACAATCCTCCTGATTTAATCAACCTTAACCCGGATTTTTCTGCTCTCCTTGCTCAAAAGGGAACGTTAGAAGAAATCAACGAAGAAGCAGTAAGCGAATTTAATCCTGAAATTATTAACGCATTAAAATATAACGACAAATTATACTCAATTCCTTGGTATGCAACAAGCGCAGTAACAATTTATAACAAAGATTTATTCAACAAGTCAGGAATTATAAGACTTCCTAAAACTTATAAAGAGTTGGCTGCTATTTCTGAAAAAGTTAAAACCCATACCGGAGCGTACGCATACCTTCCGACAATTACAGAAAACGATACAATGGTAAAAATCCTAAATAAGTACGGTATCTCCGAGCCGGAAGATTTTCCAAGAGCTCAAGAAGTTTTTGAGATGTTTAAAGGTTTGTACCAAAAAGATCTTATCCCTCAGGAGAGCATAACATTTACTCATAGAGAGGCTCTTGAACAGTATATGGCAGGGAAAATTATATTTTATCAAGGCGGGGCAAATTTTCTTACTATGATTAAAGAAAATGCACCTTCCATTTACCAAAATACTGATGTGACAGAGCAAATTAAAGGGCCTTTGGGACAAAATGATTTTTCTGTTATGAATTTCGTAATTCCTTTAAGGGCTAAAAATAAAAAAGAAGCTTTAGATTTTTGTCTTTATCTTACAAATGCCCAAAATCAACTTGAGCTTGCAAAATTAACAAATGTCATAGCTACAAATTCCGAAGCTTTAAAGAATAGTTTTTATAACGACAATTCTACTCTTGAAGCAAAAGCTCGTTCTATCAGCGCAAAACAAATTAACAGAATAATACCGCAGCTAAAACAAAGAAGAAATCAAAAAGAAATTAATACTCTCGTAAATGCAGCGGTACAATCTGCTCTTTTGAACAAAGATTCTATTGACCGTCTACTTTCTAACTTAGAAAAAGATGTTTCAAATATAGAAGAATAGGCTTATTTACTCTCCGAAATGTTATAGAGGCTTTTAATTTGTATACATTTGTATCTGTTTATTTTATAATTCAACTAATAATAGAATAAGTGAGGATATATATGTTAAAAGATTTTTTCTTGAATGAAGTAGAAGATGGAATAATAAAAGCAATAAATGATAACAAATTAGGTCAAGCAAGCGAGTATACAAAAGGCTCTCTTCTTGTAGAAAAGCCTAAGAATCCTGATTTTGGAGATTTTGCCGTAAACGTATCATCTCTTGCTCGTTCTGCAAAAATTGCTCCACCTATGATTGCAAATACTATTGTTGAATACCTCTCAAAAAAGGATTATTCTGTATCAGTAGTGGGTGGGTTTATCAATTTTAAGATAGAAAATTCTCTTTTAGCGAATGCCATAGAAGAAATTTTAGCTAAAAAAGAAAATTACGGTCGCCCTGAAAAGATTGAAAAAGAAAAAATATTGTTAGAATATGTTTCAGCGAATCCTACTGGTCCTTTTCACATAGGACACGGGCGCTGGGCTGCTATGGGAAGTGCACTTGCAAATCTTTTAAAATTCTACGGGCACGAAGTTTATCAAGAATTTTATATTAACGATGCAGGAAGCCAAATCCAAAAATTAGGTAATTCTCTTAAAATACGTGTTCAACAGGAACTTGGCGAAGATGTTGATTTTCCGACAGATGAAGTTGAGAGAAAGAATTATTATCCCGGTGATTACTTGATTCCTGTTGCAAAAAAATATATTGAGCAAAATCCTGGAATTACATCTGATAAACTTGATGTAAAAGCTCTTTCGGATTTTGCCAAAAGAGAAATGGAAGAATGCCAAAAGAAACTTCTTCAAGATTTTAGGGTACATTTTGATAACTTTTATTCCGAGCTTGATTTACATAAATCAGGTAAGGTTGAAGAGAGTTATAAAGAACTTATGGCAAAAGGTATGCTATATGAAAAAGACGGCGCTATGTGGTTCAAATCTTCCGAATTTGGAGATGACCAAGATAGAGTAATTAAGAAGGCTGACGGCTCTAATACATATCTTACTGCAGATATTGCATATCACGTTGATAAGCTTAGACGTGGTTTTGACAGATTAATTAATATCTGGGGAGCAGACCACCACGGATATGTAGCAAGAGTTAAAGCATCTTTAGAAGCTTTAGGGTATGATCCTAACAAATTGGAAGTTCTTTTGGGACAATTAGTTAATCTAGTTATTAACGGCGAAGAAGTTCGTATGGGTAAGCGTAAAAATATGGTTACTCTCGATGATTTAATTGAAGAAGTCGGAATTGACGCTACAAGATATTGGATGGAGATGAGAAATATCGATATGACACTCGATTTTGATATTGAGCTTGCAAAACGTTCTACTGACGAAAACCCTGTTTTCTATGTTCAATACGCTCATGCAAGAGTTTGTTCAATTCTTAGAAATGCAGTTAATGACAGAATTAATCCTGAAAACGGAGAAAAAATAAAGGCTCCTATGAGCAAGGAAGAATTGGATAATTTAATCAATAATTTTGATAAAAATATCATTTTAAAAACTGCAGATTCTGCAAAATCTTTAATTTTAAAATTAGAAGAATTTAAGTCTGTAATAGCTTTATCTGCACAAAACAGAACAGTTTATACAATTTGCAGATACGTTCAAGAACTCGCTGCAGAATTTCATTCTTTCTACAATTCAAACAGAGTAATCTGTGATGATATGGATTTGATGAAATCACGATTAGCATTGATGGTGGCTATTAAAATTACACTCAAGAATGCTCTTGATATTCTTGCAGTTTCAGCTCCTGAAAAAATGTAAATATACAAATTTTAAATTAAGATATAACAAACCCTGAAAGGGAGAAGTTTATTCCTTTCAGGGTTGTTATTTTTATCTAAACATTGATTTATTTTTCGCCGGATTCGGAAAGAGTTTTTAGAATAGCATAAGAAGCATCCCAGCCGCTTTGTCCTCCACTTGTTTTGTACTGAGAAATATTTTTTGCTCTTTCTGCCTTATTCTTTTCTTGTTCTTTGTTGAATTTCTCGAGCTTTTTCTTGCTTGAATTTCTTTCTTCAACAATAGGGTTTGCATACTCTAAAAAAGCTCTGTATTCTTGGCAGCCATAACCTGCTTTTACCCTAGAAGGGTAGTTGTATGATAAGTAATCAAATACATTCATTGCTCTTTCTGTATTTGCAGGCTTACCTTGAATTGCTTCTAATGTGCTTCCCGGTCTTTTGGTAATTACAACTATCATTGCAAGCGGGTTGTAATTTGTCTTTGCCATAAGGTCGACACCTGTTATATCAGCATCCTTTTCGTCATTAAGAGAAGTTTTATTTGCTAAAAATTCGCTGTTTGCCGCAGCGGTAATTAGGTTGTCAGAACTTAATTTGCTGGTAAGAGCATTCTTAGCTGCATTTCTCATTTGATTTTTTGAATAAGTTCCATTTATAATATGTCCCATTTCATTTGCAATAACTGCTGCTACTTCGCTGTCATTACCTGTGTAGGATAAATCTGTGCTTGAAATCTGGATGACATTTGTAGTAGAAACATTTGCATTGTTAGCTTCGCCGTCTACGACTTTAAATGTGGTTTTTGCTGGTAAATTGTTTTTTGAAATAAGAGTTTTTCCGACTTCGGACACCCTATCTGCAGCTACCCAAGTCGCAGCGTAGGATGTTGTTGTAAAAAGTAGTAAAGTAAACAATGATGCAATAAATTTTTTCATATTCCCTCCTTTAATATACTGATTTTATCATATAAAAATATTTTTAAGTAGGGAAGTCATTAAAAAAAGAAATTAGCTGGAATTATAATTCCAGCTAATTTCATATAAACTTGGATAATTTATTGTGGTCAATATTTAAAATTTAAAATCACAGTAAATTCCGCCCTTTTGGGGAGCAGCATCTCCATAGGTGTAATTCTTACCCCAATCTCTTATGAGAATTTTATTTTGTTTTGCATTTTTTGGTCTTTTACCTGTAATAAGTTCAATAAGACTGTTTAGAACTTTAGTTTCTTTTTCATTAATACCACGTGAGCCAAAATGTGAGTCTGGATAAATATAATCAAATTTTCTCCAGAACGTCCATTGATATTAAATTTTATATCAGCAACTTTTTCGAAGTTTTTATAAAATCCGAAATTGTATTCATTAAAGTCTATAAATCCGCCTTCAAATCTGTTAGCGGTGTTAGAAAAATATTTTTTTAAGTTCCCATGTATTCCGCCATTTTTTTGAGAAATTCCACCTCCGATCATTGCACCTGTTCTATCGTTATAGTAGCTTCCTGCTGAGCCTGCCAGATAAAAGTCCGCTGAAGTTGTAAATAATCCTCCTTTTAGATAATAATTGTTTTTATGATAATTGGTTTCGGCAGCCAAAGTATAACCACCTTGTTGTCCATAGGTTTGGCTTATATCTTTAACAGAACTTAAACCCATTATAATTTTTGATTTTAAATTATCGTTTTTTATATGTTCTAAAGTTTCAATATTATTAATATGTTTGTTGTTTATCTTAAATAATGTGGCATTTTCTGCGAATAATGAAAGTCACAATCAATTTTCAATACGAGTAGATACGACGCCCGGCGGAAATCAAAAAAAGATGATAACGATGGCTTAAGTGATGGAGTAATAACAGCTATTGCTTTGGGTTCAGCATTTGGAGGGTTGGGTATTTTATCCGGTCTTGGTTATTATTTTTATAAAAACTCAAAAAACTTACAACCCGGCTATGTATGCGGACAAAAATGTCCTTATCAAACTATTGATAGTAAAACTTATCAAGAAATCTTAGCGAATAAGAAAAAATATACTTATCTGATGAAGGCTAGTGAAAAAAGCAGTATAAATTCTAATTATCATCATTTAATAATTCCTGATACAGAAATTAAACCTAGAACATTTAATACAGTATTTTTTGAATTACCAATGACAAATAATGCAAATATTAATTTTAGGATTATTCAGGTCTCCAAACCTTATAAAACAGAAAAAAATATTCCAGATTTAGATTCAAATATTTTCACAAATCCAAAAGATAAGGATGTAAAAAAAGTTCCTACATATACAAAAGAACTAAATCCTGATGATGGATTTTTAATAAAAAATGGCACTATTTCAAATGTAGCCAATAATGTTGTAACAATTACAACCGAAAATATGTCAAATAAAAATAATCAAATTTATGCAATAATTGTTGAACTTTGGACAGAGATAAAATAATAAATAAAAACGAGCCTGACAGATGTCAACTCGTTTTTATAAGGAGGAGGTGGGATTCGAACCCACGGTACGCTCGCACGTACGACGGTTTTCAAGACCGCTCCAATCAACCGCTCTGGCACTCCTCCAAAGGTATTTAATTGGTAACAAGTCTATATTACACAAAACATATTTTTTTGTAAAGTACCTTTATTTAGTGTATAATCTATTCGGAGGTTTGAGGAGTATGTTTGATTATTTTAAGGGTATCATTTCGGACAAAAGAAGGTCTGCTAAGGGCAATTTTATTACAATAGAAGCTTCCGGTGTCGGGTATCTTTTGGAAGTTGTTGAGAGAGATTTTATTTGTACGAATGTGAGTGAGACTGATATCCAAAAAATTTATGTACTTCTAACTCATAGAGAAGATGCCATGTCTTTGTACGGATTTTTGAATAAAGAAACTCGTGATATTTTTCAAATCCTTATTTCTGTATCAGGAGTTGGAGCTAAAATGGCTATTGCTCTTCTTAATGAATTTGATGCTTGTGATTTAATTTCTCTTGTAATAGATGGTGATTTTAAGGAATTAACCCGTGCCAAGGGGGTTGGTCCAAAGCTTGCTCAAAAAATTATTTTAGAATTAAAAGACAAACTCATAAAGACAGAGCTTCCAAAAGTTTCTTCTCAAAAAATTCCTCATTCACAAGCTTTTGATGATACTCAGGCTGTTCTATTATCATTAGGATACGAAGAAAAAGAAATTGAAGATACTTTGGCTAAAATTTTACCTTCAATTGATGACAATGCTAATTCAGAGGATGTCATAAGAAGGGCTTTAACTTGTCTATCTATGTAAATAATTGTAAACTTTCTGAAATTTTTGGCAATTTTTATTTTTACAGGAGTTCATATAGAAGAATAGAAGGTTTTGTATGAACTTAAATATCCAACCATTAAATTTTAATATTAAAAATGTCCGCTTTACGAGCAATTCTGTATCAGTACCATCTAATAATTCAAATTTGGAACGTAGTCCTGAGAACGATTCATTTGAAATGTCTATAGGTTACGTGAATGACTTACACGGTCAGGCAAACAATATGATGCGTATTTTATCAGGTATAAAAGGGGATTTAAAGCTTTCGGCAGGTGATAATGATATTGGTGATGAAAAGAATGATGCAATACATAAGGTGACTACGAAGTTTTTGAATATTGCAGATGTAAAGGCTTCTGCTCTTGGAAACCACGAAATAGACATGGATCAAAAGAGCTGTATAGATGCGATAAATCGTATGAATGGAGAGATGTTGGCTATAAATTATGAGCAAGAGCCAATTTCAGAGCAGGATGATGATGATATCAAGAAATATGGGCGTGCAGATCTAAAGGGTGTTATTAAAAAGTCTACTGTCGTGGATGTAAAAGGTCAGAAAATTGGTTTAATTGGGGCATCTCCAATGGATATGCTGGAGAGATTGACTCATCCAAACTATTATAAAGACAGTTCTGTAGATGATTTAGATGATACAATTGAACTTATTCAAGAGGAAGTAAACAAGTTTAAAGAACAAGGAATTAATAAAGTCATTCTGGTATCTCATATGGGACACAAACGCGATATGAAGGTAGCTCAAGCGGTTGACGGAATTGACGTAATAATTGGCGGACATACTCACGAATTATTAAAAGACATAAAAGAAGGTGAAAATCTTCTGTATTCTAAAACTGGCGAACCTGTTATCTTGACAGAAGCTGGACGAGATGGAAATTATTTTGGAAAACTCAACCTAACTTTTGATAAGGATGGAGTTATAACAAAAGCCCAGAATAATTTGGGTGAAACAAGATTATTTCATAAGAATATGATTAACCAATATGTCTTTGACAGCATTTTAGGTACTCCGGAAAAAATTGGTTATGTAAAACAAGCGCCTCCACCTCCGGCAAATTTAGTGGAAGAAAATCCGCATGCAAATTTTGTGTGCGATATAATGCGCGAAAAAACTAATTCAGATATAGCACTCTGGCACCATAGCGGAGTGAGAAATTTCTTCCATGAAGGTGAAATCGATTCTCGTGACGTAAAAGATATGGCTCCGTTTTTGGATTATGTTGTAGTGGCAGAGGTTCCGGAAAACGTAATAGTAGACGCTTTCAAAACCGCAATAAAAACTACATACTCATCCCCCGTCTTAAAACCAGGACTATTGGCAGTATCAGGTTTGAATTATACAGTTGATCCTGAAGATGGTGAACTTGTGGATATGAATTTTGTAGATAAAAATGGTAAAGAACACAAAATTGATATTGAACATCCGAGAAAGGATAAGAAATACAAGGTCGTAACTGATGAATTTTTGATGTCAGCGGGAGCGGATTATAATATCTTGGCACCTGAGGAATTGTATATAGAAAAATATCCATTTGATAAGGATGTTTTAGCAAGCGCTTACATAAAAGAAAAAAATGAACCGATTGTAATAAATCAAACAGGTCGTATAAGATATGAGCATGATGACGATTAGTGTCAGGTAGCAAAAATAATATTTACCCGTTTTGTTATCTAAAAAGCAGGAATTTATGAATATAAAAATAACTCCAATAAATATTAACCCACAACTATTAACATTTAGAGAATCTCAGGGATCTGCTAAACAAAATAAACTTGAAAAGACTCCAAAACAAGACACTTTTGAAATGTCCGTAGGTTATGTAAATGATCTTCACGGGCAGACTAACAATATGACAAGAATTCTATCAGGTTTAAAAGGCGATTTAAAAGTTTCTGCCGGAGATAACAATATCGGAGATGAAAAAAATAAGGCTGTTAATATGGCAGTTGTTAAGTTTATGAATCTTGCAGGAATTAAAGGCTCAGCTCTCGGTAATCACGAAATGGATACAAAACAAAAAGATTTTGCTGATACTTTAAGTAATTTTAACGGCAATTACTATGCAGTTAACCTAAAACAAGACTCAATAGATTCAGAAGATCCGGATGAAGTTGAGGAGCAAGAAAGAACTCAACTAAGCAATTATATAAAGAAATCTTCAATAGTTGATGTAAAAGGTGAAAAAATAGGTTTGATAGGTGCTGCCCCTGTAGATTTAACTTCAAGAATAACACATCCTTCATACCATACCGACTGCAAAGTCGATGATTTGGACGATACTATAGAAGATATACAAGAAGAAATTGAAGAACTTAAGGAAAAAGGGGTTAATAAGATATTTTTACTTTCTCATTTAGGAAATGAAAGAGATAAAGTTGTTGCAGAAAATACAGAAGGTATTGATGTAATAATCGGCGGACATACTCACGAATTAATTAAAGATATTAAAGAAGGCAAGAACTTGTTATATTCTAAAACAGGTGAGCCTGTAATTATAACCGAGGCTGGCAAAAACGGAAATTATTTTGGTCAGCTAAACTTAACTTTTGATAAAGACGGAGTTATAACAAAAGCTCAAAATAATTTGGGAGAGACAAGACAGTTCTCGAAAAATATGATTAACCAATATATAATAAATTCTATTTTGGGTGAACCGGAAGTTATTGGGTTTATAAAATCAGTTACCCCACCACCATTAACGTTAATCGAAGAAAATGCACACGCAAACTTTATGTGTGATGCGATGCGTTATGAATTGGGAACAGATATTGCAATTTGGAACAATAGCGGAACAAGAAGCTTTTTTCAAGAAGGTATAATTGATTCTCGTGACATTAAAGACATTGCTCCTTTTGAAGATAGAATATCGGTTGCAAATGTTTCTGAGAAAAAATTAGTAGATATGTTCAAGCATACGATAGAAGCTACATACAAAACACACGGTAATAAACCTGGATTGTTGGCAGTATCAGGCTTGAATTATACAGTAAATCCTGAAGAGGGAAAATTGACTGCGATGAATTTTGTAGATAAAGAAGGAGTTGAACATCCCATAGATATTGAAAACCCGAGAGAAGATAAATTTTATCAAGTAGCCCAAGATTCATTTATGATGTTTGAAGGTGCAGATTTTGATGTTCTTGCTCCGAAAGAAGAATGTATTAATTATCCGTTTAATAAAGATTATCTGGCATGCCAATATATTAAGCATTTGAACGAGCCTGTGGTAATTAACCAGACAGGCAGAATTAAGTTTGAGGGGGTAAATACAGGGGGGTAAACTAGAGGGTAAACTCTTGGAGTAGATTATCTTTATAATTTTTGATTTTCTTTACTAGTAACTCTCTGGGATTGGGTTGTTTATTAACTCTAAATTTAATATATATTTGACATAATCTGACAGAGATAGCTTTTTTAGTTGAATTTAACTGTTGAGCAATACTGGCGTTACTATGATTATTGAGTAGCAGTTCTACTATTTCTTTTTCCCTTGGAGTTAGCAATTGTCTGTACATTTTCACTTCCCTTTCAAGTGTAAAATTCTAAAAATTCCATCATAGACTTCTCTATTATAGGAAGTCTGTAGTTTGATTTAAATTAAACACTAGTCTAATTTCCTTAAATAAAAGAGCATTACAACATATAATTAACCTAGTAGGAATTATAAAAATGTCAGATATAAAAAAGCAATTGGGACAAAGAATTAAATATCTTAGAAAATTAAAAGGTTTAAATCAAGAGCAATTATCAGAAATGATAGGTTTATCTGCAAGAGGGCTTGGTAATGTTGAAACAGGCAGAAATTTTATGGCATTATCAAATATTGAAAAGCTTATTGATGCTTTAGATATAGAGCCTTATGATTTGTTTATATTTGACAAAGATATTTCTAAAGATGTTGTGTATGATGATGTTGTAAAGAAGTTAGAAAAGTTTAAAAATAATAATAAAAAACTTTACGCAATTTCTGCATATTTGGATTGTTTGAACTAATTTGTTTAGATATAAATCATGTTGGATGAAGAATTAGGAAAAATTGGTAATAATATAAAATTTGCACGAAAATTAAAAAAGATTTCGCAGGAAAAGCTTGCAGAAACAATCGGTGTCAGTAGAAATTATGTAGGTATGATTGAAAGAGGAGAAACTAATATTCCTACAAAAACACTGATTTTGATTGCAAAAGCTTTAGATGTTAAACCAAAGACTTTCCTAGAGATTTAATAATTAATCTGTTATAAGTTCTTTGATAGCCAAGTGTAGGTATTTTGGCAGTTCAGATGCCAAAACTGAGTATTCTGTTAGCTCTTCTGAGGCAATTTCCCCTGTTCTTGAGTGTAAATAAACCCCAAGTTTTGCAGCTTCAAATAAACTTAATCCCCCGCCTTGAGCGAGAATTCCTGCGATAATTCCAGCAAGTACATCCCCCGAGCCTGCTTTTGCTAGAGCAGAATTGCCGTGTTGGTTTATAAATAGCTCGTTTCCGTCTGTGATAATTGTTCTATGAGTTTTAAGAACGGCGATACAGTTATATTTGTGAGCAAGTTTTTTGGCAGAGCCTTCCAAGTCTGATAAAATTTCTTCCAAATTTACACCCAAAAGCCTTGCCGCTTCAAGCGGGTGCGGAGTAATTATTGTATTTCTAGGTAGTTTTAAATTATTTTTGCTCAAAATATTTAAACCGTCAGCATCAATAATTGTTGGGGTATTAGAGTTAGAAATTGATTTTATGACTTTTTTGAATAAATTAACGGATTTTCTTTCTAATCCCAAACCACAGCCGATTAAGATTACAGAAAAGTTTTTAATATCTTTTAATCCTTCTTTTCTGGATAAATAAACGGCTTCCGGAAGTAGTGTAGAAACAGATTTTATAATATCTTTTTCTGTTGCAAGAGCCGCAAATCCTCCGCCTGTTTTAAGAATTGATACCGTCGATAAATAAGCTGCTCCGATGTAATTTTTCGAACCTGAAAAATTAAGAACTTTTCCAAAAGTTCCCTTGTTAGAATTTTGTTCTCTTGTTGGCATTTTGTATTCTGTCATAAAAACCTGCTTTTTATAAACTTATTCAAACACATTCACGAAATCTTTTTCTATCATTTTATAAAACTTATCATCTGCATCATACGCCAGATTTACAACATAGGGAAGTAAACTCTCATCAAAAGCTTTTTTCATATCCTCTATGTCGTTCAAATCAATGTCATTTGATGATTTTATATAAATATCTAAGTCTGATGCTCCTCTGAAGTTTCCTTTTACACGAGAGCCGTAGTAGTAAAAATTATACTTCTTGTATGCAGAGAGAATTTCTTTTATAATTTGCTCTTCTTTTTCACTCACACCCTTAATTGGCATTTTCATCCTCGCTAAGTTTGTTTATAAAATAGTCAACATCTTTTATGAAATCGGGAATGATTTCTAAAAGTACGCGTGACTTTGCCAAATTATATTCATGAGCAACGTTATTTCTCTTTGTATAATAATTTTTCCAATTTTCCCAGTTTTGAGTCCAACCGTAACTTTGCATATAACGAAAGATATTATTCATTGTTAATTCTTGCTCTGTTTTTGCATATTTCTGGATGAAAATTCTTTTTGCAAGTTTCCAAGCAGTTTCTAAAGTGTATTCAAAGCGTTTTACGCAAGAATCCGCGATATATTCTATAAAAGGTGAATCTTGATTGGCTGCATAATCTTGATAACAGGTTTTTAAAGTTTTAGAAGCATCTACAAGGTTATCTATACTTATCATCTTATTCCCTCCTATCCTATCTTGCCCCATTGTCTGATAACTTCATAAGTTACAATAGCAACAGAGTTAGATAAATTAAGGCTTCTTTGACCTTCTACCATTGGAATAGTTATTGCACTATCTCTTGTAACGTATTCTTGCGGTAGTCCTCTCGATTCAGGACCAAAAACCAAAAACACTTCGTCCTCAAATTTTATATCTGTATATTTTTTCTTTGATTTTGTAGTCAAGTAATAGAATTTACCATCAGGAAACATCTCAAACAATTCGTCCATAGAGTTAATTCTATGTAAGTCGACATTTTGCCAATAATCCATTCCCGCGCGTTTTGTGTATTTATCAGTCAGAGCAAAACCAAGCTTGCCGACTAAGTACAAAGAAGCTCCTGTGCAAACACATAATCTTGCGATATTTCCTGTGTTTTGAGGAATTTCAGGTTCATACAGAACAATATTAATCTTACTCATATTGTTTAGTTTTCATCCTTATTAAATAAATATTTAGCTTCCAATACAACAGGAATGCCTCTTACAACGCAGAATACAATAGCAAAAACAGCCGCCCAGAAACCTATATTCCAAATGATTTCTCTATTAGGACAGACTGGTATTTTTGCTGCAATAATCAGAATGAAAGCTAAAACTTTTGCTACAGCATAGCTTATTCTCATAACTTTAGAACCTGTAATAAATTTGCAAACAGGATTAACTTGCATACCAAAAGGAGTAAGTCCGTGTTCCATAGCGGCACTTCTTATTGTATCAGTAATAAAACCTCTTGTGATTGCAATAAGAGGAAATAGAATATTAAGCCAGCCCATTACTGCGAATAAAATCCAGTAAGTATTCTCGACAATTCTGTCACCCATAATGTCTAAAAGAGCACCAAATTTAGATTCTTCGTGGAATTTTCTTGCAACGTACCCGTCAACTCCATCAAGAGCGAAAGCTATTATTGTAAGTACTAATGCCCAAAAATAAGCAGCAGTATTGCCTTGACAAGTGTATATCAGATATACTGCAAAAAACATTACAAAAATTCTAAATATTGATATAAAATTAGCCATCATTTTCCCCATTTTGTCGGGATACATTTAGTAACGCTACCAGCAAATTCCGAAAAACGCCCGTATCCCCATTGAACGTATTTCAAGCTGGAATGGCTTGCTATGCTTTCATTCTTGAAAGCGCAAAGTCTTTTTTGTTAAGTTCGTCACGTTTAGAACCTAACATAATTTTTTCAGCTTCTTCAAGAATGCTAACAACTTCGTATCCGTTAGCACCGTCAGAACGAGCTTTTTGACCTGAAGCACAGCAGTTTACAAAGTGCTGGCAAGCAAGTTTAAGCGGTTCGATTTCTAGATAATCAAGCGCATAATTTTGAGTATTGGCAGGCTTAAAGTTGTCATAAACTTTCAATTTGTCTGTAGGCGCCGTATCATCAAAAATTGCCGTAGCTTTAGTACCTCTTACAAGAAGCATAACGTGCTTTTGCGGAGTAATCCAGCTGTCTGAAATATGTGCAATTAAACCATCTTCAAACTCAATTCCCAAATGAGTAATATCCATAATATTATTCTTTTCAGAAGAGCATCCGATTGCAGAAATTATTTTAACAGGATTTTTGCCTGTAACATAAGCTATCATGGAAACATCATGCGGAGCTAAATCCCACATAACGCTTCTGTCATTTTTATGATAATTAACGTTTAGTCTGTCGCTTTGAGCATAAACTAAATCTCCGAGAACTCCCTCTTCAATAAGCATTTTAAGCCTGTTAACTGCAGGATGGTACAAAAGCAGGTGATCTACCATTAAAACTAAATTCTTAGATTCTGCAAGTTCGGTAAGAACCTTAGCTTCTTCTGCTACAGTTGAAATAGGTTTTTCTACATAAACATTTTTTCCGGCTTCAAGCATCGCTTTAACTATCTTGAAGTGAGTGTGGCTAGGAGTTACAACCGCAACACCAGTGATTTCAGGATTATTAATTACTTCGTTAAAATCTTTTGTAACCTTAACTCCCGGGAACTGTTCTTTGACAGCTTTTAATGATTCGTCATCCAAATCACAAACAGTATCCAAAACGTTTAAATTATAAAAATTACGGACAATATTGCGTCCCCACATTCCATATCCGATAACGGCAACTCTTTGTTCTTTCATACTTTCTCTTTACCTCTACTTTGTTATTATTATATTACAACTCAATTTTCACGTAAAGAGATTTAAAATAAAATTTAAATTAAGAGTTTTAAACACTACAATGAATTGTGTTTTATTGCCAATTATGTTATATTCAAACTCACAGGAGTTGAATGTATGGCAGAAGTAAAGCAAAGAGATGCAGTAAAGGAATTCGTTGAGTACTGGAAAGATAAGGGATATGAAAAAGGTGAAAGTCAAAAATTTTGGATTCAACTTTTACGCGATGTTTTGGAAGTAAAACACCCGGAACAATTTATTTCTTTCGAAGATAAAGTACACCTCGACCATACAAGTTTTATAGATGCATATATTCCTACAACAAAAGTTTTAATAGAACAAAAAAGTTCTGATAAAGATTTGTATAAAGCGATAAAGCAGTCAGACGGCAGTTACTTAAACCCTTTTCAACAAGCAAAAAGATATATTACAGAATTGCCTGTATCACAGCACCCACGTTGGGTTGTAACTTGTAATTTTCAAAAATTTTGTGTCTACGATATGGAACGTCCAAACGGAGAACCACAAGAGATTTTACTAAAAGATTTGGAAAAAGAATATTACAGACTCTCCTTTTTGACTAATACAGGAAGCGAACATCTTCGCAAAGAAATGGAAATATCTCTTCAAGCAGGAGAGATAGTAGGCAAACTCTATGATGCTTTGTTGAAACAATATATTGACAATACAAATGAAGAAACACTAAAAAGTCTAAATAAACTTTGCGTAAGACTGGTGTTCTGTCTGTATGCGGAAGATGCAGGCATTTTTGGAAAACACGATATGTTTCTTGATTACCTTTCCAAATTTGAAACCGGAAGAATAAGAAAAGCCCTAATTGAACTATTCGAAGTTTTAAATACCAAAATTGAAGAAAGAGACCCCTACTTGGAACCCGAACTTGCGGCTTTTCCATATGTGAACGGTGGACTATTTGCGGATGAAAAAATTGAAATTCCAACATTTACGGAAGAAATAAAAAATTTGTTACTGAAAAGAGCTAGTTCAGACTTTGATTGGTCAGAAATAAGCCCTACAATATTTGGTGCGGTTTTTGAAAGTACATTGAACCCTGAAACAAGAAAAAAAGGCGGAATGCACTATACTTCTATCGAAAATATTCATAAAGTAATCGACCCGCTCTTTATGGATGAGCTGAAAGCCGAGTTTGAATTAATAAAAAAAGAAACAAATCCATCATCAAAAACAAAAAAAATAAAATCTTTTCAAACAAAATTATCAAATTTAACATTTCTCGATCCCGCCTGCGGAAGCGGTAATTTTTTGACAGAAACTTATATTTCCTTGAGAAAATTAGAAAATGAAGTTTTAGAAAATTTATACAGCAAAAACGGAGTGCTACAAGGAAAACTGGGTTTTGAAGGCGAACTAAATCCAATAAAAGTTTCAATTGGTCAATTTTATGGTATAGAAATTAACGATTTTGCCGTAACCGTAGCCAAAACAGCTCTCTGGATAGCAGAATCCCAAATGATGAAAAAAACGGAAGACATAGTCCATATGGATTTGGATTTCTTGCCTCTCAAAACATACGCAAATATCGTAGAAGCAAACGCTCTAAGGATAAATTGGGAAGAAGTAGTACCTAAAGACAAGTTAAATTATATAATGGGTAATCCGCCGTTTGTGGGAACAAAATATCAAAGTGCAGAACAAAAAAGTGATTTAATTAAATTAAACAAAGATTTAAAGCAATTAGACTATGT
>CALURK010000011.1 GCA_944323165.1 Candidatus Gastranaerophilales bacterium | reverse complement strand
AAGTCTTTTTGCTTACTTTTTCTACAGAAACAAACGAAAGACAAAAAACTTGTAGAGTGAAAGTAAGATAAAGAAATAAAAAGTCTTTTTGCTTACTTTTTCTACAGAAACAAACGAAAGACAAAAAACTTGTAGAGTGAAAGTAAGATAAAGAAATGAAAAGTCTTTTTGCTTACTTTTTCTACAGAAACAAACGAAAGACAAAAAACTTGTAGAGTTAAAGTAAGATAAAGAAATGAAAAGTCTTTTTGCTTACTTTTTCTACAGAAAAAGTAAGCGTCTGTAGCTCAGTAGGATAGAGCGGAGGTTTCCTAAACCTTGTCTGCCGTGGGTTCGACTCCCTCCAGGCGCATTTATTTTTTCAAAAACCCTGTATTTTGGAGTCGAACCGCATTCTTGCTCTGCAAGAACGGGGTTCTTACCTCTCACAAAACGTGACATTTAGTCACCTTTTGTTCGGCAGAGTCTCCAGGCGCATTAAACACAAGGAGGACAAATTGTCTTCCTTGTGTTTAATTTTAGTTTTTGGATATCACAGAACCCACACAAGGGATTTATCCTTGTCAGTGGGTTCGGCGCGAGTGAGCTGAGGGCGAAGTTCTGCCGGTAAAATGTCTTTGACATTGCAGGCGGCAGACGTAGACCCGTTAAACGCGAACGAGCAAGACACTCCCTCCAGGCGCATTTATTTTTTCAAAAACCCTGTATTTTGGAGTCGAACCGCATTCTTGCTCTGCAAGATGGGGGTTCTTACCTCTCACAAAACGTGACATTTAGTCACCTTTTGTTCGGCAGAGTCTCCAGGCGCACCAAATAAAAAAAAGCCATCCTGTGATGGCTTTTTTATTTGGCTATTGTTTCTGATAGGAAACAGAATCCACACAAGGTCGTACTAAAACTCTAAAGTTTCTCCATCCTCAGGAATAAGCAGATTTTCTAAATTATTTTCCTTTGCAAACTCTCTCAAATCACCTCTTGTAACTGATAAATGACTAACTGTATCCATATGACTTGCAACTATTTTCGCATCAGGAATTTGTTTAACAATATCCGAAATATCTGCCTGTGTCATGATAATTCTTTCACCATTCAATAGAGTTGCGCCACAAGCGTTAACTATAATAATTTCAGGACGGTATTTAGAAATTGCTTCCCTTACTTCTTCACAATAAATTGTATCACCTGCTAAATATAATGTTTTTTCAGAATTAGCCTTAAAAACAACTCCCATAGAATCGTAAGGCATATTTATTTGCTTACACAAAGGTTCAACTATAGAACGTTTACCATGCTGACATCCGGTTTTGTATAACATAACACCCTTATATTCTAGTCCTTTTACAGAAAGGATTTCCAGATTATTAAACCCTTTGGAGCATAAGTAATTTTTATCATCCTCAGACTGAACAAAGATTTTCATATCTTTTTTTATAGCTTTCTCTGCAAATTCATCCCAATGATCAGGATGAAAATGTGTCAAAATAACGCAATCAACATCGACGATTTTGTTAATTTCAAACGGCAAATCTACTCTCGGCTGGCGAACCTCAGAATTTATAGCAGAGTCAAACCCCGGCATATAATCTTTCGGAGCAAGCCAAGGATCTATCAAAAACTTTACTCCTGCATATTCTACTATAATTGTTGCATTTCTTACTTGTGTAATTTTCATAGTTTAAACTCCTTATTTTTATTACATGATATTAGTTTGCTACCTTTTTTACAAGAACGTACTTTAAAGTATAATACTTACTTTTTGGTATAATAGTATATAATAAGTAAATTAGGAGAAATCAGATGGTTAGGCAAAAACAAAGCGAATATAAGTGTCCTTTAGAAGCAACTTTAGAAATTATTGGAGGCAAATACAAGGGAATAATTATAGGCTACCTGATTAACAAAACCCTGAGATATAATGAATTGCAGAAACTAATTCCTCAGGCAACTCCTAAGATGCTTATACAGCAACTTAAAGAGCTTGAGCGCGACGGAATTATAAAAAAAACTTTATACCCTGTTGTTCCTCCGAAAACAGAATACTCTCTGACTCCGAGAGGAAAAACCCTCATTCCTGCAATAATTGAGCTAAACAAGTGGGGACAGAATTATCTGAGAGAAGAGAATATTCCTTGTGCTTTCAACGGTGATCCCGAAGAAATAATCAAATCCTTGCAAGAAGAATAATTATTTTCTGACCTTCAAGGCCCTAAGAGCATTAAGTATTGCGATAAATGAAACTCCGACATCAGCGAACACAGCGCCCCACATTGTCATCATTCCAAGACCGCCAAGGATTAAAAATAATCCCTTAACACCTAGGGCGAAAACAATGTTTTGCTTAACTATTCTCATGGTCTTTCTGGAAATCTGAACAGCATCAGCAACCTTAGAAGGTTTGTCATCCATAATTACAACATCAGCAGCCTCAATTGCAGCGTCAGAACCCAAACCGCCCATTGCAATTCCGACATCAGCCCTCGTTAGAACAGGAGCGTCATTTATACCGTCACCGACGAAAATTACACTACCCTGTGAACTATTGATAACATCTTCGATTTTATTAACTTTATCCTGCGGAAGAAGTTCAGCATAAACCTTATCAACTCCAAGCTCTTTTTGAACTACTTCAGCCGTCTTATAAGTATCACCGGTCAAAATTTCAGCAAATACTCCAAGCTTTTTCAATCTGCTAACAGCATCTTTAGAATCCTCTTTAACTTCATCAGAAATTACAATATAGCCCTGATAAATACCGTCTGCAGAAACATAAATTACCGTTCCGAATTTATCTACAGGTTCGCATCCGATAAATTTTGCATTACCAACTTTTATCAGCTTCCCTTCAATATTAGCCTCAACGCCTTTTCCTGCAACTTCTTTAATATCATCAATTTCAGGAATATCTTTTCCGTACTCTTTTCTAATAGCCGCAGCTATAGGGTGCGAAGAAGCAGACTCAGCGTATGCTGCATATCTTATTAAATCAGGATTCTCGGAAGATATTTCCGTAACTTTAAACACACCCTTTGTTAAAGTACCTGTCTTATCAAACACTGCAACAGAAGGCTTAGAAAGTGTTTCGATAAAGGTACTTCCCTTAATCAAAATACCCTGTTTTGAAGCTCCGCCAATTCCGGCAAAAAAGCTTAACGGAATAGATATAACCAAAGCACAAGGGCATGAAATTACCAAAAATGTCAACGCTCTGGCAACCCAAGGGGTAAACGGAACTCTTGCTAGAAAAGGAAATACAACGCCCAATAAAACCGCAAAGAGAACAACTGCTGGAGTATAATATCTTGCGAATTTGGTTATGAAATTTTCCGTCTGAGCCTTCTTAGAAGAGGCGTTTTCAACAAGTTCCAAAATCTTGGAAACCGTAGATTCGCCAAACTCTTTAGTAACTCTTATCTTTAATACACCATCACAGTCTATACATCCGCTTATAACATCATCCCCGATTTTTACCGTTCTAGGAAGAGATTCACCCGTAAGAGATGAAGTATCAACAGATGCTACGCCTGAAATTACAACACCATCCAAAGGAATTTTCTCACCAGGATTAACTGTAATAACCTCACCGACTTTTACATCCTTAGGAGAAACTCTCTTACCATCCAAATTAGCATAATCAGGTCTTATATCCATAAGCTCAGCTATAGAATTGCGAGACCTCTCAACTGCTCTATGTTGAAAATACTCACCTGTCTGATATAAAACCATTACCATAACAGCTTCAGGGAATTCCTTGATTGCTAAAGCTCCCAAGGTTGCAACACTCATAAGAAAATTTTCATCAAAAACTTTCCCTTTAACAACATTTTTGGCAGCCCTAAACAAAACATCGCCACCAGCTATTAAATAAGCCAAAATAAACAAAAGCTTAAATTTAAACCCCGCTGCAAATATCAGCAAAGACAAAATAATTCTTCCGACAACATAAGCTTCATTCTCTTCGTGTTCTTGTTGTTCATTTTCTTCATGGCAATCGTCGCACATAGTTTTTACCTCTTTTTATCAGTTTCATTACTTATATTATAGTTGAACAACTATTCAACTGTCAATATCAATGAGCTGTATTTTTACATTTCGTCATAATAGTTTGACATTTGAGCAATTATTCAACTATAATAAAGATATGGAAAATAAACTTAATGATGACTTGTTGTATGCACTTTCAGATTTTTTTAAACTTATGGGAGATAGCACTAGGATTCAGCTCCTGTGGGCTTTGGAAGATAGAGAAATGTGCGTTGGAGAGTTGGCTTTGCTTCTTAATATGACAAAGTCGGCAGTTTCTCATCAGCTAAAGACTTTGAGAAGTGCAAAGTTAGTTAAGGCCGAAAAAAGAGGAAAGAATGTTTTTTATTCTCTAAGCGATCATCATGTTAGAACTGTTTTAGAAATGGCATTAGAACATGTAGGGGAGTAGAAATTTTGAAGAATTACCTTAGGGGGTATTTTTATTTTTTTTGCAGTGAGATATTATAATTGTTGCTTAGAGAGTTTTCAAAGGAGATATTATGAACAGAAACATTATCATTATTTTACTTATTTTTCTTGTACCGCTCGGTGTTTATTTCGGACTTACAAGAGATAAACTCACAACCCCGCCTTCATTTGCTTCAGAAGGACCAGAGGTTATTAAATTCGCTTCACCTATGTGCTATGAGTGCCAGGAACTGGAAAAAGTTTTCAATGAAGTTTTTCCTAAATACAGTAAGGATATCGCTTTAAGAAAAATTGATGTTACCCAAAAGAACATGGAAACTAGAGAAATGATAAAAAAATACGAAGTCAAACTAGTTCCTACTACCGTATTTAAAGACAAAGACGGTAACACAACAAGACGCATTGAGGGTAATATGCAGCCTCAAATATTAGAAAATTATTTGAAAGAGATAACTAATAATGGATAATTTAGTACAAATATTCTCAACAAATTCAACGGGAATTGGAGTTTGGATACTTATGTTTGCAGCATCTTTTGCAGGCGGAGTACTGGCTTCAATTTCTCCGTGCTCGCTTGCGATGCTTCCTCTGATTATAGGATACGTAGGTGGATATTCTAACGAAACGCCTTTAAGAACATTCGTTCAACTGTCATGCTTTATTCTCGGAACAGCTGTAGTATTTTCTGTTATCGGAATAATTTGTGCGGTTACGGGAAGCGTTTTTGCATCAACTCTTGGCGGATATTTTACATTAATAATGGCATCCTTGCTTTTGTTAATGGGGCTTAAGCTAACAGATATAATCGATTTTGATTTACCTGTAATTATAAAAGCAATGCCATCTAATTCAACAAATTCATTGTTTTTATATCCGATATTATTGGGTATTGCGTTCGCTCTTGCGGGAACTCCTTGTTCAACTCCTATTTTGGCAGGAATTATGGCATTTGCAGCTATGGGTAAAAACCTTGCTGCAGCAGTTTTAATGTTATTTCTCTTCGCTTTAGGTCAAGGACTTATCCTAATTATTGCGGGTTTATTTACTTCGGGAATTAAAAACTTGAAAAAGTTTGCGCAATTTTCGGAAATGCTTATGAAAATAAGCGGAGTTTTGTTGATATTGGTTGCAATATATTTGTATTACAAGACTTTCTCACCTTTAATTTAAAAGCTTGTCTTCAATAATTTCTGCCGCAACTTTTATACAATTTTCGCACGGTCTTTCTTGGTAATATTCTTCAGTTCGCTTTGAAGGAATTGGAGAATCGGCACCATCAGGAAGCCCTAGTAATTCTCTGCATATAATAGATCCGCACTTTGATTTGAAATCTTTTGCAAGTTCTTGAATTAAAGCGTAATGATTTCCTTTAATCTCATCATTATTTGGAGAAGTATAGCCTTTTAGAATTCCTGCTATCATAAATATTGAGCTAACCGCTCCGCAAACTTCTCTCAATCTGCCCATACCACCACCAAAAGAGGAGGACAATTTCAAAATAGTTTCTTTATCCATACCAATTACATCAGAAAAAGCCAACAACACAGATTGAGCGCAATTATAACCCTCTTCGAAATTCTTACAAGCGTTTTGTGCGTAAATTCCCATAAGAATATTTTAACACTAATACATAAAACAAGAAGTGAACAATCTGATTTTAAAATCGTTAATATAGCGTAGGTTAAAAATTAATAAAAAATGATATTATAAACAGGGTGATTTATCCTAAATAGAAAAGGAGAGTAATTATGACAGAAGAAAACAAAAATGTAGAAGAACAGAAATGTAATTGTTTTTGCCAAAGCAAAGGCTTTAAAAAATTCTTAATAGTTGCCTGCGGGACTTTTGTTGGCGTATATGTTGCACTAAGCTTATTTGCAGCAATCCATAAACCTCCAATGCCACCTGTTCCACCTATGGGACCTTGTCCTTGTGCAGGATATCATCAGATGGTAAGACCTTATGGTCCTGGCCCTCAACATTTCGACAGAGGACACAGAGGTGATTTTCATAAAAAACACCATGCTGATAGACCTCTACCACCAAGAGCTGACAGACCTGCTCCTGAAGTAGATGACTAATAATTGAAAAGGAACCCTAAAAAGGTTCCTTTTTTAATCTATTTCGATAAATACGTCTATAGGCTTGCTATTTAAAAATGTTTATGAGAGAATAAACGGGTAACAATTTAATAGTTTAAGAATATGGCAAGGTAGCTCAGTTGGTGAGAGCGCACGGCTCATACCCGTGAGGTCGAGAGTTCGAATCTCTCCCTTGCTATTTTATTTTGCTATTACACGGGTTTTCGCCGTGCGCAGATTTTCAATCACAATTGTAATTTATTGAGTGGTTTGATTATTACAGATGGTGCGATTATTTAGGGTTTTTGGCTTAAATAGGGCGATTGAGGGGTAGGAAATAATACTACCATTCGTAATTCAAACTACTCCAAAATACTCATTTTGCGGACTAACGGATGGTGTGATTATTTCGGGCAGTCCATTTTGAAATTTTGTTCCGAAAGAATGCCGAAAAATTAGGAAAAAATTTTTTTCAAAATTCCTGTGACATGAAAAATTTTAATTGATTCAAAACAGACACAAAGGTCGGAATTAGTGTTCCAATTTTTCTGATTGCAATGTAATGTGTCAGTTCCATGAATGAAAATGAATATATAAATATAAATAAGGTGGCTGAAGCAAAAGGTTTAAAAAGTAATCGTTCACTACGTTTAGAAATAAATAAACCGGAAAGTAAATATATTGCTCGTGAAGTAAAAGTCAATGGTGGAACTTCATACGAGATTCTTTACTCTTCATTAGAACCTGAAATTCAAGAAAAACTTCGTGAGGGTAATACTAAATCAACAGCACTTGTTCCACTAAATTGCCAACCAACAATTTTTGTATCAGAAAGTGCAAGACTAACTTCACTTGCAAGATTAGATATTGTAAAAGCATTATTGAATTACAGAAAGAAATTCACAACTAAAAAAGAAGCCGATTCAACGTTTTTAGATTTATATAATTCTGGAATGTATCTCCCTAAAGTATTTAAATTTATCGGAACAATCTCAATTGAAACTCTTCACCGTTGGGTTAAAAGTTATGAAAGATATGAAAATGCAGAGTGTTTAGTTCCTCAGTATAAATTTAATAAACAGGGAGAGTATAACACAATTCTAACTGATGAAATGAAACATATTCTTTTAAGATTTCTATTACATCAAAATAAATTTAATTATGGCAAAGCAATAAAATTAACAAAGGAAATTCTTCGCAAGCAAGGATACGAAAACCTACCTTGCGATTTAACATTTAAACGTTATGCTGAAAACTTTAGAAAAAATAATTATGCTGAATGGGTTTTAAAACGTGAAAGAATGAAAGCATATTACGACAAAGTTGAACCATATATTGAAATAAAAGAGATTTTCAATAATGGTAGATGAACCAATTGAAATTAAAATTGATAACAAAGAAGTAAATAGAAAACTTCTTGATTTAGCAATGAGGGGCGAAAACCTGCGACCGTTAATGAAAAACATCGCAGGTATTTTTGCCTATTCTACGGAAGAAAATTTCAAGGAAGAGGGCAGACCTAAATGGCAAGATTTAGCAGAATCAACTAAAAAACAACGTAAAAAAAAAAGGAACGTGTCCCGGTTTAATCCTGCAAGTTACAGGTCAACTCGCATCGTCTATTAATACTTATTATGACGATGATTCTGCTGTTATTGGTTCAAATCTTGATTATGCAGCAATCCATCAACTTGGAGGACAGGCAGGTAAAGGACACAAAGCAAAAATACCTGCAAGACCTTACTTGCAACTTACTGATGACAATTTTGCCGAGATTATTGATGAAACTACGGATTTTTTAAAATAAAAAAGTCAAATTTTAAAAAGTTAGGAACATCAAGAAAGGAGAAGTTATGAACATTGTTGAACCTATTAGAAACAAAAAAGATTTAAAAAAGATTGAAAAGATTTTGAAACAACAAGGATTGAGAGATTTAGTGTTTTTCGTCATCGGAACAAATTGTGGACTTAGAATTTCAGACATTCTAAACCTTAATGTTGGAAATGTAAAAAACAAATCTTACATTAATTTGATTGAGAAAAAGACTGGCAAGCCAAAACGTTTCCCAATTAACACAAAACTAAAACCTCTATTGGATAAATTTACTCAAGGTAGAGAAGATAGTGAACCGTTATTTTTATCTCGATTTCATAATCGAATGGAAAGAACACAATGTTATCGCATAATTAATTCTGCTTGTGAAAAAGCAGGTGTTGATTACAAAGTAGGTACGCATACATTGAGAAAAACTTTCGGATACCACCACTACCAAAAGTTTAAAGATGTCGCAGTATTACAAAAAATCTTCAATCATTATTCTCCACAAGTAACACTCAGATACATTGGTATCGATCAAGATATGATTGACAACAGTTACAATAATTTCATACTGTAATGCAGATAAAGAGCCAATCTCAACAAAAAAGCA
The DNA here is from genome assembly GCA_944323165.1 of Candidatus Gastranaerophilales bacterium. Taxonomy (GTDB): domain Bacteria; phylum Cyanobacteriota; class Vampirovibrionia; order Gastranaerophilales; family Gastranaerophilaceae; genus CAG-196. Next base: position 46,434 of record CALURK010000011.1, on the reverse strand, counting down.
ATACAACAAAATTACACTTATGTTGTATTGCTTTTGTTTGAAATCGTAAAACTATCATAACACAAAGAGATTTTTTCTAATTAAATATTTAAAATTTAGTTGAGTTTGTTTAATTTTTGTAAACTTTCTACCTCTATAATTCACTATTTATAAGGGTTTTTGAGTTACTCCAACATAAGTGTAATTGTGTAGAGATTAAGAAGTGATGAAATTATTAGACGGAAGAAGTTAGAAGTAAATTATGGCAAGTCGCCCAATTATTGATAAAAATTTAATAGAGCAAATAAAACAAAAATATTTAGAACAAAATCAAAAGAAAGAGTTTTTACTGTTTTACCGTCAATTTTGCATTTTAATAAGGAGTTTTGTCTATAATGCGTAGTTCTAAATTCAAGAAAATCATAATCCAAGCAGGTGGAAAAGGTACAAGATTAGAAGGTTTGACAAGAAACAAACCTAAATGTTTAGTACCTGTTAATAATTTACCAATCATTTTCTACGCATTTCAAAAATTCAAAGATGCAGAATTTACGATTATTGCAGATTATAAAACCGATGTACTTGAAAAATATTTAAACGCATTTGGTTCTCAATACAATTTCAAAATTGTTAAAGCTAACAAAAAAGGTACTGCATCTGGTATAAAAGAAGCAATATCTTTATATAATGACGATGAACCATTTATGATTATGTGGTGCGATTTGATTTTGTCAGACAATTTTGAAATTCCTTCTCCCAAAGGCAATTATATCGGTATTTCAAAAGATTTTGAATGTCGTTGGTCTTATCTTGACGACAAATTTGTAAAAACCCCATCTAAAGAAAATGGTGTTGCTGGCTTATTTATCTTTGAAAACAAAAAGGCTCTTGAAAATATTGCGGATGAAGGTGCTTTGGTTGGCTGGTTGCAAAATCAAGATATTAAATTTAATAGACTTGATTTGTACGGTTCAAAAGAAATCGGCACTTTGCTTTCTTATGCTGATAACACTGATGATACACCTCGTTGCAGACCATTTAATTCTATGGAATTCAATGGAGATGTTATCGTAAAACGTGGAATTAATGAGCAAGGTAAAAAGATTGCAGTTGATGAAATCGCTTGGTACAAGCACGTTAAGGATTTAGGCTTTGAAAATATTCCTGAAATTTTTAATTATGAACCACTAACAATGAAACGTGTTCAAGGCAAAAATATTTTTGAATATGATTGTTTGACTAAATCTCAAAAACGTGAAATTTTGAGAAAACTTATTGAAGCATTAAAGGATTTGCATAATCTTGAACCTGCTCAACCTGTGAATATACAAGATGTTGAAGATAATTTCTTGAATAAAACTTTCGACAGATTATCTAAAGTCGAAAAACTTGTTCCATTTGCGGATAAAGAGTTTATCAAAATTAACGGAAATTATTACAAGAATGTTTTCTTTAATAAAGATGAATTAAAGGAAGCGGTTCAAGCCGTTTATCCAAAGGAATTCCGATTAATTCATGGTGATTGTACTTTTTCAAACTTGATGTTTGATACTTTCAATATGAAGGCGATTTTGATTGATCCGAGAGGATATTTTGGCAAAACCAAACTCTATGGAGATGTTGATTATGACTGGGCAAAATTGTATTATTCATTGAAAGGTGAATATGACCAATTCAATCGCAAAAAATTCACTCTTGATATTAGAGAGAAAGATGTTGAACTTGCAATAAAGCCTAATAACTGGGCGGATATGGAAGAATTTTTCTTCGATTGCTTGCCAAATGTTAATAAATTCAAAATAAGACTTCTACACGCAATTATTTGGTTGAGCCTTACAACTTATGCTTGGGAAGATTATGACAGTATTTGTGGTGCATTCTATAACGGCATAATAAAACTTAATGAGGTGCTATAAAAAATGACAAAGCTGGAATTTTCATCATTGAGCAAAACTTGGATTTTGGATATAGACGGAACACTTGTTAAGCATAACGGCTACAAGATTGATGGATACGATACTTTGTTAGATGGAGTTAAAGAATTTTTTGATAATTTGAGTCCTAATGATAAGGTTGTAATGCTTACTGCTAGAAAAGAAGAGTATCTAGAAGATTTAAAAAAGTTTTTGAAAGAAAACAACTTGAGATACGACTATCTTTTAACAGACATGCCAATGGGTGAGAGAATTTTAATTAACGATAGAAAGCCAAGCGGTTTGGATATGGCTTTTGCGGTCAATAAAAATAGAGATGCAAAATTGGATATTTCATACAAGATAAATGAGGAGTTGTAATGCAGACTTTGGAAAAAGAAATTTCTATACAGGAAAATTTGGATAAAAATTGTGCAATTCATACTATAAATAGTGAAATTGATACAATTATTAAATTGCGTGATAGCTTAGATTCAAATCTAACTAAGGCACTAGATGTTATGCAAAATGCTAAAGGTCGAATTATTTTAACAGGTATGGGGAAATCAGGTCATATCGGCAAAAAGATTGCGGCATCTTTAGCTTCAACAGGAACTCCATCATTTTTTGTACATCCGGCGGAGGCAAGCCATGGCGATTTAGGAATGATTACAGAAGATGATGTTGTAATTGCGATTTCTAATAGTGGCGAATCTCGAGAACTTGTGGATATTCTTAATTATTGTAAACGCTTTGGAATTAAATTAATTGCGATTACAAAAAATGCTGAAAGCTCATTGGGAAAAGCTGGAGATATAGTTTTGTTGCTTCCAAATAACGGAGAAGCTTGCCCGCTTGGACTTGCCCCAACAAACTCTACAACTGCAACACTTGTTTGGGGCGATATTTTGACAGCCGGATTAATCCAAAGAAAAGGTTTTACAAAATCTGATTTCAACCAAAGACATCCGGGTGGAAAGCTTGGCTCTATTTTGCAAAGAGTTTCTGATTTGATGCATAAAGATTCTGAAATGCCCATATTAGAAGAACATTCAAATATGCAACAAGTGCTTTTGGAAATGACATCAAAACGTCTTGGCTGTGTTGGGTTTGTAAATGCTGATGGTATTTTTACAGGAATGCTTACTGACGGGGATTTAAGACGTTGCTTAAGTCCTGAAATCTTGGATAAAAAGGCGATTGATTTGATGACTAAAAATCCAAAAACGATTTCTAAAGAAACAATGGTATCAGAAGCTATGAAAATTATGCACGATAAAAAGATTACAAATATTTTTGTAATTGAAGATAACAAACCAATCGGTGTAATCCATATTCACGATTTATTAAACAATGGAGTTATTTAATGAAAATTTTTGAAAAAATAAAAACGGATTTTAAAAGAGAATTTAAATTACTTGGGTTTAGTTTAATGGAACAAGAAATGGACTATAATACAACTACTCGTATTCAAAGATTTCTTGGTAATCTTGTTACAACCATTAAAACAAAAGATTATAAAACGGATAATTCTGCTAAAGAAATAAGAGTACTTAATCATCCAGTAATGGAAAGAATTGATGAGGATAATTTTCGTAAGTATATTTTATTCGGAAAAATTGTCAAAAAGATTTCTTATATTGAAAAATTTAAAAAAGAAAATTTTAAATATTTTGATAAAAAATATGATGACATATATATATTGAGAGCAAATAGTGGTGAAATCTATTTAACTTTAACATATGTAATAGATAAATTAATTGAGCGTAATCAGAGTAAAAATCCATTACTAGTTGCAACTAAAAAATACCATGTAGACATGATAAAAATGATTTGTCCAAATATCCCATTTATTTATATCAAGGATATTGATTTAAGGTTTACTGGATTAGAATTTAAAATTGAAAATTTTAGATTTTTCTACTTATTTGATAACCCACATTTTCAAAAAGTTGAACTTGACATAAAACATAAGCCTTTTGGGGAAGCTCATTATTTCAAATCAATATTAGATGACCTTAATATGACTTATAATGACATTTCTATGCGTACAATGATAGTTCCTCTTCAAGATGAAGCAAGTATGAAAGAAAAGGTCTCTAAAATAGGACTAAATTTAGATAATTTTATTTTTATTTCGCCAGAAGCACAATCTTGTAAACTTTACAATGAAGATTTTTGGTGCGAACTGATAAATATATTAAATAAAGAAGGTTATGATGTATTTGTAAACCGCGTTACCAAAGATGTTAACTTAGAGTACGCAACCACTTTTAAAAGTTGTAATTTAACTTTTGCAGAAGCCTTTGCATTAGCTAAACGAGCAAAAAGAATAATTTCTCTAAGAAGTGGATTTACTGAGTTTTTAATTCAGACAAATACACCAATGGATGTTTTATACACTAAATTCCGTCAAAGACATTCTTTTGATGATTTAGACATTACTCATGTTATGTCTGGTTTTGGTTTATTAACTTTGCCAGGTATAAATAAAGATAAAATTAGAGAATTTAATATGTTTGAGGTAGCACCTAGCACATGTATAAATTGTATTACAAAAGGAATATTGAATGATGATATTAATTAAAAATAAAAAAAATATCATTTTCCCTATAATTTTAACAATACTTATTGTCAAAATTATTTTAATGGGATTGTTTTCATCTGAATATCAAGATAAATTATTTTTCCCATTTATTAATCATTTTGTTTTAAATGGTGGCGATCCTTGGAATTGGGTTTATACAAATAATTTAAATTATGAATTTCCTTACCACCCTCTAATGTTATATCTCTATAGTATAGGGGTTATCATAATTGATTTTTTACATGTGGATAATGTATTTCTTCATAATATTTTATTCAAGCTACCAACATTAATTGCTGATTCTACAATATATGTATTGTTGTTAAAAACTTTCAAAAATAAACCTATTAGTATTCTGATATTTTATTTTGCATCTCCAATTATTCTATACGCATCATATATGCATTCTCAGTTAGACTTACTACCTGTAGCGTTCTTGTTCTTAGCAATCTATTTTTATAAAAAGAATCAATGTTATATTGCATCTATTATTTTAGGACTAGCAGCATGTATAAAAATGAATGTAGCACTACTTTTGCCGATTTTAATGATTTACATTTTTAAGACAACAAAAAGAAGAAAGGCTTTATTTTCTTTTTTGATAATTACAGGGATATATTTATTATTTTTTATTCCTTATTTCTTTAGTCAAGGATATCATCATTTAGTTCTATTAAATGAAAAACAAAATTTATTGTTTAATTTTAATTTCTTATTGGGTAATATAAAAATATATATACCATTATTTATTGCTACACTTATTTATTTTAGATTTTTTGCATATCAAAAAATAAATAATGAACTTTTAGATTTGTATATAGTTTTAGCAGTATCTTTATTTCTAGTATTTGTTCCTCCATCTACTCCAGCTTGGTTTATTTGGTTAGTTCCATTTTTAAATTTATTTGTCATTAAATACGAAAAGTTGGATAAAAATGTAATAAAAAGTTATTGGTCATTGAATGTTATTTATATTTTTTATTTTATGTTTTTTCATGTAGGAGATTATGGTGATTTATCTCTTTTGGGACAACCAATTAGTTTGAAAATAACAAATGAATTTTTACGGAATTGTATGTTTACGATATTAGAAGCAGTATTGGTATGTATAATTTATTGCATTTATAGAATCGGAATTCGTAGTAATTCTATATATAAAAAAGAAAATGCCTTAGTTATAGGTATTGGTGGTGACAGTGGAAGTGGAAAAACTACGCTTTTAAATGATATCAAACAATTATTAAAAGAAAATTTAATAATATTGGAGGGCGATGGTGACCACAAGTGGGAACGTGGAGATAAGCATTGGGAGAATATGACTCACCTTAATCCAAAAGCCAATTTTTTACATAAACAAATTTCAGATATTTTAAGACTTAAAAAAATGCAGTCTGTGTATAGAAGTGATTATAACCACAATACAGGCAAATTTGATAAGCCTATAAAAATAGAACCTAAGCAATTTGTTATATTATCTGGCTTACACCCATTTTATTTACCTAAAATGAGAAAAACAATTGATATAAAAATTTATTTAAATCCAAATGAAAATTTAAGAAAATATTGGAAAATATGTCGTGATACTAAATCTAGAGGATATAGTATAAAACAAGTCTTAGAATCAATGCAAAAGAGGGTAAATGATGTTGACACATATATAAAACCACAAATAAATTTTGCGGATGTTATTATTTCATATTTCCCTATTAATAAAATAAATTTGAATAATATTAAGGAAGATAAAATTAACCTTGGTATAAAGCTAAAATTAGATTCTAGTATTTTCATGGATGATATTTTATCAATGTTGTCAGATGAAAATATTGAAATTGATTGGGATTATTCAAAAGACTTAAAATCACAAGAAATTATTATCTATTCAAATTTAGAACAATTTAATTGGGAACAAATTGCAAAAGAAAAAATAACAAATGTTGAAGAAATTGTAGCGACTTATTGTTGTTTTGAGTCTGGACAAAGAGGGTTTATCCAATTTTTAACATTAAGGATTCTAAGTGAAAAAATGAAGGAAGCATATGATAAAAGGTATTTTAATTGATATAGATAATACGTTATATGACTATAATGTTCCTCATTATCAAGCAATGGAGGATGTTTATAAGTTTGCACATTCTTATTTTAATGTAGACAATTTTAAAAAAGCATTCAAAAATGCACGAAATTTTGTTCATTATATGTTGAAAAATACAGCATCTTCTCATAATAGATTACTTTATTTTCAAAAAACTTTAGAAGAATTAGGTAACCATAACTATATTCTTGCAAAAGACCTTTATGATATTTATTGGAATTCATTTCTTGATTATATGAAATTATCTGATGGTATTATTAATTTCTTTGAGAAAAACAATGACAAAGAAATTTGCTTTGTTACAGATTTAACTGCGTATATTCAATATAGAAAAATAGAAAAACTAGGTCTTGCTAAATACGTAAAATATTTAGTTACTAGTGAAGAAGTTGGAGTTGAAAAACCAAATAGGAAAAATTTTGAAATTGCATTACAAAAAATAAATTTATTACCTAACGAAGTTTGTATGATAGGAGATTCCTATGAAAAAGATATTCTTGGAGCATTAAATTTAGGAATAAAACCATATTGGCTAACAAATAACACTTGTGATGACAATAGAATTACTGTATTTAAATCGTTCAAAGAATTGGAGATAAAGGAATGAATGAAATAGAATTAAATGATTTTATAGAAATATCTAAGTTTGCAGGAGAAAGATTCGATTTAGTTCAAGCAGGTGGAGGAAATTCATCTGTAAAAAATGACAATGGAACGATGTTCATAAAAGCATCTGGAACTTGCCTTTCTGAAGTTGATGAAAATCATGGTTACGCAATTGTCAAGAATATAGAACTATTGAATATTTTTAACGAAAAAGATTTATTAAACACAACAAATAGACGAGAACGAGAACAAATAGTAAATAAATTCATAAACAATGTAATTTTAACAAAAAACTTTAGACCATCAATTGAAACATTATTACATTCAATGTTAAAAAAATACACTTTACATACTCATCCAGTTATTGTAAATTCAATAACTTGTTTAACTAATTGGAAAGAAATTTTAAAAAAAATATTTAACAATACAAATATCATTTGCGTTGATTATTATACGCCTGGCTTTGATTTGGCTTTAGAATTAAAAAAACTAACTACTGAAGCTGATGCTGATATAATATTTTTACAAAATCACGGTTTAATTATAACATCAAATGATAAAAATAAAATTTTTACATTAACCGAATTTGTAATACAAAAAATAGAACAATACTTAAATGTTGACTTATCTCGATATAAATTAACTACATCTATTTCAAGTGTTTTACCTAGAAATCTTATATCTTATATTACTAATGATAAATTTATTTTAGATAATATTAATACAAAGCATTTAAATTCTTTCCCTTTTTGCCCAGATAAAATGGTGTATTGCGGAATAAAACCATTAATTTTAAAAGATATATCTTTGGAATCAATAAAAGCATTTAAAGATAAATATTTCGATTATCCCAAAGTTATTTTTTATAAAAATAACGTATTTTTCATTGCTAAAAATACAAAAAAAGCAAAAGAAATAGAAGAAGTATTTAAATTTCATTTAATGGCTTTAAAATATGCAAATAGTGAAAATATCAATTACTTACCAATAGAAGAAATAAAATATATAGGAAATTGGGAAGCAGAAAAGTATAGACAAAATATATAAATATAAAGGAGAAATTATGAAAATTATTATACCTATGACAGGAATTGGAAAACGTTTTATTGATGCAGGTTATACTACACCAAAACCTCTTATTGAAGTTGATGGTAAACCTATAATAGAGCACGTTGTAAATTTATTTCCTAATGAAAAAGATATCATTTTTATCTGCAATACAAAACACTTAAAAGAAACAAACTTAAAAGAAGTTTTAATGCGAATAGCTCCAACTGGTAAAATCGTAGAAATTCCTCCTCATAAAAAAGGGCCTGTTTATGCTGTTTATCAAATAAAAGATATGATAGATGATAATGAAGAAGTTATAGTAAATTATTGTGATTTCGGAACATATTGGGATTATAATGACTTTTTAAAACATACAAGAAATAGAAATGCAGATGGAGCAATTCCTGCATATAAAGGTTTTCATCCACATATGTTAGGTAAAATCAATTATGCGTTTATGCGTGATGAAAAACAATGGATGCTTGAAATTCGAGAAAAACAACCATTTACAGAAAATAGAATGAATGAATATGCTTCAAATGGCACATATTACTTCAAAAAAGGGAGCTATATAAAAAAATATTTTAAACAGTTAATGGACGATGATTTAAATTTAAAAGGTGAATACTACGTAAGTATGGTTTATAATCTTTTAGTTAAAGATGGACTAAAAGTTTCTATATATGAAATTCAACACATGCAACAATGGGGAACACCTGGAGAATTAGAAGAATATATTTCTTGGTCGGAATATTTTAAATCTCTAGTAAAACCTATTAAAGAACTAAAAGAATTTGATGCCATAAAATTAATTCCATTGGCAGGTAGAGGACAGCGTTTTGCTGATGCTGGATATAATAATCCAAAACCATTAATAGAAGTTAGTGGCAAACCGATGATTATCCAAGCCACAAATGCTTTACCTAAATGTAATAGGAATATATTTGTGTGTCTTAAAGAACATTTAGATAATTATCCATTGAAAGAAGAATTATTGAACTCATTTCCAACTGCAAAAATTGTTTCTCTAGACAAAGTTACTGAAGGTCAAGCCTGTACTTGTGAACTTGGTTTACAGGAAGAAGATTTAGAAAAACCTTTATTCATAGGTGCTTGCGATAATTCTATGATTATTGACTATTCAAGATTAGAAAAAAACATTGCAGAAGCCGATGTTTTAGCTTTCACTTTTAAAAATAATCCTGCAAGTGAAAAAAATCCGAATGCTTATGGATGGGTAAAAGTGGATAATCTTGATAATGCACTAGGTGTAAGTGTAAAAATACCTATTTCTGATAATCCGAAAAATGATAATGCCATAGTAGGTGCTTTTTATTTCAAAAAGGCTAAATATTTTATTAATGCACTTCATTATTTATATAAAAATAATATAAGAATAAATAATGAATTTTATGTTGATAGTTGTGTAGATGCAGCCATAAAACAAGGCTTAAAAGTAAAAGCATTTCTTGTAGATAAATATATTTGTTGGGGAACTCCAGATGATTATAAAACATTTGAAGCATATCAAAGTTTATTCCACAAATTAAAGTATCACGAGTATTCGTTGGCAAAAGACAACTTTTTTAATCAAGATAAGATTGGTGAATATGACAAAAAATATAGACATTTTGAACAGGAGAATATTTAGTAAATAATGGATAAAATATTATCGAAGAAATATTGTATTATAATTATAAGTATTTTTATTGTAGCCTTATTACAAACAATCATTACACAAGAAAGCATATTTGATCATTTTGTAGATTTAATAGTTTTTATTGGTATTGCATTTTTATGTCCATTTATAATAAATATAATTTTTAAAATATTTATCAAAATAAAAAAGAGTGAAAACTCGAATAATACAATCTTTTTTTGTTTGCATGGTCTGAATCTCATTTTAGTAACTGTAAGATTAGGAATAGCAAACTTGTTGCATATTCGTTCGTGGAGTGGCATTTTTTCAACGTTTATTGTCATAGCAGGTGCATTATTAATTTTTCAGGCAATACTATATTTATTAAGATATCAAATAAAAAAAGAAGAAATAAAACATTTTTTACTAAAAATATATTTTCTATCAAATAAATTAATTATAAAAGTTCCTAAGTATTCTTTATTTGGATATTTTATAGGTTTATTTGTCATATTTTTAGGATTATTAGGAATAGAAACGCTACATAATTTTCATTATTTTATTCAGGATGACAATCTTTCTCAATTTGCACCTGTTATGATTGATGCTTGTAAGACATTATTTCAAAAGGGCATATTCCCTGAAATAAATCCTTACCAATTAACAGGTTTACCAACATCTGCAGTAAGTGTTTATGGTTTAACATATCCCATTACATATTTATCTTACTTTATTGCTCAATATCTATTAAATGATTCACTGTGTATAATAGACATTTTTTGTATAATTCATTTATTTATTGCCTATACAACGATGTATCAAACTTGCAAATATTTAAATGTAAAACCGACCTGGAATATATTAAGTTCAATTTGTTACACATTTTCTGGATATAGTTTAATTGGCGTGAGAAGTTGGTATTATATGTCACCAATAATCGCTTTTGCGCCTTTTATAATCATAGGCTTAGAATATTTAAAAAGAAATGGTGAATTCAAAGTAAAACAAAATATAATTGGAATGTTAATTGTTGCTATGATTGCCTATGCTGGGAATGTGCAAATGTTATTATATGCCTTTGTATTTTATTTTATTGGTATAATAATACTTTTTTTATCTAAAAATATTTCATTTATACAGCTTATTAAAGCACTATATCCATTAATGCTAGGTGGAACATTAGCAATTCCGCAATTATACGTCACTTTAGATTTTTGTACTTTGATTGATAGAATTCCTTGGGATTTCAATAGAACTACGATGTATGATTTCCCAACATTTATTATTCCTAACTATATTTTTAAAATATTAGGTTTTTCAGATATTTATTTTGATAAATATTTTGGAGATATTTTTTATTCTGGAACATTATTTTTAAGTGTTTCGCTATTTATAGCGTTTATCAATATTTATTTTATTTTATTAAAAAATAAAAAAGAAATATTTATAAAACATATTACTAAGCATTTGTTTCTTACTTTAGGTTTAATTGCATTAATTTTAAGTTTTGGAAAAGAATGTTTATTATGGTCAATTTTACATTCATTACCTGTTTTTAATAAATTTATACAACCAATAAAAATGATGGTATTTGTAAATTTATTTTTAATATTTGCAGGAGCCTTTTATTTATCAAAATTTAAACTTTCATTAAAAATTACAAATATTTTAATTATAATTGTAACCATATTATTAACTTTTCATTTATACAATGTTGATAGTGCATTATTTAGATTTGAATTTAATAAATTACCAAATATCTCAATAATATCTGACCAAATTCCTGATATTAAAAATTATCGTATATACTCTTTTGCACCTTCACGTTCTTCAAAGGAATATTATCCATTAAGTTTTTCGTTAAATTTTCCTACATACTACGGAATTCAATCAATAGATTCTTATGACGATCGTTTAGAAGTTTTATTAAAAGAAAATAGACATTTATATTCTAAATTGCATAATCCTTATTCAATCTTAGTTTTTCAATCAAATTTATATGAATGTTATGAATTGGAATATTATCTAAGTTTGCTAAAAGAAGAAAATGAACATAAAAGTTTTGACAAAAAGTTTTATTCTTATGCTGATTTATTGCCAATAACTTCAAATTATTCATACCTACAACTTAAGAATTTATTAGAATTAAACATTCAAAATTTAACTAAAAATAAGTATGAATTGTTATATCAATATGGTGTAAAATACTTTGCATTTATGTCTTTTAAAACTTACGACAATTGGTATAAAGTCTGGGATAAAGAAAATTACATAATAAAAAAAGCGAAACAAGATTTAGACAATAATTTTGATACAATTTATAAATATAAAGACATAGTTTACTATGAATTACCTACTCCATTGCCATTGGCTTATATTACATCAACTAAACAAACATTACCAATTGAATTTAATACACAAGGTGCAAAAGTTGATGTAAGAAATTTAAAATATTTTCAAAATATTACTATAAATATGATATATCATAAATATTACAAAGTTTTCGCTGATTCAACGGAATTGAAAATAAAGATAGATAACTATAATAGAATTGTTGTAGACGTGCCTGCAAATACCACATGTATAACTTTAAAATATAAATCGCCTTGGAGAAAAGGTTTCTTGTTAATGATAATAGGATTTTTAGGGCTATCTATTTTATTTTTTGTAATAAAACATTTGGAGGTAATTAATGAACAAAAAAATAAAAAAAGAATTATGTAGATTTATTATAGCAGGTTGTTGCGCTGTTGGTATAGATTGCTTATTTTATTATATATTGTCACATTATATAAATTTATCAATTGCAAAAGGAATATCTTTTTTAATTGGAACAATTGTAGCATATTTAATAAATAAATATTATACATTTGAACAGAAAAGAAAATCTAAGTCTGAAATAGCAAAGTTTTTTGGTCTTTATATTTCAACATTAATTGCAAATGTTAGTGTTAATAAAATATCACTAATAGTATTACCATTGATATTTAAATATATTTCTTTTTTAGATAATTTTGAAATGATAAAGCTGTTTGCGTTTGTGTGTGCAACTGGAACAAGTACTATATTAAATTTTATTGGACAAAAATATTGGGTATTTATTTCCAAAGAAGGAATGGACAATGCAGTCAGGAAATAATAAAAGAGATAAAAACATAGATAACATAAAAGGCATAATGTTGTTGTTTGTTTTCTGGGGACACCAGTGGCTAACACAAGGGATTTCCAGTTTTTTCCCCATGTCTGAAATATTTTCATATCTTGTGTCTATGCCCATATTTTTTGTTTGTTCTTGTTTGTTTGTGAAACAAATAAACAAACAAAATTTATGCAGAAGATTTCAACAAATATTGATACCATTCGCATTTTGGTATTTTTTGGAATTAAGCCATTTTATATATAATTGGAATGATATATTGTCTATAAAATTTTTTAAAGAATATGTTTATTCTCTGTTTTGGGGTAATTGGGCACATTTAAATGCTTCTGCATTATGGTTTTTACCTGCTTGCTTAAGCTTAAATTTGTTAATTGGAATTGCAAAAATAAACAAAATAGCTTTGTACATTATTACATTTATATCTATTTGTATAATATTTAATGTTGATTGGATAAGAGAAAATATGCACACACAAATCCCTTTTGGAATAGATATCGCTTTATATTTATTTCCTATTGTTATGATAATTGCAAATATTTATCATATTAAAAATAAAGGAAATTTTAAAATGTTAAAACTAAGATTTATTATTCCAATTGTAATTATTTTATCGGTAATTATTTGGAAAATTTTTCCTTGCCAAGAAGAATATTGGTTACATAAAATAGACTATTCACAATTTTTGCTTCCACAAGGTTTTTTATATATAATTAATTTTTTCTTTATTTATTTTTGGTTTGAATTTTTGTATAGTTTAAAAAAGATAAAATTTTTAACTTTTTTAGGAGAAAACAGTTTAATATTTTTTATTTTAAATCTTCCGATTGTAAAAATATTATATCCAATGACGTCAAAATTATTAAATATGCAATTAAATATTAATTTAAGCTTCATACTTATCATATTGATAGATTTTTTTACTTGTATTGGTATACCAATATTATTTATCAAATTATGTAATAAAATATCAGATAACTTTAAATATATAGGAGTGAAAAATGATTAAATTATCAATTGTTGTACCTTGTTATAATGAAGAAAAAAATATCCCTTTAATATTAAGTCGGTTTAACGATGTAATTTCTAGAAATGATATAGAAGTAATATTGGTAGATAATGGTTCTACTGATAATTCAGAAGGTGTTTTAAGTAAATTATTACCTAAATATCCTTTTGCAAAAACTGTAAAAGTTGACGTTAATCAAGGATATGGTTATGGAATATTACAAGGTTTGAATATTGCAGTCGGAGAATATATTGGTTGGACTCATGCAGATATGCAGACGGACCCCAATGATGTTATTAAGGCATTAGAAATAATTGAAAAAGAAAATTGTGATAAAATTTTTGTAAAAGGTAATAGAAAAGGCAGACCATTATTTGATGTGTTTTTTACTTTTGGAATGGGGTGTTTTGAAACACTATTAATGGGACAATTTTTATGGGATATAAATGCTCAGCCAAATATTTTTTCAAGAGATTTATTTGATAATTGGCAAAATCCTCCATTCGATTTTGCACTTGATTTATTTGCTTTATATGAAGCTAAAAAACAAAGATATAAAATTATAAAATTCCCAGTTGTATTTCCTGAACGATTGCACGGAAAATCACATTGGAACACGGGCTTACAAGCAAAGTGGAAATTTATAAAAAGAACGATAGAGTTTAGCTTTAAATTAAAAAAAGGATTAAGGTAAATGAATTTTAATAAATTAGATTTGAAAGAAGATTTTATTTTTAAAATTATTGCTATATTTCAATTATTGATATATTTTGTAATAATGTTATTTATATATTGTAATATTTCTGCAACTGTTCCAGATGAGCAGTGGTTTCTTGATATCATTAACCAACAATCATTAAATAATTTTAAAGATTATATTTTTATTCAAAATTTTTTAGGTTATGGTTCTTTATATTGGACATTTTTAGCTTTAATTAAGAATCTCTTTTGCCTAAGAATAATAGCTTGGTTTTGTATTGCAATAGTTCCATGTACAATTATATTTATTCAAAGAAAATTATTGAACGTATCTTGGATAAATATTGTTTTTGCAAATTTTCTTTACTTCTCTATGCCTTGTGTTTGGTTTACTGGTAAAATTATAGGGCCAGAAATATATTCAAACACAATTGGAGTGTTAAGCACTACTTTATTTTTATATTTAATAAAAAAGAATACATCTATAAAAAATATAATTTTACTATTTATTTTTTGTATTTTTATTGGTATTTCGAGTGGAATAAAAGCATATAATATTTCATTTGGTTTATTTGTTTTATCATTTTTTATACTGAATAGCATAAAAAATAAATTTTCATTGATTTATATGGTTAAAAGAGCAATATTATTTATTGCAGGTTTTATAAGTGGTTTTGTATTATCTAATTTAATAATTTTAAAATCATTAAATACATTTATAACAAATTTTACACAATATTCAAGCCCATTTAATATTACTCAAATATCAACAGTACTTTTTAAAAAATATATTGAATGGGATTTAGTAAATTCTAGTGGCTTAGAATATTTTATTATTCCTTGTGTTATTTTATTTTTATTGTATTTAATAACTTTTGTTTGTAACAAAAATAGAGAAATAACTATATCTTCAATTATTGCAACATTATTTTTGTTGTTATTGTGTTCGAGAGATAGGTTTTTAGGATGGTATTTAATGCCACTTACTTTTTTTATTCCATTGTGTGTTCCAACTCAGAAGAATTATTATTTTATTATTTTAGTTATTATTAATATGTTTGTAATGAAACCTTTTATTAATTTTCAAATAAAAACAAAGTTAGAAACAATATACAATATTAATAATCAATATGTTTTTAAAAATATAACCAATAAGTATAATAAATTATATAATGATTATCAACCAATATATATTATAGATTTAGGATTGAAGGGAATGCCTTATTCTCATTTTGAGCCCCCACTTTTTGATACTCACAAAAAGTCTATTTTATATTTTTCAGAACATTCTAAAGCAAATTTACAACATAAAAAAATTATTGAAAAATCTTTAAATAATAATGATACTAATTATAAATTTGTTACTAAAAATGATAACATCACAGTTATTTTATATAAACCTAATTAAAAAGAAGGAAGGATTAAAACAATGGAATTTATTGCACATCGAGTTAACACAATAGATGAATTAAAAAAAATACCCCAAGAATATGGAGTTGAATTAGATGTAAGAGATAGTGGTAATAATTTAATACTTGTACATAATCCATTTGAGCCAGGTGAAGATTTTGAGGAGTATCTTAAGAACTATAATCATGGCACAATGATTGTTAATGTAAAGTCAGAGAGAATTGAACATCGAATTATTGAATTATTAAGAAAGTATTCTATTAAAGATTATTTCTTTTTAGATAGTTCAATTCCAATGATTTATCTGTTATCAAATATGGGTAATATTAATTCTGCAGTACGATTTTCTGAAATAGAACCAATTGAATTAGCTTTAGCAATGAAAGGTCGTGCTAAATGGGTATGGGTTGATTGTTTTAGTAAGTTACCAATAGATGTTGAAAGTTATCTACAATTAAAAGATGCTGGCTTTAAATTATGTTTAGTTTCGCCTGAATTACAAGGTCAACCTGAAAAAATTGATTGTTATAAAAAATATATCCAAGATAATAAAATTAATTTTGATGCAGTATGTACAAAATCTTACAATATTCAAAAATGGATATCGTAATTTTATAAAAAGGAGTAATTATGGTAATAGAAAAATTAAGCATATACAACTTAATTTATTCAATATCATGTTTAAATGTAAAGCCAAATATAGTTGAAAAAATTTTAACTAATGCTGAACATATAAGTGCAATTGGATTATTAGTGCTTGGAATTTTTTCATATACATTATGGAAAGATAAAATAAAAAAAGAAAAATTAGAAACTATAAAAATAGACCTTGTTTATTCTCTTATAGATTTAATCAGTATATTAGAGATGCATTGTCAGGAGGATCCTTGTGTTTCTATTCAATCTGAATCTAATAATAATGATATATACAAAGATTTATTCAGTTCAAATGAAGTTTACAAAAAAGAATTACGTAATATTGATATTGAGATAACAAATAAAAAAAGAAAGTTCAATAAGTATGTAGAACTCTTTAAATTTTATAATAAGTCTAATAATAAATCTGTAGAAAATTCTTTAATGGAATACAGGAATCGTATCCATGAATTTGCATGTACTGTATATTTGTTAGTAATGAAAAAATATGCAATGTATTCAAATACGAAAATTGAAGAATTAAGAACATCTTTTTATGAATATCTTAAAAAAGTAAAAGAAGAATTAAAAGTTGTATTAGAGCAATATAACGAATTGTTAGAAGAATTAAAAGATTAAGAGGAAATCCATGATACAAGAAGAAATTAAAAAAGAAATAACAAATTTAATTGAAGATATTAAGTCATTGTGTTTTATTTTTGCTTATAAAGAATCATTAACGAATGAATATAATAGCGAAGATGAGGCTAAATATGAGGAAGTAATAAATGATTATAATCAAGGAATTTGCGATTTAAGTGAGGAATATACTCTTTTTTATACAAAAGCTTGTCGTGTAGTATCTTGCGTATTACCAGAACGATTAGAAGAATTTAAATCTTGTTATATACATAATAGTAAAACTGCACAAAGATTCTCGGTGATAACTATTTGGTCATATTTTAATCGTATTAGTGTTGGTTCTATAAAACTTGATAATAGGATAGAAGATATCGTATATAAATTATTAAAACAGCAGAAAAACATTTTAAAAAGTTGTTTAGATTGTTTGGATAAGGCTCTTTATGATATAGAAGTAAATATTCAATACCAGTTTTATACTGATGAACTTGAGACTGCAAGATATCTATTATCCAAAAAATATATTAGACCTGCTGGAGTAATTGCAGGAGTTGCTCTTGAAAACCATTTAAAATCAGTATGTAAAAAATATCCAACTATTAAGGTTGGAAAAAATGATACTTTGTCAAAATACTTTGATTATTTAAAATCAGTAAATGCAATTGATGTTACTCTTTATAAAAAATTATTATATTTGGCTGACATAAGAAATTTATGCTGTCATTCAAAAGATAGAGAACCTAGTAATACTGAGGTTGAAGAATTAATAAATGGTGTTGCAAAAATTCTTGTAGATGTTTGTTATAAAAAAGAAATATAAAATATGATATTATAAATTTAAAATTGCAATATAACCAGAGGAACTTCCCATTTGAATACTAATGAAAAAATAAAATTAAAGAATAATCGTAAACTCCTCTTTCTGAAATTAGGTGAATATGAGCACATGAAAAATCTTTATGAAAAAGGGGAGTTATACTTTAATACATTTGATTTTTTTAAAAATTTAGAATATTCAGATGATGGGAGAGCAGATAATAACGAATATTGTGCCTATCATTATGCCGGAGACGGAATAAAAGATGTTAGTTTGAGTCTTTATCCTAATGGTCGAAATAACGAGCCAATAAAATTTGTTGGGGGAAAAGAATTAGAAGAATTAACGATTACGACAGGAGAAGAAAAGGAATACACCCACTTATACTCTCTCAGCTCAATTGATTTAGAATGGACTTTGAACAACAATTTTATTATTGATAATTCTAATTTTGCCAACAATAAAGACTTTGTTGTTGTTATTTTAAATACTAAAGAATTTATAAATAGAGTTGTTAAATGTCTGTCAAATTATAAATTACAAGCTAGATTTATTGAGTATGTTGATAAAAAATCATACACAGGAGAGATGGGACCATTTCGTAAATTCAATGATTATGCATTACAAAATGAGTATAGAATTGCAGTAAATTTGAAAACTAAAAAGCCCCAAATAATACATTTAGGTTCTTTAAATGATATTGCTCACAAACCACAATCGTTTAAAGAATTTATAAATTCTGATTGTAGAATTAGTTTTGAATTGGATGGAAAAATAATTGAACGTAAGATTACAAATGTAAAGTTATAGATAAAGTAAAGTGTTTAAACTTTAAACACTTTATATCCAAGTCTATCTCTGTATTTAGCCAAAGCAACTTCTACCAAAATTAATTCATCTTCAGTTAGTTTTTTGTAGTATCTTTTGGTGCGTTTCGGACAATCTTTGTATATCCATTTGCCGACAACTTTTTCTTCAATTGGATATTGTTCTTTATAATAAGTAAGCATACCGTCATCAACATAAGCAAATATCATTAATAAAGTACGTCTATCAACATCTTGATACTTACTGCAAATAAAATTGAAAAATTCTTTTTTCTTTTGAACTAATTCTGCATAAGAGATTTTATCAATATCATAAAATAAAGTTTCTAGTTCAGTATTATTTCTTGATAATATATATCCTTGATGGTCTGGATTATGTTTGTCTTGAAATCTTGAAAAATGATAATTCATAATTACTCTACTTCTTTATTAAATGGTCTGCCTGTACTTGCATAAACTAAACCTTCAGGAGCTTCTTTTACAGGTTCACCTATGACATAATCACCATTAAAAAATTTATCTATATCCATATTAAGAGCCTTTATAACCCTGCAAGCAATTTGAAACGATGCTGTCATAATATTTCTTTCACCACTTTCAAATTTTTGATATTGTCCATAATTTACTTTTGTCAAATCTGCAACTTGTTGTTGAGTTAACCCCAAAACTAATCTTTTTTCTCTTAGTATAGAATTAGGCTTAAAATGTCCTAAATAATACCCATCAAAACTAAAATCTTCCATTTTTAATCCTTAATTTAATATAAAATATTATCTACTCAAATGAGTAGATTTATCAATGAGATTTTTTAATGTTTAGGAATTAAATTTTGTAAGAATTAAAATTAATTTGCCCGTAATAGTCAAACCATTCGTTCTAAATAATCAAAGCATGTGTTCTTTTACAACAATCGGTTCGGGTTCAAGTTTTCACCCTCTATGTTAGTTGTTTGTCTATTAGCCCAAACTACAAACTATTGCTTTATGAATTCATTATGCATTATTGTTTTAATAAAAATTGTTTGTAATATATTTAAAGAGATGGTTTTCCAACTATATTTTTTATTTTACAAATCCTTTAATTTCAGTTGCTCTAAAGTATCGGGAATAATTTTTTAATAAAATGTAACAATTTCTTAATAATTATTTTATAAAAGCAATTTTTGCAAAGAAAAAAACTTTTATATAGATGAGCGGGATTAATATTAATAAAAAAGGAGGAATTTTATGGGAGAACCAGGAAAAATGACAATTTATAGACCATCGATAAAGGCTTCAGATGTATCTACCAGTATAAAGGTAACATATCGTTATAATAACAAATATGAAACTGCAATTTTTACCCCAAGAAAAACTGCGCCACAGGAAAGTGTGGCCCTTGATTTTGCAAGAGGTTTTAGAGAATACGCTTTTAAAAATAAGAATGTTAATAAAGGAAATATAACGCGTGAAGATGCGTTAATAATACTGCAGAACATAGTTAAGAATAATCATAACTCATATATAGGCACGAATGGTGGTGAGAGTGGAGCGTTGTCAGAAGCAAAGATTATATTCGATATATACACGGATAAAGATTCTCATGGGGGCGAAATGCTAACCCAGAAGGAGCAATCAGAAATTCTGCATCAATATGCAACAAAGTATGGTAGTATTAAAAAAGATAATTAATAATCAAGTAAAAAGGTCGGATTTATAAATCCGACCTTTTTGTATGTTAAACTAATTTTATAAAAGACTTTATAACTTTCAGAAATCAAAAATTATTTAAACAGATTTTCAGTTTACAGCAAGTTATTTGAAGGAGCAAATCTACTTGCTGTATTTGTTTAAATTCATTATTCGTAAAAACTTAAATCTCAGCTTTACGATTTTATTTTCCTTTTTTACGGATTATTCGCAATGCAATCCATTTTGCTCGAATGCCTGGATATACACTTATTTATTATACAAAGATAAAAAGAACATCTTTTGAGAAAAAATGTAAATTTTTGTAAAAATAATATATACAATATTAAAGTTTTTATAAAAAAAACCGTAATACATTATAAGCATTTAAAAATTTTTAAGGAACTTGAAAGGTTACAGAAGAGTAAGATACTCTTTGAAAGGAAGATCAATGGCTGAAAAATTATCTTTTGGTAAAAATGGAAAATATGGAGAAATAGATTTTAGTAAGATAAGAAGTGGTATTAGAAAACAAGATTTATTATCAGGAATCAGTGATAATAAATTAAAATCAATATTCGAACAAATTATCAAAAAAATAGATGTAAATCCGAAAGATAATATGTTGAGCCGTGAGGAGCTTCAATTATTCTATAATGAGTTGGAAAATTTATCAAAGCAAGACGGTAATTTATCAAATAAGGAAGCTCGTAAGTATGAAATAAATGGTGAAAGCATAGGTCGTAAAGGTCAAAAAGCCTTGTTTGCATTTTTAAATAAGTTAGAAGAACTTTCGCAAGATGTTGCCAACATTAGTTATGAAAATGTTAATGGTCAAAAAGTAGAAGTTATAGAATACAAAAACCTCCAAAATAAAAAGCAAGAAAATATTTTTTCAGATGGATCGAAAATAATAAATATCAAAAGTGGAGAAAAAAGCATATCAACAAGAAAAAACAAAGAAGATAAAACTATAGAAGAAAGTGTAACTAAAGATGATGAAACCGTAACAACTTATTTTGCAGAAGATGGGAAGACAAAAACCAAGGAAGTTCAAACGAACAATAAAACTCATACCAGTACAACATTAATATATGAAAATAGTACTCCATCAAAACGCATTGTTGAAAAAGATAACACAAAAGAAACTTATATAATTCAGAAAATTGATAACAAAGACGTTTGGCAAATACAAGAAAAAACAGAAATTAAAGATGGAGTGCAACATAAAACTGTCTATGACTATGATAAACAGGGTAATAAATTCTCAGAAACAGAAACTAGTCCTAATAAGACTATAGATAGGAGTTTTGAACCGAATGGACACGTATTAGAGTTAATAAAAACAAAAGGGGAACCAGATCATATACGAGAATATGATACAGCAGGAAATTATACAGACATGTATATGGATGGAGAAGCCAAAATTATAGATAGTTATGACTCTCAAAAAGAACTTACCAATCAGCAGAGATCGGTAAAGGGAAAATTATATCAAGTAAACTATGATAAAAATGGTAATACAGATGGTATAATTGTTCAAAATGGTGAATCTATAAAACAAATAGCAAATAAATTCGGCGTTTCCGAAAGAGATTTGGTACGGGTAAATGCATCTAAGCTTCACGGGAAATATCCAAAAGCATATTTTTACGTAGGAGACGAAATAAAAATACCAAGAAAGTTGAAAGCCGGTGAAGAAGTTTTACAAGGTAGACAGACTCGAGAAGAAGCAATAGCCGAGTTTAGAGCCGATCAGGAGAGAGCGACAGCAAGACGTGAAGCACAAGAAGCTCGTGAATCAGGTTTAGAACGTGAACAAGAGATGCAATACAAAGACTTAGGTCTAATAAATCATCAAGGCGCAGGTAAAAAAATAATTGGTGATTATTGGAAAAATAACAAGAAAGTAAAATCTCAAGAATTTACAATAATCGGTCAATGTATAAACGGACGAACACTGGCACGCTCAAAGTCAGGTGAATTAGTAGTAATAGCACATAATGGTGTCATCTTAAAAACAGACTATGTAAAAAATACTAAAAAATATGAGGCAATAAAACAATATAATAAACAAGTAAAAATTCGTAAAAATGCAGAATCACTCGCCAAAGAATTTTATCACATAGCAGATGAGAATAGTGGTTTTAATAGTATGAAAAAAATGCAAAAATTGTTGGATGAAAATATAAATTCATCCAATATATTAGCCTTCTTAGATGCTTATGACAAAGAAACAATTAAAAGGAATGATTCTTCAATAATAGATACAGTAACAAGCGAAATCGGCGCAGGGGGATCAAAACAGCAGAAAAAAGTTTTATTAACAATTTTCAATAAACTTTGTGAAGCAGCTAAAAAAGCTGGAGTTTCGTCAGGAGATATCCAAAAAGCAAAGAATGATTTTATAACAAGCTTAGAAAAAGAATTTTCAGCAATACGAAGAACAAATCCAAAAGATATGGAAAAAGCGCTCGACTTTTTACGAGGAGCAATCGCTGTAAAACAAACAGCAAATATATCTGGAAAAAGTACTGCAGACGCAATAAATTCATTTAACGCAAGTTATAAACAAGAATATCATGATGCCCAATCAGCATACAATACATCAAAAGGAAAAGATGGTTGGTCTTGGTCAGCACAAGCCGGAGATACAGTATGTGGATGGTTTGGTTGTAATACAATAGAAGATATCGAAAGAAAGCTTGGAGCAAATGCAAAGTATATAAAAGAACTTGCATCTTCAAAAACTGAATCAGAATTTAAGTCAAAATATAAAAAGATTTTTGGTATAGAATTTGATTCACAAAAAATAGCCGCAGTAGAAGCCGCTCAGGTTAATTATTCAATTGCACTTGGTTTGTCAAAAACAATAAAAACATTAAAGACATTATTAACAAAAGGCAATAAACAAAGCCTATCACAATATGAACAATCAGTAAAAATGTCTTTAAATCTGGATGACCAGACCTTTGAATCATTCAAATCTGAAGTATATTCATCTTGTAAGAATGACAGTGAAAAGAAACAAGCTCTAGTAGAAACAATAGAAAGCTCAGTAGTTGATTTAAATGCCGAATATGGTCGTTTAACAAAGGGAAAAAGTTTAGACCAAATGGGCAAAGATATTCAATTGATAACTCGCAGTACATTTGGAACAAGCGATATAGGTAAAGATGTTTCTCAATTTGCATCAAATATGGCAACTACAGAAATGATAACTGATATAGCTGGTGATATTGCACTAACAGTTGTGATATCACTTATTCCTGGTGGTGCGGCATTAGGTGCAGCAAAAATTGCAGCAACAACCGCAAAATGGGGTTCAAAAGGTCTAAAGATAGCGAAAGTCTTGAATAAAACCGCAAAAGCTATGGAAAAAGTTCAAAAATTCCAACAGGGTAAAACTTTTGTTGCAAATACAAATAAGGGGAAATATATTGCAAAAACAGGAAATTTAGCCTCGAGAGCAATTTCAGGTGGAGCAGCAGCATATTCAGGCACGTATATTTATGAATCGGCCGCAACGCACCATTCATCAGAAGAAATCCTTGAAAAATGTAAAACAAATGGAATATATGGTGTAATTGGTGGTGGTTCTTCAGCAATAGCACCAAAATTAATGCAAGTTTTTAAAATCAATAGTCCACTTGCAACAGAAATATCCGAAGAAATAATAAACGCTTTGGGTGCTGCAGGGGTAGAGCTATCCAAAGGTTCCGATTATGGTTCTTCTCAAGCTGCAATAGATATTATATCTGGGATTTTAATTGCCAGATTGAGCCATGTTGGACACGGCACAAAAGCTCCGACTTCAAAAACATCAATAGAAACTCCAGTAGAAGCTCAAATACTAAAAACACCTACAGAAAATTCCGTAGAAACTCAGATAAAAGCATCTACAGAAACTCCAGAAGTAAATGAAGTTCATACAAACAAAACCGCATCAATACCTGACTATAGACCACAAAGTAGTATTATAGCAGGCGAAAAAAAGATTAAACAAGCCTCTGAACAGGTTGAAAAGATTGTTAATAAATCTGATGTCCAAGGAGAGGAACTTGCAAATGTTCGTAATGAACAAGAACGTTTTTCAAACAGAGATATAAGAAGAAGTAATGAAAGATTGATAGATGAAAGAGCTAAACAGCTTTCTGAACAAGAAAGAGTTGTTTATGAACAAAAAAATGCTGAAAATCTTCAAAAAGATGTTTCTCACATATTTGCAAAACACAGCTATTTAAATGATAGCGATGTTAGAGTTTTAACTGAATATATTAATAAAACTAAAGACATAGATGTTTTAAATAATCTTAAAGAAAATTTAAAGAACAAAGAGTATAGTTATGGTGGTGTTACTGCTAATTACAGAAAATTAAATAGTATAATAGATTCTAGAATAAGAGCTTTAACACCTAAACAGAAAATATCAGGTGAAGATGTGAAGAATTATATATATTCTAAACTTAACTCTGATAAAGGTTTGGTAAAAGAAGAAGTAGAACAAATACTTGATTACATCAAGAACATATCTTCATCTGAAGAATTAAGAGAAATTACAACTCTTGTTGGTAAGAAAAAAATGATAGGTGCTTACAAAAATAAATTACAAAATGCAATTAATGAACGCTCTAATAACTTAAAAACAGCAGGCAGCGAGCCAAAAGCAGAAGAAACTCCAGAAGTAAATGAAGTTCGCTTAGAAAATACTGTTAAAAACGAAGAACCAACCATTCTAAATCAGAAAGAAATCGAAAAAGAACCAATAATAGAAAAAGAAGATAGAATAAAAGGTAATTCCGGCAAGGAATCATCTATTAATAAAGCCTCTGAACAGGTTGAAAAGATTGTTAATAAACCTGATGTCCAAGGAGAAGAACTTGCAAATGTTCGTAATGAACAAGAACGTTTTTCAAACAGAGATATAAGAAGAAGTAATGAAAGATTGATAGATGAAAGAGCTAAACAGCTTTCTGAACAAGAAAGAGTTGTTTATGAACAAAAAAATGCTGAAAATCTTCAAAAAGATGTTTCTCACATATTTGCAAAACACAGCTATTTAAATGATAGCGATGTTAGAATTTTAAGTGAATATATTAATAAAGCAGAAGACATAGATGTTTTAAATAATCTTAAAGAAAATTTAAAGAACAAAGAATATAGTTATGGTGGTGTTACAGCTAATTACAGAAAATTAGATAATATAATAGATTCTAGAATAAGAACTTTAACCCCTAAACAGAAACTATCAGATAAAGAAGTAAAGAATTATATATATTCTAAACTTAACTCTGATAAAGGTTTGGTAAAAGAAGAAGTTGAACAACTTCTTGACTATATCAAGAACATATCTTCATCTGAAGAATTAAAAGAAATTTCATCGCTTGTTGGTAAGAAAAGAATGATAGGCGCTTACAAAAAGAAATTACAAAATGCAATTAATGAACGCTTCTAATAACTTAAAAACAGCAGGCAACGAACCAAAAGCAGAAGAAACTCCAGAAGTAAATGAAGTTCGCTTAGAAAATACTGTTAAAAACGAAGAACCAACCATTCTGAATCAGAAAGAAATTGAAAAAGAACCAATAATAGAAAAAGGAGATAGAATAGAAGGTAATTCTGGCAAAGAAGCATCTACCAATAAAGCCCCTAATGCAGATACGTCAGACATTGCAGACACTAGACCTTCTTTTGAAAATCCAGTTAAAGCTTCAAAATTACATAAAAAACTTGGAGAAAAGTTATTTGCAACATACCAATGGGTTGAAAAATCAATTGTTAATTTAAAAGACATAAGTGAATATAATAAAATTAAAACAATTATCGCTAACAAATTTAAAGATTCTCCTGAAGAATTTAAAGAACTCATTTCAAAATTAAATAAGAAAGCCAAAGAAATGGGCTTAGATGTAGTTGAAAACAGTATTGATAGAACCGCAAGATTAGGTAAAAGCTTATCTAAATTCTATACAAAAATGGAAAATACTATTTCAAAAATGAAAAGCGAAAAAGAATTTAGTAAAATACTCAAAAAAATTACAACTCAATTTGCTGGTTATTACGACGATATGAAAGCTTTGCTTGAAAAACTTTATGCGAAGGCAAAAACATTGGGCTTAACGGTAAAAGAGTCTATACATGATGTATATTCAAGGGTAGGCATTAGTACAGACAAAGTAAGTATTAAGCAAAAAGTTGACAACTTTTTCGAATCACTTTTAAGTGACGATTGAGCTTTTGATAAATCATTGAATTAAAATTATAAAAGACTTTATAACTTTCAGAAATCAAAAATTATCAAGACAGATTTTCAGTTTACAGCAAGTTATTTGAAGGAACAAATCTACTTGCTGTATTTGTTTATATTCTTGATTAGTCAAAACTTAAGCTTTGCCATTTTATTTTAGTAAGATTTTTTGCATGGTATAATCGACTTATGAAATATCCAAATTTAGAAAAACTTGTCGATATTATTGCAGTTTTGAGAAGCGAAAACGGTTGTAAGTGGGACAGAGAACAAACTCACAAATCTCTTCGCCCTAATATGCTTGAAGAAGCTTATGAAGCGGTTGATGCAATTGATGACGGTGATATTAAAAATTTACAAGAAGAACTGGGAGACGTTCTTCTACAAGTCGTTTTGCATGCTCAAATTGCAAAAGATAATAATGAATTTGACATAGAAGATGTTGCCAAAGAATTAAGCGAAAAACTTATACACAGGCATCCGCACGTTTTTGGAAACCAAAAAGTTAATTCGACTCAAGAGATTTTAGATAACTGGGACAAGCTAAAAAAAGAAGAAAAAACGTACAGAAAATCCGTTTTAGACGGAATTTCCAAATCACAATCTGCGTTGATGGCAGCTCAAAAAATCAGCAAAAAAGTTGTTAAAGTCGGATTTGAATGGGATTCTGTAGAAAGTCTCAAGGATTGTATAAAATCTGAATACAAAGAATTTGACGAAGCTGTTAAATCCGGTAACAAAGAAAAAATGGAAGATGAAATGGGTGATATTTTCTTTGCGACCGTAAACCTTGCAAGATGGTACAAGATTGACTCAGAGCAAGCACTTTTAAGAGCGAATAAAAAATTCACCAGACGTTTTAGAAAAATGGAAGAAATTAAGACAAAACCATTTGAAGAATATACGTATGATGAATTTAATGATTTGTGGAAACAAGCTAAAATCTTGGTAGAAGAATAAGGAGTTTTATTATGACAAAAAAATTTTTAGCAACATTATTTATGTTAACTATGTGTTCAGTTTCAGCTTTTGCAAAAGATGAAATTACAACAGTATGTGCAAACCATATTCTTGTACCAACTGAGATGGAAGCTATCAAATTAAAAAGTGATATAAAAAGTTTTGAGGATTTTCAAAACTATGCAAGACAATATTCACAATGTCCGTCAGGACGAAATGGCGGAGATTTAGGCTGTTTCAGAAGAGGGCAAATGGTTAAGCCTTTTGAAGAGGCTGCTTTCAACGGTAATGTAGGAGAGGTTTCCAATCCTGTAAAGACAGATTTTGGGTATCATCTTCTTTGGGTAACAAAAAAATACTAATATTATGAAGAACAAACTAATCGCAAATTTAGCATTATTTTTAACAGCCCTGATTTGGGGGTTGTCATTTGTAGCGCAGCGTGGAGGTATGGAATATATAGGACCATTTACCTTTAATGCTATAAGAAGTTTTCTTGGCGGATTGAGCTTAATACCTGTAATTTTATGGGTAAAATACTCCAAGCCTGATACAAGAACTGAACGCAGAAAACGATATCAGCATATCAATCTTGCCAGAGCCGGTATCGGATGCGGATTAGCTCTTTTTACTGCAATGAGTATTCAGCAATATTGTATGCAGTTTGTATCAGCCGGAAAAGCCGGATTTATAACAGCTTTATACATCATATTTGTACCGATTATTTCAGTATTACAAGGTAAAAAACTTGAAAAAAGTATTATAATAAGTGTATTCTTAGCAGTTGTAGGGCTTTATCTGCTTTGCTATAAAACCGAGACAGGACTTAGTATATATGATTTGTACCTTCTTGTAGGTGCATTTTTCTACGGAGTACACATTCTCGTTGTTAATTACTACTCATCACGTGTACACGCTGCAAAAGCTTGTTGTTTACAATTTTTCGTAGTCGGGCTTTTGTCGTTACCACTTATGCTAATGTTTGAAAATCCATGTATATCAAGTATCATAGCCTGTAAGGTTCCAATATTTTACGCAGGTGTACTGACTTGCGGAGTGGCATATACGCTTCAGATTTTCGGTCAGAAAAATACTCTTCCTGTAATCGCATCTCTGATTTTTAGCTTAGAATCAGTTTTTGCTGTACTTGGCGGAGCCTTAATTCTTGGAGAAACAATGATTCCCAAAGAAATTGCAGGATGCGTATTTATGATTACTGCTGTAATCCTTGCAAATTTATCTCCTGAAGAGAAAAATCATAGCTAATAGTTTTGGGTTAGATAACGATACACAACTTCTGGAACAAAGCTTTTTATATCACCTTTGTTTACCAAAATTTCTCTTACGCAAGATGATGATATGAAATTATATTCAGGTTTTGTAATCAAAAAAACTGTTTTGATTTTGTCATAAAGTGCCTGATTTGTTTGGGATAACTGCATTTCATACTCAAAATCGAAAGAAGTTCTGAGCCCTCTAAGCAAAACCGAAGCACCTCTTTT
Source organism: Candidatus Gastranaerophilales bacterium (assembly GCA_944323165.1). GTDB lineage: Bacteria > Cyanobacteriota > Vampirovibrionia > Gastranaerophilales > Gastranaerophilaceae > CAG-196. Next base: position 16,995 of record CALURK010000011.1, on the reverse strand, counting down.
CTTGGCATATTCAACAGTCAAACCTTCAAAAGAATCAACTTCAATATTTGGAATATCTTTTACGGCTTCCCTTATTAAATTAGTACGAACATCAACAGGCAAAAATCCTTTCTTATTAACATTATATGAAACTGCAATAATTACTTTATCAAAAATTTCAGCTCCGCTTTTTAAAATATCAATGTGTCCGTTTGTAATCGGATCAAAACTTCCTGGATATATTGCAATAGTCATTTTTACTCCTATTTTTTGCTTAATTATATCATGACTAAAATGTTTATGCTATCATATAAAGCAAAATGAGGGAGATTATATGTCAATTATCATAATGATTTTACTTTTAAGCTTACTTATTCTTGTACACGAAGCAGGTCATTTTCTTGCAGCCAGAGCATTTGGAATAAGAGTTGATAAATTTGGATTCGGTTTACCAATCGGACCTACTTTATATAAGACAAAAGTCGGAGATGTAGAAGTTCTTGTACACGCGTTTTTACTTGGCGGATACGTATCTTTTCCTGATGATGAAAAAGACTGTGATCTTCCAAAAGATTCACCGGAAAGATTTATTAACAAACCTGCTTGGCAAAGAGCAATAGTTGTTACAGCCGGTGTTATTGCAAATGTCATTTGCGCGATTGCACTTGTAATGCTTGTAGCAACAGTTTCTCACAAATTACCATCAGGAGATTACGAAATTTATGCAACAAATATAAGTGCACCTAAAAATGCAAGCATTTGGCAATCAGGACTTATTGAAGGTGACAGAATTCTTAAAGCAAACGGATGCGATATTAATAACGCTTACTCACTTATCACCATAGTCAAAAATAGTGCAAAAGATAACGGAATCGTATCAGAAAAAACCGTTAACGAGAATTTTGAAAAACTAAAAGAACTTAATCCGGGATTATCAAAGGATGAAATTATACCTGAAGGTATTGCGATAAGACTTCCTGAAAGCACTTCAAAAGATGTTATAACAATGGACAAATATGCGCTAAAAGGCGCTAAATACTTCAAGAAAGAAGGAATTTCAGTTGATATTAAACTAAATGAACTTAAAAAAGCCTTAGAAAATAAAACAGTTTATACTTCAGATGGCAAATATACAATGTATGATGTTGCAAAAGTTATGTCAGACGGAGTACACCCGATAACTTTAACAGTCTTAAGAGATGGTAAAGAGGTAGAACTTAAACCAATTTATCCTGATAAAGAAGGTGTTATCGGAATTGTCTTAGGTTCAAAACAAACAATGATAGAAACCAAGACTCCAAATGCCGTAGTTAAAGAAAGTTGTGTTTATTTGTGGGATAACACATATATGATGATGTATTCACTCGGTCAGCTATTTACGGGAAATATTCCGCTTAAAGACATGCACGGAGTCGTTGCAATTACCAAAATCGGCGGAGATATGATTGAAAAAAGCGGTAAAGCTTCAGGCATATTGCTTGCAGCACTAATATCAATGAACCTTGCTATATTGAATATTTTACCAATACCTGCTCTTGATGGCGGACATTTAATGTTTTTAATTATTGAAAAAATAATTGGAAAACCTCTGGACGAAAAAGTTATTGAGGTTATATCTTCAGTATTTTTCTCACTGCTTATCATTTTAATGATTTTTGTAGTATTTAATGATATAACTCTTCTTATCAGAAAATAACTGATTGTCTAATTGCATAAACTGATAACTCTCGCCATAATCTGAGTATGAAAATAATCATTATAGGCGGAGTTGCAGCCGGAGCAAAGGCTGCCGCAAAATCAAAAAGAATGCTTCCAGATGCCGAAGTTAAAATATACACTCAAGATACACACGTATCTTATTCTTCCTGCGGGCTTCCTTATTATATTGCAGGAGATTTTCAAGACTGGCACAAATTGGTTGTAAGAACAAAAGAAGAATTTGAAAAAAGCGGAATAAATATATTTACGGAACATAGAGTAACCAAAATACTTCCTGCTGACAAAAAAATTCTTGTAAAAGATTTGAAACTCGGAACCTGCGAATTTGTTGAATATGACAAATTAATTATCGCAACAGGCTCTGTTCCTTTTATTCCTGAAATTAAAAACAAAGATTTAAAAAATGTATTCACTCTAAGAACCCTAGAGGACGGAATTAATATCAGAAATGCGATGGAAAAAGCTCAAAATATTACTCTTGTAGGCGGAGGATATATAAGTATAGAACTTATTGAATCCTTTATCAAAAACAAGAAAAATGTAACCCTAATTGAACGCTCACCTTTCATTCTTCCCGTTTTTGATGAAGATATTTCATCATTGATACAAGAATTTGTTCTGGAAAATTCTGAAGGACTCGTAAAAATTATAAACGAAGATACCGCAATCGAATTTGTAGAAGAAATTAATGAAGGTGAAAGTCAAGAACACAAGATAAAGGGAGTTCTAACCTCTAACGGTTCAGGTTTTGAAACCGATATGGCGGTAATAGCAGCAGGGGTTACACCTGTTGTAGATATAGCAAAAGAGGCGGGGATTGAACTGGGAATAACTGGAGCTATAAAAGTTAACAGCAGAATGCAGACAAATATTGAAGATATATACGCTTGCGGCGACTGTGTAGAAAAAATTAACATGATATCGCACACTCCTGTTTGGGTACCTTTAGGCTCAACAGCCAACAAAGAAGGAAGAATTGCAGCTATCAATGCTTGCGGCGGAACAGAAGATTTTGAGGGGATTTTAGGTTCTGCAGTTTTAAGATATGGTGCTTTAAATATTTCTATGACAGGACTTACAGAAAAATCTGCACGCAAATTGGGTTATGACACCGTTTCAGTCGTTATAACAAAACGAGATAAAGCAGGTTACATGCCGGAAGTCAAAAATGTAACTCTAAAAATAGTAGCCGACAGACGTTCTCACAGAGTTTTAGGAGCACAAGCAATTGGCTGCGGTGATGCAGACAAAAGAGTTAACACAATATCAGTGGGCTTGTTAAGCGGAATGAAAGTCGAGGATCTGCTTGATGTTGATTTAACCTATGCACCACCTTTTTCCACAAGCATTGATATTCTTATATCAGCTGCAAGAATTCTTAAATCTAAATTGAGCTAAGAATTTCCTTTGTGCATTCAAGCGCAACGTCTGTAACATAATCCATATCATCTTCTTCAATAATTAAAGGCGGATTAAAGTAAATTACGTCACCCAAAGGACGTAAAATCACTCCTCTTTCCAATGCCTTCTTATAAATCTGATACCCTGTACGTTTTGTGTAATCCAATGGCTCTTTTGTTTCTCTGTTTTTTACAAGCTCAATTGCGTTTATCAAACCGATTGAACGAACTTCTCCAACATTTTCAAGCGGTAAAAACTTTTCTCTTATAATTTTATTAAAATAAACAGCTTTCTTATTCGCTTTTTCAATAATGTTTTCATCTTTTAGTATTTTCAATACTTCAATGGCAGCCGAACATGCAAGAGGATTTCCTGAATACGTATGAGAGTGCATAAAAGCCTTACCTTTAAGATAATCGTCATAGAAAGCATCATAGATTTTTTGCGTAGTAACAGCTATAGCCATTGGCATATAGCCGCCTGTTAAACCTTTTGATAAGCACATAATATCAGGACTAACTCCTGCATGATCAAAGGCAAACATTTTCCCTGTTCTGCCGTACCCTGTTGCAATTTCATCCGCTATTAAATGAACATTGTACTTATCACAAAGCTCTCTTAACTTTTTCAAATACAAAGGCGGATAAACCTTCATGCCGGCAGAACCTTGTAAGAGCGGCTCTACTATAATTGCAGCCGTTTCATCAGCGTACTTTTCAAAAGCCTCCTCAGCTTTTTTGAAACACTCACATTGACAAGGACTAAGCTCTTGTTTGCATAAGCTTGAATGCCCTTCACAATGTTTACCGTATGGGCATCTGTAACAGTCAGGTCCATCTATTCTTATTACATCAAGCAATAGAGGTTTGTATAATTCTGAATACAAATCAACTCCGCCGACTGCAAGCGCACCTAGAGTTTCACCGTGATAGGCGTCAGAAAGCGCCATAAATCTCTTTTTCTGAGGATTTCCTGTCTGATAATGATACTGAAAACTCATTTTTAATGACATCTCTATCGCCGCAGAACCGTTATCAGCAAAATTAAATTTGCATAAACCTTTTGGAACAACTTTGACTAATTCCTGACAAAGTGTAATTGCGGTTTTGTGAGAAAAATTAGCAAAAATAACGTGTTCTAAAGTATCCACCTGCTTTTTTATTGCAGCATTAATTCTGGGATTACAATGCCCCAAAAGATTACACCACCAAGAACTTATTACATCTTTATAACACTTTCCGTTTATATCATAAAGATTAATTCCTTTGCCACGCTCAATTACAATCGGAGGCAAGGTTTCATAATCCTTCATTTGTGAACAAGGATGCCATATATATTTCAAATCTTCTTTTTGCCAGTCCATTTTTATTCCCTCTTTATACCTCAAATAAGTTTTCTAAGAGCTTAATATCCTTTTGCCCTTTTTCAACCGTTGCAACAACCTTTATTCCTGTTAAATACTCTATCTGTTTTAAATTATCTTGCTGCATAAAACTTTCAGGATTAAAGTTGTTTAATATAATACCATTAATTTTTATACCATTATTTCTTGCATACTCAACTGTTAAAAGAGTAGAATTAATGGTTCCCAAACCGCCATCCGCAACAATTATTACACTTGCTCCAAGCTCTTTTATCAAATCTTTTAACAAATACTTTTCCCCGTTTTGAAGCCTTAAAGGACAAGTAATTCCGCCTGCTCCTTCTATTAACATATAATCATATTTTTTTGAGGCTTCCTCGAAATCCTTACGGATTTTCTCTATCTTAATTTCTTCATTCATTCTCTCAGCCGCAAGATGCGGTGAAACAGCTTCCTGCCACCAGTAAGAGACACAATCATCCGCATTAGCTGGGATTTTTGCCGTATCTACTACATAATTACAATCACTTACCATTAATTTGCCGTTTTGATGTTCTACCCCGCTCAAAACAGGTTTGAAATAACCGCAATTATAACCTTCTTCACGCATTTTTTTCACGATTAAAGCTGAAATGTAAGTTTTTCCGACATCAGTTCCCGTTGCGGTTATAAAAATATTCTTTGACATAATATCACTCTTTTCTAAAACTACTCCCAATACATTTTAGGATACTCCTTCAAAAAACCAAATCAAGTTAACAAATAATCCACAAATAATGCCCTATAGTCGAATATTTCATTTTTATAATATAAGCTATTCTATCCTATATGAAAAAAATATTTTTTCTTTTAATACTAATAATTATTCCGGTTTTTGCATACGAAGTTTATACGCCTTCTGAATATAATTATCAAGATAGTGGGGATAAATTACTTTTTGTAGTTGATTACTCAAACAGCATGGGTGAGTATTTGGAACATAAAACGAAAGCGAACCTTGTTAAAGACATGATGAACTACATAGTCCCGCAAATAGCGCCATCAACAAAAGTTGGTTTGAGAGTTTACGGACATACCTGCAATTTATTTGCATATAATGCTTGCAGAAGTTCAGAATTAGTTGTTCCACTGGGGTTTTCAAATTCAAACTCAATTTTATCAGAAATGTCACACCTTCGACCAAGAGGAATGACTCCTATTACATATTCTCTTAAACAAGCTGTAAACAATGATTTCGATGGCTATGACGGTATTAAACATATAATTTTATTAACAGACGGCGGTGAAAATTGTGACGAAAGTCCTTGTGATTATTCTATTGAATTAGTCAAAAAAAGAAAAGATATCAAAATTGATGTTATTGCTTTTAATGTTCATGATGACGATGATTTAGCACAACTAAAATGTACTGCTGACGTAACAGGGGGAAGATTTATAGAAGCAGATACAAAAGCACAATTATTCCGTTCAATGGAAAATTTAACTCAACAACATACCCAAAAAGATGTTGAAGCTACAATTTTCAGCACTAATTAAATTTGTAATTATATTTCATATTACAAATATCTTTTTGTGCTAAAATAAACAGCAAGAGAAAGGGATATGTATGAAAATTTTACCTATTACAGATAACACTCAGCAAAGTAATATTTCAAACAACGCAAATTTTAAAGCTAAATTAAAAATTCACGGACAAAAAGATTTATTGCCTAGAACAGGCCTAAAAAGATTGAAAAATAAGGCTAATCTTCTCGGAACAAAAGATGATATAATCCATATCGGACTATGGAACAGCTATATTACGGAACCTACATCCAACTCATTTTTAAACGCATTAGGAGTTCCAACCTTCAAAATTAAAGAAAGTCGCACAAATGTAAATATGTATCATTGTTTTCCTAGCAATAACAGCACTGATGAGATAAGTGAAAAAGTTTTCGGCGGAACAACAAAAGAACAAAAGTTCTCAGCATACAAAACTATTTGGAAGTATATTGATTCACTAAAAGAAAAATTTGAAACTAAATAATTGTATTTATAAATACATATAAAAGAGAGGGTAATAATCCTCTCTTTTATTATTGCAAAAAAATATGCCGCAACTCGGAATTGAACCAAGGACACAGGGATTTTCAGTCCCTTGCTCTACCAACTGAGCTATTGCGGCATATCTTTATTCTATTTGCTAAAGATTTTTTATCAAGTCTTTTTTATAAATTGTTTGATTTCTTAGACTTTTAATTCTGTGGAGCTAGCCATACAGTTACGTTTCTACCTTCTATTGCAGGCTTCTTCTCCACTACTACATTATCAGATGCCAAATCATTTATAAAACGATTTGCTAAATCTATTGCCAAACTCGAATGCTGCATTTCACGACCGCGCAACATGACTATAACTTTTACTTTATTGCCTTGGGATATAAATTTACGTATACTCTTTAATCTTACTTCGTAATCGTGAGTGTCTATCTTATATCTTACTTTTACTTCTTTTATCTCTATTACGCGTTGTTTCTTCTTTGCTTCTTTTGCCTTCTTTTCCAACTCGTATTTATACTTACCATAATTTAATATCTTTGCTACAGGAGGTGCTTGGTTTGGACTTATTACCACCAAATCCAATTCTGCTTCCTCTGCCATTCTCAATGCTTGTGATGTCGGAACAATTCCGTGATTATTGCCATTTTCATCGATTAATCTTACTTCGCGTGCTCTAATTTTTTCATTTATTAGAGGTTTGTCCTTGCCTTTATTCTGGCTTCTTTCTTCGTTTGCTATGGTCTGTCTCCTTTTTATTATCTACTATTATTTATAATATCATGCCAAAATCTATTTTCAAGTATCATGCTTTTTCTACGACTCGGATACGTATTCTCGGCTTATTGCTAACCATTTATATCCTTCGTTGCCCTGCGGAATATCTATTACAAACGTCCCGCCATATCGACCGCGTGAAAATGCTATATATCCTTCTTCCGCCAAATTATCCAAAGCCTTTTTTACCGTCTTTGCACTAACTTTATACTCTTTAGACAATGATATTATTGAAGGAAGTCTTGAACCTATTTCACAATTCATCATTATATAACTTCGCAATTTACTCTCTACACGCTCATAGTGATACTGGATATTTTTGTTTATATTATTTACAACTACTGTACCGTACTGCCCTCTGCGTGTGTACAAAATCCCTTCTCGTGATAACAATTTTATTGCATCGTGAATTGTCTTAATGCTTACATTAAACTTGCTTGCCAATTCTATATTTGCCGGAAGTTTTTCTCCTGCCTGATAATTTTGAACAACATAAGCTTTTATTTTTTCCGATATCTTCTCTACCAATGTCTGAGGAACTACATTTTCCGTACAAAAGTCCATTGTATTGACTACAAAAACATTGTTTTCTTTTTTTATAATCCCTTCAGAAATTAAACTCCCAATCGCTGCTCGAATGGTTGCCGTAGAAATTTTTAAAATAGCACTTAATTTACGTATTGAAATTAAGCAATCTCCATTTTTATATGAATTTTCTGCCAAATATTTTTTTATAAGTTCTACCGCAGACTCTCGTTTAGATGTCAATTTTCTGTTTATATTCTGTTCCGAATTGGAACGAATATAAGTTCCAACCCTCTGTTTTGACTCCAATAAACCCTGGTCTTCAACATATCGAAAAACATTTTGAATAGTCCCCTTGCTTACACCCGTATGAAAAGCCAAATCTCCCTTTGATGGCAACAAATCATAAGGCTTTATACTACCTTTTGCCAAAGATTTTTCAATCCAATCTATAAGCCAAGCAGATATTTTATTAACTTTATTTTCTCCGGGCAAAAAACTATGTACGTGAGGAGCCATCTCCGATACAGTTATCTGCCGCGGCTGAATACTTTGTGACATCTATTTTCCTTTTATTGGGTTATATTATAATAATACTCAATAATATAAAAACACACAACCTCTTATGAAGATTTATTAAAACAAAATCAGGCGCAAATTGAAATTCAATTTGCGCCTGATCAAACCTTTACCGTTGTTAAAAACTACTTGCCGTTAACAACTTCTTTAAATTTCTTACCAGCTGAGAATACTGGAACAGTCTTAGCAGGAATCTTGATTTCCTTACCAGTTTGAGGGTTTCTACCATTTCTTGCAGCTCTCTTGCGTGGTTCAAAAGTACCAAATCCTACTAAAGTAACTTTTTTACCTTTTGAAACTGTTTTTTGTACTGTTTCAATTAAAGCTGATAATACTTCGTTAGCTTCTTTTTGAGTAACTTTTGATTTCTTAGAAATTTCTTGTACTAATTCTTCTTTGTTCATTATAAAACTCCTTTCTTCTATTACAAATTCTATTATACAGACTCCATAAAAGAATGCAAGCTTTTTTTCTTGAAAATACCCTCAATGTCTTGATTGTAGCTTTTGCAACTAAATACAGCGCAAATAAAGGCTTTTAGCCTCACTTGTCGCCTTATATCTTATAAAATAAGCATTTTGGGGCATGCTATTTGACTACTATATTAGTTTAACCTCATTTCTTATGTATGTCTGCTGTTCTGACGTATCAAGGTTTTTTACCGTAACTTGATTTGAAGCGATTTCGTCCTCGCCCAATATCAAAGCATACCTTGCAACCTTGGAAGCCTTTTCTAACTGTTTTACAAATTTTTTGTTTGTCAAATCAAACTCACAGCTAATGCCTTTTTCACGCATCTCTTCTGTCAATTTTAGAGCCTCTTGCATGTTATTTGACACAACAAACGCCTGAGTTTTTTGCATTTCTTTGTTTCCGATAAGAGAAGCTAACCTTTCCATACCCATTGCAAAACCTATAGCAGGAGTATCTTCTCCCCCTAAATTTCTAACAAGGCTATCGTATCTTCCGCCGCCACAGACAGCATTTTGGGAGCCCAAATTATTTGATTTTATTTCAAAAACGGTCCTATTATAATAATCCAAACCTCTTACCAACAATTTGTTTATTTCATATTTAATACCAAGCTCATTTAAATATTTTTTCAATTCATTAAAATGATCAGCACAATCATCACATATAAAATCTGCTTGAATAACTTCCTGAATTTCAGGTTTTGCATATATTGCTTTACATTCCTCTACCTTACAATCAAGTAATCTCAAAGGATTCTTTTCATATCTAGCCTGACAATCAGGACATAATTCGTTCAAATAAGGTTTTATTACTGCTTTCAGCTTTGTCTTAAATTCTTCTCTGCACTTTGGACACCCGAGTGAATTAAGTTCTACGGACAAATCATTCAAACCTAAAGATTTTAAGTAATTTACAGCCATCAAAATAACTTCAGCATCTGCAGTAGCCTGTTTTATACCAAAAACTTCTACTCCCACCTGATGAAATTGTCTTTGTCTGCCGGCTTGAGGGCGCTCATATCGAAACATCGGACCTTTATACCACAATTTTACAGGTGCTGAAAGACGATGCATTCCGTTTTCTATAAAAGATCTTACAACACCTGCTGTATTTTCCGGACGCAACGTTAAAGATCTTTCACTTTTTTCAAAGGTATACATTTCTTTGTTTACTATATCTGTAGTATCGCCAACACCTCTTGCAAAAAGCTCTGTTGCTTCAAATATTGGAGTTCTAATTTCTTTTGCACCATATTTTGAAAAAACTTCTAATGCTTTTTCTTCCATAAAATGCCATACCGGCATTTCTGAAGGTAGTATGTCTTTTGTTCCTTTTTGTACTTTTATTATTGCCATAAACTCAATTCCCTTATATACTTAAAATAATTGTACTACAAAAAATAAAGTTCAGAGGTAACAAGATGGATGTAAATATTACAAAAATGCAAGGTTGCGGAAATGATTTTGTTCTATTAGATTATGAAGAATTTTTGAAATTTAATCTTTCAATGTCAGACACAGCAAAAAAACTTTGTGATAGACATTTTGGTATAGGTGCCGATGGGCTTATTATACCTAATGAGCATGAAGAAAGTGCTGATATTGGATGGTATTTTTATAATTCTGATGGTTCAACTGCGCAAATGTGCGGTAACGGAATGAGATGTTTTGCTAAATATGTTTTTGATAAAGGGCTCGTTAACAAAAAAGAATTTTCCGTACAGACATATTCGGGTTTAATAATAACTCCTAAAATTCTTGAAAATGGAGAAGTAAGAGTTAACATGTCAAAACCGATTTTATCACCGGATTTAATACCATTTGTTCCGAATGACAACATAAACTATCGAATGGCAATCAAAAACACTATATTTGAAGGAAGTGCAATATCAATGGGAAATCCGCATTTTGTAATTTTTGTTTCTCCAGAAGAAGACCTGATGCAACTTGCTAAAGAATATGGCCCAATTATTGAAACTTCTGCGGAATTTCCGGAGAAAACAAATGTTGAATTTGTTAAAATTCTTTCACCTGACAAAATTAAATTATGTGTATGGGAAAGAGGGTGCGGAATTACTCTTGCTTGCGGCACAGGAGCTTGCGCAAGTGTTGTAGCCGGAATTATAAAGGGATGTCTAAATAACAATGTAGAAGTTGAACTTCTTGGCGGAAAAGTAAAAATAGAATGGGGCGGTAACAAAATTCTGACAGCAAAAGATGTTTTCTTAACCGGACCTGCTGAATATGTATTTAAAGCTCAACTGTTAAACATTTAAAAAATCCCTCTTTTTAAGAGGGATTTTTTTATTTTTCACTAATTATCTTTGCTGAATTATCTAGATCTTGCATCAATTGTTCATTTCCTACATCCAACCCTCTGTGTCTTAAGGCTGCTGCAATAACTTCAGGGAAATTTGGAGCTTTTCCTTCACTTGCTTTCTTATAATACTCATCTTCAAAGTTTTCGCCAAGTCTTAAAGACCAATTACCTTGAGTCGTTCCGGGACGATTATAAGTCTTTGCTATACCAAAGAAATCTGTGAAGAAAATCTGTACACGTCTTGCAGGACTGGCGAACAACTCTGCAAAACTAGCTGTTAGAAATTTATCTTTATTCATTCGTATTTCTTGAATATATTGTTTTTTCTCCTGTTCATCCATACTTTTTGGAGCAGTATCTTCTCCTAGTAACCTGGTTTTTCTTAAAAATCTTTCATTTTTTGTTCTATCATCCTTGTATTTAAACAAATCCTTCATAAACTCTAAAAATGATGCATTATCATGCGAACCTATCATAATAACATTTTTCTTAGGAACTTTACCTCCTCTATCATCAAATTGGGTGACAGATATCCCCGTAAGATCAAGTTTTTTCATAACTTGTTTTACAGGAGCCGTTTTATCCCCTAAATCCTCACATATTATTGAAGACTTTTTTAACCCATATTTTTCAGCAGAAGGAATAATTATCTTTGTCAACAAATCAGCATATTCCTTATAATTTTTCTTTCTATACTTTCCAGAAATAGAATATATTCTTCCAGAATTTTCCGGAGTCATTTTCTTACTTGCTGTCGTATAGATAAACGGATCAATTAAACCTATGATGTGATCTATTCGTATTCCGCCCGGGAAGCTCGAAAAGTATTCTTCATACTTCTTTTTTAATACTTTCCCGGCTTTTCCCAAAGAACCGTCTTTTTTGAATATCTTTTCCGGATCATAATATTTAAATCCCCAACGTTGACCATCCTTTGAAAAATAATCTGGAGGACATCCTATTGCTTTTCCTTTTAAAAACAATTCCTGATTCACCCAAGTTTCAACATCTGTAGGTGCTACAGGAGAATCACCAATTATTTTTATGCCTATTTTTTCAGATAATTTATTAGATTTTTTATTCTCCTTTTCTAATATCATTTGCTGAAAAAGAAAATAATCATAATCATCTTTGTATTTTTCTTTTAACTCTGCAATCCTTGCTCGAGATTTCTTTGAATCCTTATCTTTGTATAAATTTCTGTCTACTTTTTTCCAAGACTCCATACCGGTAGCTTGAGAAAGCTTTTTAAGTTCTTCATCCGTATAAAAATCACTATTTCCCCAGATTATAAAATCATCATTTCCATTAATTTTGGATAATACTCTGTATAGGGCACTTTGTTCATAATCACCCTCTCTTTGAGCTTTGAACTTCTTAAATTCTTTAGAATTTTTTCCGTTATTATACGCTTCTCTCAAAGCTAATTCATACATACTCCTTACGTATGGATAGTTAACTTCTTCTCTATTTGGATTATTATTCACAATAGTATCAAAAGTTTTCTTAGACAATATATTTCCATACTCTTCTGTAGTTAACTTTTCCAACGGTATCATAAATATATTTTTTGCATTAGATTCCGGCGCATAAGGAGAATTATCCAAAACTTTTCTCAACCCATTTGGTTCCTGCTGAATACCTGTTATACCGTGACTCTTCAAAAATGGAAACAACTTCGTTACAGATGTTCTGGAAAATAATGATCCAATCCCTGTATTTTCAGATCTTACTGCGGGAGCAGAAGCATTGTGTAAAATAATATCAACTTGCTTACCTAAAAGTTCTAAACCCTTATTGACAGAATTTGTATAAACCTGCATTTCTTTTTGATTTGGTTTGCGGGTAAAAGACAAACTATTATCAACTTTCTGAATTTTCATGGGATACTCCTCTACAATACACACATATAACTTAGCATGCAAAGTGTATCACAAAGGATATATCTATGCAAGCATATTATTTATATCAGAACCAGTTACACACATCTTCGGTACACAATTTTTCTGAAAGCTCATTCATTATATTAACTCTTGTCATTTCATAAGTTACAGGAGTAATTGAAATCTTGTTATTTCTAACCGCAGCAATATCAGTCGAAGCATCTTCCGGCTCATTGATTAATTCGCCCGCCATCCAATAATAAACTTTTCCTCTCGGATCAACTCTTCTTTCATAAGCATCCGTAAACATTCTGCTTCCAAGCTCAGTAATTGCAATCCCTGCAATATCCTCTTTTTCCAAACCCGGTATATTTATATTTAATATCGTTTTAGGTGGAATATGGTAGGTTTCAAGTTTATTCAAAAGTTCTGCAACAAAAGAAGCCGCAAAGTTAAAATCTTCGTAATCATTCCTAAGACTTGCAAGCGAAGTTGCAATACTGGGATATCCCATCATTGCACCTTCCATAGCACAACTTACAGTCCCTGAATACAAAATATCAGCCCCCAAATTTGGTCCGTGATTAATCCCTGAAATTACTAAATCAGGCAATTCTTCTTTCGCTAATATTGCATTAATTGCAAGCTTAACGCAATCACCCGGAGTTCCGGTTGTCATCCAGCAGCGCTTAGAGCCGTATTTTGCGTCAACTTCTTCAACTCTCAAAGGGGTGTGAAGCGTAAGAGAATGCCCTGCTGCACTTCTTTCTCTGTCAGGAGCAACGACGTAAACATCGTGGCACGGCGCAAGTGCTTCAATTAAAGCTCTAATCCCGTTTGCCAAAATTCCGTCATCGTTTGATATAAGTATTTTCATTTACGCCCCTTCCTGAATTGCAGCTATTCAATTATATCAGGATAAAGTTTTCTTGTACATACTATTTCTTAATCCCCAAATATAAACATTGGAATATCTCTTTCAAGTGAATATTGTCTTAAAAATTCTGTTCTTTCTGCAACAGGAGTTAATTCGACTTCACCTATTTGTTTAATATTTTCTTCAACTTGGGTAAGTTCATTTCTATGTAAAAATTCAAGAGGATTTTTGATTTTTTCGTTTGCATCAGCACTGTAAGCCCAGGTAAACATAGGCGCTTCCGGATTAGAAGCATAAAACTCGTCATAAGCACGCTTTTGTGCTCGTTGGCTTGAAACTATATTTTCGGCGAATGCTTTAATTAATTTATTTCTGAATTCAACAGGATCAGAGTTGTCAATCGGTTCAACTTCATTCCAGGATTTGTTCTGGTTTTTCTCGACAAATTCTATATACTGTTCATCGCTCATTCCGGTAGCTTTTTTTATAAGATTTGCAGTAAAGACTCTATCACCTTCACGCCTGCCGCCGAAAATATAGTTCTCTTTAAATTCAGCAATATTTTTGCTGTAGCCTGAACCGGCGTCAGTTTCTCCGCCGCCGTAAACATATTTAGATTTTATATTTAAGCCAATACCTTGCGTTCTGTAATTACGATGTTTGGATTCAGGGCGTTCCATATATGTTACGGATAATAGTGCATCTGAATCCGGCAGCCCGAAGGAGTCGAATTTGACAAGCTGGTTTGAATAGTTAAGAGCGTGTGCAAAGAATTTGAAGTTTCCGGTATTAAATTCGGACTCAAGAATCTTCTCTCTGCCTTGCCGAACTCTTCCTGTACCGGTAACTCCGCTTGTAGTTGTTCCTTTTGGGAATCCTAATGCTTCCCAGTCGGTTACTTCATTAAATTTAATTACTATTAAACCGTCAGAGTCAACATAAACACCTTTGTGCTCGGTGCTTCCGTCCGGATTAATCTGTTTTATGTGTGTTCTTATTACATCAGAGGTTGGAACTTGTGTAACAGGAGTCAGAGGTATTGATTTTTTAAGTTCGTTAATATATGTTTTTATGCGTTTTGCATAAATATCGGCACTCTGCCCGAGGCTGATTTGTGCTCCTTTATTATCATTAAATACCCGTTCTTCACCGTTGAATTTTGGATTTATACGACCGGTTGTTGAGTCATGGAAAGTATTGTCGGATTTTACAGCTTTTAAGTCTGCGTGTGTGAACATAAGCGCCATATCAAATAGGTTATCCTGCTGGAGGTCAAATGCTACAGATTGAAGCCGCTTTGTTAACTCCGCTTCATTTCTTGAAGTGTTTACAAATTCCAGCCACTCGTGATGACGGGCTATTGAATACAATTTAATTTCTTCTTCTCTTGTTAAATTAAATTTCTTTGCAATATAGAATGCATCAAAACTTCCGTTGCTTGCGTGAGTTTTGTCTGAGAAGCCTTCTCGTTTTGTAATATCGTGCAAAAGTGAAGCGAGGAGCATAATTTTTTGGTCTGATTCATTCAATGTTTTGAATTTAGGATCCTGCGAGATTTTTTGCATAACTTTCAGAGAATGCTGCATTACATCAAAGCTGTGTGTAGCATGTTGTGTTTTGCCAATCATTGTTCTGATTTCCGGCAAGACTTCTGCAATTTCATTGAGAAGTTTTTCAACAGCCGGATTTTCGCATTTGATAGGATTATTTTGTGAAAATTTTATAACATCGGGTTTTAAATTTTCTACTACTGCCTGCGTTTTAGGGTCTGTAATCTGCGCAAGCTTTTTCCCGTTGTTGAGATTTACCGGATAACCGGTAATTGAATATCCGGTAGTTTTGTTGCCGTCATTTTTGATAATATCGAAACCAAAATAGTCGAATACTTTCTGTCTTTCTGTCTGCGGTAAATCTTTGACTTTTTCAAGAACTACGTTTACAAAATCATCTTTTGTAAATTCCTGACTGATATGAAGGTTCGCAAATTCAGAGTCGGAAATTTTTGCAATAGATTGAGACAAATCATCTATTGATTTTTTGAAGGTTTCAACCTTTTCCGGACTAAGCTGAACTGTTTCAATACCTAATGAACGTACCAGAGACGGAAGAAGTTCGCAGTATTGTTCCTGATTTCTCGGAAGTATTGGGAAATCTTTTGCAAGTTCATCTGAAATTTTAAATAAATCGCTGTTAGATGCTACCAAATCCCTTAAAAAAGTCTTTTTATTTTCCATAGGAATTTCATTAATATTTGAGACTTTTGCTAAATGTGCAAATTCAATTGCAAATGACAACTCTCCGGCAGACATTTGGGATATTCGTTCTCTGCCTAAGGTATCTTTTAAGTATACAAGTTTGTCATACGGAATAGAATCTGCTTTTTCAAGAATAGTATTTATATGGTTGTCGATGCCAAGTTCTGATGCGTGTTCATAAATTTTTAGGGCGTTATCGAAATTATTTACTTCTGCTAAAGCTTTAATTGTTCCTAACATTTTATCTCTTTGTGTATGAGATTCATCATTTTTTATGAATTCTAATCTTTGCCTAAAAACTATTTCTAATTCCGGACATTTCTTTGCAATGTTATTCAATGCCCTTATTACTGTGCCATTATACGCAGTACGATCATTCGGCACATTCTTGTTTAGGTAATGCAATGTGACTTCCGGATTGTCAATTAATGCTTGTTGTATACCTTCGCGAATATCATAGAATGGATGATACATAGGAGAACCATTGTCTTTTTTTATATCATTCAGCATTCTGCAATATTGATAACTGAATGCTGTTCTGATATCCTCTGTACTATTAGTTTGTAAAATAACTCTGGACGGATCTATATCCATATTATAAAGCTTTTCAAGATTGAAAATTTCTTTAACAAGCGGAAGTTTTGATTTGAAACTGTCAAGTACAATACTAAGTTCAAGTGTATTAAACCTCGGCTCACCATTATTCTTTTTCATAGAAAGAACAGAAAATGCTAGATTTTTATCAATAAAAGCAGCTTCCAGGAGCGGTTTTAAGACAGCAGGTGCTCTCAAACTGCGGTTTTCT
>CALURK010000010.1 GCA_944323165.1 Candidatus Gastranaerophilales bacterium | reverse complement strand
TTGGTGCTATGTATGCCTGTGCAGGTTCGGTGCAAAAAGCAGGTGGAAAAATAATTGGGGTGATGCCTCAGAGATTATACGATTGTGGTGTAGGTAATCCCGCTGATTGTGCAGAATTTTATATTACGTCAGGTATGAGAGAAAGAAAAGCTAAAATGGATGAATTGTCGGATGCTGTTGTAGCTTTAGCAGGAGGGTTTGGTACATTAGAAGAAATCTCTGAAATGATTGTGCAGAAACAACTTGGATACAATTCCAAACCTATTGTTCTTCTGAATACAAATGGTTTTTATAATAATTTAATAAAATTTTTTAATGATATTATAAAATTTAACTTTGCAAAGAAAGATACCGAAAATTTATACTATATAGCAAATACTCCAAGTGAGGCTGTTGAATATTTGGAAAAATATGATCCAGCTAAGATTTGTTTTTCAGGAAAATTTTAGGCGTTGATTCTTCCAGAATATTATTTAATACAGCATAAACTGCAGCTTGAACTTTGTTATGCACGCCAAGTTTTCGGTAAAGGCTCTCAATATGTGCCTTCACTGTATGCGTTGAAATTACCAACGCATCAGCTATTTCCGGATTACTTTTACCTTCAATAATCAAGGCTAAAACTTTTTTCTCTCTTTGAGTCAAGACATTTATATCATTCATATAAATATCATAATACGTATTTTAGAAAAAGCTTCAATATATTTTCCAATTTAAAATTTATGTATTAAAAATTCTATCCCCGGCATCACCCATACCCGGTACAATGTATCCGTGTTCATTCAGGTGTGAATCTACAGCTGCTACAATTAATGTTACATCTGGATAATTGCTAAATACCTTGTTTATGCCGTCAGGTGCAGAAATCATACAAACACAGCAAATGTTGCTTTCAGGAATACCTTTATCTACATATAATTTAATAGCTTCTGTCAAAGAATTTCCTGTAGCTAACATTGGGTCAGTTATATATACATAATAATTCATCGGATTATCAAACGGCATAGGAACTTTATTATAGTACCAAACTGGTTTTAAAGTCTTTTCATCTCTGTACATTCCGATATGTCTTATTGTTGCTTGAGGAAGTATATCTACAGCTTCATCTGTAAATATTAATCCGGCTCTTAGTATTGGTGAAATTATTATTGTAATATCAGGGTTTATTGTCTTAGTTTTAAATTTTTCCAGTGGAGTTTCAATTTCTACATCTTTTTGAGGCAAATTTTTAGTTGCTTCATACAATAAAATTCTGGTAAGTTTTCTTGCGGCCAATCTTACCCCTTCTGTATCTGTGTTTTTATTACGCATTGTGCACAAACTCTGATTAACTATAGGATTTGTTATTATTTTTAAATTACTTTGTTCTGGTATCATTTTTAGCCTCTTTGTTGTTTTTATATTCTGTAAGTTTTTTGTTTAAATTATTAGCTTTTTTGTCTGTTTCACTAACAATATTGTCCGCATAATCTAGAAATTTAACGACATTTTCTTGATCACTTGTTGTTGGCAAATCTATAAATTGAATTTTATTTCCAAATGAAGATGAAGTATAAATAATAGAACTTAACTTATCAAACATATCGCTTAAGAGTCCTGCTGCATCGTGCAATCGTTTTGGAGGATTAACGGTTAGGATTGGAACATTTTTATCTATGTAGGTTGTTTGATCCGGTAAATATAATTCTAAAGATTTCGAACCTGCCATTCCGTTAAATTCTACCGTAGCTACAGTCCCCTGTGGGATAGTAACAGTTTTATCTGTTATTAAAAATTTTATGTAAACTTCTTCATTAGTTGGTTTGATTTTAGTTATGTACCCGACTTCAATTCCCATCATTCTTACAGGAGAACCTTCAATTAAACCGTCTACATCATTCATGAAAATTGTATAATCATTATCTTTTTGTTGATTATTATTTTGAATTACTGTTGCAATAGAAACCACTATTAATATTATAATAAGCCATATAAGTAGCTCAATTCTATGCGTTATATAAAATGTATTGTGTTCATTTTTTTGCTCGCTCATATTAGGTCTATTATATAAAAAATTTTTATTTTACACAAGGTTATTCAGACTTAACTTTTATTGCTCCCCAAGCTCTAATAAAGCCTTTTTCATATTTTATTAGGTAATATCCCCCCTCTTTTATATAGTCTATACTTGCATCCATATAAATATATTCTTGAGGCGGTGTAGCTCCTGTTTTGGCATATTTCGCATCTATAATTTTCTGGAATTTTTCTTTCCTTTTTTTCTTTGCCAATTTTTGCTTATCCTCTTTGCTAAGCTCTTTCTTGCTTTCATAATAAAGTTTCAACTCTTTTTCATTTTCATCAATCTTAAATACAGGAATTACTGCAACTAAATCATTTGATTCTATTAAATACAAAAACTCTTTATCATCAGAAAGTGCAAGCTCATAGTGCCCTGGTTTAATAAAATTACCGTTGTAGTCGGGGATATAATTTTGTATTGTAAGAGTCGGTTGTTCGTCGGTTGGTATTGAATATCTGTAAATTGAGCTTTGGTGAACCGTTAAACCTGATGGAACAGCCGGATAAGGCGCTGATGGTGCAAGATAGTCAATATCTCTAAGTCTGGGA
This sequence comes from Candidatus Gastranaerophilales bacterium, assembly GCA_944323165.1. Taxonomy (GTDB): domain Bacteria; phylum Cyanobacteriota; class Vampirovibrionia; order Gastranaerophilales; family Gastranaerophilaceae; genus CAG-196. The sequence continues at coordinate 55,799 of CALURK010000010.1, read as the reverse complement.
GTTATTATTCCGTCTATCATAATTTACTCGCTAGTTTTGTTATAGAAGTGTTTATATAGCTAAAATTTTTATAGAGTAACTTTGATGATGCAACAAAAATAGCTGACATATATTTCGAATGAAAACCTTGCCTTTTAACTATTAAACGGTAGCTTTCTCTCATTAATCTTTTTATTCTATTTCTCCTAACAGCTCTTTTGTGTATTTTCTTGCTTACAACAAATCCAATCTTTGTAGGGGTGTTATCCCTATTTATTCGTCCGCAAACCATTGTGATACCATCTTGATAAAAAGATGTTCCTGTCTTATATGTTGCTTTAAATGCACTTCGTTTTTTTAATCTTAATTCCCTTGGTAACATAATATGATAATACTTCGTTTGTAAATCTTTGTAAAGTTTTCTTCAAAAAGATTAAAGTTTTAAATATTTATGCCGTAAAACAAGATATAAGGAGTTCATAAAATGGCAGATGATAGTTTGAACGATAATAAAAATCAAAATATACAACCGCAGGTAAATAATTCCGGTGGAAAAATTATTGATGAATCACAATATAGAATTCATGCTCCTAGAGAAAAAGGGCCAACTGCAGTAGGCAGAGGTGGCGATCCTTTTTTTAGAAGAATAGACGCTTCAAGGAAACAATTATTAGAGTTGATAGAAGAAACTAAAATTGTTCAAGATTGGATTCAGAGAGAAACTTCTAATAATGTAGCTTTATCTTGTCTTGATAACGAAAATTTAAAAGAAATTTATTATGAAATTAAAGATGGTTTTGGTGAGTTTGGAAAAATCTCACTTATGGGATTTAAGACCCCTTCTGGAGTAGAAATTCCAAGACTAAAAGTATATGACAAAAATGGAGATGTTCTGGAAGTTTTAACAGGACCTATGGCTATTGACGAAATTAATAAACGAGCTTTAGCGTATAGAGCATCTGTAAAAGATTATGAAGCTATTCAAGATGTTCCTTCAGAAGAAGGTGTAATTGCTGACTATTCAGGAAATCCTGATGACTATGTTACTTAGAAGTTTTCTTTATAGTAATACCATTTAGCTTACAGAATGAGGTTAAAACTGAAAGCTCTTCTTTTATAAGTTTTTGTAAGTATTGGTGTGATGAAACTATACTTACACTTTTGGCTAATTGGAACATCTTGATTGATTGTTTTATATAGTTTGATCTCAATGATGATTTTGGAAGTGCAAGTTCTTGGTATAGTTTTGCATATGCGAGGTATCCCTTTACTAACAATTCTTCCAGGTCAAACTGTTTTGATACGAAGATGGATTTTTCTATATAAACTTTTGCAGAATCGAAATCTTGTTTTGCCATATAAATTTCGCCAATTAATTTGTTATATAGAGAAATAAAATAATAGTTATTTATACTAGGCCCTTGTGCTATATCTAAAGCTTTTGTTGCAATATCAAGAGCAAATTGAGTTCCGTTTGTTATTAAGCGTGTTTCTGCTATTAAATACCAAGAAAGTAAAACTCCTGTTGCAATCTTTTCTTTCGCAAAATACGCAACTTGTTCCTCTAATATTTCCAAAGCTTTCTTATTTTCGTTTTTATCCTTAAACATCTTTGCTAAAAGGGTTTTCAAGATATTTTTTGAAAAATTATCATTTACGTTGTTTGCGTATGCAACGACGTTAAATAGCTCTGTATACAAGCTATTATAATCTTTTTCTATGAATTTATTTATAATATCAATAAAATTCCATCTGGAAATTATGAAAGTATCCATAGTATCCAAAGAATATTCTTTTAAAATGTCATCAAGAATTTTTATAGAAGTTTTTATGTCACCTTTTATTGTATTTGCAAGTGCTAGAGCCAAACTAGCTTTGCAGTTTTTGGAAGCTTCTTTTATTTGATTACGTTCTATTATGTCAAAGATAACCTTAATAACTTCAAACATTCGATTATCACCTTGAAAAGTCAAAGCTTCTGCTAAATCAAAATACATTTCCAGCCATAGGTCAAATAAATTTTGGATTTTTATAACTGGTGTATTTTTCCCCTTAGTAAGATATTTTTCCATTACTGGCTTAATTTCTGTATCAATTAAATTAATAACTTGTCCATAGTTTCCGAGTTTTAAAAGAGGACGAATTTGCTTTGATTTTACAAGGGCGCATTCTAATTCCTGTTCTTCAGGTATTTTACTAAGTACGCTATTGGTGCATTCGATAACGCCCCAATAATTCCCTTTTTTCATTGCACTAGAGGCTAAGTATCCCAAAAGTTCTATATGTTCATACTCAGCATTATCTTCTAGCATCATAATTGCATTTTGTAAATAAGTGAAAGCTTTATCAGGATCAATTGGCTCTAAAAGCTTTCCGACACGAGTATATATGTTTTTTTTGATTTTTTGTGACATTAAATCTGTCTTGTTTTCAATCAGCTTTAAAGCCTGTTTCTGAGAAATTATGTAAAGCCCAATATCTCCGATATACGAAGATTGTTTCATTAACAGAGTCCAAATATCAAATGCTTGTTGTTCATTATTTAATTGTTGAACTATATATCCAATAAGTGCAACAGAGGATTGCTTGTATATGCTGAGAAGCTCATATAATTGGCTCAAATTTTCTGTTAAATTATCATCATTTTTTATTATACAAACAAGAATCTTCCAGATCTGGTAACTCTTAAATTCAAAAGATAAATTATTAATTTGTTCTATAAACCCTTTTTGAGTCAAGGTTTCAATAATTCTTTCAAATTCTTCCGGACTATTATTGTCAAAATGTTCAAGCATTGCCGGATAAAATTTATATCCCAATATAGACATTGCAACTAGCATTCTGTATGCGCTATAATCTTCCTGTTTTAGTAGCAAAAGACGTGAGTCAATTATGTTGTCAATAGAGCTATATTGAATATGTTTTAGCTTATTTTTTACAATATCTTTATGTAAAAGAACCATCTGTTCTACGATTGCAGGGTTACCTGAAGATACCTTATATGCAAGGTTTACAAAATCTTCTCCTACATTTACGTCATTATACTGGTTTATTAATATTTCAACTTGATTTTTTGTAAAAGGAGCTATTGTAAGGTCTGTATAATTATTCTCTGTAAGTAATGGAGATGTTATACAACCAAGCCCAGGACGCGATATACTGGAAATGAGAATGAATTTGCATCTTTCAAGAACATATTCATCTTTTAACAATTCTTCAAGAAAATCAAAAGACATTCCATCTATATTTTCGAAGTTATCTATTATAAAAACAGCCTTCATTTTTTCTATTATAGTAAGTATTACTTTTTTCATTACTACAAACATTTTGGCTTTATTTTTATATATATTTTCATATTTATCCAATGTTTCAGGATATAAAAAATTTAATAAATCAAGTATTTCTGGATTTGTTAATGTTGGAAAATCTTGTTTAAAAAACTTTATTGAATTTTTTTTTAGCTGCAAAGTATCAGGGCAAAAATTATTTACATTGAAAAATGTTAATAACATATCTTGGAAGAAGCCGAATGGCGATAATTGGGTCACTTGAGTACAGCTACCTAATAACCATATCAACTTGGCACTTTTAAGTTCATTTATGGTATATCTGAGAACCATATTTTTTCCAATACCACTCTCGCCGCTTATTGTTATTATGCTTGTGTCTGCATCTTTTATTGCATCCAGTAATTTTGTTTTTACTTTTTGTTGTGAACTCTTATTGGCAGAATATTCAAGCTTAGAGGTGTTAACTTTTGGCTTAACAAACTCTATACCACATTTTCTGCAAGACTTTGCGTCAGGTAAATTGGCTGCACCGCATTCACTACAAATTTTTATTAAAATTTTATGGCAGCCACTGCATTCTGTTGAGGTTATAGAATTAATCGTCCCGCAGCTCTTACAAACTGATGCGACTTTTGCTCCGCAAAAACTGCATCTTAAAGAGTTGTCATCTATTTCATTTTTACATTTGGGACATTGCATGGATAAAAGTCCTTATATAACTGCAATAATTTCGTTTAAAGCTTCTATTACCTGCGCCTCGCTTATTTGTAATTCAGTGGCGATTTTTGGTATAGTTTCCTTTTCTTTATACTTCAAATTGTATATTTGTATTATATCCAGATTCGGATTTCTATTTGCAAGTTCGTATATGTCTTTTGCTATGGAATTTGCATCTATATTATCAATTATTGAGTCTGTGTCAGGGGTATAATTAAATTTTGAATAATCTATAGGTACAAAACTATTATCACTATTCGCATTTGTATTTGTATTTGTATTTGTATTTGTATTTGCTTCATTTGTAACAGTGTTGTCATCCAATAATTCATCAGTTACATTTTCTATTTCTAATACATCGTTTGGAGCCTCTTCTAACAAATTTTGATCAAGATTATCCAAATCATCGTCTAAAGAAACTTCCTCATTAAAGTCGATATCTAAATCATCACCTAACGATAAATCTCCGTCTAAAACTTCATTATCATCTTCTGTGGTTAAGAACATCTCTTGTTCATTATCACTTTCTTTTATCTCATTTGGTTCTTCTATTATAGGAGCAGACAAGGAGGTTGTAACTGAATCATTATCAGAACCCTCTTCTGATTCAACTCTAACATCATTAATTGATGATGTATCTTCTGTAGAACGTTCTTCTTCAGGCAGACTTACTTCTGCAGTCTGCTCTATAATATCCATTTCATGGTTGATTATAGTATCAGTTGTGTCAGATATTTCAATATCAGGTTCTAAATTGTTATTATCATCTAGATCAGTATAATTATTTAGATCAATCATATCATCACTATCAGCAATTTCTTCTTCTGTGATGACTTCCTCAGTTTCGCTATTTTCGTTATTATTACACTGGCTTAGATCAATCACATCATCATTATCGGCGAATTCTTCTTCCGTAACGACTTCCTCTGTTGCGGTATTTTCGTTATTATTACACTGGCTTAGATCAATCACATCATCATTATCGGCGAATTCTTCTTCCGTAACGACTTCCTCTGTTGCGGTATTTTCGTTATCGTTACATTGACCTAAATCAATTATATTGTCAGAATGGTATTCTTCAATATTTTCACTTTCTTCTTGCTGATTATGTTCTATCTCAAACACTTCAGAAGTATCCTCTGTGGTGAAACTTTCTAAGTCAATGAGGTCACTGTTTCCTTCAATAGTATCATCAGTATTTTCTTGAATGTTATAAGATTTATCCTCTGTTGTATCAACAAAATCTGAAGCAATATCTGTTGTTTCCGTAAATATTAGTTCGTCATTATCACTTGACGTCGTTTCAGTATTTGTGCTTTCATCTTCTTTATCATTTGATACCTCTTGTGTATCACTTAAATCAATTGCAATGTCATCGTCTGACAATGATAGATCTGAAATATTTTCTGGTTCATCTTCACTTATATAAGAACTTTCTGCAGATTCTGAAAGTGGAGGCTCAATCAATTTGTCATTTGATATCTTCGTATTTTCATTACTATTAGAATCTACACCATTTATCATTTTATCAATAAGAGTCTTATCGATATCTCTATTAAGGGAGTTATTATTTGATTCTCTAGATATAGTATTCGGGTGATACCCTAATTTTTTGGGTACTGTGATTATTGATGTCGATACAACTTTTTCTAAATACGCATTTACAACGCTTTCATTCGTTACAGTATTTAAAATAACTTCTGAATGCGAATAAACATCATCTATAATCTCATCAAGAATAGCTTCTAATCCAGGATATTTTTTATTCTCTTTTACTATGTTAGCAATAACGTTGTAGTGTTTGTTGTTCTTTTCCATAATAACTCTCTTCTTTTCAATAATTATAAATGTATAATGAGTACTGGATTACCTTGTAATTTTGCAAATGAATCCGTATTAATGCTTAAATTCATTCCTAAAGCTTTATTTACAGTTCGTAAAATCAAATCATCAACAGATTTTTCACCACTGGAAATTGTTACACCTGTAGCTTCAAACTTTCGAGTATTAGTATTGTACTTTATTTCAACTCCTATTTTGTTTGTAATAGGTGGCTTGCTCAGCAATAATAATTCTGTTTTTAAATTTAATTGTATAATTTTACCCAACTTTATCAGATATCTTTTAGCAGAGGTATTTGAAGCATATCCGGCCGGAACTTCCCAATCAACCTTAAGATTTGATACAAGTATGGAGGCATCAAGATTTTGCTCAATAGCCGGAATTGTTGCTGAAGTCGCTACTGCTTCATTTTTATTGTCAGGAACATTTTTTGCGTCCACTGTTTCGATAGGCATTGCATCTTCTGTTGTGGCATCATTGTTTCCTTGGCTTGAAGGAGTTGTATTAACTAAATCTTCACTTGCAGGTGCAGGTGTTAAAAATTTGTTATATCCAGCGTATAGTGAAGCTCCTGCAACGATAAGCAGTGCAAGAATTACAAGAGGTTTTGTCGCAATTTTATTTCCAGAAGGGTTTTTCTTATATACTTTAAGCCCCGGAGAATCTTCTTGTTCATCCTCTTCAGTAGAAATATTTTCGTCATCATTTTCTCTGTTTTCAAATAGCGTTTCTATCTGTTTTTGTTGATTTATTGCATGCTCATCATTTTCTATTTCATTAAGGCTTGGCGAAGTTAGCGTAGAATAATCAAAACCGCCTAGTGTTAAATTTTCAGTGTCTTCAGTTTTAGTGGTTTTGCTATCTTGATTATCTACACTTGTACTCTGAATATTTTGTTCATTATCCTCTACACTCAATTCCAAGTCTGCTTCTGTAAGCTCATCTATATTTATGACTGTGTCGGAATTTTCTTCTTCTCCTTCTTCTGAATTTACATTCTCAGAATCTTTTGGAGCTGATTCTGATAAAGACTCGCTATTATCTATCTCAATATCCAAATTTTCATTGTTTGCTATATCAGAGTTAGGCTCAATTATATCACTTAACACCAAATCTTCCGTATCTAATATATCTAAATTTTCAGAATTTTCAGCTTCATCATTGTTTCTGTTAAAATCCTGTTCATTTATAGATACAAAATTAAAAATTACCTGCGCTTTTGCTGCTCTAGCAAGTTTAAGCCTAGCTTCTTTTGATTTTATTAAGGAGGAATAGAAGCCGATCTTGTCGTCAATGGTGTTATCTAAATACTCATAGATACTGCTATCATTTACTAAATTGCTGTCTTCGGTATATGACAAGATAGGCTCTATATCATAAAAAGATTCCAGTTCGTCTTCTTCAACTTTATAATATCCATCTATAATTTTTTCTTTATTAATATTTTCAGGGTTTTTAAAACCAATTACACTCGCACCTGCTAAATCAGGAGTAATTTTGATGAACATGTAAGCAGTTGGAAGTAATTTATTGTCTATATTAAACGCCGGGACAGACATTTCGTCTTCGCTAAAAAAGAGTCTTACATCAATATAAGAATTGTTGATGTAAATATCTGAAATATCTATATCTTGAAGAACCATACCTATATTGTGCAATCCGGATTCAGTGTCTACATTATAAACTTCTGAATCAAAATATTTTGCGGCGATTCTTCCTGCAAGGGCATTTGCGACTGCTCTGTTTCTTATATCACTGTTATTAATTATTTTGCAGATATTCTGAGCCAATTCTATATCAGCACTGTCAATTGTAAAATTATCAGTATTCACCTAACACTCTCCCATACTATGGTTAATAATACCATACTATAAAAAAAAAATCTATATTTTAGCATGCCTTTGACTTTTTACATTATTTAATTAAACCAAATAGAGGATATGAACTTAATTTTACTAAAGATTTTAATTTCCTATTCGTAAACCATAATGAAAGGATTTTACAAATGTTTTCATCAATGATACAAAATTTATTATCAAATTCCGGTCGCTCAAGTGCAATGCAGAGAGCTGTTCAAATGAATAACTATATAAATACATTAAATTCTCAATGGTTACCTGTAGAAAAACAAACTCCAGCAGAAGCTCAGCAAAGTCAAATACAGTCATTTGACAATGTATTAAAAAAATCTGCAAATGTTAAATTTGGGGACTTGTTAACGCGTCCTGTAACAAATGTTAATGCAAATATTTATACTGAACAGGCAAAAAATAGCGGTGAAAAAATATCAGCAAAATCACAAATAAAGGATATTATTTATAGAGCTGCTAAAAAGCATGGTGTGGATGAAAAACTGGTAAATGCTTTGATAAAACAAGAGTCAGGTTTCAACCCTAATGCAAAATCACGAGTAGGAGCTATGGGCTTAATGCAGTTAATGCCTGCAACAGCAAAAGGGCTTGGTGTTACAAATCCTATGGACCCTGAACAAAATGTTGATGGTGGTGTAAGGTACTTGAAATCAATGCTAAATAAGTACAATGGTAATATTATTTTAGCTCTTGCAGCATATAATGCAGGACCTGGAGCAGTTGATAAATATGACGGAGTTCCACCTTACAAGGAAACTCAAAACTATGTTAAAAATATTCTGGCTAATTACCTATAAGCTATACGCTTTTACTTGTCTTATTTAATTTTTCAGCTTCTTTTTCTCTATCTTGCTTTTCATGGATTCTTCTTGTATTTTTGTACGTTAATCTAGGAATAAACCAACCAAGTATATATGGAGATATAAAGAACGTAGTTATAACTCCGGGTATAGAAGTTAAACCTCTGGCAAATGTTGCGATTTTATTGCTTTTTACTTTTCCCGTAGCTTTCATTAAGTTCTTAATTAAATCATCTGCATTATCTTTGCCTAACTTTTCAATAACTGAAATTATTTTCTTATTTTTTTCGCTTTTTTTCAAACTCTTAATGTCTGAGAGTTTAAATGTTTTATTATTAAATATTGTTTCGGCATTATTTGATTTTGACAAGATTTTTTGTAAGTCGCCATTGTTTTTATCTATGTACTTACAAAAATTCAACATTTTATCTTTACTATCTATATTATTATAAAGTGAATTAATTTCTGAGTTTGTAAGAACATGGGCTTTACTGTATGGATTAATAAGTTCAAGAGCTTCTTTTAACTTAGATTTGTTATTTCTATCTTTTTGCATAAGAACAAAACCTGAGTTTTTTTCATAAGAAGTAACACAAGCTCTTGTAAGCAAAGGAACAGCAAATACTACCGATAAACTTGATGTGAAATCTCTTAGAAAGATTTCCCAAAGTTCTGTTAAATCTTTTTTTCCATCTTCGTCTACCTGAGCTCTGCTGTACGCCCTTAAGCCTCTTGGGAAAAGCAATCCGAATATAGATAGTCCTGCCATAAGAGTATTAGTAAAGTTGTGTCCGTTGTACTCTAGCTCAGAAGATATAAAGTCATTTTTGTTTTTGTCCAGTTGTTTGCCCAACTTTTCTAAAAGGCCATTATTAGGTTTTCTACCTTCAAAAGCGACATTATAATCTTTAGTTTTTTGATCTTCAGATTTTCTAGCTCCTGGTGCAGTATTGCTTCGAGCATAAATTTTAGGAAGAACTGATAATACTCCCAATGTTGCTGCCATTGTAGAGATATTTGTTATTAAACGTTTTGCCAGTGATTTATTTTTTATGCTGTCGGCTTGTATTTCATCTAGCTTACTAAGATGCTTATTGGCTGTGATAGCGTCATTACTGTATTTTATCATTGCATCTATAGTATCTTTAGTAGAAAAAACTTTTTTACTGTCAAACTTATCAGAGCCGAGTTTGACTTTTTGAAGCATGTCAAGATTATCACTTGTATTATATTTAATGTTATTAATATGCTCTACGATATTATTAATACATTGTTTTTTGTATTTACTTTTGGCTCTAAACCCCTTTACATTTTCTTCAAGAGGAATTTTCTCAAAATTGTTAACTTGTTTTAGAAGATATTCTACAGATTCTTTAGTAGCATTTTTTTCTCCTACAGTATTCTTAAGAATGTTTTCAATATTATTTTTGTAAAACACTTGCTTAAATTTATCAGGATCGTTTAATAATTTTTTGTCGAAATTAGGTTTAAGTATAATTTCTTTAAGGCTATTTCCAAACCGTTTAATTAACTGAGAATTAACACTTGTAGAGCGTCCGAACTTAGCCGCAACAAGCATCGCTAATGGTGCAACAGCCATCATGCAAGGACCAGTAAGAGCTTCTCTTCCAAAAACTTCAAAACCTTCTTGCATGTTGTAGTGCCCGGTATTTTCTTTATCTCTTAAAAAACCGGCAGCAGTTCTAGGAACTGTCATCCCGCCAAAATCTTGGATGAGAAAAGAGGCAAGAAACCCTTTATCTTCAATCCATTGCATAGTATTTCCACTCAAATTAAGCATCCCAGTCATGCCACTTCTAAATGTCGGCTGAGCTTTTAGTTTATTATATGAGGGAGATGAGTCCGTATTTATGTTGTTACAAATATTCAAGCACACTAATCCTTATATCTATATAGAGATAAAGTTTATTTCCTTCTAATACTTGCTTAAATGTAAAGAAAATAATAAATTTTGTTACAAAACAAATAATTATAAGATTAAATAAAATTGTAAATTTTTGTAAACAAACCACTTGAAAAATTGTACATTATACCCTTATTAACTTGACGATAAATTTTGATGTTGTACGATAAGATAACATGCTGTATATGGGATAATTATGTCCGAAATAAAAGTAGAACGATAAAATAAAAATTTTATATAGTACATCATTAGAATAGATGAGGTGAATTAATGTCGACAGAATATGCAAAAAGAGTAACTCCGATGGGTATACCAAATACTCGTTTGGATGATTTACCAGATTTAATTGACGTGCAAAAAAAATCATTTGAATGGTTTTTAAAAGAAGGGTTAAAAGAAGAGTTGTTAGCTTTTTCTCCTGTAAAGGATTATACAGGCAGATTAGAACTTCACTTCCTCCCAAATTACACGTTTGATAATGCAAAATACACAGTTGAAGAAGCTCGTATTCACGATGCAACATACGCAAAGCAACTTCGTGTAATGGTAAGACTTGTAAACCGTGATAGCGGTGAAATTAAGGAACAAGAAGTATATATAGGTGATATTCCTACAATGACAGATAAAGGTACATTTATTGTAAATGGTGCTGAACGTGTTATTGTATCACAGATCGTAAGATCTCCTGGTGTATACTTCAAAAGAGAAATCTCTCCGACCGGTAAGAGATTATATAATGCTACAATGATTCCTAACCGCGGGGCATGGTTAAAGATTGAAACTGATTCTAACGATATTATTTACGTTAAGATCGATAAAAATAGAAAAATCCTTGCTACAACTTTACTTAAAGCAATGGGTATAACAGTTTCTGAAATGGAATCTTTATTCACTCACTTTGAATTTTTGAAGAAAACACTTGATAAAGATACAACAGAAACTACAGATGACGCTTTAATAGATTTGTATAAAAAATTAAGACCTGGCGATCCTGCGTCAGCTCAAGGTGGACGCCAAATCCTTGAATCACGTTTCTTTGATGAAAAGAAATATGATATTGGTCGTGTTGGTCGTTATAAATTAAATAAAAAATTGAACTTAAATATTTCAAAAAATCAAAGAACACTTACTGTTCAAGATATCGTAGCTTCAATTGAATACTTAATCAACCTAACTTATGATGAAGGTTCACTTGATGATATCGACCACTTAGGTAACAGAAGAATTCGTTCAGTAGGCGAACTTCTTCAAAACCAATTCAGAGTAGGTTTATCCAGAATAGAAAGAATAGTTAAAGAAAGAATGACACTACAAGATTCTGAAACTTTAACTCCGCTAAACTTATTAAATACAAAGCCATTAGTGGCATCTTTAAAAGAATTCTTCGGTTCTTCACAGTTGTCACAGTTTATGGATCAGATCAACCCTCTTGCTGAATTAACTCACAAAAGACGTATTTCTGCATTAGGACCAGGCGGTTTACAAAGAGAAAGAGCAGGTTTTGCTGTTCGTGATATTCACCCTTCTCACTACGGACGTATTTGTCCTATTGAGACTCCAGAAGGTCCAAACGCTGGTTTGATCGGTTCATTAGCAACACACGCAAGAGTTAATGAATATGGATTTATTGAATCTCCATTCTTTGTAGTAAAAGATGGTAAGGTTACAGATGAAGTTGTATACATGACAGCTGATGAGGACGAAAACTACAGATGTGCTCCTGCTGATGTTCAGTTAAATCCTGACAAAACTTTCAAAGCTGCACAAATTCCTGTACGTTACAGATCAGAGTTCATAATGTGTGAATCTTCAAAAGTTGACTATATGGGGGTTTGCCCTATACAAATCATATCAGTTGCTACTTCTATGATTCCGTTTATTGAACACGATGATGCTAACCGTGCTTTGATGGGATCAAACATGCAACGTCAATCAGTACCTCTTCTAATTACTGAAAGACCTGTAGTAGGTACCGGTATGGAAAGAAGAGTTGCAAAAGACTCTGGTATGGTTGTTTGTGCAAAAGTTGACGGTGTCGTTGAAAGAGTTGTCGGTGAAGAAATTGTTATCCGCGATGTAAACGGAAAACAACACTTACACACTTTAATGAAGTATGTACGTTCAAACCAAGATACATGTATTAACCAAAAACCGATTGTTCATGAAGGTGATAAGGTTCATGCAGGAGATGTAATTGCAGATGGTGCTTCAACAAGCTGCGGAGAACTTTCAATTGGTAAAAACATATTAGTTGCATATATGCCTTGGGAAGGATATAACTTCGAAGATGCTATCTTACTTTCTGAAAGATGCGTACATGATGATATATTTACTTCTGTTCACATTGAGAAGTTAGAGATAGATGCTAGACAAACAAAGCTTGGACCTGAAGAAATAACAAGAGAAATTCCTAATGTTTCAGAAGAAGCTTTAAGACATTTGGATGAACGCGGTATTGTTCGTATAGGTGCAAGAGTTTACGCAGATGATATTCTTGTTGGTAAAGTAACTCCAAAAGGTGAATCAGAACATCCACCTGAAGAAAAACTTCTACGTGCAATATTTGCAGAAAAAGCAAGAGACGTAAAAGATAATTCATTACGTGTTCCTCACGGAGAAGGTGGTAGAGTACTTGATGTTAAGGTGTTTGATAGAGAAAAAGGTGATGAATTACCACCTGGAGCAAATACAGTAATAAGAGTATATATCGCACAAAAACGTAAGGTTTCAGTAGGTGATAAACTTTCAGGACGTCACGGAAACAAAGGTATTGTATCAAGAATTCTTCCAAAGGAAGATATGCCATTCTTGCCTGATGGAACTCCTGTTGATATAGTTTTGAACCCACTAGGTGTACCTTCTCGTATGAACGTTGGTCAAACTTATGAATGCTTATTAGGTTTAGCTGCGTATTTAACCGGTGAACACTATGAAGCTCCATCTTTTGATGAAAGATATGGTGATAACCAGTCTGAAATTGCAACAAAGGCTGAACTGTTAAGAGGTATTAAAGAATCAGGATGTGATTGGGTAAGAGAAGATGGTAAAGTTTACCTAATTGATGGTAGAACTGGTGAACCATTTGATGAACCAATTGCAGTAGGTTTGTCATACATTCTAAAACTTGTTCACTTAGTAGATGATAAGATTCACGCTCGTTCTACCGGTCCTTACTCATTAGTAACACAACAACCTTTAGGCGGTAAGGCTCAGTTCGGTGGACAAAGATTCGGAGAAATGGAAGTTTGGGCACTTGAAGCTTATGGTGCTGCATATACTCTTCAAGAAATGTTAACAATCAAATCAGATGATGTTAACGGACGTAATAGAGCTTATGAAGCAATAGTAAAAGGTGACAACATTCCTAGACCGGGTATTCCTGAATCATTTAAGGTACTTGTAAGAGAATTGCAAAGTATCGGTTTAGATATAACAGTTGCTAAGAAAAATGGTGTTGAAGTTGACTTGATGTCTGATATGGATGATTTAAGAAAATCAGCTCCTAAGAGAACTTTATCAGATATTGATTCAGAGTTGTTAAATATTAACTTCTTTGATACATCCGCAACACTAGGTGAAATATAAGGAGATAGAAAATTGTCTACAAGTATTGATTATTTTGATTATATACGCATAAGCATCGCTTCACCTGAAAGAATATTGAAGTGGTCTTATGGCGAGGTTACAAAACCAGAAACTATAAATTATAGAACCTTAAAACCTGAACGTGACGGTCTTTTCTGTGAAAGAATTTTTGGGCCAACAAAGGACTGGGAATGCTATTGCGGAAAGTACAAAAGAGTTCGTCATAAAGGTATAATATGTGAAAGATGTGGTGTTGAAGTTACTGACTCAAAAGTAAGACGTCACAGAATGGGGCACATAAAATTAGCAGCTCCTGTATCTCATATTTGGTTCTTGAAAGGTATTCCTTCTTATTTAGGTTTACTTTTGGATATGACATTAAAGGATTTGGAACAAGTTATTTACTTTAATAATTATGTTGTAATAGATCCTGCTGATAGTCCATTTAAGAAATTGCAATTACTCTCTGAAGAAGAGTATGAAGATTTTATGATGGAAAATGAAGAATCTAAGTTAGAAGTTGGAATTGGTGCTGAAGCAATAAAGAAATTGTTAGGCGAAATCAATATCCATGAGCTAGCTGATGAAATAAGAACAGAACTGGCAGGACATGTAACATCTGTTCAAAGAAAAGGAAAACTAATTAAGAGATTAAGATTACTTGATTCTTTAATTTCTTCAGAGACTGATCCGACTTGGATGATTATGGATGTTCTTCCTGTAACACCTCCAGATTTAAGACCTATGGTACAGTTGGATGGTGGACGATTTGCAACATCTGATTTAAACGACTTATATAGAAGAGTTATAAACAGAAACAATCGTTTACAAAGACTTCTTGAGATGGGAGCACCTGAAATTATTGTAAGAAACGAAAAGCGTATGTTACAAGAAGCGGTAGATGCTCTAATTGATAATGGAAGACGTGGAAGAACTGTTGTTGGACCAAATAACAGAGCGTTAAAATCATTATCAAACATTATTGAAGGTAAACAAGGTCGTTTCCGTCAAAACTTGTTAGGTAAACGTGTTGACTATTCAGGTCGTTCAGTAATTGTTGTAGGTCCGTCTTTGAAATTAAATCAATGTGGTCTGCCAAAAGAAATGGCTATAGAATTGTTCAAGCCTTTTGTTGTTAATAAGTTAATAGAGCGTGGATATGTTCAAAATATTAAGTCAGCAAAGAAAATGATAGAAAGATCTGATGCAAAAGTTTGGGATATCCTTGAGGAAATAATCGATGGACACCCGGTATTATTGAACCGTGCACCAACGCTTCACAGATTAGGTATTCAAGCTTTTGAACCAAAATTGGTAGAAGGTCGTGCAATCCAGCTTCACCCATTGGTATGTACTGCATTCAACGCAGACTTCGATGGTGACCAAATGGCTGTTCACGTTCCACTTTCTATAGAAGCTCAAACAGAAGCTAGAATGCTTATGCTAGCAACTAACAACATTTTGGCTCCTGCTAACGGAAAACCAATCATTACTCACTCACAAGATATGGTTTTGGGTCTATACTATTTAACGATATTAAAAGATCCAAATCAGGAAGTAAAAGGATACTTCTACAGTTTTGAAGATGCAATAGCAGCTTTAGAAGCTAAGGTTATATCTCTTCATGACAAAATTGTAGTACGTGATGAAAAAGGTAAGAGAATAGAAACTACAGTAGGTAGAATTATATTCAACGAAGCCGTTAGAAAAGCTTTGGCTTAATAAATTACGAGAAAAGTAAAGAAATTGAGGAATATATAAAAATGGAAAATACTTATACACATGCAAAAGCTCACACTCTTGAGTTCATTAATAAACAAATGGACAAAAAGGGCTTGAATAAGTTGCTTGCTCAGATTTATCTTGAATTCGGCGGTGCAAAAACAGCTGAACTTGCTGATACTTTGAAGAATTTGGGTTACAAATATGCAACAAAATCTGGTGTAACTATTTCTATTGCAGACCTTACAGTTCCTGAATCTAAGAAAGAACTTTTGAAAGAGGCTGAAGCAGAAATAGAAAAATCTACAAACAGATATTTAAAGGGTGAAATTACAGAAGTAGAAAGATATACAAAAGTTATTGATACTTGGTCTGAAACTACTGCAAGATTAACAGAACAAGTTGTTGAAAACTTCGATAAATTAAACCCTGTATATATGATGGCATTCTCTGGAGCAAGAGGTAACTTATCTCAGGTATCACAGTTAGTTGGTATGAGAGGTTTGATGGCAGACGCACAAGGTCAAATCGTTGACATGCCTATTACTTCAAACTTTAAAGAAGGTCTATCGGTTACTGAATATATCATTTCATCATATGGTGCAAGAAAAGGTCTTGTAGATACAGCTCTTAAAACAGCTGACTCAGGTTACTTAACAAGACGTTTGGTTGATGTTGCTCAAGATGTTATCATAAGAGATACAGATTGCGGCACAGACAAGTGTATTAACATGAAGCCTATCTGTGATGGTGACAATGTTATAGTTCCTTTGATAGATAGATTGTTAGGAAGAACTGTTGCTCAGGATATCTATGATGAAGACGGAAAAACTCTTTTAGTTGCTAAGAATACGACAATGGATAGAAAAGATATTAAGAAAATATCTCACTTAAATCTTCAAGAGTTAAAAGTCCGTTCAGGTTTAACATGTGGCTTAGAATATGGCGTTTGTCAAAAATGTTATGGTTGGGCTATGACAACTCAAAAACTTGTAGATGTTGGGGAAGCAATTGGTATTATTGCAGCTCAATCAATCGGTGAACCTGGTACACAGTTAACAATGAGAACATTCCACACTGGCGGTGCAGTTGGTGTAAAAGAAGCTACAAAAGAAATTCACGCAACTGAAGCTGGTACTGTTGAATCTAAGCTTAAGACAAGAGAACTTAGAACTCGTCACGGTGATGTTGTAAGAGTTTCTATATATGAAGCTGATATTGAAGTTAAAGGTGCAAAAAAATCTGTTTCATACCATATTCCAGCAGGTGCAACTGTATTCTTTGAAGATGGAATGAAGGTAGAGAAAAACTTCAAACTAGCTGAATTTAAGCCATCAATGAATGATTCAGGTCGTTTGACAGAAAAGGCAACAAAAGATATTAATGCTGATATGTCAGGTATGGTTCTTTTTGAAGACTTTGTTGCGGATGAAAAGAAAGACAGACAAGGTAATATTTCAAGAACAGCTAATAAAAACGGTATTGTTTGGATTATCGGTGGTGATGTATATAACTTACCAGGTGGTTCAAAGGTTTTGGTATCAGACGAGCAAAAAGTTAAAGCTGGCGATAAATTAGCTGAAACAATTATGATTTCTGAACACGGTGGTGAAGTTCGCTATTCTGAAGACTTAGTAGTAGAAGAAGTTAAATCAGGAAAGAATAAGATTAATAAAATTGTTCAAGGTAAAGAAATTACTATCGTAATCGCATCTTTAACTCCTGCAAATGCTTCCTTTGAACAAACTAAAAAAGAACAACTTTGGACAGTGAAGAAAACCGGCGAAAAATACATTGTTAAAGCACCTATTGATACAACCGTTGAAAATGGTATGATCATCGCAGAGCTTGTTGACGATGAATGTTCAGTTTCTTCATCAGGTGAGATTAAATATGTTGATGTAGAAGTTGATGAAAATCAAATAGTTACAAAGCCTGGTAATATTGTTTTTGTACCTGAAGAAGTTCATCAAATAAATAAAGATTCTTCATTAAAAATGGTTGACAATGGAACCTTCGTTACAGCAGGTACCGAGGTTGTAAAAGATGTATATTGTCACATTGACGGTATCGTAGAATTCAAAGAATTCAATGATGTCGTTCATGAAGTTACAATAAGACCTGGTGAAGTTCACACATTGTCGAGTGTTTCTGAATTAAAAGTAGAGGAAGGCTCTGTAGTTGAAGCTGGAACTACTATTGCTAAAGGTATAAAGGCAAAAGAAACTTCTATTGTAACAATAATGGAAATGGATTTTGATGATTTAGATATTGATGATTTGGATGAAGAAATTGATACAACATCATTAGAAGAAGAATCATTAGAAGATAAACCTGTTCAAATACTTGTAAGACCAGTTCAGCCAATGTTTATTGAACAAAGAGATGTTTCTATTAAGTTCAATACAACTGATGAATTAATAAACATTGTACCTGTAACTCAATTGCAATATAAAGATGGCGCAAGAGTAAGAAACCTTGACGGTGCAACATTAACAAGAACAAGTTTAGTGCTTCAAATGCAAGGATATTTATCTCACTTAAAAGGTCTGGTTGAATTAGATGATAAAGGCGAGTTAAAAATCGTTGTACTAGAAACATTAATTGTAAGAAGAGAATTGGAAGGAAATTCTAAGCTTAATAGTTCTCTTCAGACAGAGCTTCTTGTAGAAAATGGACAGGTAATTGATGCAAAAACTCCGATTGCAAAAACTGAGGTTTTAGCGTTAAATGACGGTGTAGCATCAATAAAGGGTGATGTAGCTGAGTCAAGAAGATTACTGTTAAATTGTCAAAACTTTGAAACGGTAATTGATACTAAATCTAAACCTACTGTCAAGAAAGGCGATTTCATAAAATTGGATACAGTTCTTGCAGAATCTGGTGAGGCTGCAACTGTGTCAGGTAAAATTATTGATGTAACGCCAAAATCTGTAACAATAAGAATGGGTAGACCGTATTTGATAAGCCCTGGTACTATGTTACAGGTAGAAGAAGGCTCTTTGGTACTACGTGGTGATATGTTGGCAACACTTGTATTCGAAAGAGAGAAAACAGGTGATATAGTTCAAGGTTTGCCGCGTGTAGAAGAACTTTTAGAAGCAAGAAAACCAAAAGATTGTGCTATATTAGCTGAAACAGATGGTGTTGCAGAAATTGAAATTGAAGATGAAGTTCCGAGATTATTCTTAGTTACAGAAGGTGGAAGCAGAACAGAAATAAAATTTGCAATTGATGCAAGTATAGTTGTTCAAAATAAGCAAAAGATTAAGAAAGGTCAACCATTAACAAGTGGTCCTTTAAATCCTCATGATGTAATAAGATTATGCGGCCCTGAGGAAGCTCAACAATATCTTGTAGATGAAGTTCAAAGAGTATACCGTTCACAAGGTGTTGAAATTGCTGACAAACACATTGAAATCATTGTACGTCAGATGACTAAGAAGGTAAGAGTTATAGAAGCTGGTGATACAAACTTATTACCTGGAGAGTTAATAGAAGTACAAGCTTTTGAAAATGAAAATAATGCTGTCCGCGAACATGGTGGACAAGAAGCAACTTGTGAATATATGTTGTTAGGTATAACAAAAGCTTCTTTGAACACAGAAAGCTTTATTTCAGCAGCATCTTTCCAAGAAACGACAAGAATCTTAACAGAAGCTGCTGTTGAAGGAAAGAAAGATCTATTGAGAGGTTTGAAAGAAAACGTTATTATAGGTCGTTTGATACCTGCTGGTACCGGCTTCCATCACCTAACTTATGCGAGTGAGGAACGTGACAGAGAAGCTCAAAAACGTGCTGCACAAAGAAATCAAGCAAGAAAACCGGCAGCAATTCTGGAGGAAATTGAGGGCATGTTTGGTGCTCCTGAGTTAACTCCTGAAGATAAAGACAATAAGTAATTAATATTAAGAGAGATAAAAAGGTCGTGTCCTTAAGGATACGACCTTTTGTTATGTTAAAACTTTACAATATCCTCTGTTTGTAGTAGTTTTATATTGTAATAAGTATTGAAAAAGAGGATGATTAAATGAAAACTACAATTGAAAAACAGCCGGAAAATATTGTGAAAGTTGATATTGAAATTCCGGCAAAAGATGCTGTAAATTATTATAATAATGCTGCTAAAAGATTGTCACAATATGTAAATATTCCAGGTTTTAGAAAAGGTAAAGCTCCAAGAAATATTGTAGAGCAAAATATCGGGGAAGACAGAATTAAACATGAAGCTTTAGAAAGCGCTTTACCAAAAATATTTTCAGAAGTTATTAAAGAAAATAATTTTGATGTAGTTGCTCAGCCTTATGTAGAATCTTATGATTATAAAATTGGTGAAGATTTAAAAATAGTTGCAAAAATAGAATTAAGACCTGAAGTTGTTCTAGGTGATTATAAAGGACTCACAGTTGACATTGATGGTTATAAGATACCTGAAGATGCTCTTCAAAAATCAATTGATGGTTTGTTAGAGCAACATTCAACAACTGTTGTTGTTACAGATAGAAAAACTGTTGCAAATGATACAATAGTATTTGATTTTGAAGGTTTTTCTAATGGTGAAAAAATAGAACACGGTGATGCTAAGAATTATACATTAGATCTTGCTCATTCGAGTTTTATACCTGGTTTTGCAGAGCAGTTGGTTGACAAGTCTTTAGGTGAGGAATTCGAAATTAATGTTACTTTCCCTGAAGAGTACCATGAAAAGAAACTTGCTGGACAGCCGGCTGTATTTAAATGCAAAATTAATGAAATCAAAGCAAAAGTGCTCCCAGAATTAACAGATGAGTTTGTTCAAAAGATAGGTCCATTTAAGACTGTAGACGAATTAAAAGCTGATATTCAAAAATATTTAGATACTCAAAAAGCAGATATTGACAGGGTAAATTCTGAAAAAGCGATTTTTGACAAAGTTACAAGTGAAGCAAAAGTTGATATTCAGCAGTCAATGATTGACAGAGAAGCTGATCAACTGGTCGAAGAATATAAGCAAAAGCTTTCTATGCAAGGCTTTACTTGGGATCAGGCTGTAGCAGCTCAAGGCTATGATGAAATTATGAAAAGTCTTAAAGAAGATGCCGCTGTAAGAGTTAAAAACTCTCTTGTAATTGATGAAATCGCAAAGAAAGAGAATATCGTAGTTTCTCAGGCTGAATTTGGTGCAAAACTTTCAGAATTAAGCAGGGTGTATCAAATTGATACAAATACTATGATAAAACAGCTATCACAAACTCCTGGTGTTTTTAACGCAATTTCTCAACAAGCTTTGAACGAGAAAGTCACACAATTCTTAGCTGACAATAATACTGTAAATATAAAGTAGAGAATATATTATTATGAAAAATAAGGGCTTTTATAAGCTCTTATTTTTTTATGCAAAAAGTTCATTATATAAATCTGAGTATGTATCGTAGACTTTGCATTGATTATAGAAATTTTCAGGGGTTACATTTAAAACTGTTTTATTTTCTTTAACTGCAAAAACAGGTTTATTGTTTTTAATCATTTCCAAAACAGGTATACAGCCAATGGAATCATAAGGGACTACAAGATAATTAATATCTTTACTAGTTATTACATCTTTACTTTCGGTAGAAAACTTTGGAGCGTTATCTAATCCTATGAGAATACATGGTAAAAATGTTGGTGTAATATATTCCGCAGAACATCTGGGGTCAACTACATCCGTAGAAATTGTAATATCACTAAAAGCCGGAGCATGAGCGCAAGGAACTTTGAATTCCTTTGAGATGAAGTGTGAAATTATAGCCTCAACTCCTCCAACTGGATCCACTCCAATACCTTTTGAATATTCATCACCCTGTTCCTCCGGAAAATGGCAAACTATAGCAATGGCTTCTGCTCCTTGTTTTAATAATTTAGAGGCAGCTAATCTTAATGTATCAGGATTTCTAACATTTCCCATAGAAGCACCTGATTGGTCAATAAAAAACTCTATGCCAACATTTTCTTTTGTAATTTCATATCCGCAAATATCTATTCCATAAACTGTTTTTACAGCATTTATTGTATTTATGTGGACATTAAGCACTTGTTTAGGTATTGATTTGTCAAAAATAACACCTATTTTATTGTGAGAGGAAGTTTGTATATTAATATTGCCTTTAAAAAATTCATCAAGTGAATACCCTTCAACGTATAGCATATTTTCAGTAATGCCTGAAAAAACAGCAGCATTAACGACATTTGGGTTTACTATAAGCCTACTTTTAGATGCAAATTTTCTTGCCCAAAAACTTGCATCACCGGCAAAACCTCCAATTGAGGCTCCAATTCCCGTAGGTATTATAAACGCTCCTGTAATCATAGTTCTAATTATATTATGGTTTGTTTATTATTGCAAAATAATCTGCTGTATTGTAAAATTGTATGTATAATTATAAGGTATACGAGAGTAAATGGGTCTGACAGATTTTTTTATAAATATTTTTGTAATTTTATTTTTATTATTTGTAAATGCTTTTTTTGTAGCAGCCGAATTTTCACTTGTTAAAGTGAGAAAAACTCGCTTAGAACAGTTATCTAATGAGGGAAATTCAAATGCTAAAAAAGCTTTAAAGTTAGTTAATGATGTTAATAGAATGCTTGCGGCAGCTCAGTTAGGTGTGACAATAGCAAGTATAGCTTTAGGGTGGGTTGCAGAATCGACTATTGTTCAAATTATAGAACCTGTAATAAGGTTTGTTGTATCTTCATATAGCACGATTTCAGCTCATATAATAGCTGTTCCGATTTCATTTGTACTAGTTACATATTTCCATGTATTATTAGGTGAACAGCTTCCAAAATGTATCTCTTTAAGACATCCGGAAACATTATCATTACTTATCGCAACTCCGATGGATATGTTTATTACCATATTAAAGCCATTTGTGTTGCTTTTAGAAGTGTCTGGTAATAAAATTCTTGCAGCTTGTCATGCTAATTCTGAAGATGCTTCTCTAGTACACTCAACTGAAGAATTAGATATGCTTGTTGATGCAAGTTATAATGAAGGTGTTTTAAATGAAACTGAAGCAGAGATGCTTCATAATATGTTCAAGTTTTCGGATTTAATGGCAAAACAGGTCATGATACCTAGAACAGACATGGTTTGTATTCCTAATGATATTTCTTATGAGGAGTTAAATAAAACTGCTCTAGAAAATCAATACACAAGGTATCCGGTCTATGAAGAAAACATTGATAAGATTTTAGGATTTATTCATGTAAAAGACTTGTATTCTATGGCAATGACTCATGAAAATTATTCGATAAAGAAATTAATAAGACCGCTAATTTTAGTTCCAGAAACTATGACGTTGGATAATTTAATTATAGAATTTAAAAAGCGTCACTGCCAGATTGCTGTTGTAATAGATGAATTCGGTGGAACATCGGGGTTAATTACATTGGAAGATGTTCTGGAAGAAATTATTGGCGATGTGCAAGACGAATTTGATGAAGATACCGAAGCTAATATAAAGGAAATTGGTGAAAATACTTATATCGCAAATGGGATGATGAGAATTGATGAATTTGTCGAGTTTTTCAATTTAAAAGAGTCCCAATTTGATGAAGACGATGTAGATACTATCGCAGGTTTAGTTGTAAAACTTTTGGGACGAATCGCTGAAGTTGAAGATACTGTAACTTTTAACGGCTTAACATTTACAGTCAAAGAAATTGATGGGGCAAGAATTACAAAATTACAAATATATAGAGAACCTGTTGTTAATGAAGAAGAGTCTGAAGAGGCATAATTTATTAATTTTTGTAAAGATTTTGTTAAATTATGAAATTTTAGCACAAATGGTGACTTTATATAAATATCGTGTGTAATTAGATAGTGTTGTAAAGGTTTATAATATGACATCAGGTATTGCTATAACATCGTTTATGCCATCAGTTATATCTAGTGGAATATTTTCATCACGAAGAGCAAATTCAGGTGCAGATGCTTTATCGCAAAGTAATCCATTTGTTGCAGCAATGAACATGGATATAGCTGGCGGTCAAATTTTAAATGCTGCAAAAGGAGTTTCTGCTATTGCAAAGGAGTCAACTAATAAATTAGCGACAGGTTTTACAAGCGCAGAAAAATCAATAAAAGCATTAACAAAAGGTGATAAAGTTTTGAATGGTTTTGGTAAAGTTTTAAACTTTACATCCAATTACATAAACCCTCTTATAACAGTTACTGGCGCTGTAAAAGTTGCTACAGCTGATAATAAAAAAGAGGCTGCTGTAAGAGAAGGTTTAGCACTGGGGACCATGTTTGCTTCTGAAGCTGCTGCAAAAAGAATAATTGGTATGCCAATTATAAAGAAAATAGATGGAAAACGTGTTGCTGTTGCAAGAGAAGGTCTTTATAAAAAGAATCCTTTTGCTTCAAAACAGGTAGAAGCTTTAAAAGATTTTTGCAATACAAAAACTTTTTGCAATAAATCATTAAAATTTTTGCCGGGTGTGTTAAAAGGTTTAGGTTTTGTAGCTGCATCAATATGTGGTTATCAATTAGGAACAGCAATAGCAAATAAAATCCTTGAGGATTAATATTGGATTATTTTATATTTGTAATTTTTCCATTTTCTTTATATAAAGTTTGAAAAATGGATTGTGAACGTCTGTAATTGTTTATAGTAGCTTCTAATGATGCATTGATGGTCCAATATATCACAGGAATTGATATCGTTATTGTTAATAATGCCACTACTATATGTTTTATGACCGAATTTATTACTTTAAATCTATGTTTAGTAATCGCAATATCATCCTGCTCTCTAAGTATTCTATTTATTAGATTTTTTCTTTCTTTTACAGTAAGACTATCAATAAAATCAACATTCTGGGGGTCAATATATATAACATATTTTGAATACTTTACATTTCCGTCTAATAAATCAAGGCTGTCATTATAATTTTTTTGTGCTGTTGTTAATTTGCGCTCTGTAATATTTCCTTTAGAAATTTGTTCAATATCTTCTGAAGTATTTTCAGGAACACTTTCAGAAAAGGCAGCGCTACTTATTGTACTTTCAGCCTCCGATTTTTTATCATTCGCACCAGCCTCTTTTTGTTTATTTAACTTTGCTTTGTACTTTTTAATGAAATTGTCATCAAAATTTTTGTCCAAATTGATTTCTTTTTTAGGATGTACAGGCTTTTCTGGTTGAATATCTTCTTTATTTGTTACATTTTCTTCACTATTCTGCTGGTCTGTCGAATTATTTTCATTTGGCTCTTCAAATAATGTAGTGTCGTCATTAACATTAAAATTTTTTGATACACTATTATCTTTTTCATTAAGAGTTTGTGCATCTTGCGATAATTTTTGTTGCAACTGTTCAATAAGTTCTGGAGAAATATCCTCATTAAGTGAAGCTAATTCATTAATATCAATCGTATCTTTATCATTAAAAATATTGTTATCTGCCATGCTCCACTCTCTTTTTCCATGTTTATAGTATGATTATATTATATACGAGTTTTAATGTTTAAGCAATCATAAGAGAGTTTCAGATGTATATTGATAAAGATGTAATAAAGGATACTATTAACAAGTTAAAATCAGCAAGAATATTGGTTGTTGGTGACTTAGCTTTAGATGAGATGGTTTATGGAGATACGGAAAGAATTTCTAGAGAAGCTCCGGTTCTCATTTTGCAGCATACACACACAAAATATATTCTTGGTGGAGCTTCAAATGCTGCTCATAATGTTGCTGATATAAATGATGGGAAAGTCTGTGTAATTGGGGTTATCGGCGATGATTATCAAGGACTTGATTTGTCTAAGGCATTTGAAAATGCTAACATCGATTGTTCATCTCTAATTGTAGATAAGGATAGGAAAACTATTACTAAAACCCGAATTTCAGGTTCTTGTTCTCATTCTATAACACAACAAATAGTGCGTATAGACAGACAAACAAAAGATCCATTATCAAAAGAAACTGAAGATAAGATAATAGCACAAATAGAGAAAGAAATTCCAAATTGTGATGCCGTTATTATTTCAGATTATCATGTAGGTACTCTAACAGAGAGAATAATAAGAGCAATTATTAGTAATGCAAATAAATTACATAAAAAAGTTATAGTAGATGCGCAAAAGAATTTGGATAAGTATTATGGTGTAACATCAATGACACCAAATTTACCAGATACTCAGAAGCATGTAGGGTTTAATTTAAAAACAAAAGAAGATTTTATTAAAGCAGGTAATATTTTACTTGAGCAATCAGGGGCAGAAGCCATACTAATAACTTGCGGTTCTGAAGGAATGGTTATAATAGATAATAGCGGTCATTATTATCACATTCCTGTTTTTAACAAGGTCGAGGTATTTGATGTAACGGGGGCTGGAGATACAGTTACTGCATTATATACATTAGCATTAGCTGTCGGTGCGAAGCCTGTAATTGCTGCTACAATTGGCAATATTGCGGCTGGAATTGTTATAAAACAATTTGGGTGCGCAACAACATCTATTAGTGAAATAGTAAATTCTATACCAGAAGATTTAAATATTGATGAAGGAGAGTAGTTGTGAAAAATTTATTTGGAAAATTTAATATTGTAGATATAATAATCGTTTTAGGTGTTATTATCGCATTGTTTGTGGGTGTAATTACAACAAAACATTTTCGCCAGACTGCTGATAAGCAAATAGAAGCGACTTCACCAATAACATTTCAGGTATTTTTAAGAGGTGTAACTGTTACAGGCCAAGAATTCCCAATAAAACCTGATGATTCGACGTTTATAACAATAAGAAACGTCCCTTATACTGAGTTAAAGGTGTTAAATGTTACTTCACAAGAACGCCAAACTGCAGTTGCTTCACCAAAGGCTAAAGAGCAATATATAGTTATTCCTGATCCGGCTCAATTAGCTGTTTATGATGCAATTGTGACGATTACTGATGTTGCGAAAATCACAAAAGATGGTGCGGTAGTTGGTGGGAATAAAATTAAAATGGGACTACCAGTAACTCTTGAAGGAAATAATTATAAATTTAATGGAACTATATCTGATGTTAGAGTGACTACAAAATCCGGTGTTGAAGATGCAAGTGCTAATAATTTAGTTGGTTAGTATCGGAGTGTAGCAAATGTTTTTGAATATTGTTTTAAATTATTTGCAGAGTTTTTTTAAACCTTTGTATGAAAAAAGTTTTTTTCTAAAAACAATTGATTGGTTTATTGGGTTAAGTATCTTTCTTGTGATATTTACTTCAACAGTTGCACAGTCTGATTTTATCGGATATTTTGCGATTTTTGCTATTTTTTTAACATTTATAAAACTTGTTACCAAAACCGGTGAAAAGTTTGAAATAACACTTGCAGATAAATTTTTACTTGTGTATTTCATTTTTGTCATTATAAGTGTAGCGGGTTCAAGTTTATTTTATCTAAGCTTGAAAGGCTTTTTTAAGACGTTAACATATTTGGGGTTTTATGTATCACTTATTCATTATTTCAAGGATAATAGAGATAAAATAAAATATGTTTTTATTGCTTACGCTCTTTGTCTTTCATATGAGTGTATAGTGGCATTTTTACAAAATTTTTCAGCAGTTGATGAAATATCCGGATGGCAAGATACATCAAGGCTGAATCCGGAAGAAGTTATGACACGTGTATACGGTACGTTAAAACCATATAACCCGAATTTGTTTGGCGGGTATTTATTAGCTTTATTGCCATCATTTGTGGCATTACCTAAAAAGTTTAGACTATGGTCGATAGTAGGTTTTATATGTACAATTGTTGCAATTATAATGACAGCGTGCAGGGGATCTTATATCGGTCTATTTTTTGAATTGATTATTCTGGGATTTGTTACATATAAAAAATTAAAACCAGCATATAAAAAAGCCTTTTTAACGTTTTCTGCTCTTATTTGTGCTGTGTTAATATCTATTGTGCTTTCTATATCTGCGTTGCGCTCAAGAATATTTTCTATATTTGCAATGCGTGGCGATAGCTCTAATTCTTTCAGATTCAATGTATACCACTCTTGTCTTGATATGTTTAAGGACAATTGGTTACTTGGAATTGGGGTTGGAAATCAAAACTTCAGAGAAATATACGGGTTATATATGAAAACAGGATTTGATGCTTTGAGCGCTTATAATATTTATTTGGAAATGGCAGTCGAAAGTGGGATATTTGCGCTAATTACATTTGTATGCTTCTTGATAGTATTAATAAAAAATGCTATCAAAAACTTAAATTCAATTTATGTATTAGCTGCTTTGGTTTCAATAATTGGAATTTTAGTTCACGGAATTGTTGATACTGTATTTTTTAGACCACAAATCCAATTTGCATTTTGGACTATGGTTGCTATATTAAGGAGTGAGAATGGTCTTAGAGCGGATTAAGTACTTAAGAGATGAATTAAATAAACTTGGATATAATTACTATGTATTAGACAATCCTCTGGTTAGTGATTATGAGTATGATAATCTTTATTCTGAATTAAAGGCTTTAGAAGAGCAAAACCCCGAATTGGTAACTCCTGATAGCCCAACTCAAAGGGTGGGCGGAATTAGTAGTGGTTTTAGTGAAGTTAAACATAAATATAGGTTATACAGTCTTGATAATACATACAGTTATGATGAATTAAAAAAATGGTATGAGCGTGTAGAAAAAGAGTGTGGAAGTAACATAAAACTTGTTTGTGAGCTAAAAATCGACGGATTGGCCATTGCCTTAACATACAGGGATGGAATTTTTACTCAAGGTGCTACCAGAGGAAACGGTATAGTTGGAGAAGAAATTACTCAAAATTTAAAGACAATAAAGGCAATTCCTTTAAAACTTTTTGAAAATGTTGATGTTGAGGTAAGAGGTGAAATTTATATGCCAAAAACCTCCTTTGAAAAGCTCAACCAGGAGAATCTTCGAAATGGAGAAAAGCCTTTTGCAAATCCGAGAAATGCTGCAGCTGGCTCTTTAAGACAATTGGATAGTACTATAACAGCTAAACGTGATTTATCAATGTTTACGTATACCGCAATAATAGAGCGAGCAAATGAAATTCCTGCTACACACTGGGAAAGTTTACAATATATAAAGAGATTAGGTTTTAAGACCAATCCAAATATAAGATTGGTTGATGATATAGATGGCGCAATAGCTTTTTGTAAAGAGTGGGAAACAAAACGTTTTGATTTGGATTACGCAACAGACGGTGTCGTAATAAAAGTTGATTCATTAGCGTGCCAAAAGGAATTAGGTTTTACAGCTAGAGCACCAAAATGGGCAACAGCATTCAAGTTTCCGCCAGAAGAAATTTCCACGAGGTTAACAGATATAGAAATAGGAGTAGGAAAAACAGGAGCGGTCACCCCTGTAGCAGTATTAGAACCGGTACAGTTGGCTGGAAGTACTGTGTCCAGAGCAAGTTTACATAATTTTGATGAAATAAAAAGATTGGATGTAAGAATTGGGGATAGAGTTTTAATAAAAAAAGCGGCTGAAATAATCCCAAAAGTTATTAAGGTTGTTGATAGTGACGAACATGAAGCTTTACCAATATATGAGCCGCCGACTTTATGCCCTGAATGCCATTCTCCTTTGGAATACCGAGAGGGTGAAGTTAATCTATATTGTTCAAATGAGCATTGTCCTTCTGTTTTAAAAGCGAAATTAGAGTACTGGGTATCCAAAGAAGCTATGGATATTGATTACATTGGTCCATCTGTGATAGAACAGTTATTTAATTTGGGATTGGTGAAAGTCCCTATTGATTTTTATAAATTATCTATTGATGATTTTTTAAAGCTTGATTTAGTAAAGGAAAAATCAGCCCAAAATATGTATAATTCAATTCAGGAAAGTAAAAAAAGACCATTTTCACGTTTCGTAACAGCTCTTTCTATAAGGCATGTAGGAAAAGAAACAGCTGATATTATAGTAAATGAGTATCCTTCTCTTAATCTTTTAGAAAATGCTTCGGTGGAAGATTTATCAACGATTGAAGGTATTGGTGATAAAATTGCTAAAAGTATTTTTGAGTATTTTCATAAGAAAGAAAATCTTTTAATGCTTGAAGAATTTGAAATATACGGCTTAAACTTTGAAAATAATATAATCGAAAGAAGTTCTGAACTGGAAGGAAAAACATTTGTACTTACAGGAACTTTAAGTAGTATGACACGTGATGAGGCTGCAGAAAAAATAAAACAAAAAGGTGGAAAAGTTTCCTCATCTGTGTCTAAAAAAACTTCTTATGTTGTTGCCGGAGATAATCCGGGTTCAAAACTGGACAAAGCTCAAAATTTAGGTGTTATAATATTAAGTGAAGATGAATTTTTAAAAATGATAATTAAAACTTAATGGGATTGTTTATCTCAAATAAAAGAGGTATGAATGAAAAAGAATTTAAATGTTATACAAATAAAAGGTATTAGGGGTTTAATAATACTAGGTATGGTTTTATGCTGTTTAACAGCAGGCTTTATAGTTTTTCCAGGCTGGCTTGCAATGCATATATGGAATTTCGTAGCCGGTTATTCAGATTTTGTTCCTGTTATAGGTATAATTCAAGGCGTTTTGCTTTGGGGGATTATTATTGCTTCATACTTTACTTTTAAAAAAGATAGAATTGTAGTTTGTGTAAAATCACCAAAAGGGCTAAATGAAGAAGAGCTTAAAGCTGTTTTTGCTGATCTTAAAAAACATAATGCTGAGGACAAAATTGTAAAAGCTATGTTAAAAGCTCGTGAAGCTGAATTAAAAATTCAAGAAATTGAGCAACACAAAAGTGAAAATAGTGATAGTAGATCTGATGAAATAAACTCAAATCAAAATTAAATAGATTTATAAAAAAAATACCGAGCATAAGCTCGGTATTTTTTTATTTTATTATTACTCTTCAGAACTTTCATCATCTTGAGTTTCTTCTTGAAGATCTTCTTCGTCAAGTTCTTGTTGATTCATTTCTTCTTCAATTTCTTCTTGAATTTCATCAGAATCTACCGGACGTTCCTCCTCTTCAGAAGTATCATCATCATAATTATAGTTTTCAGCTCTTGAAGCTTCTTCATTCTCCATTTGAGAAACACTCTTAATATCAATTTTCCATCCTGTTAATCTGTGAGCAAGTCTTACATTTTGACCTTCTCTGCCGATTGCAAGGGACAACTGATCATCAGGAACTACAACTAGAGCATCTTTAGTTTCTTCATCATCAGTCATAATATCTACAGATACAACTCTTGCAGGAGAAATTGCATTAACTATATATTCAACAGGATCAGGCGACCATCTTACGATATCAATTTTTTCGTTCTTTAATTCACCAACAATAGTTTGAATTCTTGAACCTCTGGGTCCGATACAAGCTCCTACTGAATCTACTTCAGGATCATTTGACCAAACTGCAATCTTTGTTCTAAATCCGGCCTCTCTTGCAATAGATTTAATTTCAACTATTCCATCCTCAATTTCAGGAACTTCTAGTTCAAATAGTTCTCTAACTATTTCAGGATGTGCATGAGATACGATTACTTGAGGTAATCTGTTGGTTTCTTTTACATTTAGAACAAATACTCTGATTCTATTACCCGGTTTGTAGTATTCTCTCGGAATTTGTTCTTTCTGAGGCATAATGGCATCAGTCTTTCCAATATTTACTATAACATTTCTGTTTTCAACTCTTTGAATAATACCTGTTGTTAATGTTCCTTTCTTTTCAAGGAATTCATTTAAAATATTGTTTCTTTCTGCATCTCTAATTCTTTGTGTTATTACTTGCTTAGCAGATTGAGCTGCAATACGTCCGAATTGCTCAGGAGTAACTTCAATTTTAACTTCGTCGTCTACTTCAACTTCGTCATCTATTTCTTTAGCATCTTCCAATGAAATTTGTGTATCAGGATCTTCTACAGTATCAACAACTGTTTTAGTACTAAATACACCGATTTCACCGGTCTGTTCGTCCAAAATTGCTTCAATATTTGCAGCTTCTTTTACGTGCATATGTTTTTTGTAAGCTGCGACCATTGCATCACATAAAGATGCGATTAATACATCTTTCGATATACCGCGTTCTCTTTCAAGCTCTTCACAAGCTTCAAATAATGCTGTTCCGATTTTAATCATTATTTATTCTCCTTATCTTAATCAATGTATAGTTTTGCTGATTGTATGTTTGATTTAGGGATTTCGAGTTCTTCTCCATCCTCAAATCTCAGAAATTTTAAACCGCTATTGTCATCCCAGTCCAAAATTTCACCTTTAAATATTTTTTCTGTTTCACCTTCAAGCGGAGTTTTTAGTTTTAGACTAATTCTTCTGCCTTTAAAGATTAAAAACTCTTTATCGGACTTGAATTTTCTCTCAAGTCCCGGAGATGAAACCTCCAGATAGTATTTAACCGGAATAAGTTCATCCAGAAAGTCATTAAGGCTTCTTGTAACATTCTCGCAATCATCCAGTGTTATGTCTTTTTCGTAGGAATAGAGATATATTCTCAAAAACCATTTATGGTTTTCTTTAATAAATTCAATTTCTATAGGAATAAGGTTAAATCTCATTGCAGTATTTTCAATGAGCGGCGTTATCTTTTCCAAGATTTCGTGTCTGTTAATTTCCTGCTTCATAAGACTCCTTCCTTTGATGTCCGGGGTGTGGTAACTATCAATTATAAAGATATATTTACCCCCCGCCTAATAAAAAAAGAACGGGAATAATAACCGTTCTTTTTCTAAGAAACTATTCACAATTTGAGTATATCAGATATACAGTCATTTGTAAATCGTTTTATTAAGGTTTATGAAGACGCTTAATTACAATCTGAGCAATTTTACCGAGCCCGAGCATAACGGGGCTTGCCAGAGGAATCGGTGTAAGAAATCCGATTGCACCGGCTATATATGGTAAATCATCAACCGTAGTTGCTTTCACAATTTCTTTCGTTACCCCCTTGCTAATTCCATAGGCTTTTTGGATCTTGCTTTGGTTATGCTGCTTCGAGTAATTCTGCGCATTATTATAGCCTGTAGAATATGCCCTTTTAAACCTAATTGAGGCATCAATTATATTTTTATTAGTATTCTGTATTATTGGTAAAATCTTCATACTTATATTTTTGCACAAAAATATTTATGATAAAATATATTTAAGAGTATTGAAAAATGAGGATTTAATAAAATGACGCAACAAACAAAAGAGCCTATTTCGGCAAAAGAATCTATAAGACAAACCCGTATACAGAAATTAGCTGAACTTGCAGATAAGGGTATTAATCCTTATCCGTATTCTTTTGACAAGAATGCTGATGCTAAAGATTTACAGGAAAAATATAAAGATCTTCCTGCCGGAGATGAAACCGAAGATTTCTATTCTGTCGCTGGTAGGGTCATGGCAATTAGAAATTCTGGTATGTTTATTGACTTAATGGAT
The DNA here is from genome assembly GCA_944323165.1 of Candidatus Gastranaerophilales bacterium. GTDB lineage: Bacteria > Cyanobacteriota > Vampirovibrionia > Gastranaerophilales > Gastranaerophilaceae > CAG-196. The sequence continues at coordinate 22,650 of CALURK010000010.1, read as the reverse complement.
ACCACCGGAAAAATTCAAATTTTTTCCCATAAAGAAAATATGGATCCTGAAATGGTTAAAACCTTAAAATTAGTTGATATAGGTGATATTTTAGGTTTTTATGGCTCTATAAGAAGAACTCCTCGTGGAGAATTGTCAATAAAGGCTAAAAACTTTAAAATGCTTTCAAAATCTCTTCTTCCGCTTCCAAATAAACAAATTAGTGAGGAAAAGCTTGAACAATTAAAAATGTATCATACGATGTCTGATACAGAAACTAAGTATCGTCAAAGATATGTAGATTTAATTGTAAATGAAAAAACTAGAGATACCTTTAGAAAAAGAAGTCTTATAATACAAAAGGTCAGAGAATATCTAAATAACTTAGGCTTTATTGAAGTTGAGACTCCAATGTTACACACCCAAGCCTCTGGGGCAAATGCAAGGCCTTTTATTACTCACCACAACGCTTTAAATATGGATTTAACATTAAGGATTGCTCCTGAACTTCATTTAAAAAGACTTATGGTTGGTGGTTTAAGCGAAAAGATATTTGAGCTTTCAAGATGTTTTAGAAATGAAGGAATTGATACACGTCATAATCCTGAATTTACAATGATAGAGTTATACCAATCTTATGCTGATTATAATGATATGATGGTTTTAACAGAAAATCTTGTAGCATACGTGGCTCAGGAAGTATTAGGAACAACAAAGATCAAGTATGGCGATAATGATATAGATTTAACTCCTCCATGGGATAGAAAAACTATGCTTGGATCAATAAAAGAATATACTGGTGTAGACTTCGGAGAATTCTTTACTGCTAAAGAAGCCTACGATAAAGCAAAGGCTATGCATATAGAAGTAGATGAAGGAATGAATTGGGGACAAATTGTAGAAGCTGTTTTTGAGGCTAAAGTAGAACCGACTTTAATACAGCCGGTTCACATAATTGACTACCCAAGAGAAATATCTCCGTTAGCAAAGGTTCACCGTGATAACGACAGGTTAACAGAACGTTTTGAAACAAGGGTTAACGGTTGGGAAATCGCAAATGCGTTTTCTGAATTAACAGATCCTATAGATCAAAGACATAGATTCGAAGCTCAGGCATTAGCTAAAGCAAATGGTGATGAAGAAGCAATGTCAATTGATGAAGATTATATTAATGCTCTTGAATACGGTTTAGCTCCTACTGGAGGTATGGGAATGGGTATTGATAGGCTGGTTATGTTATTAACCAATTCTCCGACAATAAGAGATGTAATAGCGTTTCCAACATTAAAGAAGGTAGAAAATTAAAATTTATATGGGGCGGAGCTTTTTAAAGCTCCGCCCCTCTAAAAACAATCATTATGAAAGAATTGGATTTTATAAAAATAATTAAAAATCAAATTGGCGGAGATTATATAGGCAGTGATTGCGCTTATTTAAAAGATCTTGGGATAGTTGTTTCTCAAGATAATTTAGTTGAGGATATACATTTTAAAATGGAATGGTGCACTCCAGAACAACTAGGATACAAATCAATGGCTGTAAATATAAGTGATATATTAGCTGCCGGTGCTAAGCCTGCTTACGTAACTGTTGCTTTATCGTTACCAAGTGATATCTCAGATGATTTTATTAAAAGTTTTTATTCAGGGGCAAAAAAAGCTTTATATGGAGCAAAAATCGTTGGAGGAGATATTACGGGATCTAAAGATAAGATTTTTGTTTCTATTACTGCTATAGGTACTATTAAGGGTAGAAAAATTGCTTCAAGATGTAATGCAAAACCCGGTTACAAAATAATTACTCGTGGTGAATACGGTCAAAGCTCTAAAGGGTTAGAAGAATTAATTAATAATGGGGATAATATTGAATTAGTTAGAGCTCATTTAGAGCCAAAATTAGACATTGAATTTTCAGAATATATTTCTACACATATTGATACAGATTATGCAATGATGGACACATCAGATGGCTTAGCTGATGCATTATATAAGATTGCAGAAGAAAGTTCAGTTTCAATTAATGCCAAATATATAGACGGAATGTTTGGAGCAGAAGATTACAATTTGATTGCAGCTGTACCTGATAATTTTGTTATAGATTTAGATAACTGTATTTTAGTAGGTGAAGTTGTAGAGAAACAAAATTATGTATTAAAAATTAAAGACAAAGAATACAAAAATTATGATGAGTTAAATTTATATGACCACTTTGGAGGAGATGATGAATAAGTTTTCTGTAATTATACCAGCTGGAGGGACTTCTTCCAGATATGGCAATAAAAATAAATTGTTAGAAAAGATTAAAGATAAAACTGTTATAGAGGAAACTGTTTCAAAGTTTATCGATTTTGAAGAGATTACTGAAATTATAATACCCGCTAATGCTTCTATACAAAACGAACTAAAAGAACTGCTAACACATTCTAAAATAAAGATTATTGCAGGCGGGACTTCCAGACAAAAATCTGTTTATAATGCTTTACAAGTTGTAAGTAATGAATATGTATTAATTCATGACGGAGCTAGACCTTTAATAAGAAAAGACACTATTGAATATGTTTTACAAGCTGTAGTTGATAAACAGGCTGTATCTGTTATGACAAAAACAACTGATACTATAAAAGAAGTTGATTCTGATGGGAGAATAATAAGAACTATAGATAGATCAAAGCTATATAACACTCAAACTCCGCAAGCATTTAAGACTTCTATTATAAAAGAGGTACATGAAAAATTAAAAGACGGCAATTTTACAGATGATTCTTCTATGTTGGAATATCTAAATATACCTGTGTATATTGTTAATGGAAGTTATACTAATATAAAAATAACAATAAAAAGTGATTTAGATTTTGCTAAACTTTATATTTAATCAAAAGACTTAGAAAAAATTATTGATGTTTTTTTAGTTATAATAACCTTGTATTACTCAATATTATTGATTTTTGTACGTAAATTTTTTAATTACCGGTTCAATAGATAAGAATTGAATAAACTTTTATAGTGTTATCACAAGGTGGTATCACTATGAAAAAATTTTTATCAATAACTTTAATAATTATATATATATCAATTTCTTATCCTGTTTCAGCTGGTATTTCAACTCAGGCAAATACTATTTCAAAGATTGAGAACAGTATATACGGGTTCGATTATTCAAAAGATTCAACCCAAAAGCGTGTTGAACGTTTAGAAAAAACTATATATGGGAAAGCTAATACTGGTGACATTAATAAGCGTTTAACAAAGCTTTCTGGCGATATTTCAGCTGACGTAATAGGTTTGGAAATTCCACCAGTAGAAGATACCTTCGCAGAGCAGGAAGAAGTTGCTTCGGCAGACAGTTCCGTTAATTATCCGATTGTTGATGAAATAGAAAAGAAATTGTTCAATGAAACATATAAAAACAGAGATTTTCATACAAGGATTGTTACTATAGAAAAGAAACTTTTTGGAAAAGTGTATGACGTAGATGATTATGCAACAAGAATGGATAGAATTAAAGCAGAAATAATGCCTGAAACAGTTGATTATACTGATAGATTTGCGCACGAATACAGAGATAACAGAGATAGTAATATGCTTACATCAGATGATTTATCAGGAAGCTCTTTTAGTAGATTTAGTATGCCATTTGGACAAAGAAATTATTCTCGACCTTATGCCAATTATGGAGATGAATTTACTGGCGCAGCAGCACCCGCTCAGAATTATAATACTAATTTAAATGATGAATTAGCTCAATTAGAGTACGAAACCTTTGGTACTGAATTTTCAAATGAAGATACAACAAGCAGAATTAAACGTTTAAATAGTGTAAACCAGGCAAAAAAATCATCACAAAAGTATGATTCAAACAAATTCACTCAAAGAATGTCTACAGCAATGGAAATAGGCGCTATGATTTTAATGATTTTAGCTATGGTCTTATAATAAAACCAGTATTATTTTCGCCCGGTATTAGTATTTATAATATCAGATACCCACGGTATATAACTATATAATCCCATTCCTGCGGTTATAGCTAAATATAGAATAATCAAAGTCGTTATAAGTTGAATTATAGACAAACCATAGAACAATGGTATAGGCATATTTATAAAATAAGGTATAGCATTAATTACTGGTATTCTATATAAAATTACGTAAATTAACTCAGCAAAAGTTGCAATCAAAAAGTATAGGATAGAAAGAAAAATTGATTGCAATATATGATATAGAAGAAATGGTGTAACATGCTTCTTTAAAATAGCAGCAATAATTAACCATATAAACCCAGCACCGCCAGCAGTTAAATACGATGCTGCTGAAATAATTCTCTCAATTGGATATATTTGTCTAGAAGGTTGCAACGATATCATCCTTTCTGTATTCATCAATAAAATCATCTAATACCTGAATAAATACTAATTTATATTCATCATTTTCAGGACGCATATTAACTGCTGCTCTGTATGAATATATTGAACGTTCTATTTCATTATTCATATAATATACATTTGCAATTAGTACATAAATACTAGGATCAAGCTTATTAATTTTTAAAGCTTCTTTATACTGAGCTTCTGCCTCTTTAAATTTCTTTAGATTAGAGTATAAATTACCTGTAAGAATATATGCATTAGCTTCTTTAGGATTTATCTCTATTGCCTTTTTATAAAGTTCAATAGCATCCTCATAATCTTTGAAATCAGACTTTGCTATTGCATAACAAATATAAGCTTTGTAATTATCCCCAGGTAATGCTATTGCTTTTTCAAAATAATCATAGCACTTTTCTTTATCTTTATTAACAGCAAGTGTATTAGCTATACATAAAGCAACAGTTTTATTGTCAGGAGCAAGCGCAAAAACTTTGTAATAATATTCCAAAGCTTTATTGTAGTCGAATAATTTGAAACAAACATTACCCAAATCCACTAAAGCTGTTAAATTTTCAGGATCAAGTGATAAAGCTTTCTCATAGTACGCCCTTGCTTCAACATAGTCTTCAAAATCGTGATATAAAAGAGCTATAGCATTATAAACTTCAGGATCATTGGAATTGAAATCAAGCGTTCTATTATAAAAATGTAGGGCTTTAGGAAAGTTTTTTAATTCAGCATACGTATTCGCTAAATTGTAATAAACAAGATAGTTGCTTGGATTAACAAGCATCGCTTGATGAAAATATTTTAAAGCTTTTTTATAATCTTTAGAATAAAACCATATACTGCCTAAGTTTAAAAGAGTCTGCAAATCCTTTGGATCTATCTCAAGTAAACTCTCATAAACTGAAATAACCTTTTCATACTGATTATCCATGGCATAATACTTAGCTAATTCATGATAAAGAGCAGTATTTTTAGGTTCTAAAGCCATTTTTAAAACAGTTTTTTCAATTGCCTTATTTAATTCTTTTTTATCCATATAATTTATCTCTCAACATTTTCGTATTCAGAATATTCCTTTGATTCCTCTAACCAAGTCTTTTCAGGAATACTTAAAGCATGGTTCCAAAATTTTTCTATAGCGTAAGTTTCTCTTTCATCTTGGTGCAGAATATGAACTACTACATCACCATAATCAATAAGATTCCACCTGTTTTTTATATCATTTTCTCTCCCTATAGGAAGTCTAGAAAAAGTTTGTTTTACTTTATCCGTCAAATTCTCAGTAAGTGCCTTTACTTGTGTATTTGTTTGAGCAGAACATATTACAAAATAATCAGCAAATGAAGAAACATTACTTATATTTAGTATAGATATATCCTTAGCAATTTTTTCATCTAAAAATCTTGCAATCACGCATGCAAACTTATAAGAAGTTAGTTCTTTGTTCATTCCAGCTCCAACATATTAATTCTTCTCTCGTGACGACCACCTTCAAATTCAGTAATCAGCCATTCATCAACAATATCAAACGCTAATCCCGGACCTATTACCCTTTCACCTAAACATAAAATGTTTGAATCATTATGTTTACGTGTCATTCTTGCAGAATAAGTGTCATTACAAAGAGAGGCTCTTATACCCTTAAATTTATTTGCTGCTATAGACATTCCTATGCCAGTTCCGCAGATAAGTATGCCTCTATCTTTTGTCAACAAAACTTCTTTTGCTACTTCTTTTGCAATAACAGGATAGTCACATGAATCTTCGCTATAGCAACCCATATCTTGAACTTCTATTCCCTGTTGCTCCAGATGAGCAATGATTAAACATTTTAGGCTGTAACCTCCGTGATCTGAGCCTACTATTATCTTCATATATCGTTCCCTCTTTTGTTAAAATTGTAACATTTTTGCAATAATTTATCAATAATGAACATTTTTTTTATTTAATATTTGTATGCTAGGTTGTATAAATTCTTTTTATCCTAATTTTAAAGCATCAATTTCTGACAAAGATATTGATAATTTTGAGTATGCAAAGCAAAAATTCAGTGATTGTTACCTTATGTCAACACTAGAAACATTGTCGCACACTAAAAATGGCAGAAAAGTGCTAAAAAATCAGATTGAATATGATGATAATAACCCAAAACTTATCAATTGTTATTTCTATAATGATAATGGAGTAAAAGAAAAGTATACAGTTCCTACAAATGCTGTTGTTAATGGATATGATAAGCTTTATATAGAACAGCCAAATGAAATTATAAGAAGCATGGATATTTCTGTTGCGGAATATGAAAAAAAACATAAATCAAAACCTTGGATATGCCGTGTTACAAGTAAATTCAAAACGTATCCTTTTGAGAATAATCTGCCATCACATTTTATGAAAATATTTACAGGAATAGAACCTAGAGTTATAGCTGAAACTGACTTTAATATTGATTTGGAAGGATACCGAGATCAGGTAATGGATTTATTTAAGCGAATGGATAAAGAAAAGCAACATAGCTTTGTCATTGGTACAGGCGTAAAGATGCTTGATGCTAAAACTTGGCATGTATATGTTTTAGAAGATGTAGATTTAGATAATCATACAATTACTGTAAAAGAAAAACGTGGTAATAAACCAAGAACAATGAATATTGATACAGCATTGAGAACTTTTAAATTTATAGTCGGATATTTTGACAGTGATTTAGCTAAAACGGAATCTCTACTATAAAAGTAGAACCATTGTTAACCTCGCTAATTAAAGATATTTTACCTTCATGCAGCTCTACTAATTCTTTTGTTATTGTTAAACCTAGACCGGTAGAACTTTCCTTTTTGGTGTAAGCACTATCAAGCTGCACAAATTTTGCAAAAATTTTCCCATGGTATTTCTTATCAATACCTATTCCGTTATCGTGAATAGAAATTTTATAAGATTCGTCATTCGCACTTATTTTTATATCAATAACGTCATTTTCCGGCGAATACTTTATTGCATTACTTATCAAATTGTATAAAATTTGTTGAATTTTTTGATAATCTGCAAAAACTTCAAAATCCTCAGGTATATCTTTTTTTAGAATAATATTTTTTTTAGTGGCAAGCGGCATTAAAATATTGCAAGCTTCATTTACCGCTTGTGATATCCAGAAAGTACTCTTAACTATTTTCATAGCTTTTGCTTCCAATTTTGACATATCAAGAATTTCATTTATCATGCCCAAAAGATGTGTCGCAGATACTTTGATGTCGTTTATGTATTCTTCTTGTTTAGAATTTAAGTTTCCATATAGTTGAGTGCTTAAAATATCAGAGAATCCTAATATTGAATTAAGTGGAGTTCGCAATTCATGAGATACATTTGCCAGAAATTCATTCTTAACTTTATCAGCTTCTAAAATTTTTTCATTTTGTTCTTTTATTGTTTTATAAGCTTTATTTTTTTCTATAATTCCATCCTTTAAAGCCTTTAGCTGGAGTTTAAAAACACTTGATAATTCTGAATCTTTTAGTACGTATGATAATATTGAAGAAACTGCTTCTAAAGCTATAAGGTCTTCTTTTCTATAAAAATTTTCTTCTTTTTTGCACAAAATAATTAAACCAAAAACTGTTGATTTTATTGATATTTTAGCAATAAGATTAGTGCCATAATCTGTCAGTTCAAGAACTTGAATGAGCTTATCATTGTTGGTAAGTATTGTTCCTTCCTTAGAAAATATAAATTTCTTTAAGTCAAAAGGTATGGTGAAATTCGTATTTGTGGTTATCGTTTTGTACGTATATTTTAACTGTAAACTGTCAGGATTTGCGAAAAACACATAACCTTCATCAAAGACTAAAACTTTTTCAAGTTTTCTAAATAAATTAACACCAATCTTATCTTCATTAATATTTATTTCAAATAATGAAGGTAAAAGTTTTAAAATTTTTTCAGGTGATAATAAAGCCAATATTCCTCCTAAAAATTCCCTAACCGGCAGAAAGCGAGAATATGTCGTAAATTTCTTGGTCTGAAAGCTCTGTAATAATTTTTTCTCCTTCGTAGACCGCAAGATCCGCAAGTTCTTTTTTAGATTTTAACATTTCGTCAATTTTTTCCTCAAAAGTTCCCAATGTAATCAAACGGTGCACCATAACATTTTTATCCTGACCAATACGATAAGTTCTGTCGGTAGCCTGTTCTTCAACAGCAGGGTTCCACCACAAATCATAATGAATAACATTTGTTGCACTTGTTAAGTTTAAACCAGTTCCACCCGCTTTTAGAGAGAGTATCATTATTTTTCTCTCATCATTGTTTTGAAAATCATCAATTAAATGTTCTCTTTGAGGTACAGTTAAGGAACCGTGGAAAAATGAAGGTTCAGAAGAACATTCTTCAGTAAGAATTTTAGCTAACAAATCTCCCATTTCCTTGTATTGAGTGAATATCAAAGTTTTTTCATTATTGTCCAAAATACTTTGAACCAAAGAAACACACTTTTCAGTTTTACCGGAAAGCTCTTTTGAAGTTTCTCCGCTTTTTAAGAAATGGTACGGATGGTTGCAAATTTGCTTTAACGCAGTAATTAATTTGAAGATATTTCCTCTTCTATTTATTCCAGTAAAACCACTTATCTTTTCCATCATTTCATTAAGAGTTTTTTCGTATAATATTGCTTGAGGTTTCGCTAGATAGCAATAATCGTTCATAACCATTTTGTCAGGTAGGTCAGATATTACATGCTTATCAGTTTTTAACCTTCTTAATACAAATGGAGAAATTGACAACTTAAGCTTAGATGCTCTTGATGTTTCTTTAAATCTTTCTATAGGAACAGCATAGCTCTTTTGGAATTCTTTTAAAGAGCCTAAGTAACCTTTATTTATAAAGTCAAAAATACTCCATAACTCTGTTAAACGGTTTTCTACTGGAGTACCTGTCATTGCTATTTTTATATCCGATTTTAAAGACTTTATTGCGAGAGTTTGAGCAGTATCCGGATTTTTGATATTTTGCGCTTCATCGACTATTACCATACCCCAAGTGTGCTTCTTCATCTCTTCTACATCAATTCTCATTATGGCATAAGTTGTTAGAATTACGTCAAAATTTGTATCCAGTTTTCTATCTATACCGTGGTATGTGGTAGCTTTTAAAGATGGTGCAAACATCTGAAGTTCCTTCATCCAGTTTCCCATAAGTGTAGTTGGGCAAATTACTAGCACTGGATTTTTTAACTTCTTTTCTTCTTTGAGTTTTAATATAAGGCTTATAACCTGAATAGTTTTACCTAACCCCATATCATCAGCCATACAGCAGCCAAAACCTTTTGAAACATTTGTCCAAAGCCATTTTAAACCTGTCATTTGATACGCTCTTAATTCACCTTTAAGCTCCGTAGGCTGAGTGACTTCTACAGGCTTTGCAAAGTCCTTTATAACGTTTGCATAAGCTTCATCATAGTTAAAATCGTAATTTTGTAATTGACCTGACATTGATGCATGAATAAGTTCAAGCCTTGTCAATTTTTTATGGTTAGCATTTTTAATCTGATCAATTAGCTTTTGCCCTTCTGCTTTATCTATTAAAATATACTTTCCATTGTATTGAATAAGACCATTGCTTTCACCCACCAACTTATTAAATTCTTCTAGTGAAATCTTTTCATCACCCAACGAAACTTCGTAAGAAAATTCTAAAATGTCATCCAATGAAATCGCGCTGGTTGAAACAGTATTGAAGATATTCATCAAATCCGCCGAGCGAGAAGCTTTAACTTTAGCATTTATGGAGGCTCTTGGAATAATTATATTCGTAAGCTCTTCTGGAAGAATTACTTCTATTTGTGCCTTTTGTAGATAATATGCCGTCTGCGCAATAATTTTATATACTTCATTCAGACTTAAAGTTAATGATAATTTATCCTCGTCTTCAAACAAGGTTTCCAATTCCGGCATATACCTTACTGCATAATTAAGCTGCTTTTCGATAATTTTTCCGATATCTTCAGTATCTAAATCCCAAATTTTATCTTTTTGATATAAATCATCCAAAAGAATACATTCACCGGTTTTTCTATTTTTAATGTGGATTTTGAGCTCAAATTTATCATCGCTGATTTTACTGACTTTAAAAAATGGTATTAAATCATATTTGCCCAGATAAAGTTCATCAAACCATTGAGCAATGTTTTCAGCAACATCTTTCCCTTTTAAAAGACATCTTTGCTCCAAATCTTTTATCATATAATGACCGGATTTTATGTCTTTAAAACGGTATGCTTTTATTCCTAAAAATTTGTAGATAAGGTAATTTAAGTATTCTCTAACAAACCTTTCAACAAAATTCTTAGGTTTCTCACCTTTTATGAAGATATTTTCAGGAAGGTTTTTCTCTAATTCATTAATAATCTTTGCTGATTCTTTATTAGAAATAATTGGTTCATAAACAATTCTAAAACATCCGCCAGATACGCCTTCTCTTTTGTGAACAGTAGGTATAAAGTACAATTTTTCAATAAGCTTCATTACAAAATGAGTAAGCTTGTTAAAATAGGCAAAAGTTTGTGTTAAAGAAGAAAAGTCTACAACTTCTCCAAACCCGCCAAAATAATCTAAAACTAAATCAAGAGGCATTATATAGCCAATCTGTCCATTGACCTCTTTAGAAGAAAATCTGAACATTGAACCTTTTGATTTTAAATAGAATTGAAAGTTATTTGTAGGAGTTACAAAAAAGCTTAATTTAGGATTTTCAGCCGTTCCATCGTTTATAAGCAAAAAATCAGTATTTCTTACAGGAGAATTAGGTGACAGAAAAATACCTTCAAATTCATCCTCAACAAGTTGATATATAAGACTAAGAGTGTACCTGAAATCTTTATTTTTAAATCCTTCAGGATTCTCGCTCAAGTTGAAGAAAAATTCATCAACATTGTTTTTTTTGAGTGATAAATCAATATTTAAAGGTAAAGTTTCTGTCATAAATCCTCTCTTAATAAGTATATTTTATAATATTAGCTTATTTAATTAAGCTATCACAGTCCATTTCTTCAGGTTTTTTAATTCCCATAAGTTGAAGAACAGTCGGTGCAACATTGCACAATGCTCCATCTTCTTTCAGTTCAACCTTTTCAGGAGCATTGATTATTACTAATGGCACTTCGTTTGTAGTATGAGCTGTTTGAGGTTTTCCTGTTTTTTCATCAACCATTACTTCAGCATTACCGTGATCAGCCGTAAGTACCATTGTAACATTGCTTTCTTTACATTTTTGCGCAATTTTACCGACACACTCATCAACAACATGACAAGCCTTTGTCGCAGCATCAAGTACGCCAGTATGACCTACCATATCAGGGTTAGCAAAGTTTACCAGTATAAATCCGTAATCTTTATTGTCAATTGCTTTTAATACATTCTCACAAACCTGTGGAGCACTCATCTCCGGCTGCATATCATAAGTTGCAACTTTTGGAGATGGAACTAGAACTCTTGTTTCGTGAGGTTGCGGCTCATCAATTCCACCATTAAAGAAGAATGTAACGTGTGCATACTTTTCAGTTTCTGCGGTTCTAAACTGCTTAATTCCGTTTGCTTCCAATACATCTCCAAGAATATTCTTCAAATGTGTTTTAGGGAAGGCAACAGGGAAATTGAATGATTCATCATAGCTTGTCATTGTACAGTAATAAATATTATTTAGAACCTTTTTACGATTGAAACCGTCAAAATCTTTAAAGTTAATAGCCTTAGTAATTTCTCTAGCTCTATCAGGTCTGTAGTTAAAGAATATTATAGAATCATTGTCATGAATTCTTGATTCTTCACCTCCTACAACTATAGGAAGTACAAATTCGTCAGTAACTCCATTTTCATAAGATTTTTTTACACCTTCGATAGCTGAAGAAGCATGATCACCTTCTCCAAATAACAAGCAATTATAACCTTTTTCGACTCTATCCCATCTGTTATCTCTATCCATTATGTAATATCTACCTATAACAGAAGCTACAGGTGGCAGGTTATATTTCTTTAATTCATCTTCAACAACTTGTAAATATTCGCAAGCACTTGCCGGAGGTGTATCACGTCCATCTAGGAATGCGTGTACATAAACTTTTGTCAAACCTTCATCAGCAGCAAGCTTTATTAAAGCAAGTACATGGTCTAACGAAGAGTGAACTCCACCTGTTGAAACCAAACCATATATGTGAAGTGATGAATTATTTTTTTTAGCATGTTCAATAGCTTCTAAGAATTTTTCATTTTTAAAGAAAGCCCCGTCCTTTATAGCTCTGTTAATTTTAGACAAGTCTTGGTAAACAACTCTTCCAGCGCCTAAATTTAGGTGACCTACTTCACTATTACCCATTTGTCCATGTGGTAGTCCAACAAACTCTCCATCTGCATGAATCATAGTTGAAGGATAGTCTTTTATTAATTCTTGAACATGAACCGGATGTGAAAGCTTTGTAGCATCATATTTTGCTGAGCCGGTGGAAATTCCCCAACCGTCCATAATACATAATAAAACTCTGTTAGTCATATTGAAATCTCCTCAATTAGTCTTATTTAACCCTTCAAGTTTAAGACAAACAGGGGTAAATATCAAGAGCGATTTTGAAGAGTTTTAGCGATAAAAGTTGTACTTCGACGACATTAGATTCCGAAATAAATTCGGAATGACATAAAAATTCCCCCGCCCCTTGAGGGTGGGGCTATGGGGTGGGGGTGAAAGAAGCTCCTGAAATAAATTCAGTATGACATTTGTTTACGTAAATTATGTCATACTGAACTCCTTTAAGTATCTTTAAACAAAATAGATTTAAATAAAAAAAAATGTATTATTAACTTTTGTAAAGAAAAATTTGCAAGCTAAAATTCAATCAGTATAATGGTTTTAGGTCAATGGCTGAAATTTAATAAAAATTTTATAGCAAAAATATAGCAATTTTTATTTCTTTCAGGTGTTTAGATATATAAGACCAAAGATGTATAGATTTATGGGATTAAATTAATAGAATAAAATAGTAAGTTGTAAAATATAGGAGTAATTAGTTATGTCAGACGAATTAGCAATTCAAGCGGTAAATCAACAAGCTTATCAACCACAAAAAACATCAACAGTTCCATACGCATTAGGCGGTGCAGCTATAGGTGCTGTAGGAGCAGGTATTGGAACTTCACTGGTAAAAAAAGGTGCAACTAAAACATTAGATGAATTAGTTGAAGAAGCTAACAAAAATGACAAGTTTGAGTACGCAAGTGAAATCAAAAGCAAAAAATCAGCATTAGAAGATGCAGAAAAGAAATTAGCAGATGCAGGAAAAGCAGTCTATGACGGCGCTGAAAAAGAAGCTTTAGACAAAGCTATTAAGGCTCGCGATGAAGAGCTTGCACGTTTGACAGCTGAAAAGAAAATTACTGTGAAAAAAGGTGGTGAAATACTCCCATACGACCCAAAATGGTCAATGACAGCTAAAGAGGTGACAGACTACAAGAATTTATATTCTCAATATGAAGCTGCAAAGAATGCGTTTGAATCCAGTACGAATTTTACTGATTTGAAGACGGCTATAGATAACCGTCAAAATGCTATTAACACTATGTATGACGACATAATCGCTGATGCTAAAAAAGAAATAAAACCTAAAAGCACAAGACGAAAAGATATTAAATCTATAGACGAATATCTATCAAGCAAGACTGGTAGAGAAGCCATTGAAAAGGCAGTTGAGGACAATAAAATCAATAGATTAACAAATAAAGAAATTTTTGATCTTATTGGTGGTGAAAAGAATTTATTAGATACAAAGAAACCAAAAAGCGGTCACAAGCTAGTTCCTGTAGTTTATAAGGATGGGACTATAAAATATGCTCAAATAAAGAATAAGGCTTATGATAAAGCTATGAGTAAAAAACTCGATAATGTATCAGAACAAGTATCAGATACAATTAAAGAGTACATGGAAAATAAAAAGAAATTGGAAAATCTCCATGAAACTGTAAGAGATAAGATTGACAAAGGTGTATTTAGAAATGCAGGTGTAAAACGCGGAGATGCTGATAAAGTATTTTTTGAAGACTTGAAGGCTAATTTAAAAACTTTTGAAGATGAGTTAAAAACAATCAAAGATGCAAAATTGCAGAAGAATCCGGGCGGTTCTTGGTCTTATGATAAAACTGTACAAGATGTTTTAGACAAGTATGCTGTAGATAAGCCAGAAGATGCTAAAAAGCTTTTAGATGCAAAATTAGCAATCGGACGTAAGTATACTGATGCAGAAAAAATTGCAAAAGAAACTTTAGAAAAATCCGCTATAAAAGACAATACTTTAAATAGTATGAATGAAAGAATGACAAAGTTAAAAAATAGCGACAAGACTTTGAATAATTTAGAGAAAAGAATTAAAGGACAATTTAAGAAATTCATTGGCACTGAAACTGTAACTACAACAGGAGGTTTAACCGAAGCTCAGGCAATGGAAAAGGATAGCTATAAGAAATTAGCAAAGATTGTAGAAGATAAGCAGGCTATCTATGATAAAGTTGCAGCAGAAAAGGGCAAAGTTAACGAAACTGCTAAAAAGACAGCACAGGAAGCTGTAGAAAAAGCTAAATCTGAACTTGATAATCTCGTAAGTACTATTAACAGCAAAGTTAAAGGTATGTCAGGTGGTGCTAAAGCTGCTTGGATTGCCGGTGTAGCTGCAGCGGGTGCTTTGATTGGTGCTGGTATTGCAAATAGCAAGAACAAAAAAGCTCAAGTTCAACCAAAAGAGATAATCGCTTAGTCGGTTATTAAAAACTAACGAAACTTATTTTACAAACTGAAATAAAATATCCGATTGAAAAACAGTCGGATATTTTTTATGGTATTATAAAACGAGTAATACTTATGGGAGAGAGAGTTATGACAAAATTAAAAGATTTTGTATTTAAACACCAAGAATTATTTACTATACTTGGTTTATGCATATTATTTTATTTTTTATTTTTCCATAATATATGGGCTTATTCACTTATGGATGTAGACGAAACAAGATATGTTTCTATGTCAGAAGATATGTTTAGGTCTAAGAACTTCTTAACTCTTTACCTTAATCATCAGTATTTCTTCGAAAAACCTCCATTATACTTTTGGGGTGAATGTTTATCATTTGCAGTTTTTGGAAAAATTAACGAATTTACAGCACGTTTCCCTGTTGCACTCTATGGAACTTTGTCTTGCTTTTTGACTTACTTTATGGGAAGAAAGCTTGTGTCAAGAACTTATGGAGTAGTAGCAGCATTAATTCAGGCAACATCTATTGAATTTTTAATTCTTGCAAAGTATGCGATACTTGATATTGTTGTAGCGACTTGCGTTTGGTTTTCTCTTTGTTTTGGAATGTATACTTATTTTTGTGAAGAGAAAAATAAAAAATATTTCTGGTGGCTATTCTATTTATTTTCAGGTTTAGCAGTAATGGCGAAGGGAATACCAGGATTTGTAGTACCTTTCGGGTCTATGTTCTTTATTGCTATTTTTTCTAAGAAATTTAAAGAAATATTCAGACCACAGTATTTTTTAGTAGGTATTATAATATTTTTACTAATAACGCTACCTTGGCATATTGCTATGTTAGAAATGCATGATCCGTTATTCTTCAATGAATATATCATGAAACACCATATAGAAAGATTTTTAGGAGGTAATGATTTAGGTAGAGAACAGCCTTTCTACTTCTATTTAGTTACACTTCTCTGGGGATTTTTCCCTTGGATTCTCTCTACAATTGTTGTATTAATAAGGAAAATTCAAAAGAGAGATTTTAAGTTCAAGAACCTAACAGTTCCACAGCAGTTTATGGTTTATAACGGAATAATTGCTTTATTTACTCTTTTATTCTTTTCTTCATCAGATACAAAACTTATTACATATATTTTGCCAATTTATGGCTCTCTAGGTTGTCTTGGAGGATATATTTGGACAAATTATATAGAAAGAGGTGAATATAGTAGGTTTATTAATAAGACAGTATACGTTATAGGTGGAATTTTTATTATCTCATCAATTATTGCATTGTTTACACAGTTTTTCTTACCTGCGCAGCTTAACGCAGATATTTCGGCCGCTAAACCTTTGTGCATAATACTACTGTTTGTAACAGGTGTAGTTTCTATAATTTTTGCAAAAAAAGAAAAATACGGCAGGGTATTTTTTGCATATGTATTCTTAATGCTTATGTTATCTGCGTTTGGAACAAAAATGTTTTATGAAATAGATTATAAGTTTGGCCAAAATGATTTAGTAAGATTTGCAAAGTATGCAGATAAAACCAATCAATCAATTACTACATACCAATTCTCACATAAGTATTCACTTAATTATTATGGAGATGATGGCAGACAAGTTGACTACGGTTTAACTTATTCTAAAGACGATTTAAAGAAAGCCTTAGAGAAAAAAGACAACCTTGTAATCATAAAGAAAAAGAATTTAAATAAGGATATAAAGAATTTAAATTA
This sequence comes from Candidatus Gastranaerophilales bacterium, assembly GCA_944323165.1. GTDB lineage: Bacteria > Cyanobacteriota > Vampirovibrionia > Gastranaerophilales > Gastranaerophilaceae > CAG-196. The sequence goes on along the minus strand of CALURK010000010.1, from coordinate 5,805 downwards.
CAAAATAATAGACAGCGGGAGAAGATACGTACTAATACAAGGTCAGAATTAATAAACTTTTTACATTGCTTAATATGTTTATGTGATAGATTAAGAGTATGGCAAAATTTATACCTTTACATATACACTCGGAGTTTTCACTCCTGGATGGGACTATAAGAATTGGCGATTTAGTTAACTATGCCAAGGAAAATGAACTTCCAGCAATAGCTGTAACTGACCATGGAGTTATGTATTCTGCTATTGAGTTTTACGAAAAAGCAAAAGAGGCCGGGGTTAATCCGCTTATAGGATGTGAATTTTATGTTCATGATGGAGATATAAAGGTACATGATGCCTCTGATAACCCCCTTTATCACTTAATTTTGATATGCAAGGATTCAGTAGGGTATAAAAACCTTATAAAACTGGTTTCAACAGCTTGGTGTGAAGGCTTTTATTATAAGCCTAGAATAAATTTTGAATTATTAAAAGAACATCATGAAGGTCTAATATGCGCATCAGCATGTTTAGGAGGTGAAGTCCTTCAAAATTTGCTTAAAGGTGATTATTCAAAAGCAAAAGAAACTGCTCAAAGATATAAAGATTTATTTGGAGATGATTATTATATAGAATTACAGGATCATAATCTTGAAGAGCAAAAGAGGACTAACTCGGATTTGATAAAAATTGCGCGCGAATTAGGCATAAAAATGATAATCACAAACGATTCACACTATCTAAGACGCGAAGATGCAGACGCTCAAGATACTTTGCTTTGCTTACAAACTAATGCTGATAAGGATGATCCAAATAGATTTCATTTTCCTAATAACGAATTCTATATAAAATCTAAAGATGAAATGCGTCAGGCATTTTCTTGGATGGATGATGAAACCTTTGAAGAATGCGTTAAAAATACAGAAGACGCGGCTGCTAAATGTCATATAGAAATAGAATTAGGAAACGCTCCACTGCCTCATTATGATGTCCCGGAAGGATATACAAATGAAAGTTATTTAGAGCATATAGTATATGAAGGTATAAAGACTCGTTATGGAGAAATTTCTCCAGAGATGAAAAAACGTGTTGACTATGAGCTTGGTGTTATAAATAAAATGGGTTTTGCGGCATATTTCCTTATAACTTGGGATTTTATACATTATGCAAAAACTCATAATATTCCAGTAGGCCCTGGACGTGGATCAGCAGCAGGAAGTGTTGTTGCTTATGCTCTTCAAATAACTGATTTGGATCCAATAAAGCACCATTTATTGTTTGAAAGATTCTTGAACGAAGAACGTTTTACAATGCCTGATATTGATATCGACTTTTGTATTGAAAAACGCCGTCAAGTAATTGATTATGTAACTCAAAAATATGGTGAAGACAGGGTTTGTCAGATTATTACATTTTCGACTTATGCTCCAAAAGCCGCTTTTAAAGGAGTTGCAAGAATATTAAAAGTTCCTTTTGCAGAAAGTAACAGGCTGTCAGGACTAATAGAACCTGCAATAGAACTTGCAACAGCAACCAATCCGAAAGCTAAGTGGATAAAAGATGCTATACAAGTTGAAGGGTCAGAGCTTAGAAAACTTTATGACGAAGATTATCAGATAGTTAATCCGGAAACTGGTAAAACAATAAGCTTTAAAAAGCTTATTGATATGTCTATAGCAATAGAGGGCTTGAAATGCGGTACAGGTACGCACGCAGCTGGTGTTATCATCTCTCACGCCCCGCTTGATACAATAATACCTGTTCAACCATCAAAAGACGGTATTGTTCAGACAGGGTATCCGCCACATGAAGTAACAGAAGTTCTTTCGCTATTAAAAATGGACTTTTTGGGCTTAAGGAACCTTACGATGATATACAAGACCGTTGATATGGTGAAGAAGTATCGCGGAGTTGATATAGACATAAATAATATTCCATTGGATGACAAAGAAACCTACAAAATGCTAGTAAGGGGCGAAACTGTCGGAGTATTCCAGCTTGAATCTCAAGGTATGATAAACCTTGTGAAAAGGCTTAAACCTGACGTTTTTGAAGATTTAGGCGCTTTGGTAGCTTTATTTAGACCAGGTCCATTGGGTTCAGGTATGGTTGATGAATTTGTGGCAAGAAAGCATGGTTTGAAAAAAGTTACCTATGCACACCCATTATTAGAGCCAATACTTAAAGATACCTACGGAACAATTGTTTACCAAGAGCAGATTATGCAGGTATTCCAGACTCTTGCAGACTATACATTGGGCGAAGCTGATATTGTCCGAAGAATGATGGGTAAGAAAAAAGTCGAGGAAATGCAAAAACAAAAAGGAAAATTTATTGAACTTGCTTCGACTCGACATGACATGAAAAAAGAAGATGCTGCTACTTTGTTTGAACAAATTGAAGCGTTTGCTTCATACTGCTTTAATAGGTCACATTCGGCAGCATACGCATTTGTTGCATATCAAACAGCATATTTAAAATGCCATTACCCTGTTGAATATTTATCCGCATTACTCTCGAGTGTTTCAGATAATAAGGACCAGACGCAATTATATATAGAAGAAGCTCAAAAATACGGTATAAAGGTTTTACCGCCTGATATAAACCATTCTTACCTAGAATATACCCCTGATGGTGATAATATAAGATTTGGTCTTGCAGCAATTAAGCAAGTAGGCGAGCCTGTCGTTGAAGCTATTATAAAAGAGCGTGAAGAAAATGGAGAATTCAAAAGTATATTTGATTTTTGCAAACGTGTGGATGCTAAATTTGTAAATAAAAAATCTTTGGAAGGACTTATAAAAGCAGGAGCGTTTGCAAATATCGAAAAAAGCCGAAAGCAGCTTTTTGATAATATAGAGCACATTCTTGATGTAACTTCAAAAGAAGCAAAAGACAGAGCTATGGGGCAAGTAAGTTTATTTGCAGCAATGGGTGCTGAAGAGGATTTTTCAAATGCTCAGTATCAGCTTATCGGAAGTGATGCAGAGTATACAGATAAAGAAATACAGCAATTTGAGAAAGAATTTCTTGGATTTTACGTAACCTCACATCCACTGTTTTCCATAAGAGATAAAATGCAATTTCTTATGACCCATAGGGTTTCAGAATTGGCAGATGTAAAAGAAGAGGAAGAAGTTACAATCTGCGGTTTGGTAACAGCAACAAGACAGATTCCGACCAAAAAGGATCCGACAAAATTTTTACGTTTTGTAACCTTGGAAGATTTAACAGGAAAAGTGGATTGTGTTTGTTTCCACAAGAAGTTATTGGAATTTGGTGATTTGCTGCAACAAGACAATAAGGTTGTTATAACAGGAAAGGTTCAACACAGAGGCGAAGATCAAATTAGCATCCTTATTGATAATGTAAAATCTGTAGAAAATTCTAATATAGTTACTTTAAGCCTCAAAAAGGAAGTTAAATATGAAGAATTATGCGGGATAAAAAATATTCTGGCAAAATACCACGGAGATGATCCTGTAATGTTTAAATTACCGCAAGTTGATGGGTATAGTGCAAAAATTTTAACATCACCGACTTTCTGGGTAAATTCTACAAATGACTTGGTAAATCATATGAAACAATATTTCCCAAATGAAGTTGATGTTTCAATAAGATCACTAGACCAGCCTTTAGAAGTTTAAAATACTAAAAGAGCGACTATTAAATAGTCGCTCTTTATATCTATTAAAATTATTATTATCCAAGTCCGAACTTCGGAGCTGCATCTTTGATACCTTCGCTGCAAGCCTGCTCGATAGCTTGTAATCTCTCTCTTGCATAAGTGAGTTGAGTTTCTACAGATTCTTTTTCCAATTCCATATCTGTTTGTTCTGCTTCTAGCGGTATAAGTGCTGCATCCTGCTCAGCTTCTAATTCTGCCTTTGCAGCTTCTAACCAGATCGAAACATTGTTTTGATATTGAGCTCCAATTTGCTGTACTCGTGCTTGACTTAAATTTTGCATTTGCTGTACTTGACCATATGCAGCCTGGAATGCTTGATATTGTTGAGCTGAATAAGTATTACCATTGATATCTTTCCATTCAGCATCCTTAATTACCTTATTTTCGCTATCTACATTCTGTTGGAATCCGCCATTTTGGAATGCTTGGAACATTTCGGCAGCTTTATCTTTACTTACAATTTCATTACCATCTTTGTCCTTCGTGCCTTGTTGAGCCCAAGCAGCTAAACCTTGCATTACAAAATTAGAAATACCACCCGCAGCTCCAAAATTATATGGATTTAAATTCTGAGTACCTAAACCTGCAGAGTTATTTAACCATACACTAAATTGACTTTGTGCCATCTGTGCTTGTTTTTCTAATTGCGTCATTCTGCTCGAGTACATCTTCTGTACCCGCTTAATATTCTTTGTCATACGGTCAATACGGTTGCCATATTGAGCATCTTTTAACGTCAGTTTGTTGACCTGACGTCTAAGCCTCATTTTTTCATGTAGTAATAACAAGAAAGCCATTTTTTATACCGTCTCCGTATTTTTTTATACTCTTATATATATAAAGTATGTTTATATATCAAAATTTCACATGTTTAAGAAAAAATTTACAATTCGTTACATAAAAATTGTTACAAAAATTTACAATTTAATATATAATACTTATGATGAAGTATAAAAAATTAACACAAGAACAAATTATAATATCTCTAGATCGATTAACAAGATTTAAAAATACAAAAGAAAAATACTTAAGAGTTTTTGCTGATATTATTACATCAAATTTAATAGAGCCTAAATATAAAAAAAATGATATATTAAGTTTATCTCCACATACAATCAAGGAGCTTACTGAAGAAATTTTTAACGGCTCATTGGTGGATATGCCCAATGATTTAAGCATAAATAGAATATTAACAGAGTATGAAAATTCAATCTTCATAAATGATGAATACACAAAAATTCTTTTAGAGAATAAGTTAAATTATATCAGCGCATTAAGGGTACTATCAAATAATATTCCCATAAATCTTAAGTGGTTAAAAAGTCTTGCAGAGGTTAATTTGGATTTAAAACAAAATCGAGAATTGCATTGTTTTAAATATCCGATTGAAAAAGTTATTTTAGTTGAAGGTTTGACTGAAGAAATATTATTACCGGCATTTTCTAAATTTTTAGGATATGATTTCTACCAAAAAGGTATACAAGTAATAGGAGCCGGGGGGAAAAATCAAGTAGTAAAAATGTACTACAAGCTGATTAATGAATTAAAAATTCCGATATTTTTGTTACTTGATAAAGATGCAGAGGAAAATATTCGACAAATTACCCCAAAATTGCGTAATATTGATAGAATTCATTTAGTATCTTGTGGCGAATTTGAAGATTTGCTTCCGAAGTCTTTAATTATAAAAACTCTAAACTCTCATTTTGTAAATTTTACAACAGTAACTAATTCAGATTTAGTGGATGGTTTACCTGAAGTAAAAAATTTAGAAAACATATTTAAAACTAAGGGGATGCATGAATTTAAAAAAGCCGATTTTGCAAAATTGGTTAGAGATAATATCTCCGAAAAGACTGACGTATCAGCTGAAATCGCAGAAATAATAAAAGAAATATCAGAAAGCCACAAAACTCTTGACACTAAAATTTGTTCTTGTTAACATATATCTTGTGGTTGATCCGCAGCCGAAGTATAAAAGGTTTTTTAAAATTTAATACAATATGCGCTTGTAGCTCAGCAGGTAGAGCACTCCCCTTTTAAGGGATAGGTCGCGCGTTCGAATCGCGCCAAGCGCATATTTTTTCGTCTAAGTTAGCGCAGGCATTATTTTATCTCACCAGCTAGAGAGTCCCCTT